>CAZPZD010000113.1:0-1521 GCA_964590515.1 uncultured Anaerolineaceae bacterium | reverse complement strand
CCATCGAATCCAAGTTCCGTGGCCAAGCGTTGGCGGTCAATGGGGTAAGGTACGCCGGCAAGGGCGCTCGAGCCGAGCGGCATCTGCGAAGCGCTCTGCTGCACGGCGCGCAGCCGGACCCGGTCGCGCTGCAAGGGCCAGAAATGGGACAGCCACCAGTGCCCGAGCAGGATCGGCTGGGCCGCCTGCAAATGGGTGTAGCCGGGCATCAGGATCTCGAGGTCGGATTGGGCCCGCTCCAACAGCGCCTGCTGCATCCCGACGACCGCCTCGTCGAGGGCGGGCAGGTTGTCCAGCAGCCACAACCGGAGGTCGGTGGCAACCTGGTCGTTGCGGCTGCGGCCGGTGTGGAGCTTACCGGCCAGCGGGCCGATCGATTCGGTGAGCAGCCGCTCGACCGTCGTGTGGATGTCCTCATCGGCCTCGGACCACAGCGGCTTGCGCTGCTCCAGATCGCGGCCGATCTGGGCCAGGCCGGCGCAAATCTGCTCGGATTCCTCAGCGGTGAGGACGGCGGCGTGCTGGAGGGCGCGGGCCCAGGCCACGCTGGCTCGCACATCCTGCTGTGCGAGCCGGTAGTCGAAGCCGATCGAGGCGCTCATCCGCCGGGCCGCCGGATCCATCGGATCTGCAAATCGACTGCCCCACATGCTCATGCTCCTCGTTCGCCCATCGGTACGGTCAATCGCGCTTGAAGCGGCTGTTGTCGGGCTGAGGCAGGTCCAGGCCGGAGACCGGCAGCCCGCTCAGCGCCCGCACCCGCAGCGGCAAGCCGTAGAGTCGAATAAATCCCTTTGCGTCGGACTGGTCGTACACGTCGTCCTGGCCGAAGGTGGCGAAGTCCTCCCGGTACAGGCTGAAGGGGCTGGTGCGGCCGACTGGGATGACGTTGCCCCGGTAGAGTTTGAGCCGGACCGAGCCGGTCACCGGTCCCTGGGTGGCATCCACGAACGCGTCGAGCGCCTCGCGCAGCGGGGAGAACCACAGGCCGTTGTAGACCAGGTCGGCATACTCCAGCGCCAGGGCGTCCTTCACCCTAAGTGTGCCCCGATCCAGCACGATGGATTCGAGGTCCCGCAACGCGGTCCACAGTATCGTCCCGCCGGGAGTTTCGTAGATCCCGTGGGACTTCATCCCGACCAGCCGGTTCTCCACCAGGTCGACCCGGCCGATCGCGTGCCGGCCGCCTATCTCGTTGAGGCGCTCGATGAGGGCGGCCAGGGAGAGGGCCTCGCCGTCCAGGCGGACGGGCCTACCGGATTCGAACTCGAGCTCGACGAACTGTGGATCGCTCGGGGCGTTCTCCGGCGCGACCGTGAGCTGGTACAAAGTTTCTTCTGGCTCGAGCGACGGATCCTCCAACGGACCGCCTTCGTGCGAGAGATGCCACAGGTTCTGATCGCGGCTGTAGATCGACCGGGAAGTCGCGGTGACCGGGACGCCGTGAGCCTTGGCGTAGGCGAGGGCGTCCTCCCGTGAGCGGATCTCCCACTCGCGCCAGGGAGCGATGACCGTGAGGCG
>CAZPZD010000112.1:0-1616 GCA_964590515.1 uncultured Anaerolineaceae bacterium | reverse complement strand
GCACGCGACTGAAAATCGCGGTGTCGCCAGTTCGATTCTGGCTCTCGGCACCTCAGACCGATCCACGCACCCCACGGGGTGTTTTCATTTTTCGGGCCCACCTTCGCGTAACCGCTCGCGCAGTCGGTCAATCGGTTCGAGCGCGCCACTCTGTGATTCATAAAACCAGTGCTCCCATCCGTTGCAGGGGCCGCCGCCGGCCAGGTGGCTGCCGAGCTGATGGATCGATCCCTCGATCCCGTTCAGGCGCAGCCGGCCATCGGGTTTCACCCAGGCCGATCGGCTGCGATCCTTTTTGAAATACAGCTTCTGCCCGGGTCGAATGAAGGCTGCCTCGAGCAGCGAGGCGAACGGCACCCGCGGCTCGCGGCGAGCTGACCGGACCTCGAGAGCCAGCGCCTCGGCAGGCTCTGGCTCAACCGCCTCAATCCGCCGGCGGGCGATTTCCACGTAACTAGACTCCTTCTCAATCCCGATCCACTGCCGCCCCAGTCGCTTGGCGACCGCGCCGGTGGTCCCGGTTCCGAAAAATGGATCCAGCAGGATGTCGCCGGGCACGGTCGAGGCCAGGATGACTCGGTGGAGCAACGCTTCGGGCTTTTGGGTGGAGTGAGCTTTCTTGCCGTTGAGCTTGATCCGCTCCTTGCCGGTGCAGGTCGGCAGCACCCAATCGCTGCGCATCTGCTTGCCATCGTTGAAGCGCTTCATCGCGTGGTGGTTGAAGGTGTACCGGGAGCTGCTCGAACTGGCAGCCCAGATCAGGCTCTCGTGGGCATTCGTGAAACGAACTCCGCGAAAGTTGGGCATCGGATTGGTCTTGATCCAGAGCACGTCATTGAGGATCCAGAATCCGAGGTCCTGCAAGATCGCACCGACCCGGTAAATGTTGTGGTAAGTCCCGATGACCCACAGGGAGCCGTCGGCCTTGAGCACCCTGCGGCAAGCGGTGAGCCAGGCCCGGGTGAACTCGTCGTACTGCTTGAAGCTCTCGAATCGGTCCCAGGCGTCCTCGACTCCATGCACCCGAGTCTGATTCGGGCGCCAGAGTTCCTGGCTGAGCTGCAGGTTATAGGGTGGATCGGCGAAGATCAGGTCGATGGAACCTTGCGGCAGGCGTTCCATGACTCGCAGGCAGTCGCCAAGCACCACCTGATTGAGTGGCAGTGGTCTCGTAGTTATCTCGCCCTTCCCTTTATGGCCGTGGCCATTCTTGGCCGTGGCCATGTCCGGGTGAGTGCAGCTTCAGTGGGCTGCACCCGCCCGGCGGCGTTGTACTTTGAACTAGCTCACCCGACGATTCTTGCTGACCTCCATTGTCAACTTGGCTATGCGCAACCTTCAGTCGGCGGACGAAGACTGCACTGGACACTCACCGATTGAGGTCCAGGTCTCTCCGACCTTTTCCAGGCATCCACAATAGCTGACCGGCGCCGATTGTTCGGCACCACCCAGGATTAGAAAGCGAACCCGGGTCTCGATACACGCGGCTCCCGTCGCCTCGCTCCCGCTAACAAGCCGGGTGCCGGAGAAGCCCAGTCCTCGTTCCCCGCCCTCCCGAAGCAGCCAAACTCGAGTCTCCCCAAGTTCCCCGCGGCCGATCCGAATCTCGCCTTGGA
>CAZPZD010000111.1:0-1661 GCA_964590515.1 uncultured Anaerolineaceae bacterium | reverse complement strand
CCGAACGGTGAGCGAGGAGCCTGGCCGCCCTTGGCCGGTTGGTGATGGGGGTCGGCTTTGTCCGGTTGGAAGTAGGGGTTGGTGCCGCTGGCGTGGTCGGTGGTATCGACAACTTCCCGAATCTCGGGGACCGCTTCCTTAATCGCCACTTCGATCCCCTGCTTGAGGGTGACATCGACCATTCCGCAGCCCACGCACCCGCCGCCCAACTCGATGTAGGCCACTTGGTCCTTGACCTCGAGCAGCTGCACCGCGCCGCCGTGAGCGGCCACCGCAGGATTGATCTGCTTGGTGAGGACATCTTGCACTGCCTGCGCCAGCGGGTCGGACCAGATAAAGGCCGGGTTCGGGTTTTCGATATTGAAGGCGCCCTTCGCGGCTGAGAAATCGATGGTCGAGCCCTTGAGATTGTCGGCGCTGTCTGGCGGGACGAAGATGCGCAGCTCACCGATGGCGGTGACGAGAGCTCCCTCGGGCTTGTCGCTCTCGCCGATGAACCGCATGAAATGTTCAAAGCCACCAGGGCCGCGCCCTTTGATCCCCACGAGCAGGCCAAGCATGTCCCCCTCTTTCTCGGCCAAGATCTCCTGAAGTCTCTTTTGGGCGGCAGCGGTGAGTTCGATCATGGGTAGCTAATTGTACTGTGCCTGCTCGGGCGGCAGGATGATGAAGGTCAGCCGGGCATGGGCCGCCCGCAGCGCGGCCTCGACGCGTTCGGGGGTCTGGTCTCGAGCGAAGATGAAGCCCAAATATTGCGATCCTTCCGGCAACGGAACGACCGCCCGCCCGACCGGGATGGTTATTCGGATCTCATCAATGCCAGGCACTTCTTGAGCCTGCTCGACCCCCTGCACCTCGCAGAGTACGCCGGCCTTAGGGATGGGAATCATCATGACCCCGGAGGCGGGCGTCGCCGGCTGAGTCGAAGTTAATGGGAGGCCGACTGCGTGCTGAAGGATCAATTCTTCAAGGGTGGTGCCGGCTCCAAAGCGGAGGGCGCGGGAACAATGACCGCCAATCGAGCGCGGCGCCACTTCGAGGATCCAGCAACCTGCCTCATTGATTCTCAGCTCCGCGTGGACCGGTCCCCCGGTCAGACCGAGCGCGGTGATCGCCTGCTGAGTCTCGGCGACAATCTCGCGCTGAACGGGCTCCGAATGTCGGGAGGGTGTGACGTAGATGGTCTCCTCGAAGAACGGGCCCACCAGCGGATCGGGCTTGTCGAAGATTGCCAGCACCGTGAGTTTGCCACCCACAAGCAACCCTTCGACAGCGACCTCGACGCCCGGGAGGTAGCTCTCCACCAGGATCTGATGACCGGCGGGGTTCAGCTCGCCGACCTCGACTGTTCGCAGGATGGAGACCAGCCGACCAAAGGCAGCGACAAACTCGTCGGGATTGTCCGCTCGCATCACGCCCCGGCTGGCCGCGAGCGCCAGCGGCTTGACCACGCAAGGAAAGCTGACCTGGCGAGCGGCTTGTTCCGGGTCGTCGTCGACAGAGAACCGCCGAAATTCCGGTGTGCGCATCCCGGCGGCGGCCAGCGCCTGGCGGGTCTGATATTTGTCTCGGGCGACGCGGACCGCCAGCAGCGGATTGTGGGACAACCCTAGCGCGTCCGAGGCCATCGCGGCCAGGATGACTCCGTCGTCGTCGGTGGA
>CAZPZD010000110.1:0-1662 GCA_964590515.1 uncultured Anaerolineaceae bacterium | reverse complement strand
GCCCGAGGAATAGGCAACATGGACCGACTCGAGGCGATCGGGGAACGGATTATGTCTTACTTCGAGCGGAAGAACGGGGCCCGCGATTCGGCCCTGCAGCGTTCACGCACCCTCATCCGCCACAGTGCGACCGCCATCCGGGCTGCCCACCGGCAAGAGCGGGAGCTGGCCCGACAACATCTCGACCAAGCTAAAGCGATCATCGACGAGTTGAGGGCTGACCTGGCCTCCTATCCGGACCTCTTCCATGCCGGGTACACCCAGGATGCATTCAAGGAGTATGCGGAGGCTTCGATCGTGTTCGCACTGCTGGTCGGCGACCGGCTTCCCGATCCGGATGAGTTGGGCGTCGAGTACGCCGCGTTCCTTGGCGGATTGGGGGAGGCGGTCGGCGAACTGCGTAGACGGACCCTGGACATCCTGCGCCAGGCGCATTCTGCCGAGGCCGAGCGGCTGTTAGAGGCCATGGACGAAATCTACGGCCTGCTGGTGACGGTTGATTATCCCGACGCGATCACCGGCAATCTGCGGCGGACCACCGACCTGGTGCGGGGTTTGGTGGAGCGAACTCGCGGCGATCTGACCACCAGCCTGCAGCAAGACAGCCTGCGGGCCGCCCTCGAATCGGTCGAAAAGAAACTGGACTCACGGCCCGGGAAAGGGACAGCCTGAAACCCGGGATTCCCGCTACGGCGGTAGCTGCCCCGCCGCGGACCTTCGTAGTGGCAGCCAACCCCCAGCTGCCGGAGGCTCTTCGGCTGGCCGAGCAAATTAACGAAGTGCTGAACGGGCGCGAGCTGAAATCTTATTGGGGATCGCTCAATGACGACAGTTTTCGCACCAAGGTTGCGTCGAATCCGGCAGACTTGTTCATTGCCCTGGGCGGCGATGGGACCATGCTGCGGGCCGGTCAATTGTGTGCCCCGCTAGACATCCCAATCCTTGGCATCAACCTGGGCCACTTCGGATTCTTGACCGAGGTCCGGAAAGAGGATTGGCTGGCCGCGCTCGAGCGAGTGATCCAGGGCGACTATTGGCTGGAGCAGCGCATGATGCTGCAGGCAGATCACCAGCGGCGGGATCGTCGGCTGGGTTCATGGGCGGCCCTGAACGAGTGCTTTATCGGCCGGGGTGAGATCGTTCGCCCGGTTGACCTGACGGCCGAAATCGATGGGCGCCACTTGACGACCTACGTTGCCGATGGGTTGATCATCGCCACGCCGACCGGCTCGACGGCCTATGCCTTGGCGGCCGGTGGCCCAATCTTGTCGCCGGAGCTGCGGAACATCCTGCTGGTTCCAGTCGCTCCGCATCTGTCGGTCGAACGGCCGATCGTGTTGGATGAGGGTTCTACGGTGCGAGTGGCAGTTCGCACGACCCACCAGGCCATCCTGAGCGTCGACGGGGGCCTGCCGATTCCGCTGGAGAGTGAGGACCGGGTGGAGATTCGGGCGGGCAAACACGTGGTGCGGTTCGCCCGGCTTCAGGACCCGGGTTACTTCTATCGCAACCTGACCTCCCGGATGAACCAGGTCGCGGTTCTTGGATCGCCGGGATGACCGAGGCGCTCCTCACCTGCTATGTCCACCCGGATCGGCCCACCAAGTTGCGCTGCAATCGCTGCAACCGGCTCATTTGTGTCAGCTGTGCGATCCAGACCCC
>CAZPZD010000109.1:0-1703 GCA_964590515.1 uncultured Anaerolineaceae bacterium | reverse complement strand
CCAGTGTTTCACCGATGGCCACGTCGATCAGGCCGGCGACGACTGCGATATCACCGGCGCGGGCCTCTTCCACTTCAAGCTGCTCTAATCCCTGGTGCAGGTAGAGGTAGGTCGCTGTTTCGGGATGCACCTCGCCGTTGTGCGAGATGCGCGCCACCGGCATGCCGGCTCGCAGGCGTCCGGCCGCGATCCGACCGGTCGCAGTGACCCCGCGGTAATCGTCATACCCGAGATTCGTAACCAGCATCTGGAGCGGCGCCTCCGCATCGACCCGCGGGGCGGGGATGCGCCTCAGAATCGCCTCGAACAGCGGCTGCAAATTCGGCCCAAGCTCCTCCGTTCGGCCGGCCTGCCCGGTCACCGCGTTGGTGTAGATCACTGGAAAGTCGGCCTGGGCATCGGTGGCCCCGAGCTGGATGAAGAGATCGAAAGTCTGGTTGAGTGCCAGCTCGGGATCGGAGCCCTTGCGATCGACCTTGTTGATCACCACGACGCAGCGGTGAACGATCTCCAGTGCCTTTTTCAAAACAAAGCGGGTCTGGGGCATCGGCCCCTCGGCCGCGTCGACCAGCAGCAGCACCCCGTCGACCATGTTCAACACCCGCTCGACCTCGCCGCCGAAGTCGGCGTGCCCCGGGGTGTCGACGATGTTGATCTTCACCGGACCGTTGATCTGTGGGTCGAAGATCGAGATGGCCGTGTTCTTGGCCAGGATCGTGATCCCCCGCTCGCGTTCGAGGTCGTAGGAATCCATCACCCGCTCGGCCACCGGCTGGTTCTCGCGGAAGACCCGGGCCTGTTTGAGCATCCCATCGACCAGGGTGGTCTTGCCGTGGTCGACGTGGGCGATAATCGCGATATTGCGCAGTTCGGTTCGTTCGGTCAGCATTTCATATCAAAAAACGACCCCGCTGGTTCGCGAGGCCATCGGGAGCAATGTTATCAGATCGGAGCAGGCTTGGAAAGACGGATGCGAGTGCTGCAGGTAGATCACCGCGTCTGCTGCTGGCTGTCGTCCGCTACTTCCTCCCATCCGGGTGGCAGCGGGTGCAATCGCTGATTTCGGTGTTCTCGTGGGACTCAGCCATCTCATTGTCATCGTGGCAATTGAAGCAGGTGTACTCAGTCACAACGCTGGTGTGGCAATTGGTGCAGGAATTTCCGGCTCCGTGGTGACGGATGGGAAAAGTGTGCGGCAGGCCATACTGGGCAGGGCGCCAGCCCAGGGTAGTGTGGCAGCCTGCGCAATTTGTGCCAAAGGATCCGGCGTGAAAGGCCGGGTCGGCATGGCACGCGGCGCAATCCGTGGGGGTCCCCTGGTAAGTCTCGTTCACGTGGCAAGCCGTACAGGCCGCGCCGACATGCTCGCCGGTCAGTGGGAAAGCGGTCTGGCTGTGGTTGAAGCTTGCTCCGCCCCAGCCGCTTGTCGAATGACATGCGCCGCAATTCGAGCCGAATTGCCCGCTGTGCGCGTCCTGGGACCCATGACAGGCGACGCAGGTCTTCGGCGTCCCGGCGTAGACGCCTCCGACGTGGCAATTCGTGCAGGCCGCGCCAACATGCGCGCCGGTCAGCGGGAAGGCAGTCTGGCTGTGGCTGAAGATCGCCGGTTTCCAGGCGGTCGTGCTGTGGCACTGGCTGCACTGGCCGGCGAAGTGGTTTGCCGGTTTGACATTGGAGTGGCACGAGGTGCAGTCGGTCTG
>CAZPZD010000108.1:0-1750 GCA_964590515.1 uncultured Anaerolineaceae bacterium | reverse complement strand
CGACGGATGTGGTGGCCGCGGCTGCCGTATCCGAGTTGGCCGAACATCGGGTGACCCGGGTGGACCAGATCCCCGCCGGTTGGCGGGCAGTGGACATTGGCCCCGAGACTCTGCGGCGGTTCACCGACGTGCTGCTCCCGGCCAAGACCATTCTGTGGAACGGCCCGATGGGCGTGTTCGAGGTCTCGGCATTCGCCGCCGGGACTCGCGGGATAGCCCAGGCCATTGCCGGCCGTCAGGCGCTCACCATCGTCGGGGGCGGCGATTCGGTCGCAGCAGTCCAACAGGCAGGCCTGGCGGCCCAGTTTACTCACCTCTCAACCGGAGGGGGCGCCACCCTGGCTCTGCTGGAAGGACAGCCCCTTCCAGGCCTTGCGGTCCTGCAGGCCTAACTTAGACTCACCGGACAATTTACTCACTGTTATCTTGGAGTTGCTTTCCGGATAATCAGCTGATCGTCTCATCGAGGCCGTAGGCCACCCGCATGCCCTTCCAACCAGGCGAAAACGTCGGTCAGTATCGAATCATCGAGCAACTCGGTCAAGGCGGGATGGCGACGGTCTTCAAGGCCTATCATCCGGCCCTGGACCGCTATGTTGCCCTCAAGGTGATGCATCCCGCCTTCATGCAGGATCCTCAATTCCTGCGGCGCTTTGAGCGGGAGGCAAAGGTGGTTGCCAGGCTCGACCACCCCAACATCGTTCCGGTCTACGACTTCGCCGACCATCTCAATCAGCCTTTCTTGGTGATGAAGTTCGTCGAGGGGGAAACGCTCAAAGCGGCATTGGATCGTGGATGGCCGGCGAAAGAACGGATCCTCGAAATCGTACGGGCGACCGGGAACGCACTGAGTTACGCCCACGATCAGGGAGTGCTGCATCGGGACATCAAGCCGTCCAATATCTTGCTTACCGAGGCAGGTGGAGTTTTCCTCACTGATTTCGGCCTGGCCCGCATGGCGGAGGCTGGACAATCGACACTTTCCGGCGACCAACTGCTGGGAACTCCTCACTACATCTCGCCCGAGCAGGCCCGCGGGGAGCAGAACCTGGACGCAGGTACCGACATCTATTCGCTCGGGATCGTCCTCTATCAGCTGTGCGTGGGGCGGGTGCCGTTCAACTCGGACACCCCGTTCTCGATCATTCACGATCACATCTACACGGTCCTGCCCCTGCCGAGCAGCATCAACGCCAAGATCCCGAAGGTTCTGGAAAATGTGCTGCTCAAGGCATTGGCCAAAGACCGCCAAGACCGTTTCAAGAACGTTGCCGAGACGGTCCAGGCCTTCGAGCGCGCAGCGCAAGGGATTTCACCCTGGGGGCCGGCCGAATCGCCGGCCGTCACACGGGCTGCGGCCCCGATTCCGGCTCCGGCCCGGGCCGCAGTAACGGCGACAACCGGGACAAAACCCGCTCGGAGAGCGAGAAGTTGGGTCTGGGTTGCCGCTGGCCTTCTAATGACTACCGTCTGCCTGGCAAGCTTTCTCATCGCCATGGGAGGCGCCCTGGACGAGACTGCCGCAGCTGCCCCACAGTCGGTAGATCAGCCTATCCAGTCTCAGCCGGTCGGGTCGCCGATCCCTCAGCTTCCCGATTCGGTTGCAGCGGCCGACGAATCCGTCAGCGTTGAGCCCAACAGCCCCAAGGCCCATATGGATCTCGCTGGCACGTTGAAAGAGGCGGGGGAGACTGTGAGGGCGGTTGGGGAATTCACGAGGGCTGCCGAACTCTACCTTGAACAATCAGAC
>CAZPZD010000107.1:0-1806 GCA_964590515.1 uncultured Anaerolineaceae bacterium | reverse complement strand
GGCGAGGCGCTTCCCGAGCGGGCCTTCGGCTCAGCACTATTTGTCGATATTTCTGGCTTCACACCCCTGGCCGAGGCCCTGGCACATGACCTGGGTCCGCAGCGTGGCGCCGAGGAATTGACTCACACTCTTAATCAAGTCTACGACGCGTTGATCGGTGATATTGATGTTTTCCGCGGCAGCGTAATTGGATTCAGCGGCGACGCGGTCACCTGCTGGTTTGAGAACGACCGCGGGCTGACCGCCACCGCATGCGCTCTGCAGATGCACCGAACCATGGAGCAACTCAGCACCTCCGGAGAACGGCTCCCACTGTCGGTCAAGGCCGGAGTGGCAGTGGGAGCTGCGCGGCGGTTCCTGGTTGGCGATCCCAAACAGCAGCTATTCGACGTCTTGGCCGGGCGGGTGTTGGACGAAATGGCGGCAGCCGAACACCATGCCCAGGCAGGCGAGGTCGTACTGGCGCATTCAGCGATGCAGGCGTTGGAGGATCAGGTAGAGATTCGACGCACTCTCAATGTCGATGGCAATCGCCTAGGGGTCGCAGCTGAAGTGGTAGTGAACCCTGAGCACAACCCTTGGCCAGACCTCCCCCCCGAGTCGCTCACTGAGGAACAGCTAAGGCCTTGGCTGCTCGCCCCGGTCTACGAGCGGCTGCGGGCAGGGCAGGGTGAGTTTCTGGCTGAGCTGAGGCCGGCCGTGGCTCTCTTCCTGCGCTTTACGGGGATTGACTACGATGCAGACCAGTCAGCCGTCGAGAAGTTTGATGACTTCATTCGGCGCGTCCAGCGAATCCTCAGCAAGTACACGGGGGCCCTGGTCGACATCACAACCGGGGACAAGGGGAGTTACCTCTATCTGGCCTTTGGCGCGCCAGTGGCCCACGAGGACGACGTGGAACGTGCGGCCGCCGCCGCGCTCGATCTTCGAACAGAAGCGGCCAACCTGCCGTACATCAGTTCTTTACAGATCGGCATCAACCGTGGCCGAATGCGCACCGGTGCCTACGGGGGCCATACCCGAAGAACCTATGGCGTCTTAGGCGATGCTACCAACCTGGCCGCACGACTGATGACCTCCGCCGAACCGGGCGAGATTCTGATGAGCCAATCGACCTTCGACGCTGTCGATCAGGCGTTCACCTGGGGAGCGCGCCCGGCCATCAAGGTCAAGGGCAAGCAGGAACCGATCGAGGTGGTCAGCTTGATCGGGCGATCCGATCTCAGCGCCCGGGATCGGCCCGCTCGCCGGCACCTGCTTCCGATGGTCGGTCGTGAATCCGAAATGGCGATCATCACGGACAAAATCAGTTCAGCGCGCGAGGGGCGCGGCCACGTTGTCGGGGTCACGGCCGAGGCCGGGATGGGTAAATCGCGGCTCGTTGCCGAGGCGGTCCGCGCCGCCCGAAGCATGCGGCTGTCGATCTACACCGGCGAAGCCAAGTCCTACGCTATGCACGCTTCCTATCTGGTGTGGTCGGGCATCTGGCGGTCGATCTTGCAGGTAGATGCCGACCTTTCGACCGAGGATCAGATCACAGCCCTGGAGGCTAGCGTCGACGAACTGGAACCGGCCCTGCTCGAGCGCGTTCCGCTATTAGGCCCGCTGCTGAACCTGACGATTCCCGATAATAGCCTCACCCAGCAGTTTGACCCGCAGTTTCGAAAGATCTCCCTCGAACGAGTGTTGGCGGAACTGCTTCGGTCGGTGGCGCGCCAGAAGAGCCTTCTGATCGTCCTGGAGGACACGCATTGGATCGATCCGCTTTCGGCGGACCTGTTGAAAGTGCTGGGAAGTTCGCTGACG
>CAZPZD010000106.1:0-1826 GCA_964590515.1 uncultured Anaerolineaceae bacterium | reverse complement strand
TGCTCGCCCAGCCGCGCTCTCCGCTCCGGATACTTCTTCAATCTCAGCAGCGCCCCTTGCCAGATCTCCGGTTCATCCGGAGGCAGCAGCTGCGCGTTCGTTTCATTCAGGATCTCCCGCAGCACCGGGAGGTCGCTCGCCAGGATTGCCCTGCCCGCCGCCAGGTATTCGAACAACTTCATCGGGCTGGCGGTCGCTGCCGTATCGCCACCGCTGCTCACCGCGATCCGTCGTTCGTACGGCATCAGCAGCACTTCGCAAGCGGCCTGGACCAGCGGCAGCCGCTCATTGGGGACAAACCCTAGCAGCTTCAGATTCTCGATACCTTCTCGCTGCAGGCGGCCCTGCCATTCGATAACCGCCTCCGGCTCGCCTCCCGCCCACAGCCATTGCACATCGGGCATCCGGAGTGCCAGGGTCAGCATGAGCTCCAAGCCCCGTCCCGCATACAGGTGTCCGGTGTAACCGGCGGTGAAGCGATCCGGGAGGCCGAGCAGCGCCCGGGCTTCGCTCGGTTCCGGCAGTCCTCGGTAGCGATCCAGATCGACTCCGTTCGGCGCGATCGCGGCCAGCGGATCGATCCCCTCCGAGCCGTACTGTGCGGCCAGCCAGCTTCGCAGCGCTTCGGTGGTCACGAGCAACCGGCGGGCGCCCTTCCCCCTCAAGAACTCGCGGAATAAGCGCGGCCCCATCCCGCCGGCCGGGCGGTCGTGCACCTCCAGCAGGGTGGGATACCCCAGGCGTGACCCGATCGCGGCCGCTTGATACGGCCAGACGTAGAGCAGCTCGGCTCCCGAGCGGCGCCCGGCGAGCACGGCCCGCAGACAGAAGTCGTAGCGGCGCAGCGCCCGCAGGGAACGAAGTCTTCGAATGGGGAATCGGACCTGGATCCCATAATGGGCGGCGAGCTCTTCCCACCCGGGTTCCGGCCGTACGGCGGGCAGCCACAGCGTAACCTGGTGTCCGAGCTCAACCAGCGCCGCGCAGGACTTCATCAGCTGGATCGAATTGGCCGTTGTGGAGGGGACTTGGGAGGTCGAGATGCAGGCGATGCGCAACTTAGGCAGGTGACAAAGAGGACTTTCGCTGGATTTCGCGCAGAGTCTTCCACACCATTACCGCGGCCGTGCCGAAGAAGAAGCTGGCCAGGCTAATGGCCATCCCCACCGCCCCCAGTCGGGGAACCAGCAGGAAGATCAGCACGACCTTGGCCAGTGCCGCAGCCAGGGTCACCTTGGTCGGGTACTCCGGCAGGCCAAGCGGGAGCAGCACACTCCGATTCCAATAGAAGACGCTGACGACGATCACTCCCGGCAGCAGCACCAGCAAGGCCGAGTAACTAACGGGCAAGAATTCCGATCCCCATAGGGAAACCACCCACACTCCGAACACCGCCAGTCCGCCGGCCGCCGCGAGCGAGTAAGCTGCAGCGATCAGGCTGCCGCTGCGCAGCAGGTACCGGACATTCTCCCAGCTCCGGGTGGCGACCTCTCGGGCCACCTCCCGGTAGGTGGTGCTGATCAGCGGCTGGACCGGGATGAGCACGACGTTCAGGATAGCAAGAGCCACCTTGTAATACCCGACCTGCAGCGGCGAGGTCAAGGCTCCCAGCCACAACACCTCGCTGTCACGGGTCACGAGGGTGAGGGTCCCGGTTAGGTTGGTGCTCAGTGCGAAGCGGGCCATCTCTCGCCGGCGATCGAAGATGGAAGACAGCGGAGCCCGCCACCACCCTGGGCCCCATCGCCGGCGGGCCGCGATCCAGGCCGCTAGGGTAATGGCGATCGCCCAGGCCACTTTTCCAACCAGATAGGCCCACACGACCG
>CAZPZD010000105.1:0-1970 GCA_964590515.1 uncultured Anaerolineaceae bacterium | reverse complement strand
GGGTCAGCAATCGGAAGTCCTGCTGCATCGTTCCAGCACCCTCAAGGTCTCCTCAGCACAACGGCGCCAGGAGAACCTGGAGGCCTGTGACAGGCCCCTTCGCACCATTTCAGCTCGCTTTTCTGCGTCTCCCGAGACTGCCAGGATCGCCTGGCTCACCTGCACTGCGTCCGTGGGGTCGCACACCAACAATGCGGCCTCACCGACCACCTCCGGAATCGAGGAGGTCCTGGCGCTAATGACCGGTGTTCCACACGCCATGGCCTCAAGGGCAGTCAGCCCGAAGCCTTCGTACTCAGATAGGAAGATAAACGCCGTGGCGCCTTTATACAGGCACTGCAGATCGCTATCTTCGACGCGAGGCAAATGGAGTACGGCCCGGCGGCCCAACCGAAGGTTGAGGGCTTCGACGGCTTGCGGGAGTTCAAAACTCGAGCGGAGGCAGTCCGCCCCGACGAGAACCAAAGATGCGGGGCCACCGTCTTTGAGTGCCAACTCGAAGGCTTCCAGGAGTGTGCGGATGCATCGCCGCGGGAAGATCGACCCAACGAAAATCAGGTAATTCTCGTTGAGACCAAATCTGTCTTTCACATATTCCCCGGCCTCGCCGGCGGGATGCGGCCCGGGAAAGTCGTTAGCTGCCAACGGGACCACACGAATCTTGCTCGCTGGCAGGCGGTAGTACTTGAGCAGTTCTTGCTTCGAGAACTCGGAGTCGGTGAGAACCACCCGGGCCCTCCGGGCCGCCAGCCTGGAGAAGGTCCTCAGCCTCCATCGTTGGGCCATCCGGGACCACTCCGGATGAGCTTCGTATGAGACATCGTGGATCGTCACAGCCGCAGGGCCGCCGAAAAGCGCGGGCAGCGTATAGCCTGGTGAGAAGAGCAGATCGACCCTGTCACGGCGGGCCGCGAGCGGCAGGATCGCCTGCTCCCATAACAGCTCCCTGATGTTCTGTTTGAGGAGCCGCAGTCTTAGGGGCAGCCGTCTTGTGAAACATGGTTCCTTCAAGAGGGGATCAGGAGGAAGCTGGTGCTCAAAGTAGAGGTAATACTCGTGGGCCTGGTGCTCCTTTGCCCACAGCCGGAGGAGGTTCACCAAATACCGGGCGACCCCTGTCCGGGTGCCCTCCAATACCCGCCCGTCAATCCCGATCCGCACGCTAACGCGACCCCGCCCGCGCGATTCCTGTCGCTCCGATTCGAGCCTCCAGAGCAGGAGGAGAGCCGAACCACGACCTCTTGAGCCGCAGAACGAGCCTTACCGCCGATTCAGGGAGCATCGACAGGCTGAGGAGCAAGAAGGCTCGATCTCTCAGCAGGATTCCCGGATACTCCAAGAACCCTCTGAACACTGCTCGCTTGGCGCTGCCATATTGGTCACCGTAAAAGTGTTGGCGTCCGAGGTTCAGCAACGCCCTGCTACGCGATTGTCGCTCCAGCCCGGCAAAACCTGGAGGCAGCGGCTGAGAGAAGAATCTATCAACCCACGTGATCATCTCCTCATGAGGTCCGATGAGTTCCCTGACGGTCTTTGCGTCGGGATGGAAGCGACATCGAGCGAGGGTTTGTGGAACCCTGGAAACCTTCAGCCCTGCCAACGCCATTCGCATCCAGTAGTCCCAGTCCAGGCAGTAGTTCAATCGCTCATCAAGCAGGCCAACCCTCTCGATCGCTTCCCGTCGAAAGAAAGCGGCGGGTTGCGGAATGATGTACCTGTGGCGCGCGATGCAGACCCGAGCATCGAAATCCTCCACCGGGATCGGTCCGAGCACGCCTCCATCCAAACCGATTATGTCTGCCGCGCCATACGTAAGGGCAACGTCCGGGTGCAGCTCAAGGAAATCGACCGCGGCCCGTACGGCGCCCGGGCAGTAGACATCATCCGAGTTCAGCCAACCCAGAATCTCACCATTCGCGCGCTGAAGGCCTTTGTTGACCGCATGCGACTGCCCCCGGTCCGGCTCGCTC
>CAZPZD010000104.1:0-2006 GCA_964590515.1 uncultured Anaerolineaceae bacterium | reverse complement strand
TGGAGTGGCGCCTGGACGCGTTCTCGGGGATCGTGCGCGGCTGGATGCATCCGGGGGAGACGGTGCCGACCCCCTCGGGAGCCGCCGCCGCGGAGCTGGTCCCGATCCGGCTGCCGACTGCAACCCTGCGCCCGACCTCCTCTGCTCCGCCGACGGCGACTCCGACCCCGCTCCCGGCCTCGGTCACCCTCCCCGCACCGCGTTGGGAGAAGCAGGACTGGAACAACTGCGGCCCGGCCACCCTGGCCCTCGGGCTGCGGTACTTCGGCTGGAGCGGTGACCAGTTCACGATCTCCGATCTGCTGAAGCCGGACCGGGGCGACAAGAATGTCAACGTCGAAGAGCTGGTGTACTTCGTCCGCACCCAGGCCGGCTGGCTCAACGCCGACTTCCGGGTGGACGGGACGATGGAACAACTGAAGGGTTTGCTGGCGGCCGGTCTTCCGGTGATTGTTGAGAAAGGCTTCATCCTGGGCGAGGGCGATGGCGGCGGGGGCTGGGCCGGCCACTATCTGCTCCTCACCGGTTATGACGAGTCATCGCAGGTTTTCATCATCCAAGACACCAACCCGGGCACCGGTGGACCGGGCCGTGAGATCTCATACGCCGAGCTCGACGACGGCTGGCGGGCCTTCAACCGGGTCTACTTGGTCGTTTACCCGGCGGGTGAAGACGCTCGGATTCAAGCGCTGCTCGGAACCGATGCAGACCTGGCCGCCAATCGGGCCGAGGCCATCGACACCGCACAGGCGGAGATCAAAGCGAATTCGCAGGATCCGTACGCCTGGTTCAACCTGGGAAGCAACCTGATCACCTTCGAGCGCTACGGAGAGGCGGCCACCGCCTTCGACAATGCGTTGTCTATCGGATTACCCTGGCGGTTTACTCGCTACCAGTTCGGCCCCTACATCGCCTACTTCAACCAGGGTCGGTTCCAGGACGTGATCGACCTGGCGGAGACAACCCTGTATCGAACCTACAAGGCCGAGGAATCGCTGCTGTGGCGGGGCTGGGCCCGTTTCCGGCTGGGGGATCTCAACGGGGCGGTCGCAGACTTTCGCGAAGCGCTCGACTACAATCCAAACTACCTCGACGCCCAATACGCCTTGGAGTATGTCGGGGCCAGCCGGTGAAGCTCCTTCGGCGCGAAGCGGGCGCTGACTCGCTCGAGCGCTGGGGTATGATTGGGCGGGCCGAGCACCCTCAGATCCCAATAGGTGACTGCCATGCTAATCAGTGAGAAGCTGAATCAAGCCTTCAACGGACAGATCGGAAGCGAGCTAGGGGCTTCCAACCAATACCTGCAGGTCGCGGCTCATTTTGGAAGAGAGGATCTCCCCGAACTGGCGGGTTTTTTCTTTAGCCAATCGGATGAGGAGCGGGGGCACGCGCTCAAGTTTGTCCATTACATCCTGGATGCCGGCGGCACAGTGGCCATCCCGGCCGCCTCGGCTCCGACCCAAGACATCAAGTCTGCCGAGCAAGCCGCCCAGATATCGCTCGACTCGGAGAAGCGAGTGACCGATCAGATCAATGCCCTGCTGCAGCTCGCGACCGCAGAGAAGGATTTCGCCGCGTTGCGGTTCCTAGGCTGGTTCGCCGAGGAGCAGATCGAGGAAGTCTCGACGATGAACGAGCTGCTGAACACGATCCGCCGGGCCGGCGATCAAATCCTGATGGTGGAGGCTGCCCTCTCCCGCCGCAGCGATAAGTAAGCTCGGATCCCCAGACACCGCTGCACGGACAGCCCGGCAAGCGGCCAACTGTTGAAATCGCTCTCCAATCCACGGAGAGCGTTTGTTTTTCGGCCGGCCCAAGCCTGCCGAGCTGGAGGCGAACTCCTCAGCTATAAACTCGGGGTAAGAAAGAGTTAAGCATTTGTGGCGAGACTGGGGGTGAGCGTCGCAATGAGGCAAGGCGAATCCGCTTGGGCGGTCTTTCTGTTCGGAGCACTTGGTCTTGCGGCCTGCGTCGCTACGGCCTCCGGGCCGACCGCCACCCAGCCT
>CAZPZD010000103.1:0-2063 GCA_964590515.1 uncultured Anaerolineaceae bacterium | reverse complement strand
TCGCCACCCCTGAACCGGCCTGCACCAGCAGTAAATCGGCATGTCCGTGATAGCAACCTTCAAACTTCACAATCTTGTTTCGTCCAGTGAAACCGCGCGCCAACCGCAGAGCCGCCATCGTGGCTTCAGTGCCGGAGTTGACGAAGCGCAGCATCTCGATGTTCGGCATGAACTGTTGAATCAGTCTCGCTAACTCAAGTTCGAGTGGGCTGGGTGCGCCGTAGCTCGTGCCCCGCGCGGCGGCTTCAGCGATGGCCCGCACCACGCGCGGGTGGGCATGGCCGAGAATAAGCGGCCCCCACGAGAGAACATAGTCCAGGAAGCGATTGCCGTCTACGTCGTACAGGTACGCGCCCTCGCCGCGCTCGATGAAGAGCGGATGTCCGCCTACGGCGCGGAAGGCGCGCACGGGTGAGTTCACGCCACCCGGCAGAAGGGTTTGGGCTTCGGCAAACAGCTGGGCAGAGCGTTGAGTGTTGAGCATGATATGCCCTAAAAGGCGATCAGGTCATTGAGAAACTTCCGCACGGCCTCCGCCGCCGCTTCGCCCGAGCTGATGCAGTGCGGTATGCCAATGCCGCGATAGGCATTGCCCGCGACGAACAGGCCGGGGTGAGCGGCCAGGCGTTTTTCGACAACGTCGAGTCGGTCGAGGTGGCCGAGCGTGTATTGCGGCATGGCCTTCGGCCAGCGGAAGATGCGGTGCAACACTGGCGGCGCGGTGATGCCCAGCGTGCGCCGCAGCTCGTCGAGCACGAGTTTGAGCAAATCATCGTCATCAACGTCTAGCGCGCCCTCTTGCCCGGCGCGGCCAACGAAGGCTCGAATCAACCCAAAACCTTCCGGCGCGCGGTGCGGGAATTTTGTCGAAGTCCAAGTGCAAGCCAGAATGGCTCGCCCCTCGGCCCGTGGGATGATGTAGCCGTAGCCGTCCAGTGGACGTGGAATGTTGTCAAGCCGATACGCGATCGAGACGGTGGCAGTGGAAACGTAAGGGATGGCGCGCAGGGCAGTGGAGAGTTTGGAATCGAGATTAGAGATTAAGTCAGCCGTGATGAACGCGGGCGTGGCAAAGATGATGGCGTCTGTCTGGAGTGACGCTCCGCTCTCTAGTCGCACTTGATACCCTGATGACGCTGCCTCTACCCCAACGACGCGAGCTCCGCGCCGGATTTCGATCCCGTTCAATCTTGCTTCCAACGCTTCCACGATTTCGGCAAGGCCGGTGGTGGGCGTGAGGAAGACCGACCGCTCCTTGCGGGTTGGCTTCGATGGAGGCGCTTTCTTCCTCGCGGCCAGCATCCCCCTGATGAGACCGCCGTGTTTGAGTTCGGTCTGGCGCAGTTCCGGAAAGGTGGAGGCGAGGCTCAACTGCTCGCCGTCGCCCGCGTAGATGCCGCCCATCAGCGGTTCGATAAGGCGGTCATAAAGCTCGCGCCCCAGCCGCCGTTCGACAAACGCGGCCAACGTCTCGTCGCCATCAGCGTAGCGTGGGGGGATGAGGAATTCCAATCCCATTCGTAGTTTCCCGAGGGGCGAGATAAGGCTGGTCCTAGCCATTGGCCCGAAACGCGACGGGATGAGGCCGGTGAGGCCTTCGGGCAGCTCGTGGAGTTTGTTGCCGCGCATCACATAAGTGCGGCGAATCTTTTCGTTGGTCCCGTGCAGGCGGTTCTCGAGTCCGAGTTCGCGGCAAAGGTCGAGGCCGCCTGCTTTGAGCGAGAGGAACGTATCCGGCCCACCCTCGATGACGAACCCGTCCACCCGTTCGGTGAGGATTTTGCCACCGAGGCGAGGGTCGCTTTCAATAAGTGTTATCGCTGGTTCGGGCGCGATTCGCGTCAGGCGATAAGCCGCCGCCAATCCCGCAATCCCTCCGCCGATAACCACAACATGACTCATATCCAACCCGCTTCCTTGGCTTTGCCCCGCACCAGATCGGCCAGCCCTGCGATCATCGGCGGCGCGCTGTTGAGCATTTCAATGCGCTCAAGGCGCACCCCCAGCGACTCGGCCTGGCGTTTGAACACGATGTCCACGTCGTACAGAATCTCGACGTGCTC
>CAZPZD010000102.1:0-2241 GCA_964590515.1 uncultured Anaerolineaceae bacterium | reverse complement strand
CTGTCGGCCTCGATATTCACCAAGGACATCGGCCGGGCCATGAAGCTCTCGGCCAGCATCGAGGCGGGCACGGTCTGGGTCAACGATCACATTCCACTCACTTCGGAAAGCCCCCACGGCGGGTTCAAACATTCCGGATTTGGCAAGGACCTGTCGGCCGAGGCGATGGGGGACTACCAGATCACCAAACACGTGATGGTCAGCCACACCGGATGACCTCCGCCTCCCCGCCGGCAGTCCGGCTGGACCGGGTCAGCCGGCAATTCGGAGAGGTCAAAGCCGTCGACGATGTCAGCCTCGACATCCCGGATGGCGAGTTCTTCACGATGTTGGGCCCTTCCGGCTCGGGAAAAACCACCTCCCTGCGGCTGATCGCTGGGTTCGACCATCCGACCGCGGGCCGGGTATTGCTGCACGGCGAGGATGTGACTCACCTGCCGCCATACGAGCGGGAGGTGAACATGGTCTTTCAGGATTACGCCCTCTTTCCCCACATGTCGGTGGGCGAGAACATCGGCTATGGTTTGATGATCCGCAACGTCCCCAAGCCGGAGCGGGGCACCCGGGTTGCCGAAATGTTGGAGCTGGTACGGATGCCTGGCCTGGAGGACCGCCGCCCGTCCCAACTATCGGGCGGCCAACGCCAGCGGGTAGCACTGGCCCGGGCCCTCATCTTGCGGCCGCGGGTACTGCTGCTGGACGAGCCCCTGGGGGCGCTGGACCTGAAGCTGCGTCAACAGATGCAGGTCGAGCTGAAGTCCATTCAAGAGCAGGTCGGGATCACTTTCATCTACGTCACCCACGATCAGGAAGAGGCGCTGGCGATGAGCGACCGGGTCGCAGTCTTCAACCTCGGCCGAGTCGTGCAGATCGGATCCCCGGCGGAGCTCTACGAGCATCCCGGCTCTGCGTTTGTGGCAGGCTTCGTGGGAGTGTCCAACTTGATCAGCGGCGAGCTGGCAAAGAAGATCACCGGCTCGCCGAAGACCTTCTCCGTTCGGCCCGAAAAGATCAGCATCCAATCACCCGAGCAGCTCGCCCCGAATGGATACAGCTCGATTGACGGTCAGGTGCGGGACGTGATCTATCTGGGGATCCACACCCGGTACTTAATCGAGCTGGACAGCGGAGAGGATCTGACCGTCGTTGAGCAGAACCGCGACACGACTTCGATGGATGTCCTAAGCGCACGGGGTCGCCGGGTGCGCCTGGTCTGGGATTCCTCCCACAATCAGCGGGTTGATGAAAATGCTTGAGATGCCAGGCCGGGGGATCGGCTTGGAATCTTGCGCGGGGAGGACCCTGTGACGGCCACCGCGCTGAGTCCGGCCGCGCCCCGCCCGCTGCTGCACCGGCTGGGCACCTTCATCTATCTCCGGCCTTGGCTGGTATTGGCGCTGCTCCTGGGGCCGCCGCTCTTGTGGATGGTGGTGATATATCTGGGCTCAGTCGCTTCGCTCATGGTCCAAAGCTTCTATTCTCTCGATCCTTTCACCGGCCAGGTGATCCGGGAGCTCACCCTGGCAACATACCGGGAGTTGTTCGTTCCTGCCCACCTCGAGATTTTCTTGCGAACCGCGCTCATGGCGGCCGCAGTGACGATCGCGTCTGCGGTCCTGGCATTTCCCTTCGCGTACTTCATGGCCCGCTTCGCCTCGCAACGGGCGAAGGCCGTGCTCTACCTGGCCGTGCTGTTGCCGCTGTGGTCTTCGTACCTGGTGAGGGTCTACGCCTGGCGCCTGATCCTGGCCAAAGAGGGGATCTTGAATTGGTTCTTGGAAAGGCTCAGTCTCCTGGGCGTCTTGGAGGCGGCGCTGCGGATTCCGGTGATCGGCGGCCGGTCGCTCTCAGTTTCCTTTATTGGAATGTTCATCGTGTTTGTGTATGTCTGGTTGCCCTACATGATCCTGCCAATCCAGGCTGCTCTCGAACGGGTTCCGCGATCGCTCTTGGAGGCCTCCGGCGACCTGGGGGCTCGACCGCGTCGCACGCTGCGCCACGTAACCCTGCCGCTAGCTTTCCCCGGGGTGCTCGCCGGCTCGATCTTCACTTTTTCTCTGACTCTTGGCGACTTTGTTGTGCCTTACTCGCTCGGCAACTCCAGCTACTTCATCGGCCAGGCGGTGCTTGCGTTCACCGGCACAGCCTTCAACATTCCACTAGCGGCAGCCTTCACTGTCGTGCCGATGGTGATCATGGGCTTCTATTTGGTCGGAGCCCGGGAGCTCGGTGCCTTTGAAG
>CAZPZD010000101.1:0-2269 GCA_964590515.1 uncultured Anaerolineaceae bacterium | reverse complement strand
GAGGCGATGCTCGCCCAGGCTTCCGAAATGGCCGCCTCCCTCCCCGCCGAGGCGGCCCGGGTGCTGGAGCTACTCAACCGCCACGCAGGCCGTCTGCCGCTCGAAGAACTCGGGCTCCGATTTGGTCCGCTGCGAGAGATGGGCCCGGGTCGGCGCGATCGGGAGAAACCATGGGCCTCCCCGGCCTCGCCGCTTGAAGTGCTCTGGTATCGCGGCCTGCTCGCACGAGGATTCGCCGACTCGCCAGCGGGTCCGCAGGAGTACGGGTTCATCCCGCACGACCTGGCCAGCAGACTGCCGACGCCCGCCCCGAACACCCCGGCGCCGATCGGCCGGCCAGCGGCCAGGCCCCGCCGGTTTGCGGCGGCCGACAGCCTCGCGGTCGATGATGCCACGACGATCTTGGCCGCCCTGCGCCGCCGTGGCTGGGATGTTTCGGAGCTCTCCCCAACCCGTACGGAGTGGCTTCTCGGACACCTGCTGCAGCCCAGCACGCTGGACCTGCTGCTGATCCTGCTGCAGGAGGGTGGCCTGCTGGCTCCCGAGCCGCAGCCAGAACCGATCCGGGAGTTTCTCGAGAGCAGCCGGGAGGCGGCTCTGGCCTCGCTGCAGAGGAACTACTTGCGGGCTGCCGGGTGGAACGATCTTGCGCAGGTGAGCTCGCTTCGCGCTGCCGGCCCGCAGTGGCCCAATGATCCGGTCGTGGGGCGGCGAGCAGCGATTGAGCTGTTGGCCACCGTGCCGGTTGGGACCTGGTGGTCCACCCACGACCTGGTCGCGGCTGCCCGCCAGGAAGTCCCTCACTTTCTAAGACCTCCGGGCGGCTTTGACTCCTGGTACCTGCAGCGGGCAACGGACGGAGCCTTCGTGAACGGCATCGAATCCTGGGACTCGGTAGAAGGGGAGCTGCTGAGCTACCTGGTTGCCGGCCCGCTGCACTGGATGGGTGCGGTCGATCTGAGTTCGGACCGGGAGGCATTTCGCTGGAGTCCGCTCGGAGCTCAGCTGCGCGGACCGCAGTCTCCGCTGGCGCCGCCCGGAACTATCGGGCGATCGTCCGTACGGCCGGATGGCAGAGTTCAGGTCGCCCGGCTAGCCGATCGGACCCTCCGATATCAGGTCGCCCGCCTCTGCGAGTGGGAGATCGCAAATCGGGGCAGCTACGCGTACCGGCTCACCGCCGGCTCGCTGGAAAGAGCGCTTGGGGAGGGCCTGACCCTGGGCCAGGCCCAGCGGATCCTGGGGGAAGCTGCGGGCGGCAAGCCTCCGAAGGGGATTCTACGGGCCTTTGAGCGTTGGGCGGAGCATAGCCGGGAAGCGCAGGTTCGCCCGCGGCTAGTCCTCGAGGTTCAGGATGCTGCTCTACTAGACCGGCTGAGCACCCAAGCTTCGACCGGGCGATTCTTGCGGGAGCGACTTGGCCCGACGAGTGCAGCCGTCGAGCCGGGCGATTGGGATGCGCTGAGCTCGGCTGCCCTGAGACTTGGACTACTGATTGGCGAACCCGAGGACGGCTCGCCTCCTTAATACAAGGAGCGCGGGCGGCTCCCGTTCACCTATCCACGCGATTCAGTAGACAAAGCGGAAACTTTTCCCCATAATACAGCCAGGCGGACAAATCCCGGAATAACTTCCCCGAAAAATTCCCTGCACGGGGGATATGGAGAACTGTTTCCGCATAATCACTAGTTAGCTAGCCCGAGCCCCTTGGCTGGGATTGCTAGCCATCTGCCTTCCGCGGCCAATTGATCTGTATTTCCATATTGGGAGGAGCCAAACATGCCGCAAAGTGAACGAGTTGCCAAGATTGCTTCCTATGGCAAGGCGTACGAGACCCTCAGGAGCTCGTTGGACATCTTCCCACACGAGATGTGGCAGTTCAAACCCACCGAGGACAGCTGGAGCATCCACGAAATCATCCTTCATGTCGCTGACAGCGAAGCCAATAGCTACATTCGTTGCCGCCGATTCCTCGCGGAACCAGGCGAACCACTCCTGGCGTATGATCAGAATCGTTGGGCGAGCGAGCTAGACTATCACTCGCAGAGCCCGGAAGATGCTCTCGAGCTCTTCCGCTGGCTACGCAAGACGAGCTACGACCTGATCAAGCTGGCACCAGATGAATCGTGGAGTAGGGAGTGCTTCCATCCTGAGAACGGGATGATGACCATGGACGATTGGCTCGATACATATGAGCGTCATGTCCCGGAGCATGTGGCTCAAATGCGGAGCGTCTTTGAAAGCTGGCAGGCGGAGCGGGAAGTGAACC
>CAZPZD010000100.1:0-2308 GCA_964590515.1 uncultured Anaerolineaceae bacterium | reverse complement strand
AAGGGAACCATCAACTTCAAACTCACGGATAAGATCCCGGTTGCTGCCCTGAAGAAGATCATCAAGCTCGCGATCGAGCAGCCGAGGGGGCGCTGAGGCCAGCCTCGCGCCGACGGCGCCCAGCGTTACCAAGCGCCCACTTCGACGCCTGAATCTCGGTGGACACCGGCTGGCGGTTCCGGTTAGACTGCTCGCATGTACCCGATGCCACCCGCCACAGAGATGGAGCGGGCGTATCTCGAACGAGATGCCTCCTATGAAGGCCTGTTCTTCCTCGGCGTGCGGACGACCGGCATCTTTTGCCGGCCGACCTGCCCGGCCCGCAAGCCGCGGCCGGAAAACGTCGAGTACTTCCCCAGCGTGCAGGCGGCCCTCAGCGCCGGCTTCCGCCCGTGCAAGCGGTGCCATCCGCTCGAAGTTGATGACCAGCCTGGCTGGGCCTCCGATCTGCTGGCCGAAGTGGAGGGTGACCCCGCGCCGCGCATTACGGACGGTGACTTGCGGGCCCGAGGGATCGACCCCGGCACGGTCCGGCGTTACTTCCTCCGCCGCTACGGCATGAGTTTCCAGGCATTCACCCGCGCCCGCCGGCTGTCCAGGGGCTTGAGCCAAATCCGGGAGAACGGCTCGGTGGACAGCGCGGTGTTTGAAAGCGGGTACGACTCCCACAGCGGGTTTCGGGAGGCGTTCGCGCGGACCTTCGGCGACGCCCCCGGCCGGTACCGGGACGGTGAGACTCTATTCTTGGACTGGATCCGCAGTCCGTTGGGCCCGCTGGTGGCCGGCGCGACCTCCGAAGGGATCTGTCTACTCGAATACAGCGATCGGCGAATGCTGGAGACGGAGTTTGCCATGCTGGGCAAGCTTTTCGGTGCCACGCCGGTTCCCGGCACCAACCAATATCTGGAACGGCTGCACGGCGAGCTCGAGGGTTACTTCGCCGGCAGCTTGCGAGCCTTCACCGTTCCACTGGTGTATCCGGGGACGCCGTTCCAGCGCCGGGTATGGGAGCAGCTGCTCGCTATCCCCTATGGCGAGACCCGCTCGTACCAGCAGGTGGCCACCGCGCTCGACGACCCGAAAGCCGTCCGGGCGGTTGGCCGGGCCAACGGCCTCAACCGGATCGCCATCGTGATCCCCTGCCACCGAGTCGTGAATAAGAACGGCGAGCTCGGCGGATACGGGGGCGGGCTGCACCGGAAGCGGTACCTGCTCGACCTCGAACGCTCCACAATGAGCTGACCCGGCGCCGCGGTACGATCCGGCGATCGGCCCCAGCCTTTCAGGAAATCGCGATGTCAGTGATCACCTTTGACCAGATCACGCCCGAATGGCTGACCGAGGTGCTCACCCGACACGGTGACCTGACGGCCGGCAAGGTACTGGGCATCGAACAACAGCGCGACCCGAATCCGATGACCCACAATGCGACCTTGCACATCGCCTATTCGCCGGGTGCACAAGGCTCGCAACCGGCTCGCTTGTTTTTCAAGCAGAACCGGGAATCCGCTGAGACAAAGTTCTACCAGCACATAGCCCCGACCCTGTCCGAGGTCGCGCTGCTGACCTGTTACGATGCGCAATATGACGACTCCAACAGTCACCTGCTCTTGCAGCATGTCGACCAGACCCACTTTACCCCGCCCGACGCGGTGCCCATGCCCTTGCTGTATTGCGAGATGATCGTCGATGCCCTTGGGGATCGGCTTTCTGCAGAACGACTCCAGCGTTACGAAGGGATCCTGGCCGCGTTCCCACGATACCGGCCGAACGGACCCAAGACGCTCGTGCATGGAGATTCGCATTGGTGGAATTTCCTGTATCCAAACGATCCGGCAGCCCACCCGCTGTACCTGATTGACTGGGCGGTCTGGAACGTCAACCTGGGGGTCAGCGACATCGCCTATACGATCGCGTTGCAGTGTTATCCAGAACGCCGCGCCCGGATCGAGCAGCCGTTGGTCCGCCGCTATCATGATCGCCTGCTCCGCGACGGGATCCGTGAGTATGATTGGGAACAATGCTGGGAGGATTACCGGCGGATGGTGGTAGATCACTGCTTGTGGCCAATTCTTTGGCAGCAGTGTGGTCTATCTCCCAACATTTGGTGGTTTGCCTTGGAATGTACGATGGCCGCCTTCGAAGGCCTGCACTGCGAAGAACTGCTGGACGTTCCTAGCCAATCTGTGGCAAGCTAGCTGGCCCCAGGCCCGAGAGTCGATGACTACAACCCCCCAAATCTGGCACTATGGACTGGTTGCCCGCTGGTGGGCCGAATTCAACACTGATGGACCGGAGATCGCCTACT
>CAZPZD010000099.1:0-2382 GCA_964590515.1 uncultured Anaerolineaceae bacterium | reverse complement strand
GCAACTATGCCGGCGAGTTCCTGGCGCAGGGGGTCGAGCGCGACGCACGGCACGAACTCTACGTCAGCCTGCTGGGCAAGAGCCAGACTTACCACCGCCGTCAGCGAATCGGCGACCTCATGGCCCGCGCCACCAACGACGTACACTCGCTCAATTTCATGTTCAGTCCGGGCATCATGCTGATCACCGACTCGGTGATGAACCTGATCGTGCCGCTGGTGTTGATCGGCGGGCTGCGACCCGAGCTGCTGCTGGTCCCGTTGGTCTTCACTGCGGTGCTGCTTGTCACGCTGCGAGATTACGCCCGGCGGCTGGGACCGGTGACGGTGGGGATGCGGACGCAGTTCGGGGTGATGAACGCCGGGTTGGCCGAGACGATGGCCGGGATCGAGGTGGTGAAGGCCAACGTGCAGGAGCAGCACGAGTGGCGCAAATTCACCCACAATGCCGGCCGCTACCGGGAGCTGTTCGTGCAGCATGGGATGATTCAAGCACGGTACTGGCCGATGCTGGCCTTCAGCCTGTTCTGGGCGGTTGGGTTCTTCCACTCGCTGCTGGTCTGGCAGGCCGGACACATCACATTGGGCGAGGTCGTGGCCTACGTGGGTCTCTTCGGCGCTCTGCGGTACCCGACCTTTATCTCGCTGTTCTCGTTTGACCTGGTGCAGCTCGGGCTGGCCGGCGCGCGGCGGGTCCTGGAAGTGCTCAATGCCAAGACCGAGCTGGACGAAAACCTGGGCGGGGTGGCCCGCCCGATCCGGGGTGAAGTGGCCTTCCACAACGTCACCTTCGGCTACAACGGCAATCCGGTTCTCAAGAACCTCAATTTCACGGCCCGGGCCGGCGAGACCCTCGCCATCGTCGGCCAGACCGGGTCAGGGAAATCCAGCCTTACCCACCTGATCAACCGGATCTACGACACCAGCGAGGGCCGGGTTGAAGTCGACGGAGTAGATGTCCGGGAGTGGAGCCTCGAGTCCTTGCGCTCCCAGATCGCCACCATCGAGCAGGATATTTTTCTATTCTCCGGCCCGATCCGGGACAACATTGCCTTTGCCCGGGAGCAGGCCACCGACGAGCAGATTGAGCAGGCTGCCCGGGAGGCGCAGGCGGAAGAATTCATCCGCGGCTTCCCGGGCGGCTATCAGACCGAGATCGGGGAGCGCGGAGTCACGCTTTCCGGCGGGCAGCGCCAGCGCTTGGCGATCGCCCGGGCCTTCTTGAGCAACCCGCGCATCCTGATCCTGGACGACAGCACCAGCGCCATCGACAGCGCCACCGAGGATCAGATCCAACGCGCAATGCGGCGAATCAGTCGCGAGCGCACCACATTCCTAATTACCCATCGGCTCAGCCAGATCCGCTGGGCGGACCGGATCCTGGTGCTCCGCCGCGGCGAGCTGGTCGCGCAGGGAACCCACGAAAAGCTCATGCAGGAGAGTCCAGATTACCGGCGGATCTTCGACCGTTTCGGCCCGGCTGACGGCGAGTAAACCAACATGGGATTCATACTCGACGGGCTAGAAACCGAATCCTACGACCGAGAATACCGCGACCGAGACCTGGTGCGGCGCATCCTGATTTACTTCCTAGAGCACAGCCGTCCGATCGGGCTAGTCGTTTTGGCACTGACCGTGAACTCCGCCGCCGGTGCCGGGGCTCCGATCGCAATTGCCCGGGTGATTGATGGGGTTGGGTCGGATCCGTCTCTGCGGACAATCGCGATCGGAGGCGCGGTGGTGTTCGGGATGGGTGGCCTCGCCTGGGCCGCCAACTTCATCCAGCAGTGGCTCTCGGCCCGGGTGATCGGGGATGTCGTGCTCAAGCTGCGGGCGGATGTACTGGCCGCGACCATCCGCCACGACTTGAGCTTCTTCGACCGGCACCCCACCGGCAAGATCGTTAGCCGGGCGACCTCCGATACCCAGGACTTCTCGGATGTCGTCTCTTTGGTGATAAGCCTCATCAGCCAGGTGCTGCTGCTGGCAATCCTGGTGGTCTGGCTGCTCGCCGTCAATGCCACGTTGACCCTGCTGCTGGTCGGCATGGCACCGGTGGCGATCGTGCTAGCCCTGAGTTTCCGGCGGGTGGCGCGGCGGGTCACCCAGCACGCCCGGCGGGTGACCGCCACGATCAACGCCCAGATTCAGGAGTCGATCAGCGGGATCGGAGTGGCCAAGGCCTTCCGCAAGGAGCGTTCGATTTATCAGACTTTCGACGGCAACAACCGCCAGGCGTATCGAATCGGGCTGCGGCGTGGTCTGACCCTGGTCTCGATATTCCCGGTTATCGGAGTCTCGACCGGACTGGGGATGGCGCTGCTGGTATTCAGCGGCGGGCTCCAGGTGCAGGCCGGAGGGCTCACCCCCGGTAACTGGTACC
>CAZPZD010000098.1:0-2599 GCA_964590515.1 uncultured Anaerolineaceae bacterium | reverse complement strand
CTGCAGGCTGGCCCGCTTGTCGGCGAGCTGCAGCAGCCGGTCGTTCGGGATCACGATCAGGGTGTCCACCTTCTCCTTCAAGATCTCGATCCCGGCTTCGGCCGATTGACCCCGCTTGGCGCCCTCGAAGGTGAAGGGGCGGGTCACAACCCCGATGGTCAGCGCGCCGATTTCCTTGGCGACCTGGGCGATGACCGGCGCCGCCCCGGTCCCGGTTCCGCCGCCGATCCCGGCCGCGATGAACACCATGTCGGAACCCTTCAGCACTTCATACACGTCTTCGGCCGACTCTTCGGCGGCCTTCTTGCCGATCTCCGGATCGCCCCCCGCGCCCAGGCCGCGGGTGAGTTTGTCTCCGATCCGCACCCGGGTAGGCGCGTTGGAGAGCAGGAGCGCCTGGGCATCGGTGTTGATGGCCACGAACTCGATGCCGGCCAGGCCCTCCTCGATCATGCGGTTGACGGCATTGCTGCCGGCGCCGCCGACCCCGACGACCTTGATTCGGGCAAACGATTCGATCTGTGGTGCGAGTTGCATGGTTCCCTCCTCTATCCGTTCGTCAAATTCGGACCCGATCCCGGCTAGCCCGGGAGCAGGCGCTTCAACAGTTCGGCCGCGCGGCGAAATTCGAAGCGCGGCCAGTGATTTGAACGATGGTCGAGCAACAAATGCTCGCTCTGTAATTGGGCCCAGCGCAGCAGTCCAACGCTGGCTGAGTAGGCCGGGTCATTCAGCTTGTCGACCAGGCCGCGTAGATTGTCCGGCTGCCCCTTGCGCACCGGCAGCTGCAGCACGTCGCCCGCCACCAGGTCGATCCCCGGCAGCCGGCTGGCGCCGCCGGTGAGCACGACCCCGGCCGGCAGCAGGGCGTCATAGCCGGAACGTTTGATCTCCTGCCTGACTAACCCAAATAGCTCCTCGGCCCGCGGCTCCAGGATCTCGGCCAAGTCGGCCAGCCGCACCTGGACGGTGCTCCCTTGCCCGAATGGACGAACGGTGACCAATTGCTCGTTGTCCCCAGGCGGCACCCGGCAGGTCCCATGGCGCAGCTTGAGCGACTCGGCGGTCTCGATCGGCAGGTGCAGTCCCTGGGCGACGTCGCTGGTCATCAAATCGCCGCCGACCGGAATCACGGCCGAGTGCCAGGAGGCGCCCTCGATGTAGACCCCAATGTCGCAGGTCCCGCCGCCGATGTCGCACACCACCACCCCCATCTCGCGCTCGGTCTCACTCAACACCAGCTCGCCAGCCGCCAGCGACGAAAGCACGAAGCCGTCCACCGTCAGGCCGGCCGCCTCGACGCATTTCTCCAAATTGCGCAGGGCGGTGGTGCTGGCGGTGACGACATGGGTGTCGACCTCCAACCGGTAGCCGTACATCCCGATCGCGGAGCGAATCCCGTCCTGTCCGTCGACCACGTAGCCGCGGGGCAAGACGTGCACCAGTTCGCGATTGAACGGAATAGCAATCGAGCGGGCGGCATCCAGCGCCCGGGCGACGTCGTCGTAGCCGATCGTGCGCCCGGTCACCCCGGCCATCCCCTTGCTGTTGGTCGACTCGATCTGGCCGCCGGACAGGCTGACCAGCACCGAGGTGATTTCATAGCCGGAGGTCCGCTCGGCCTTGTCCTTGACCTGCTCGATCGCTTTGGTGAGCGCCTCCAAATTGACCACCCCACCCTTGCGCATGCCCAGGGAAGGGACCATCCCGACTCCGATCACCCGCATGCGGTGCTCGGGGTCCATATGCCCAACCAGCAGGCAGACCTTGGTGGTCCCGATGTCCAATCCGACGAATACGGTCTCGTCCGGTCCGAGCAGTGTCGCCACGTTTACCTCATCACCTTGTAGTACGGCGCGGAAGGATCCTCGATGTTGACCAGCTGAACTTTCACCCCTCGCTCCATCAGCTGGGCGGTGAGCGCGGCGTACACCTGCAATTTCGCGTCCAAATCCCCGCCCTGCCCGACGATCACCTTCCAGCCGCGGGGATCCTCGAATCCGATCCCGTGAATCGGGCTGTAGGTCAGGTCGCCCACATGCGGCAACTGCTCGGCGACCGCCACTGCTTCCCACAACACCTCGGGGAGAATGGCGGGCAGCAGGGCGTCTTCATCGATCTCAAGCACCGGCTGCTGGGAGACCACCCGCACCAGCCCCGGGTAAGGCTCGCGCTGGATGAAAGCCACCCCGGAGGCGTTCAGCCACCAGACTTGGGTTCCGTCTAGCCACTCGACGATCGGGCGGCGCTCCTGAACTTCGAGGGTGACCTGGTTCGGCCAACGGACCCGAACTTCGGCGCCGTCGATCTCGGCATACGATTCCAATCGCTGCTCGACCGCCTGCGGATCGACCGCGAACGAGGGCAGGCCGCGCAATTGGGCGATCGAGCGGATCTGGGCTTCGGTCATCAACTTGGCGCCCTCGATTCGAATCTCAGTGACTTCGAAGACGGCGCCAGTCCAGGCCGAGTGAACCGTCAGCGCCCAAAGCCCGAGCAGGACGGCTGTCAGCGCTCGCGGCCCCATCCGTAACGCGGGCAGGGCCGGCAAACTGAGCTCGGCACCGACCTCCACCGGGAGGGCCAGCGTGCGCCGGCG
>CAZPZD010000097.1:0-2625 GCA_964590515.1 uncultured Anaerolineaceae bacterium | reverse complement strand
AACATCCCGAACCAGCCGACTCCCGGAATCTCGGTCTTGGGCATCAGGGCTTTGGCTCCGAGCGATTCGGCCTTCTTCAGCGAGGCCGCGATGTCGTCGGTGCCGACATAGGCCACTACGCTCCCTGCCGGGGTATTCTCGTCGATTGGATTGAAGCCGCCTCCAACCCCGCCCTCATCTTCGGATGAGAACTGGGTGTAGCTGAGCTTCTCGTCCGTCTCGATCTTCCAGCCGAATAACTTGTTGTAGAACTCGCCGGCGGCCTTGGGTTCCTTGGCCGAGAGTTCCAAGTGCACGATCGGGTGTTTCGCCATCTTCTCCTCCTTTGGGGGAATGGGAGTGAACTAAAGCCTAGCACAAATGTTCTATTCGGTCAAGCGGCTAAAACCAGCGCTCTACCACCACCTTTTCTTGGGTAAAGAACTCGACCGCGTCCCGCCCCTGACCGTGCACAACTCCGAAAAAACTGTCCCGCCAGCCGCTGAACGGGAAGAAAGCCATTGGGGCTGCCACCCCCACGTTGATTCCAACGTTTCCGACCTGCGCCTCATGGCGAAACTGGCGGGCCGCCGCGCCGCTCGAGGTGAAGAGCGAAGCCATGTTGCCGTATTGCCCGCTATTGACCAGCGCGATCGCCTGCTCAACCGTCTCCACCTGGATCAGCCCAAGCACCGGGCCAAAGACCTCGGTCGAGAAAAACTCAGCTTCGAGAGGAACTTCACTCAAGACGGTAGGACGCACAAAGTAGCCGCCCTCGTACCCCGGAATTCGTGGATCCCGACCGTCCACCAGGATTCTGGCGCCCTCTCGCTCGCCCTGGCCGATTAACCCTTGGATGCGGGCCTTGCTCTGAGAGGAGATGACCGGGCCCATCTCGACCCCCTCCTCCAGCCCGTACCCGACCGTCCGCTCGACCGCGGCCTCCGCAATGGCCTCAGCAAAGAAACCGCCCGCCTCTCCGACCGTGACCGCCAGCGAGGCAGCCAGACAGCGCTGCCCGGCGGCTCCGAAGGCGCTTTCGGCGACGATTCGGGTGGTCTGCTCGAGGTCTGCATCCGGCAGCACGACGATCGGGTTCTTGGCGCCGCCCTGAACCTGCATCCGCTTGCCGTGCCGGGCCGCTTCGGCGTAGACCTGTTTGGCCACCGGGGTTGAGCCGACAAAACTGATGGCCCGGATCAGCGGGTGCGCCAGGATGGCCTCGGCGGCCGCACTCGCGCCGTGGACCAGATTCACCACGCCGGGCGGCAAGCCCACTTGCTCGAGCAGCTCGAAGACTCGGACCATCGTCAGCGGGACTTTCTCCGACGGCTTGACGATGTAGGTGTTGCCGCAGGCGATCGCGTAGGGCAAGAACCAGAACGGGATCATGGCCGGAAAGTTGAACGGACAGATCGCGGCGCCCACCCCAATTGGCTGGCGGATCATGGTCTCGTCAATCCCCCTCCCAACATCCTCTGAGTTGTAACCCTGCATGAGAGTCGGGACCCCGCAGGCCACTTCCACGTTCTCGATCGCCCGCCGCATCTCACCGCGTGACTCCGCCAGGGTCTTGCCGTTTTCGATGGTGATCGTGCGCGCCAGCTCCTCAAGATTACTCTCGAGCAGCTGTTTCAGTTTGAACAGATATTGCACCCGCTCGACCGCTGGGGTCCGGCGCCACTCCGGAAACGCAGCCTGCGCGGCGCGCGCAGCCCGCTCGATCTCCGCGGCGCCGGAGAGCGGGACTTCGCCAAGCAGCTCAAGTGTGGCTGGATTTACAACCGGAAGCCGCTCGGCCGTCTCGGGCTCCTGCCACTGACCGGCGACGTAGTTGCGGATGCGCTCCGTCAGGGGGACTCCACGGGCAAAGCGGGACAGCCAGGCTGAATTGAAGCGGAGTTAGGACTCGGTTTCGGTCTTGCGAGCAGGGACCGGCCGGGAGTACCGGGTGACAAACTCCTCGACCATTCCCCGAGCCACGTCGTCGTTGTGCTGCACCGGCGGGCTCTTCATGAAGTAGGCCGATGGCCCATCCAGCGAGCCGGAGAGGCCGTGCTCCATGGCCAGTTTGGCGCAGCGCACGGCGTCGATCACCACCCCGGCGGAATTCGGCGAATCCCAGACCTCTAACTTCAACTCGAGGCTGATGGGCACCTCGCCGAATGCCCGCCCTTCCATCCGGATGTGGCACCACTTGCGGTCGGTCAGCCACTCGACGTAATCGCTCGGCCCCACATGGACATCCCCCGGCTCCAGCTCGTAAGGCAATTGGCTGGTGACCGCCTGGGTCTTCGAGATCTTCTTGGACTCCAATCGCTCCCGCTCCAGCATGTTGTAGAAGTCCATATTGCCGCCGAAGTTCAACTGGTAGGTCCGGTCAATCCGCACCCCCCGATCCCGGAACAGGTTGGTCAGCACCCGATGGGTGATGGTCGCCCCCACCTGGCTCTTGATGTCGTCTCCGATGATCGGAACCCCATGCTCCTTGAAGCGACCGACCCAGTACTCCTGGCTGGCGATAAACACCGGAATGCAGTTCACCAAACCGCAGCCGGCCTCCAGGACCTGCTCCACGTACCATTTGGTGGCCATCTCAGATCCGACCGGAAGGAAGTTGACGACCACATCGGTGCCGGTCTCCCG
>CAZPZD010000096.1:0-2720 GCA_964590515.1 uncultured Anaerolineaceae bacterium | reverse complement strand
TGCGTCGCCCAGAAGCCTTGGGTGCGGGTGACACCCTGGCCGGTGTTCTCGAACACGCATGTCACGGTGTCGCCATTCTCCAGGTTGATGGTGGCGGTCTGGGTGTTCAGGTCACCGACGCCGGTGCTTCCGCCGCTGCCAGTGACCGTGCAGTTGTAGGGCGTATTAGGGTCGCTGGACCCGCCGATTCCGGTAAGCACCCACCCGAGCGGCACCAACTCCGTCACGGAGTAGCTCCCGGCGTTCAGGTCTTGACTGTTCTGCTCGCCACCGGCAAGAGAGAAGTCAATGTAACCCGTCCCAGTCGCATCGAAGCTGAAGCTGGTCAACGCACCCACGGGCTTGGTGATCTTCCGGATGATGATCGTGCCAGGCTGGTCGTTGTTGGTCAGCGTGCAGCTCTTCGACTCGCCCAGGGCGACGGTCGTGTCGCCGTTGACATCACAGTCGCCGCTGAAGCCCTCGAAGCTGTAGCCGGAGAGCAGGGTCTCGCCAGCGGTGTAGGTCCCGGGATCGACCGGTACCGCCACGCCAGAGGAGACCGGATTCCCTTCCAGGGTGAGCAGGAAGTCGTCCGGGGCGGCCGAGCCGCCGTCGTCGTTGGTGACAACCTTGACGACGGTGATGAAGGCCTGCTGGTCGTTGTTCGTGATCGTGCAGACCACCGTCCCGCCATCGGGTACAGTCACCGCGCCCAAGTTGATCGACGTGTCGCTCGGCGTCGCCCCCGTGCAGCTCCACGTCCCTTCCGTGTAACCCGCGATGTCGCTCTCCCGCAGCGTGTGGCTGCCCGCGTTCGCCGTCAGCGCGCCGCTCGTGTACGTGAACGTGTTCGCCGGAGCCTCCACCGCGTCGCCGAAGACCAGCGTCCCCGCCGTCGTGTTCAAGCCGAAGGACGCCGCTGTCGCGCTGCCCCCGTTGTCGTTGACCACCTTCTTCACGATCTGCAGCGAGCCTTGCTGGATTCGGAGGCTATCGTTGAAAGTACAGATGGTCTGAAGGCCCGACTGGATCGTCAGGTTCTGCACGCCCTTGCTGGCAGGGCCGGCGAACGGTAGCGCGTCAGGCGTCCCGGTTGAAGTGGATGGCTGGATGACGCACGAGGCACCGTCGAGCTTCCAAAGGGCGGGGACCGCTTCGTTCAGATCCAGGGTGGTGGTCGGGGAGTACGGGATCAGCTGCACCGAGCCGCTGCCGTTGATCGTCCAAGTGCTGATCCCGGCCTGCGAAGCCGCAGACGCGGTGAAGGTAAAGGGGGTCGTATCGGAGGCGACGGCGTCAACCTTGACTATCGTCAGGAAGCCCGCGCCAGGTGTGACAATACAGTCCGACGGATCGGAGTTTGGGATCTGAGACGGATATGAGCAGACGTTGAGAAGCGTCGCTGCTGCGCCCCCGATGTCGTCGAAATCGAACGACGTGATTGCCCACGTGTCGTTCGGGTAGTCGTCCCCTGCCGGGAACGGATCGGTGCCCGAGGGTGACACCACGCTCGCCGTGGAGTCGTACGGGCCTGTGATCAGCACGGAGCTAGTGCAGCGGCGGTTCGCCACCGACGGCGGAGTCTCATCGCAGGAGTACAGTCGCGGAGAGTCCGAGATCTGAACTGGAACGCCGTTCGCGTCATCTTGGATCGTGACGCACAGCGCGTAGTTGACGAGCCCGTCGCCGTCTGTGTCGTAGAGAGCACACGCGTCCCCGGTGTTATTGCCGGAGAAGCCGGTGACCTCGTCCCAGCTCCAGTTGACGTAGACGAGGCCGGCATGGGAGTCGTCCACCTCCAACTTCGTGAGATCCTTCTGGTTGGGCTGGTCGTTGGCACCCTGCACGTCGTTGATGGAAACAAACGCGTGGTTCGCCAGGGCGATCCCGGTTATCAAAGCTAGGAGAACAGCTGAAACCGCCAGCCCGCCCAGAGATACCCCAAGCACTTTGCGGCTAGCATGGATGGTCGACACCGGACTCGTTTTGGTGCTCATGATTGCTTTCTCTCCCTAGCCCTCATTGAATGATAGCGGTCCAATCACAGTGGGTTTCCAATCGGAAAGGATTTGCCCGGCTAGTGGACCGCCAAATGTGTGGCCTCTTGGGCGCCGGCGACCGCCGGCGCCAACAGGCTGCCCATTAGAAGGAAGCCCACCAACCCGATCCGGAAAAGGCGCACAACGTTGAGCCTGCGGCTGCTGTTCATTGGATGTTGTCCTCTAGGTCGAGACGAAACGATCGGCGTGCGGCGGTTCCAGCGATGGGCCGGTTTGCGCTTACGGTCCCGGCGATGCTCCTGCTGGGAACCGCCTCTAAAATCCTCTTCACGTCTGGGAACTCTTGCCCCCCTAACTCTGGCCAGCCAATGGGGCCACAATCGTGCAGCGGATGGCAAGCACTCAGGCGACAGATTGTGCCGGCGGCCTGGGCTCCCCCCTGGTTCCTCCCTGGCCCAGGGACGGTTCAGGGCGCGAAAAGCATCCCCCATCGCCGACCAAGCCGCTCGCCTTGATGATAAAGGGCCAAGGTGACCTTCAGGTGAACGCCAGGTCAACAAGGGGATAGCCCTTGTCGACAAGGGGATTTCGGCTCCGGACAGGATCTTGTCGGAACGGCGTCGGAGCCTGGCGATAACTGGCTCGTTTGCGGGTCTCGGCCCATCCCTGGCGGTCATCGGCAACCTCCATGCACGCCGGCCCGCTAACACTAGCGGGCCTTCCGTCGGCCGCCAGGCT
>CAZPZD010000095.1:532-2768 GCA_964590515.1 uncultured Anaerolineaceae bacterium | reverse complement strand
ATCGTGACCGTGCGAGGGTCGGGTTACGCGCTGGAGGAGGACACCCGCCCGACCCGCGGCAAGCCGCAGACGAAGCCCGAAGACCCATCGCCCGCGCAACCCGGCCAACCTGAAGCTGAACGCCGGCGGAGGGCCCGCTAGGGCTGGAGATAACAATCTTGGCCGAGCACAGCAGGACTGCGGTAACTCCCAGCCATGGGCGCGGGTCGGCAGAAGGATTAGTGATCGCCATACAACGACCTGATCGCTCGTGGAGCCATTCTGCTTCGACATCCAACATGTGGAATCGAGGCCGCCACTCAGTGACCTCCCGTTCACCTTACGGTGACCTTGGCACCTTATCATGGAGGGGAGTGAAACGGCCGTGGTTGGGCGTTGGTTGCCGCGCCTTGCTCCCCTTCGGCCACAATCTGGAACACCGCCATCCATGAAGAGGGCAGCGCCTTGTCGGCACGGCAAGACGGGCTCGCCCGAGCAGGGGGAATGTGTCCCTGGAAATGCTACGAGTGTTGATGACGCTCCCCGGAGTGACGAACGCCGGCGGAGTTGAGCAACCCGGCCCATCGCTTAGATTGCCGCACGCCGATCGATTCGGCTCGGCCTAGAGGAGACACTGCAATCATGAAGAAGATGATCAATTGGCTATCGGGCAATGGTCCTGAGCGGAAAGCAACGAGGATCTCCTTTAGAGCAGTTGCGCTCTCATCAATGTTGTTGGCTTTGGTTGCTGTTATCGCCCTGGCCGCGCCGATCACATTGGTGGACGACCAGGGCGCGGACGACCAGCCCGGCCAGAAAGACCTCAATTTCTTGACCGTGGACTACGACCCAGGTGTGGGAGACATCGCCGTGACGTGGGGCTGGGACGACACCCAGTGGTCCGGAAACAATACCGGCGATGCGTGTACGCTTTTCGATACCGACGGCGACGGGATGGCCAACTACTCGCTGTGTATCACTGTCGACCAGGCGGGCGCCTATCTAGCCACTCGTCTCTACTCCTGCGACGCAGATAGTAAGTCTGACCGATGTGCAAGTCCAACTCAGATCACCTCATTCACGTCGACGGGCGGCGCCTCGATCCAGACGGTCGACCCATTCGGAACTGCTGGGCGTGTGAACAATGACTGTTCTGCTGGGGGCGCGACCGGGTGCCTAATCAAGGACACGGTGGCAAACCTGACGGTGTACATTGCCGACGTTGGTAGTGGGACTGCCAAATTGATCAACGTGTGCAGCTATCCCTCCCAGGAGCCGAACTCGGATCCCTCGGATTGCGTGATCACGCCGGACAGTGGATTCTTGACGATCGTCAAGTTCGCACCGTCCGGCGACGGGACCAACTTTGTCTTCAACCTGGGGGCTGGCCAGGCATCTCAGAGCGGGGACAGCACCTGGACGATCACCGGCAATGGCAATGTATCGTTGATATCGTTCGCTCCGGGTACCTATGACTTGAATGAAGTTGTCCCAGACGGATACCGTCTGGATGCGGCGTTCTGCGAGATCCAATCGGCTACCCCTACACAAACGGGCACACCTGACGCGCCACCAGCGGTGGCAGGCCCCGCCAACGCGGGCGTGCAGAACTTGACCATCCAGACGGGCCTCGAGACCATCTGCACCTTCAACAATAGCATCCGCCCCCGAATTGGGACCTTGATTGTGCGGAAGCTGGTGATCAACAACTATGGTGGAACGAAGGTCGCCACCGACTTCTCCTTCTCGGTCAACGGCGGAACCGCGACACAATTCCTTCAGGACGGCGGCGACCCGCTCAGGGGCCTGAATAATCTCCCGGGTCTGAGCGAGGGCACTTACAGTATTACCGAACCCGCCGTTGCGGGCTATTCCACAACCTACAGCAACGGTGCAGGCGGGGACTGCAGCAGTATCTTCGTACCCGACGGCGGCTCGGCCACCTGCACGATCACCAACAGCGATGTCCAGCCGACGCTGACGCTGGTCAAGACCGTAGCGACCAACTTTGGCGGCACCCTGGGGGTGTCGGACTTCCCGCTGTTCATCGATGCGACCCCGGCGACGAGTGGGGTGGCCTATGGCTTGAACGCGGGCAGCTACACCGCCAGTGAGACCGAGCAGTTTGGTTACACGGCTTCGGCCTGGGGCGGGGACTGTGCCGCAGCTGGCACGGTGACCCTGAGTGTGGGCCAGAACAAGACCTGCACGATCACCAACAGCGATGTCCAGCCGACGCTGACGCTGGTCAAGACCG
>CAZPZD010000095.1:0-432 GCA_964590515.1 uncultured Anaerolineaceae bacterium | reverse complement strand
CACGGTGACCCTGAGTGTGGGCCAGAACAAGACCTGCACGATCACCAACAGCGATCAGCCAGGTACGATCATCATCCGGAAGATCACAAAACCAGTGGGAGTGGCGACGAGCTTCCCCTTTGACGCGACTGGCGCTGGTTACACTGACTTCTCTCTGATTGATGGGGGAATGGACTCTCAGACCCTCGATGCCGGCATCTATGCCGTCCAGGAACTCGTACCGCTGGGATGGGTGCTGACTGGGATCGGTGGTTCGACTGACCCTAACACTCCCTACAGCTGCACGGTGATCGGCAGCGGCGGCAGCACCGGCGTGGGTGACCTGAACACACAGACCGCAACCATCGACCTGAGGAATGGCGACACGGTGACCTGCTTGTTCGAGAACACCGGCCAGGGTGTCACCCGCACCCAAGGCTTCTGGGCGACGCA
>CAZPZD010000094.1:0-2873 GCA_964590515.1 uncultured Anaerolineaceae bacterium | reverse complement strand
AATACCGAGCCACGTGGAGCACCGCCCGCAGCGCATAGTCTGCCCGTCGAGTGATTTGCACGGTCGATCCAACCCGGCTAATTCGGGCCGATTTGGTCTGGAAACAGCCTATGCTGATTGGTCGCGGCCGATAGTGACGATCGTCCGTGCCGGGGGTGAGGTTCGGCATGCATCCGGGCCAAGCGGCGTGGGGACCTTATCCAGGTCTAGTGTGAGTCAACCGCTCAGCCGGGGGTGCTCTCGGACCGTTTTGCAGTAGCCGGCAATCTGAAGCGCCGCGGTGCCGATGGCGGCGGTCCAAAAGACCGGTAGAAATGCGGTCTCTTTCTGATGGTAGGCAAGGTGCACAAGCAGCCCGGCATGAACGATCGTCAGGATGAACAAGGTGTAGGTCTGTTGTTGAAGCAGCTTCCAGCCTTTTCCCAACAGCCGTTGGGAGAAACTGTTGGAGGTCAGCGCGAGGACGACCAGATATGCCAAGGCAATGACCCCGACCCAGTTTGCTGCCGCAAACACGTTGTCCAGCAAGATGGGCCGATCGTGCTCCACTCGAAATACAAACTGAAGGAAGTCCCAATCAAACGCCGAAGCGTAGATCAGGACATGGATGGCTGCCGCCGCAGTCAGCCCGAGGCCGAGCTCACGCCGCCACGGGAGCAGCTTGGCCCAGGCTCGGCTGAACCGGGAGGCCGGCCCGATGGCCAGGGTCAGGCAGAGGGTGAGGAAGGCGGCGTCGGCGAATGCTCGGTTCCATCGGTGAACCGGGAGCATTGCCATGCGTCCCGCGGAGAAGATCCAGGTCAAACCGACCAGGACCACCACCATCAGCCCATGCCGGATCCAGGCTCGTTGCACGGCTTCTCAGCTCATCGGGTCGGCCCCCCCATTCAGTTTCTGAGGCTGGACCGACGCTCTCGTCGGTGATCGCAGGAGCGAATCGGCCGGTGCTGGTTGTCCCGCTCACAGAGTAGATCCGCCGGAGCTCAGGCGGCAGGGCCTAATAGAAGATCCCGGGCGACCGTCCGCCTGAGGACAGCAGCCCGGGGTCATGCTGAGGAGCGGGCGCCCGAAGCTATTCCGTAACTGTGAAGGCGGTCACCATGCCAGCCTCGAAATGGCCCTCCACATAGCAGGCGAGTTCATACTGGCCGGCTTCCGTCACCGTCCACTCGAGGGTCACAGTTTGTCCGGGTTCGATATCCTCGGCCTCGGACTCTACACCGTTGGCCTCAAGCGGGGCGTCTCCACCGTCGCTCGGCTCAAACACGAGTTCGTGTGTGATCGTCCCGGCGTTGGTGATGGTGAAGATGATCGGAGTGCCGGCAGGAGCGGAGGCCGGCTCGGCGACGACCGAGAATTCCGTCAGCGTCACTTTCACTTCGGTTGGTTTCGTCGCGCAACCTGCAATAAGCAGGGTCGACAAGAAGAGGATCACGGGCAATCTTTTGTGCAAAGACATTAGGACCTCCAAGTTTGTGCTCGGTTCGAACCCAAGGTCGTAGTGTGCGAATCCGGTTGGCTTACCCCTCACGCCCACCTCCTGGTCGTTGCGTCATGCGCTCTCGCCATGGTCTCTGCTCCTTGATTGGCTTGCGGATTGCAAGCAGTCTAGAGGGCAAAGGGAACCCCCTATAGTGCAAAATGTCACAAGAGTGGATGAATTAGGTCCTATTTGCTCTGGGGCCGCAACGAGGGTATTCGCCGGGGATATGGCGGGCCAGTTGGTTGATGCGCGAAGCTTATGTAAAGTCTCGCTGGGAGGAACGGGGTCGAGTCTGAGTCAACAGGGCGCCGGCGGGTGCTCTCGGACTGTTTTCCAGTAGCCGGCAATCTGAAGCGCCGCTGCGCCGATGCCGGCGGTCAGGCCGATACCGAGTTAACGCCGCCAGGGGAGCAGCTTGGCCCAGGCTCGTTGCATGGCATCTCAGCTCATTGGGTTGGAGCCAACCTGCCCACGCTCTCCACATACTCGAGCGATTGGTGCCGAAAGTAGGTGTCGTAAAGCACCGCGTAGTGCCCGCCGGCGGCTATGAGCTGTTGGTGGGTGCCTTCTTGGAGGATCCGCCCATGGTCGAGCACGATGATCCGATCGGCGTTCTGCACGGTCCACAGCCGGTGGGCGATCACGACCGACGTGCGGCCGCGCAGCAGCTCGCGCAGCCCTTCCTGAATCTGGATCTCGGTGAACGGGTCCACGCTGGCGGTCGCTTCATCTAAGATCAGGATCGCGGGGTCCTTGAGCAGCACCCGGGCCAGAGCCACCAGCTGGCGCTGACCCATCGACAGATTGGCACCTCGCTCGCCGGCCTGGGTCTCCAGGCCGTCCGGCAGGTCCGCAAGCCAGTCGCCGCCGCTGATCTGGTGGGCGGCTTGCAGCACCTCTTCATCGCCGGCCTCGGGCCGGCTGAAGCGGATATTCTCCGCCACCGACAGCGCGAAGAGGAACGGGTCCTGCGGCACGATCCCCAGGTGGCGGCGGTAGTCGGCCAGATCCAACGAACGAATGTCCAGCCCGTCGATCAACAGCTCGCCGCTCTGGTACTCGTAGAAGCGGGAGATCAATTTGGCGAGGCTGCTCTTGCCGGCGCCGGTATGCCCGACCAGCGCCACCGCTTCGCCCGGCCGGATCGACAGGGAAAACTCTGGCAACACGACCTCAGATTGCGTATAGCCAAACCGGAGACTGCGGAACTCGATCGCGCCAGCCACCTTGGGCACCGGCCGGCTCGCTTGCTGCCGCACGTTCGGCTCGGCGTCCACCAGTGCGAACACCCGCTCGGCGGCGGAGAGCCCATCTTGGAACTGGCTCCAGAACGAAGCGATGCTCATCATCGGCCACCAGAAGAAGAATACGGCCTGCATGAACAGGTACC
>CAZPZD010000093.1:0-3036 GCA_964590515.1 uncultured Anaerolineaceae bacterium | reverse complement strand
GGTCGCCGGAGTGTACGCTGAGGCTGCAGCTGCCGAGATCGGCGGCTCCGCTCGACGTCCCAAAATCGATCTGATATTGTCCCGGCTGCCCGACTCGGTAGGTGCGAATGTCAAAGGCATTGGGATCTAGAACCATGTCCGGACTGAGTAGCCCGCCCTGGTAAGCCAGGTAACCACCATGCCCCCGCCGCGCACCCTCCCAGGATCAGCACCAAACAACCCGAGAGCAACCACCGGCCACAACCTCGGCCCTTCGGTTTGGCAGCAGCCTCCCGACCACCGAAACCTCACGCCCTTGAGCGTCACGAAGGACAAACGCCATCCCGGGTTGCTACTTGGCGTAATCCACCGATCGGGTCTCGCGAATGACCGTCACCTTGATCTGCCCAGGATAGTTCATCCCCTCTTCGATCTTCTTGGCGAGCGTTCGGGCCAGACGGCTGGCCTCCAGGTCGTCCATAGCTTCCGGTTTCACGATCACCCGAATCTCGCGCCCGGCCTGCAGCGCATAGCTCTCAGCCACTCCCTCGAAGGAGTTGGCCACTTCCTCCAGCGCCCGCACCCGCTTCAGATAATCCTCCAGGCTCTCGCGGCGGGCGCCCGGTCGGGCGCCGCTAATCGCGTCGGCCGACTCGACAATGATCGCCTCCACCGATTGCTGCTCGACCTCGTGATGGTGTGAGGCAATGGCGTTGACGACGATCTCCGGAACGCCGTGTCGCCGGCAGAACTCCGCGCCGAGCATGGCATGGGTGCCCTCCACTTCATGATCCATCGCCTTGCCAAGGTCGTGCAGTAACCCGCCCATCTTGGAAACCCCGACATCCGCACCCAGTTCGGAGGCAATCACCGCCGCCAGCTGGGCGACCTCAATTGCGTGGGCAAGTTGATTCTGCCCGTAGGAAGTTCGGAACTTGAGCCGGCCGAGCTTCTTGGTGATCTCTTGTCTGAGCCCCGGAACCCCGGCATCGAAGGCGGCCCGCTCCCCCTCCTCGCCCATCAAGCGTTCCACTTCCTCGCGGGTTTGGAGTACGATCTTTTCGATACTTGCCGGATGGATCCGCCCATCCAGCACCAGCCGCTCCATCGAGCGGCGGGCCACTTCCCGGCGCACCGAATCGAAGGACGAAATCGTCACCGCCTCCGGTGTGTCATCCACAATCACGTCCACCCCGGCCGCCTGTTCGAAGGCCCGGATGTTGCGCCCATTGCGGCCGATGATCCGGCCCTTCATGTCGTCGGAGGGCAGCGGCACATTCGAGGTCGTAATCTCGGCCACGTGGTCGGAAGCCACCCGCTGGATGGCGTCGGCGATGAGCCCCCGCGCCCGCCGATCGCCTTCCACTCGGGCCTCTTCTTCGATCTGGTAAATGACCTTCACCATGTCGGCCCGCGATTCGCGCTCGACTTCCTTCAGGAGCTGGCCTTTGGCGTCCTCCCGGGTCATCCCGGAGACTTTCTCCAGCTCCGCCACAGTCTCGGCGTATTTCGTCTCCAGCTCGCCGGATCGTTTGTCAAGGGCGCTCTGGCGCTTGTTAATCGTCTGGTCACGCTTCTCCAAGTTGTCCAGCCGTCCATCCAGATCTACCCGCCGCTTCTGCAGCCGCTCCTCCTCCTTTGCCAGGTCGGACCGGCGGCGGGAGACCTCCGCCTCCGCCTGGTCACGCAATTTCAGGGCTTCGTCCCGCCCCCCTAATTCGAGTTCTCGGGCCTTTCCCTGCGCCGCTTCTAAGATCCGCTCGGCCTCGGCCTGACGGCCCTTCAGCTCCCGCCGAAGCTGAAGTTGGCGAAAGAAGTAACCGAGGGTCAATCCGATCGCGAGCGCAGCCAACGAACCCACCACGGGCAATAACCACGGTGCATTCACGTCTAATCCTCGCTTTCCACTTCACGGTCGACCGCCAGTTGCTCCACCAGCCGGCCGATCGTTGATTGTTCGAATCCACGCCGATGCAAATAGGCGCTCAATCGCTGCCGGAACAGCTCCGGCGATAAGTGCTGATACTTTCGCAAACCCTGGCGGGCGGCTTGCAGTGCCGCCTGCTGCTCATCAAAGCCACTCAGGGTTGATTCGATAACCTCGGCCGGAACTCCGCGGGCGCGCAGTTCCTCCCGCAGCGCCCAGGCCCCCCGCGGTCGGAAGGCCATCCGGTTCTCCAACCAGGCCGCCGCAAACTCTGCATCGCTCACTAGCGTCGCCTGGCGCAGACTCCCCATCACCGCCTCTTGCTCCTGTTCGGTCAACCCGGAGCGGTCAAAACGCCGTCGCAGTTCCCACTCGGTGTACGGGCGGCGAGCCAACAGCCGCACGGCCTGCCGATACGCGGATTCCTTTCGATCGCGGACTTGCAACTCGGATACTTGCTGCGCTCCGAGCAGCTCCCCGAGCTCGAGCTCTGCGACCAGCTCCTTCGCCAATTCCAATCCGGGCCGCCCGTCCAGGTAGACCCGGACTCGGCCGCGGCGAGTGGGCTTCAAGGCGGTGATCATTCCCTGCATAAATACAAAAGCCGTGACCCCGGGTCACGGCCGTGTGAACACCCCAAGCTTCTGGGGGACCTCTAGTCCCTACTTGACGGGCGAAGTTGAGACAGATCCGAAGCGAAGTTTCGGAAAGGCTAGATTCGACCTATCTCAAGGCACAATCGGTCATCGACGAGGGCAGGCAAGTTCACAAATCCACTCGATGGCATCTGTCCGGAGCGAACTGCCGGAGCAATCCCAACTGCACTCCCCGCTCCGTTCTTCGCATTCCAATCGCTTTGTCAAGTTTCGAATCCGAGATCTGAGTTCACCGGCCTGACCGCTTTGGCGGTCCGATCCGTCAATTCTATTACGCTAGGGCTTTGGCGGCAAATACCGCCCGGACTCCCTTTTCCAACTCGGCCGCCAGGCTGGGGTTCTCTCTCAGGTACTGCTTGGCGTTCTCCCGTCCCTGGCCAAGGCGGCCTTCTCCATAGAGGTAGAAGGAGCCTTTCTTGTCCACCAACCCATTCTCAACCGCCAGGTCCAGGATCCCGCCGACCTTGCTGATTC
>CAZPZD010000092.1:0-3340 GCA_964590515.1 uncultured Anaerolineaceae bacterium | reverse complement strand
CGAGTTCGTGGGCCAAGGCGGTCGGAGAGTTCCCACCATTCAGCAACAAGAACCGGCCGGAAGGTGTTTCGATCAGACTGCCTCCGTTCTCGAACGTGGCGATTCGTAGCAATCCAGTTGGCCGGTCGGAGGCAGCCCGCCAGATGAGACCGGTCACGACTGCCATTGCCACGACCAAGGCGGCCGCAGATGGTCTGGGCAGAATCAGCCGCCGCTCAGCTGGGAGGGCGGCCCAGGCGGTGATTCCGAAGAGGGCGACATAGAGTGCAACTACGGTCGGGAGTGCAACCGGATTCAAGTCGATCGCTGCCCCGGGGAAGCTTGCGAAGAGGTTCACCGCCCGCACAGTGAAGGCCGGAAACGGCCAGGCCACGAACGCTAGCAGCTGGCCGATCGGCCGCGAGATCAATCCGGCGAGCACGGCAAGCCCACCCAACATCATGAGCGGGGGTTGGGCAGGGAGTACGATGGGATTGGCGATTAGCGACACCAAAGACAGTCGGCGAAAGTGAAGGGCGATGAGCGGAAGCGTTGTCAGCTGGGCCGCCAGTGTGAAAAGCAGGTATTCGCCGACCGGTCCCGCCCACTGCGCCGCCCGTTCCGGCTGGACCCAACGCGAAGCAAGCTGCACAAATCCGTGTTTGATCGGATCGGCGTAGAGCACCAGGCCCAAGGTAGCTGCGAACGAGAGTTGGAAACCGACGTCCCACAGGACCTGGGGGCTCAGCAGGCTCATCGCTACCGCGGCCGCCGACAGGGATGCCAGAGCATGGGCCTGGCGGCCGAGATAGCGGGCCAGCAGCGCAAGGCCGCCCATGATCGCCGCCCGCACGACCGCGGCATCGGCCCCGACCAGCAGCGTGTACAGCAGAATGACAAACACCGCGGCCGCTGCCCCGCGGCGCATTCCTAACCAGCGGCCAAATAATGAGATTACCAAGCCAGCCAGCAGGGTGAGGTTGAAACCGGAGATGGCAATGATGTGAGTGGTGCCGGTGTCGTTGAAGGCCTGTCGGACTTCGTCATCGATGCCGCTCTCAATCCCGAGGAGGATGCCGGCCATCAATGAGGCCTCCGGCTCGGGGAAGAGCGCGTGTACAGTTTCGAACGCCCGCTGGCGCAGGCCGAAAATGATCTGAAGGACCGGACTGGCTTGCCGCTCCCCAACCCGGACAACGGCTGCCTCCGCCATCAGGCTGTGAATACCTTGTCGGGCCAAGTAGTCCCGATAAGAGAACTCCTCAGTCTCCTGAGGAGTCTCCAAGAATCCGGTGGCCTGGACTCGGTCCCCATACGAATAGGATCCAAAGCGGCTGGCCTGCACCAGGGCGGCTCCGCTGACCGGCTGCCTTCCGCTGGTTGCGGAATACTGGATGCTCTCCGCGGCGACCCGCAATCCAACATAGCGGTCGCGCACATCGGGGAAGTCCGAGACGATCCCGGTGAGGGTGACGGGTCGAAGCGAATCGTTGTGGAAAGCGAGCCGGGTGTCGTCAAAGACCGGAACCCCCAGCGCGAAACGGAACGCTCCGAGAGAGAAGATCAGGATCCCCGGCCCCATCCGGCGCAGCCAATCCTGAGCCAGCAGCCAGCTGGCCAGTCCGAGAACGGCCCCGAGCAGGTAGATCCAGGCGGAGAGCCCGCTGGCCTTGCCGACGATAATCCCCGCCACCCAGATCAGTCCGAACCGGAACAATCTCACTTGGGGTTTACCCGCGGAATCGGCATCCAAGTGGAGATCGGAGGGGGCCGCCGCCTGAACTGCCTTGGGCCAGGGAGCTGTGCTAGACTTTGCACGGTCAGAGCGCACTCACCGTTGAACCCTCGGCTGATCTTGAAACGCGAGCGGAAAGACGATCCATGCAGCAATATCTAGATCTGATGGGCCACGTCCTTCAGCATGGGGTGGAGCGGGCAGACCGAACGGGCACCGGCACCCTTTCCACCTTTGGCTATCAAATGCGGTTCGACCTGCAGGCCGGTTTCCCTCTCCTGACCACCAAGAAGCTGCACCTCAAGTCGATCATTTATGAACTGATCTGGATGCTGCGGGGCGATACCAATGTCCGATTCCTGAATGAGCACGATGTCCGGATCTGGGACGAGTGGGCCGATTCGAACGGGGAGTTGGGCCCGGTCTACGGGGCACAGTGGCGCTCCTGGAACGGCCCGGACGGGCAGGTGGTGGACCAGATCGGGGGAGTGGTGAGCGAAATCAAGCGCAACCCCACTTCGCGCCGACTGGTGGTGACTGCCTGGAATCCAAGCTTGGTCGATCAAATGGCGCTCCCGCCCTGCCACACGCTGTTCCAGTTCTACGTCCATGCGGATCGGCTTTCGTGCCAGCTCTATCAGCGGTCGGGCGATATCTTTCTAGGGGTTCCATTCAATATCGCCTCCTACGCCCTGCTCACGATGATGATCGCGCAAGCCACCGACCTCCAGCCGGGCGAGTTTATCCACACCTTCGGAGACGCCCATTTGTACCTGAACCACCTGGAGCAGGCCCGGCTGCAGCTCGAACGGCAGCCCCGGCCGTTGCCAAAGATCACGCTCAATCCTGCCGTTCGTTCGATCCTCGACTTCGAGTATTCCGACGTTACCCTGACTGGCTACGAGCCGCACCCCCACATCCAGGCCCCGGTTTCCGTGTGATCGTTTCCATCATCGCCGCCCTGGCCGAGCCCAGCCGGGCAATCGGGCTACGGGGCGGATTGCCGTGGAGGCTGCCGGCAGACCTGGCCCGGTTCAAACAGCTGACCCTGGGCCACACCCTCATCATGGGACGAACCACCTGGGAGCCGCTGAGCGGCCGGGGACTGCCGGGGCGGCGGATCATTGTGCTCAGCCGATCCGGCATGGTCCGTGGAAATGAAGTCAAGGTGGCATCCTCCCTCGGCGAAGCGCTCGACCTTGCTGAGCAGGAGCTGGCCGCAAGTGAGACCTTCATCGCCGGCGGCGCAGGGGTCTACCGGGCGGCGCTGGCCCAAGAAGTCGTCGACCGGATGCACCTGACCCTGGTCCACGCCCAGGTCGAGGCCGATACCTACTTTCCTCCGTATGAGCAGGCGGACTGGAGAGTCTCCGCTGCTGAACATCGCCCTGCGGATGGCGAGAATCTCTACGCGGTCACTTTCACGACTCTTGAGCGAATGCCGGGCGGCTGAGGCCTTCCGTTTCGATCAGGAAATCTGTACCACAGCGGTGGCTCCCGGCCTCAAGTAGTATCTCCAATAGGATGCAGGCGAGCTCGCCGGGCCGGTGCCCAAGGCGGAACGGAGCCTGAGTCGATGGCCACACCCAATGCCTGATGACCAGTTTGAAGTCGCTCAAATTCGAG
>CAZPZD010000091.1:0-3340 GCA_964590515.1 uncultured Anaerolineaceae bacterium | reverse complement strand
CTCGAATTTGAGCGACTTCAAACTGGTCATCAGGCATTGGGTGTGGCCATCGACTTAGGGTCCGATCCGCCGTGGGCACTGACTCGGCGAGCTCGTCTGCATCCTATTGGAAATACTACTTGAGGCCGGGAGCCACCGCTGTGGTACAGATTTCCTGATCGAACCGGAGGGCCTCAGCCGCCCGGCGCTCGCTCAAGGGTCGTGAAAGTCAGCGCATAAATATTCTCGGCATCCGCAGGGCGGTGTTCAGTAGCGGAGACTCTCCAGTCCGCCTGCTCATACGGAGGAAAGTAGGTATCGGCCTCCACCTCGGCGTGGACCAGGGTCAGGTGCATCCGGTCGACGACTTCTTGGGCCAGCGCCGCCCGGTAGACCCCTGCGCCGCCGGCGATGAAGGTCTCACTTGCGGCCAGCTCCTGCTCAGCAAGGTCGAGCGCTTCGCCGAGGGAGGATGCCACCTTGACTTCATTTCCACGGACCATGCCGGATCGGCTGAGCACAATGATCCGCCGCCCCGGCAGTCCCCGGCCGCTCAGCGGCTCCCAGGTGGTTCGTCCCATGATGAGGGTGTGGCCCAGGGTCAGCTGTTTGAACCGGGCCAGGTCTGCCGGCAGCCTCCACGGCAATCCGCCCCGTAGCCCGATTGCCCGGCTGGGCTCGGCCAGGGCGGCGATGATGGAAACGATCACACGGAAACCGGGGCCTGGATGTGGGGGTGCGGCTCGTAACCCGTCAGGGTAACGTCGGAATACTCAAAGTCGAGGATCGAACGGACGGCAGGATTGAGCACAATCTTCGGTAGCGGCCGGGGCTGCCGTTCGAGCTGCAGCCGGGCCTGCTCCAGATGGTTCAGATACAAGTGGACGTCTCCGAAGGTGTGGACAAACTCGCCCGGCTGGAGGTCGGTGGCTTGCGCAATCATCATCGTGAGCAGCGCGTAGGAGGCGATATTGAACGGAACCCCTAGAAAGATGTCGCCCGACCGCTGATAGAGCTGGCACGAAAGCCGATCCGCATGGACGTAAAACTGGAACAGCGTGTGGCAGGGTGGGAGCGCCATTTGATCGACCAAGCTTGGATTCCAGGCACTCACCACCAGTCGGCGTGAAGTGGGGTTGCGCTTGATTTCGCTCACCACTCCCGCGATTTGGTCCACCACCTGCCCGTCCGGGCCGTTCCAGGAGCGCCACTGGGCTCCGTATACCGGGCCCAACTCCCCGTTCGAATCGGCCCACTCGTCCCAGATCCGGACACCGTGCTCATTCAGGAATCGGACGTTGGTATCGCCCCGCAGCATCCAGATCAGTTCATAAATGATCGACTTGAGGTGCAGCTTCTTGGTGGTCAGGAGAGGGAAACCGGCCTGCAGGTCGAACCGCATTTGATAGCCAAAGGTGGAAAGGGTGCCGGTGCCCGTTCGGTCTGCCCGCTCCACCCCATGCTGAAGGACGTGGCCCATCAGATCTAGATATTGCTGCATGGATCGTCTTTCCGCTCGCGTTTCAAGATCAGCCGAGGGTTCAACGGTGAGTGCGCTCTGACCGTGCAAAGTCTAGCACAGCTCCCTGGCCCAAGGCAGTTCAGGCGGCGGCCCCCTCCGATCTCCACTTGGATGCCGATTCCGCGGGTAAACCCCAAGTGAGATTGTTCCGGTTCGGACTGATCTGGGTGGCGGGGATTATCGTCGGCAAGGCCAGCGGGCTCTCCGCCTGGATCTACCTGCTCGGGGCCGTTCTCGGACTGGCCAGCTGGCTGCTGGCTCAGGATTGGCTGCGCCGGATGGGGCCGGGGATCCTGATCTTCTCTCTCGGAGCGTTCCGTTTCGCGCTGGGGGTTCCGGTCTTTGACGACACCCGGCTCGCTTTCCACAACGATTCGCTTCGACCCGTCACCCTCACCGGGATCGTCTCGGACTTCCCCGATGTGCGCGACCGCTATGTTGGATTGCGGGTCGCCGCGGAGAGCGTCCAGTATTCCGCAACCAGCGGAACCCACCCGGTCAGCGGGGTCGCCCTGATCCAGGCCAGCCGCTTTGGATCCTATTCGTATGGAGATCGAGTCCGGGCCACCGGATTCTTGGAGACCCCCCAGGAGACCGAGGAATTCTCATATCGTGAGTACCTAGCCCGGCAAGGTATTCACAGCCTGATCGCGGAGGCCGCCGTTGTCCGGGTTGGGGAGCGGCAAGCCAATCCGGTCCTTCAGATCATTTTCGACCTGCGCCAGCGGGCGTTCGAGACTGTACACGCGCTCTTCCCCGATCCGGAGGCCTCGTTGATGGCCGGCATCCTACTCGGGATTGAGAGCGGCATCGATGACGAAGTCCGACAGGCCTTCAACGACACCGGCACCACTCACATCATTGCCATCTCCGGTTTCAACCTCACCCTGCTGGCTGGCTTGGTAATCTCATTATTTGGCCGCTGGTTAGGAATGCGCCGCGGGGCAGCGGCCGCGGTGTTTGTCATTCTGCTGTACACGCTGCTGGTCGGGGCCGATGCCGCGGTCGTGCGGGCGGCGATCATGGGCGGCCTTGCGCTGCTGGCCCGCTATCTCGGCCGCCAGGCCCATGCTCTGGCATCCCTGTCGGTGGCCGCATGTGCGATGAGCCTGCTGAACCCCCAGGTCCTCTGGGACGTCGGTTTCCAACTCTCGTTCGCAGCTACCTTGGGTCTGGTGCTCTACGCCGATCCGATCAAACACGGATTTGTGCGGCTCGCTTCGCGATGGGTCCCGCCGGAACGGGCGACGCAGTGGGCCGGACCGGTCGGCGAATACCTGCTTTTCACATTGGCGGCCCAGCTGACGACACTTCCCCTCACCGCCCTCCACTTTCGCCGACTGTCCTTGGTGTCGCTGATCGCCAATCCGGTCGTGCTCCCGGCCCAGCCCCCGCTCATGATGTTGGGCGGGCTTGCCGTGCTCGTCGGATTAATCTCGCGGCCGATCGGCCAGCTGCTAGCGTTCGTGGCCTGGCCGTTTCCAGCATTCACGGTGCGGGCCGTGAGCCTCTTTGCTAGCTCTCCCGGGGCAGCGATCGACTTGAATCCGGTTGCACCCCCGACGGTAGTAGCACTCTACGCCGCGCTCTTCGGTATCACCGCCTGGGCCGCCCTCCCAGCTGAGCGGAAGTTGACTCTGCCCAGACCCTCTGCAGCGGCCTTGGTCGTGGCACTGGCAGTCCTGACCGGTCTCATCTGGCGGGCTGCCTCCGACCGGCCGGATGGGTTGTTGCGAATCACGACGTTTGAGAACGGAGGCAGTCTGATCGAAACCCCTTCCGGACGGTTCTTGTTGCTGAATGGTGGGAACTCTCCGACCGCCTTGGCCCACGAACTCG
>CAZPZD010000090.1:0-3343 GCA_964590515.1 uncultured Anaerolineaceae bacterium | reverse complement strand
CCTTGGCGCAGACCTCGGCATGGTTCGGGCCGCGGACCGCCGAGCCGCGGTCGCCCAGGCTGTGACAGGTGCTGCACTTCCCTTTGCCCCAGTAAATCGCCTCGCCGCCCTCAACGCTGATCCCTTCGGCGGCCGCCGCCTTGAACTCGCCGCCAGAAATCCGGGTCACCAACGCCCCCATATAGACAAAGAGCCCGAGCATGACTAACACGAAGAGGCCGGTGCGGAGGCCGGGCGACAGATAGGACGCTAGCCCCGCCGCCGCCAGGAACCAGAAGATCCAGGGCATCAGCATGGGCGGAAGATCGGCGAGCAACGCGACAAAACTGCCCAGGCAGGCCAGCCCCACCGCAACTCGGAGCAACCTCATCCGGCGGGCTCCGGCTGCGGCTTGGACTGAGTCAGGCTGAGCTTGAAGGGCTCCGTCGAGTTCTCCCAGGCCCCTGGATCGAAGTGGACTAGCCAGTCGGCGATGGCAGCTCTTTGTTTGGGGGAGAGCGAAGCCACCGATTCTTTGCCGAGGGAGCTTTCTTCGGAGGCGTAGTTGGCGACCCCGCTCTGCGGGTCAACCCGTATGAGCGAGACCCCTACCGAGTAGAAACCTCGCAGCTTTCCGTACAAGGCAAAACCAGAGATCACGACCGCCGCATAGGGCTCGCCGGCCCCGTCTTCCCGCACGCCAGCGATCTGAGCCGGTTCGCCCGTTCCTTCGCCAAGGAGCTGGTCACCCCTGAACAACAGATGGGCATACCACTGGGCCATCAGTCTTGGCCGGCGGCCGGCGACAGCCCAGACTGTGCCAGGGTCGGCTTTACGTCGCCCTGCTCCCCTAAACCCGCCAACCAGAAGACAAACCCGACCAGCGCAACGAAGGCGGTCACGATGCCTGCAATGACCCGCGCCATCACCGCCATGCTGGGGGTGAAGGCGCCTTCAGACGTGTCGCGCAGGACGCCAAAGATATGCCAGTCCTCCCGCAGGCCGGAGCGGATGAATCCCATCAAACTCATCAGGATCACTACTCCGACCACGAGCAAGATCAAAGCATATTGGCTGCGCCCACTCATCTTCCCCCACTGGATGGCCCCAATCTCCTTGGCCCCCCGCAGCAGGACGATGTCGATGGCGGTGACAAAGAGCAGGCTCGACATCGTGATCAACCACTGGGCCACCGCGATGTTGCGCAAGAACGGATTGGCCTGAGTCATGACTACGAATCCGTATGGCCCGAGAATCAGCACCGAGCTGACGACGGTTGCCCCCAAGTAAACCAGTTGGCCAACCACGCCTCGGTCCCGCAAGGTGAGAGCAATCGCCACGGCTCCCGCCAGAATCTGCGCCACCAGCAGGTAGGCCGGCAGGCGGAAGTACCTGGACTTATCCGGGCTGAGATCCAGCTCAGAGGGTTCGAGCCCGAAGAGGACCGAGGCGTACCAGCCGAGCAGCAAGGCGATGATCGCGAACCCGGCTAAGAGGATGAATTTGGAGCCGCTGCCTTGGCGGCTGACGGGCACCCGATCTCCCTTGTTGCCGCGACGGTAGATCAGGAAGCTGAGGAAGGTTGCCACGATGATGAAGTTGATCACCGCATTCTTGGCGGCCATCAGCCCGAGGAACTTCAACGTCGGATGGAATTGACCCCCGATGATCGCCTGCTCGCTCGGCGTGAGCGGCAGGTTGTGGGGGGTCATCCAGATCGCGAAGCAGACAATCAGGACGACGTCCAACCACTTGATGTATCTGGTGTAACGCTCGGATCCCGGGATGCGGCTCATCCCGCTCCATAGGTAGAAGTTCGCCCCGATGAACAACGCCCCGATCAGGATCGCCTGCATGATGAAGGTCCAGGAGAAAGTGCCCCCCATCATATTGTTCCCCATCACGGCACTGTAGGAATACACCTCCCTGCCGATGTAGTAGCCGGCAAACGGCATCGGGATCAAAGCCGCCACCCCGATGAAGTTCCCCATGTACCCCATCCAGTCGTAGTAGGCCCGAGTTTGTTCGTCCTTGGCATTCAAGAATCGGACCGCCGCGTAGGCGCCGACGATGAAGCCCCCGAAGGCGATGTTGCCGATGAACCGGTGGATGTTCAACGGAGTCCATAGCGGATTGTTGATCGCCTCCCACAGGGTGCCGGTCCACTCCAGGGTGGACGGATTGAGGCCGGTCGACAGTACGGTTCCGGTCTCGGCCTCGATCTCCGCCAGCGGCGGACTCATCATGAACGATACCCAGGAGTTGGCGATCACCATGACCGCTACCCCGAAGAGATTCAACAAGACTCCCGAAAGCAGGTGCCACTTCTTCCTCGGCCCCTGCAAACGGTTCCAGGAGTACAAGTAGAAGTACATGCTGAAGGCTTCGGCAAAGAACAACAAACCGTACCAGGCGTAGCTGCCGCTGAACACGTCCGAGAGATGGGACATGAAGGTCGGATAGAGGGCGAAAAGGCTAAAAGCCAGCAGCCCACCAAAAGCCGCGGTGGTCGAAAAGGCGGCCGCCAGGAGCTTGGTAAAATCGTGGGCCAGCTTGTCGAAGCGCGGCTGACCGCTCCGGTGGCCGATGAATTCGGTGACCAACGCGAAGATCGGCACTCCGAGGACGAAGGCCGCGAACAGCAAGTGCAGCTGCGAGATGATCCAGATGACCAGCCGCGAGTCGATGCCAAAGTAGTTGCGGTAGTCCGGCGGCTGTCCGCCCTGGGCACCCGCGGGGCTCGCCAGCGCGAGACTGGCGAGCAACACCAATCCGAGAGCCAGCCCCGCGCACAGTCTTGGTCTCATTTAGAACCCGGCGTCCTGGGTCGTTGTGCCTCCGGCCTCCACGGTCACCTCGAACGTCTGAGTCCCGAGTTCCAGATGCCAGATCTCAACCTGATAGGTCCCGGCTGGAACGTCGGTGAGGGTGAAGCTTCCGTCCGCACCGGTCACTACCGCGTAAGGGTTGTCCGCCGCCACAATCGTGGCATGCATCCACTGATGGACGTCGCAGTCGACCGGGATGATCTCGGCAAAGGTAAATTCGTCGCTGGCAATCTCCGCCTGAGTTCCGGGTTGAGCAACGTTGAGCGGCGGGTTGTCGAACGGCGTCGTATGCACGTTGTGCAGGATTCCATCACTGTTCAGGACCGTCAGCGCCGATCCGACTGGGACGATCACCACCGAGGGCGAGTAGACACAACCCCGCTGGTCGAGCACAATGTCGGAGCCTAGCTCGCTCAAGGGCTTGCCGGAGGAGATGTCCGTGATTCGTACGACCGCGTTGACCAATCCCCCCGCCGAGTCGGTCTGCACTGGCATCAGTTCGATGGTGTCGCCGCAGACCTCGTTGTCTTTGTCTA
>CAZPZD010000089.1:0-3735 GCA_964590515.1 uncultured Anaerolineaceae bacterium | reverse complement strand
CGGATACGGTGGAGGGGATGGGGGCCGCCAAAGCCGGATTGCAGTCGAACGATGTAATCGTGGAGCTTGAAGGCAAGCCGATCCGGAGCATGCCCGATTTTGGGGCGATCCTGCAGCGCAAGCGGGCCGGCGATAGCCTTCCGCTGGCGTTCTACCGCGGCAGCCAGAGACACGAGGTCGTCTTGCAGCTTACCGCCCGGCCGATCCCGGAGACGCCGCTGGATCCGGTCGCGTTCGCAGGGAAGCTTCGGCAGGTTAACTCGAAGGTCATCAACGAGATCCGGGAGGTGTTCAAGGGCGTCAGCGAGTCGGAAGCCGAGATCGCGCCGACCGGGGAGTGGTCCTCCAAACAGAATCTGGCTCATCTCATCAAAGAGGAAGAGTGGAACCTGCACTGGATCGGGCAGTTCCTGAACGACAGCGAAGGCCAATACGCGGATACCTGGGAGAACCGCTGGGAGCCGCTTCAAGCAATTCTCGGGGTCAGCCCGACGGTCGATGAGCTGATTGATCGGTTGGCCAAAGCCAAGGAGACCACGGCGAGCCTGGTGGAAGGCTCACAAGCCGTGCTGCAGGCGCGAAAAGGTGTCATGTGGCGGCTCGGGATGTCGATGCTGCATTTCCCTGGCGATCACGAACACGAGCATCTGGCGCAGATCAAGCGAACCCTGGAGGCCGCCCGGATGACGGAGCCAGCTGTGCCGGCGATGTAGCTGGCTGCGCTCGAAGAGGGCAATCTGGGAGAGCGCGGTGGGGCCGAAGGGCCCCACCGCCGCGTCTCAGGGCCCAATGTGGCGGAGTATCTTATACTTGCGCACGACTATTACGGTCGGCTGACAAAGACAGGCAAGGACTAGAAGAATGGCCGAGCGGGGCTATATTGTGATCGCCGATATCACTGGCTACACCGCGTTTCTGAGCAGCTCGGAGCTCGAGCACGCCGAGGACAGCCTGCGCAGTCTGATCAACCTGCTCATTGAACAGACCAAACCGCCGCTGTTGATCTCGAGGCTGCAGGGCGACGCGGTCATCAGCTATGCACCGCACGCCAGCTTCCTGCAGGGTCAGACGATGGTGGAAATCATCGAGAACACCTACGTCGCATTTCGGCAGGCCCGTGAACGCATGCAGCTCAATACAACCTGCACCTGCGCCGCCTGCCAGAACATCCCCAATCTGGACCTCAAGTTCCTGGTTCACTATGGCAGCTATATCTTGCAGCCGACCCCGATGTATCAGGAACTCGTGGGCAACGACGTGAACCTGACCCATAGGTTGCTGAAGAACCGGATTACTGAGCTGACGGGGGTCAAAGCTTACGCCGCCTATACCGAACCGGCGGTGGAGGCGCTGGGTATAAGAGAGTTTTGCATTGACATGTCCCAGCATACGGAGAGCTATGAGCACCTAGGGGAGATCCGGCTCTACGTCGAGGATCTGCAGCGAGTTTGGGCGCGGGAGCGTGAACGGCGACGGGTCTTTGTAGAGCCGGAGGAGACTTGGTTCACGGTCGAGACCGAGATTCCGGCGCCGCCTCCGCTGGTGTGGGACTACTTCACCAAACCCGAGTACCGAATGATTCTGATGGAGGCCGATGGCATGCCGGTAGAGAACCGGATCCAGGGGCGGACGGCGCCGGGAACGGTGTATGTCTGCGCCCATGGGGACGCCCGGATCCGGCACGCGGTTCTCGATTGGAGACCCTTCGAGTATTACACCGTCGAGACCGAGATGCCGATGGGAGCGAAATCGCTGATTACCACCCAACTCATCTCAGTCGCTGGCGGTCAAACCACAAAGGTGCTCGGAATCTGCAGCAAGCCCGAGGGCAACATTCTGGCCCGGGGAGCACTAGCCGTGATGCGATCCAAGGTGATCCAAAGTATCAAGGCCGGATTGGAAGCGCTGCGCAAGATCATCCTCGAGGAGCTCGAGACCGGTGTCGCGCTCCGGCCGCAGCCGGTCGTCGTCCCAGAGGAGCAAGTCGCGGCGGCCGTGAATGCGTCGGTGGCCGAATCACTTGCAACTTAATGCTTCGGCTTCCGCCAAACCTCTTCGAGCTTAGTACCATTGGTGGGAATTCGACCCTTGGCTGACCCTCGTAGTACCTCAAAGAAGCAGATTCGCCTGCCGAACGCGGATCGCCCGGTGGCTGGCAACGAGCTGGACGACGCCGAGCTCATGCGCCGGCTGGCCGAAGGCGACCAGCGCGCCCTGGAGAGCTTGTATGACCGATACGCTTCGGCGATCATGGGGCTGGCATTGAGGATTCTCGGCGAGCGGGAGCCGGCCGACGAGGTCGTGCAAGAGACTTTTTGGCGGGCCTGGAGCCGATCGGAGACCTATCGCGCCGAGAGAGGTGCTCCACTGAGCTGGCTGTTTGGGATCGCCCACCACCTCGCAATCGATCTGACCCGGAGGAGGGCCTCGAACCGAACTGAGGTTGTACCGGCCAAGCCGAATCCTGGGGATCGAGACACGGTCGAAGAATTCACCGGGGCTGCGTTGCGCCGCGAACAAGTAGTGGCCGCGCTGGCGGACCTGGCGCCGGAACAGCGAAAGGTCCTGGAGCTGGCCTACTTCGGCGGGCTAACTCACCACCAGATTGCCGAGGCGACTGAAACCCCGCTCGGAACGGTGCACACTCGAGCCCGGCTGGGACTGCAGAAGCTGAGAAGCGCACTGTTGGCACACGGATTCGAGTTTGATTGATGGACAAGGATATGGAAGAGCTGCTGCCACTCTATGCGTTAGGCGCCCTCAGCGATGAGGAGCGCGCTCGGGTCGAGCGCTATCTCCAAACCGATCCTGAGGCAATGGCACGGGTCCGGGAATACCAAGCGACCGCCCAGGCGCTTTCTCATGTCTCTAAGCCGGTCGCGCCTGCAGCGGCTTCGAAACGGGCACTCCTCCTGCGATTGCGGCCGGAATTCGGCGTGGGTCGGTCAACAAGCGAGAGGGTTGCCGGAAAGCGAAAGGGAATCGCACCTGGGCTCCTCGGCAGGCTCGCCCCGGCCCTCAGCCTGGTGGTGGCAACCGCGTCGTTGGGCGCGGTGATGGTGACCCGGGCTGAGCTGGCCCGGGTGGATGCTCAGAACAGCGAGCTGCTGCGACAGTTGGCCGATCATCAAGAAGCGCTAAGACTGGTCGGATCGCCCGACTTGCTGGCGCTGGAAGTCGAGGGAACTGAGGCGGCGCCTCGGGCGCGCGGAACTTTCATTGCGGAATCGGATACCCGGTCAGGAATGCTGCTGTTGGCGGGGTTACCGCCTCTGGAGCCGGGGAACACCTACCAGGCCTGGCTCATCCGGGACGGGACCCCATATCCAGCGGGCCAGTTCTTGGTGACCGCCGAGGGGACAGGCACCCTTTCCCTCGAGGCGCCTGATGTTCTCGGGCTGTACGATGCCGTTGCCGTGTCGCTGGAGCCAGAATTAGGCAGCCTGTTCCCCACGGGGCCGATCGTGTTATTGGGGTCCATCTCGGGCTAAGCACTCCTCGTCTCACTGGGCAGCCCTTCGCCCGCTTGCAACCCGCAGGCGGGTTTTTTTGTTGGGATGAATACAAACGATTGGGCGATGCGTAGTTCAGACACGTTTATCTGGAGGGCCGCATTCGGCGACCTGCCAACTATCAGTGGGCAGGCATTTCGAAGGAGGTTAGGGGCAAATCAAAGGAGTGAGTCAACCTTCCAACTTGGCAATAGAACTACGACGACAACCCCATGTTCCACAA
>CAZPZD010000088.1:0-3788 GCA_964590515.1 uncultured Anaerolineaceae bacterium | reverse complement strand
TGGGACGCGGTCTGGGCATCGGGACAATCTCCTCCCCAAAGAGTGAGATGTCCACGAAACCGGGTCAACTCCAGTAGCGCCCTGGGATGAGTCCCGATTGCCGGAACCACGAGAAGAGCCATTTGAATTGGAGCATCAGCGAGTCTCCCAGTCAGGCGTAACCCACAAATCCTCTGCGAGCAAGAGATGCCAACCTAGTAAACCGTCGAGTAGTCTGCAGTTAACGTTCCCCCCGCGCCATACCCCCTACAACATCTTATAGGTACCTATTGTCCTCACCCGGCCCACCCAGCCCACCCGGCCCACCCGGCCCACCCGGCCCACCCGGCCCCACCCGGCCCCACCCGGCCGATCATCCCCACCCGCAGCCTCCATCAGCCCACTGGTGCGAGATATCCACATCACCCATGCCAGTACCCTCCTGACCGGTCGGCAAAACGACCTTCCCGGTCTCCGTATCCACATCCCGCTTCGCCCTAAGCACCGCAACGGTCGGCAAAACGACCTGCCCGATCTCCGTGTGCTCCTGACCGGTCGCCATATCCACATGACCGGCGGCCGTATGACCACGACCGGTCGCCACCACAAGGGGACCGGTGCGCGTGTGCCCAGAACCCATGGATAGCATTTGCTCACTGGTCGCCGTGCCACCAGAACCGGTGACCATCACGACCTGACCGGTGGAAAACATCACCCCACGCATACCGAAGAACGTCCTGATGTGTCCCGTTGCTGGACACACCACCGTCCCCGCGCCGATGCATCGCGCCATCGTGCGGTGAGATTCGCATGCCCTCACCATGCGAAGCGCTGACCGCCAAAACCGAACGATCAAGCGCCACAATCACTTCCAACTTCGCGCGATCTGCGTGTTATGCGTTGTGGACCGGTGCCGCAATACTGGCACGCCCGATGCTTTTCCGCCCTTCCGTCGGTCGCGGACCAGGTAACCCGGCCGACCTCCCGTAGTCCCATACGGTGCGGCGCCTGGACCGCAACACCGGGTAGTACGGGCCCATGGAGGGCCTCGCTATGCGAAGTACTGTGAGAAGGAAATTGGATATGGCGGTCCGGGCCCGGAACTTCAGCCGAGCCCACCCCTCCACCGCCGAGGCGCAGACCGCGATCCTCGCGCGCCTGGAGGACCAGCTCCGCCGAGCCGAGTCGCTCAAGATCGAAGAGCGCGCTGGACGGCTCGAGGAGCTTGCGGCCGCCACCCGCCGGCAAACCCTGCGGCGGACCATCCAGCACGAGCTGCTCCGGCACCTGGTCCGGGTCGGGCAGCTCGCCGGCGAGACCGATCCCCGGCTGGCCGGCAAGTTCCACCTCCGCGCCCCGGAGGCCACCAACACGTCCTTCCTCACCTCGACCAAGTTCATGCTCGAGCTGGGCAAGGCGAATGAGGCCCTGCTGGTGAGCCTGGGACTGTCGGACACCCTGCTCCCCGAGCTGGAAGCTGCGGTCGCGCAGTTCGAGGAGTCCATGACCACGGGCCAGGGCGGCCGGGGCAGTCATGTCCGGGCGCGGGAAAACCTGGCCGGCGTGGCAAGCGAAGCGGCAAGACAGGTGGAGCTGCTCAACGGGCTCAACCGCTTCCGCTTCCGCGGGGACCCCGGTCTCCTGAAGGAATGGGAGGCGGTCCGGCTGATCGGACCACGCGAGTTCGACGTATCTGAAGGGCCCAGCGGGAATGGGGTGACTCCGCCCGCGGGCGGGATCGCCCCGGCCGCATGAGCTGGGACGGGTGACGGGGGGCGCGGCATTCCAGCCTCGTCCCTCGCCACTTCCCTCCTTGGATGCCAGCCAGGCCGAGCCTACCTTCGAACATGGATTCATCCCCTGATGGCCGCGATAGCTCCGCCTATCTCAGGAAGGCAATGCGGAAGGACACCAGGGATCTGGTTCAGTGTATGTTCGCCTCCTGGCTTGCCACCCTGGTCTATCTCTCGGTGTTGATGATCGGGCTGCGCAGGCACTAGGCTCCAACTCTCCCCGCTCCCCACACTTGCTCGCAGGTTTTCAGACCAGCGCTGCGCCGCTTGGATACCGGCACCGCCGAGCGTAGCTTTTAGATTCGCCGCATGCCGGTCACCGCAAGACTGCTCCAGAGGCTCCATGAGTCGCTGGGAGACGATGCCACCAACGATTTGTTCGCCTGGTGGGAAGAGGCCGCTACAGTGAATCGTGCCGCCGTCCGCGAAGTTGCGGATCTCTATTTCGCGCGATTCGAGGCCCGCCTGGAGAAAGGCTTGGCCGAGGTCCGGTCCGAGATGGATAAGGGCTTCTCCAAGGTCCGGTCCGAGATGGATGTCCGCCTGGCCGACCAGCGGGCCGACCTGGTCAAGTGGATGTTCCTCTTCTGGATGGGCACCTTGGTCCCGCTGGCGGGGTTGATGATCGCGCTGAGCCGGCGTTAGGTCGATGGCCGATCACTAGCCGCGCCCCCCGCCATCCCATCCGCTGAGCGCCTTCCACACTGCTCTGACGATTCGTAGTACCCGGCCCATCGGTTCCTCCCATCTCGGTCTGCGCTCCATTCCTGGCCTTGCCCGCCCTCCTGCCGAGGTCCTATCCTATGGTCATGCCGGTTACTCCGGAAACGCGCCGCTACACCGTCGAGGAAGTCCTCGAATTCCCGTCGGACGGGAACCGCTACGAAGTCGTGCGGGGAGCGCTGCTGGTGAGCCCCGCGCCCCGGCTGAGACATCAGGTGATCGTGGCTCGCCTGGTTCGGTTTCTCCAGGATTACCTGAAGCCGTTGGGGCTGGTGGATTCGGTGCTCACTGCCCCTGCCGACATTACCTGGGGCCTTCCCCCGCGCGAGGCCGAAGATCTGGTACAACCCGACGTTTTCGTGATCCCTCCGGTGGGGCCCGGGTCAAGTTGGATCGATGTGAAGCGGCTCGAGCTGATCGCGGAAGTGCTCTCCCCCTCACATACCCGCGGTGACCGGGTGGTCAAGCGGCTGACCTATCAGCGGCACGAAGTGCCCACCTACTGGGTGGTGGATGACGAGGCGCAGCTGGTGGAAGTCTGGCATCCCGCAGACGAACGTCGGGCCATCGTTACCGAGCTGCTGAGCTGGAAGTTCCGGGATGCGGAGTTCGAGCTGCGGATCCCGCTGGCTGAGCTGTTTGCGCCCTGAAACCGGGGCTTGTGGCGCATTGCCCAACTTCGACGACACTAGGGGGGCGTTCTTACCCATCTCCACTTGATCCGGAGCCTCCAATGGCCTCGCGCCGTGCTGCTTGGGCGATTCTGCTGCTGCTCGGCGCTCTGGGCTGCCGCTCCGGGCTGAGCGCCGCACCCGAGGTTCGCGACGTGCTCGAAGTGCCCGCGAGCCGGTCTGCCGGGGGACCGGCATCGGGCCCAGCTCCTGGCCTACTACCGTCAAGCGGGGAAGGACGATTACTTCGTGATGGGTCGCTATCTGGTTGGCCTGGCGACCGAGGCGGAGATGCTGGGCCTGGCGAAGACGCCGGATCGCCGCTGCGAGGTGGCCTACTACCTCGGCGTGCGCGCCAGGGCAGAGGGACGCTACGAGGATGCCAGCGAATGGTTCCTCGTCGCGGTGGCGACGGGACAAACGCTGGAGGGAGAGTACACCTGGGCGACCGACCAGCTCGCGAACTGGGCGGGGACCCGGCAGAGCCTGGTGGTGCTTGCCGGGCGTCGGGATCAGTAAGATGCGACCGTGCGCGTGAAGCGATCACGGACGAGGCGGCAGGGCAAGCGGATCGAAATCCCACGTGCCATAGGCGGACCAGGGGCCGACGGACCCGTCCGCT
>CAZPZD010000087.1:0-3859 GCA_964590515.1 uncultured Anaerolineaceae bacterium | reverse complement strand
CAAACTGCGGCCGGCGGAATTTATCGCCGCAACGGTCATTGGCTCCGTCGGAGCAGCCGGGCTGGGCCTGATCCTGGGGCTCCCGTTTCTGATGGCGCTCGGGGCAGGGGCTGGCGGCCTGTTTATCCCGCGGATCTACGTCAACCAGGCCAGACGGCGCCGGCTCAAGAAGTTCGATGACCAGCTGGGAGATATGCTCAACCTGATGGTCAACGGGCTGCGGGCGGGCTATTCCACCCTCCAGGCAATGGAGGCGATTAGCCACGAAATGCCATCCCCCATTGCGGACGAGTTCCGCCGGGTCGTGCAGGAGATGCAGCTGGGCATCACCACTGAAGAAGCCCTGGACCACATGCTGCGGCGGATTAACAGCGCGGACCTAGACCTGGTGATCACTGCGATCAACGTCCAAAGGGAAGTCGGTGGCAATCTGGCCGAAATCCTGGATGTCATCTCATTCACCATTCGGGAACGGGTGCGGATCAAAGGTGAGATCCAGACCCTGACCGCCCAGGGACGGGCGACCGCCTGGGTCATCTCGGCCTTGCCGATCGCGTTGATTGGATTGCTCTTTTTGGTTAATCGGACCTATGTCATGCAGTTCTTCAACCCTGAAACTCGCAATTGTGGAATCCCGATGGTGTGTCTCGCCGCGCTGATGGTCGGGACCGGCTTTTATGCCACCCAGAAGATCGTAGACATTGACATATAGGAGGCGATGAGTCCCATGCCCGGAGCAACCCTAATCGCAGTTGTCGTGGTCTTGGTCGCCATCGTGGTCGTGATCATTGGGGTGCGGATGCCGCAGTCTAAAGATCCGATCCAAGAACGGCTGTCCGAGCTGATGATCAGCGAAGAATCGATGACCCTAGAGGAACTCGAGCTCTCACAGGACTTCGCTCAACGGATCATTGTCCCCTTCTTCAATCGGATCGGTCAGCTGGCGCAGCGATTTACCCCCCAGGCCACCCTGGAGTCGGCGAAGACCCGATTGGAGATGGCCGGCAATCCGATGCAGATGAACCCGGCCTTCTTCCTCATGTTGCGATTTGTTTTCGCCTTCCTGTTCGGGACCGGACTCTTCTTAGTTTTCGCCAGGAGTGGGCGTAACCTCGTTCAAGGGATTGGAATCTCACTGCTCTTCATGCTGATCGGCTTCGCCTTTCCAAACCTCTGGCTGACCGGGCGGATGCGAACCCGGCAGAAGTCAATCTTTCGGGCCATGCCGGACGCGCTTGACTTGCTCACGATCTCGGTCGAGGCCGGCCTTGGCTTTGACGCTGCTATGGCGAAAGTACATGAGAAGTGGGAAAACGACCTTTCGCTCGAACTCGGCAGAGTGATTCAGGAGATTCGATTGGGGAAACTGCGCCGCGACGCCCTGCGGGACATGTCGGAAAGGCTGGGGGTCAACGAAATGACCAGCTTCGTGGCGGCGGTCATCCAGTCAGAGCAATTGGGCGTCAGTATGGCAAAGGTCTTGCGGATTCAATCTGACCAGATGCGGGTCCGCCGGCGGCAGATGGCCGAGGAAGAAGCACACAAGGCCCCAATCAAGATGGTCTTTCCAATTGCGCTGCTGATCTTTCCCTCGATCTTGATCATTCTCCTGGGGCCTGCCGCAATGCTCTTGCTCAATTCACCGCTGGGAGGCATCCTCGGGTCAGGTGGATGATAGGTGGTCGGCGTCCTGCCTGAGCAGAGACCCCAGTTAGGCCCTAAGCGCAGTACGCGCCGGACAATCCACGCAATCCAGAGCTGGCTCGGCAGCGGGCTCGAACTTCTATTTCCGATTCAATGCGTCGGCTGCCAGGTTCCGGGATCGATTTGGTGCAGAAATTGTGCAGCCGCCCTCGAACGGTTTAGCGAACCGTTCTGCGCCAAGTGCGGCCTGGCCCTCGGAGACTGGTCCGTGTGTCCCTCCTGCCGGAGACGCAAACCCGTCCTGGCCGTCCGCTCTTATGCCCGGTACACCGGCCGGCTTGTTCAAGCCCTGCTTCACCTGAAATACCGTCCCGACCGGAAGCTGGCTTCCGTTATGGCGGATTGGCTGACCGGGCTGGTTCCTCCCTCGGAGTGGCAGGCCTCGCTCGTCGTCCCGGTTCCGCTCAGTCCGAGCCGATTCCAGCAGCGTGGCTTCAATCAGGCCGAGCTGTTGGCCCACGGGCTGGCCCAGCGGCTCGGGCTTCCGATGGCCGCGGCCCAGCTCCGCCGGGTGCGGGAGACTCGATCCCAGGTCGGACTCGATCCGGGTGAGCGAAGCTTGAATGTGCAGGGAGCATTCGCAGCCGAGCGCGGGGCATTCGAAGGCGAGGCAATCCTGCTGGTAGACGACCTGTACACTACCGGGGCGACCCTCGCCGCTTGCGCCCAGGCTGTGCTGGCCGACGGGGGCGGACCCGTCTGGGGACTCACTATTGGTCGGGTCTGAGCGAGGCAGCCACAGCCGGTCAACCTCGGAAGCTCAAGGAGGCACATCCATGGAAGTGGTCATCAATGTCCGCAATATGGAACTGACTGAGCGCTTGAAGGAGTATGTCGAAAAGCGAGTCTTGCGATTGGATCGATATCTGGATGTGCTGGATGAAGCGATCGTGGATCTGCGGGTGGTCGAGACGGCCCGCAGCGCAGCAGATCGGCAGATTGCCCAGCTCACCGTGCGCGGCAAGCGGGTCGTGCTGCGCGCCGAGGATCGAGCTGAAGACATCTATCCGGCGGTTGACTCAGTTATCGAGAAGATCGAGCGCCAGATCGAGCGTTACAAGGGGCGCCGCTGGAAATCGCGCGGGGACGGCCGGTCGATGGGTGAGTTGCTCGCCAGGGGTGAGCTGGAGTCGGACGAAGCGGGTTGGAAGATTGCTCGGCGCAAGCGCCACCAGCTTCAGCCGATGAGCGAGCCGGAGGCCATCGAACAGATGCGCCTTTTGGAGCACGAGGATTTCTTCATCTTTCTCAACGAGGCTGGCAGTCGGGTCAACCTGCTCTACCGCCGTCGAGACGGCTCGCTGGGGCTAATCGAGTCGGAGATTGCCTAAGCGGTCCCAAGAACGAAAAACCCCGGTCGGGTCGGGCGGACCGGGGCGGACTTGGGCGTGGTGTGCCTGGGCTCACCAACCCTCAAGGAATTGGCGCCAATCCTCATTCGCTGGCAGATGAGAGCCGAACAGGTAGGCGGCCGAGGCTTGAGGCTCCACGGGGAGTCGCAGCAATCGCATTCGCGCATCTTTCAGAGGCCGGCCGCCCTTCTTTAGATTGCAGGCGGAGCAGGCCGTCACCAAGTTGGTCCAGCCATGCTCGCCGCCGCGGTGCCGAGGCACGACGTGGTCCAGGGTTAGCCGGCTGGCACGGGCGCCGCAATACTGGCAGGTGTGCTCATCGCGGCGGAAAACCTCCCGCTTGCTGAGCCGCACCCGGGGATAGGGGCGCTTGACCATGTAGCCGAGTCGAATCACAGAAGGTCTGGGGTAGAGCGCCCTGACCGTCCGGATATGACCTCGCCCGTTGAGCAACATCTCCGCCTTGCCATACAGCAGCAATCCCACGGCTCGCCGAGTGGTGCACACGTTGAGCGGCTCAAAGTTGGCGTTTAGCAGCAGTACCGGCTCGTTCATAGGCGAATCCGGGGGATTATATCACCAGGCCTTCGAGGGACTCTGCCGGTCGCGCACAGGCGGGCTTGACCGGGAGCGGGCTGTTGTACAATCGGAGGCGGATCCGCAGCCTAGAAGGGTGACCGACCGCCGGTCGACCGTGACCGTGTGACCGACGGGTCGGGGCAGCCTCCGGCCAAAGTGGAGGAGGAAAAAATGAATCGGCTTCAGCGGGGAATTTCGACGCTTACCCTGGTGACCATCCCGGT
>CAZPZD010000086.1:0-4019 GCA_964590515.1 uncultured Anaerolineaceae bacterium | reverse complement strand
GGCGATGGCCGGCTAGCAATTTCGCTGGTCGAAAAGAACTCCTATGACGTGATCGTCACCGATATCTATATGCCGGAGGCCACCGGCCTGGAAGTTCTCCAGTTCGCGAAGCAGCGCGATCCTGATATGCAGGTAGTGATCATCACCTCTTCCGCTACCCTCGACAATGCCATCGACGCACTGAACCACGGCGCCTTCGGCTATCTGACTAAGCCGTTCGATCACCTGATTGTTTTTGACAACATGGTCTCGCGGGCCGCGGAGTACCGCCAGCTTCTGGTCGCCAACAAACATAGGGCCGAGGCTCAGAAGCGGCGGGGGGACATGCTGGAGGACGAAGTTGCCGAGCGGGTTCAACAGATTCAGAAGAAGCAGAAAGGTCTGCTGGACCTCTTGGGTTCGTTGCCGGACGGGATTCTAGTGGTCGAAGAGGGCGGCAAGGTCGTGCTCAGCAGCCCGGTCGGCGAGCGCTGGTTGGCCCGGGATGGAAAGTCTGAACACCAGCCCATTCACGCGTTTATCTCCCAGGTGAATGCTCCGGCAGCCGATCGCACCGCCAAGGTGCGGGTTGAGGAGCACGATTTTCAGCTGATTGCCGTGGATTTCCCGGCTGACGGCGAAATGCGGCGAAAGGCCGTGATCATCCGTGAGGTCGAATCCGATGGGATCGGCGCCGGCAGTTTAGTGACCGAGACCGTAATGGGCATCAAAAAGGGCCTTGCTACCCTCTACCAGCAGGGGGTGGGAACCGAGGCCGTCTTGAATCTGGCCAGCCAGTTCGCGGTGCTGGAGCAGCTCGCGGGTTGGTCGCCGACGGAGCGGGGGATTCCCACGGGGTCGCTCCAGCAAAGCCTGGCTGCAACCCACCCGGCCGATGAGCCGATCAAGAACGCGGTCGGCATTGTGCCGACGCCCGTAGGAGAACCGGAGGGGCCCCAGCTGAACACGGCCGAGTTGGCACAGGCGCTCCGGGCGGCGGCCCTGGCGGATGCCGAGCCTAACCATGCCCAACCTGCGGCCGAATTGCTGGACTCCGCAGAGCCTTTGTCCGAACCCTCGACCGACCTCGCCGCCCACGGATTCCCCTCAGACGGACCTCAGGAGTTGGACCCGGCCCCCCAAGCGATTCCGCCCGCCCCCGGCAAGCGACCCTCCGCACCTGAAACACCGTCGGTGTCCGAGCCGACAGCGGAAGCTGGGGCGACAGTTTCTGAGCAGACCTTCCCCATGGCGCAGCCCGGTGTATTGGACCCGGTCGCCAGGCCGGTGGATACCGGGCTGTTTCGACCCCGAATCATTCCGGAGGCGATGAACGCTAAACTTGGCGCGCCCCCTCCTATTCAGCCGACAAACGGCAAGCGCGGCCCGATCCGAATCGGATCTTCGGCCGCCAATACCCAGATTTTCCGGCGGGTGCTGGAGAAGATGTCCGGCGAGACCGTGATCGGACTGGAGGAGCCCGAACCGGCCGCGGCTGCCGACGAACCACGGTCCCGAAGCCGCGACCTGCCGGCAGCCGAGGTTGAGCGGCCGGAGCCTACCCTGGATCCTGTCGCTGCCCTCCGGGAGCTGGCGGTCGCGGCGGCGTCTGACTTCGCCGCGGAGGTCGCGGTGGAACCGGTTGTCCCACCGAAGTCGGCCCGAGCCGCCCAGCTGAAAGAACCCGAACCAAAACCGGCGTCGGCCAAGCGGGCTACAAAAAGCTGGCCGCCGAAGTTGCCCTCGAATGACCCGGAGTGGGAAGACTCACTAGAGACCAACGAGTAATATCCTGGATGAAAGACTGCGCCCGGTCACCTGACCGGGCGCTTTGTTTTGTTGACCTCAGGATCCTATCGCGAGCTTGCACCCGATCCTGGCATGGATCGCTTACGGCACCGTCGCCTCGGTCCCGGCTGCCGGGGTGAGCGAGGGAAGCGGCAGCAAGAACGGATTGTTGCTCGGCACCAGCATCACCTGAATCCCTGGCGCCAGCTTCTGGATGTATTCAAAGACGAGCAGGTCGGGGTTATTGCGCAGTGCGTCAGCAATCAGCTCCAGCGCCCTGGCCTCAGCCTCTGCCTGGATCACTCGGGCCTCAGCCTGCCCTTGGGCGGCGATCACCACCGAATCGGCCACGCCCTTGGCGACTTGCCGGGCCTGCTCCGCCTCCTGCGTCCGTTGCTCAACCACAAGCGCCGCTTGCTTAGCCAGCTGTTCGGCGATTTGCTTTTGCTCCACCGAAGCGGCGTACTCGGGTGAGAAGGCGATATTGCGCAGCACGAAGTCATGCAGAATGAAGCCACCCTCCACCAGAGAAGTCTCCAATTCGGCGCGCATCTGCTCGGCCAGGACAAACCGCTGCGAACTGTAGACCTCCTCGATGCGGAACTGCGAAACCGCATCCCGGATCACGCCGCGGGCCTTTGGGCGGATGAGATTGTCAATGTATTGGCCTTGCCACAGAATATGGGTCGCCACCACCCGGTCCGGATCTATAGAGAAGATCACGGAGGCATCGACCTTTACGACCTGCCCATCCGATGTTCGGGCTTCCACCGAGTCATCACCCACAATTGCGCCCTCTGTGGCTGCGATCGACATCGTGTACGTCTGGCGGGTAATGTTGTACGGGATCACGTTCTCCAAGAACGGGACAACCAGATTGAGACCCGGCTGAAGCGCGCTCGGGCGCACTCCCCCCTGGAGGGCCGAGATCACCACCCCGCGCTCGGTGGGCTGTACGAAGATTATGCTGGACCCTATGGAGGTCGCGGCCAAGGCCACGATCACCGATACGATGATCAAGCTGGTCGCACCCTTGAATGGCTGTCCCCGGGCGGCTCGCGCCACGGAGAGCCCGATTAACCCGATTGCCACCAGCCAGGAAAGGGTGGCAATTCCTCGAACAAGCGCTGCGACATTCATGTGCTCCTCCTCGATTTCAGCGAGTTGTGCCTACTTCCGGTACTTGCGTTTGGCCCGGCTCCCGCTCCAACATCAAGGTCACCGGCCCATCGTTCTCAATCTCCACCAGCATCATCGCTCCAAAGGACCCCGTCTGGGTTGGGACACCTTCCTGCCGCAACAACGCCGCAAAGCGTTCGACCAGCGGTTCGGCGAGCTCCGGCGGCGCGGCGTGCACGAAGCTGGGACGCCGGCCCTTCTGGACATCTCCGTACAGGGTGAATTGCGAGACCACAATTGCCTCACCCTGGGTCTCCAACAACGAGCGGTTCATCTTGTCTTGCTCATCTGCAAACACTCGCAGGTGGGCGCATTTGTTGGCCAGCCAGCGGGCTTCCGTTTCGGTGTCTCCCTCTCCAACTCCCAACAGGATAATCAGACCTTTGCCGATGTGCGCCAGGGTCGTTCCGTCAACGCTCACACTTCCTTTTCGCACCCGCTGGACGAGCGCTCGCATCCGTTCAGCTTCGCTTGGGCAGCCGCCCGCCGACCAGACCCACGACCTCCCCGGCATTGGCATGCCGTCGAGTCTCCAGCTTGGAGTAGATCAACTGGCCGTCCACCGTCACCTCAAAGCGTCCACCCTCCGAAGGGATGAGCCGGATCGATTGAATGTCCCCCTCGAATTGCTTGGTCAGTTCGGCCATCAGACCGATGGCTCGCTCGGTGTAGTGTCAAACCACACAGTATTCGATGCTGATGTCCACCACGGCCCTCCGTGCGCGATCCTTGCCACTGATTCTACTATGCGCACCCAGGGTTCGGGGCGGCAGCCGGGCAATCCTCCCCTCGGTATCAGTATGAGATAATCAGAGGGTACGGAGGTGAAGGATGCGCCGGTTCTTTACATTCCTGCTTGGAACCGTGAGCGGCGCTGTCGTGGGCGCCTCGGTCGCACTGCTCATCGCTCCGGCTTCGGGTGAAGAGCTGCGGACTCGGGCCCGGCAGCGATTTGCTGGACTGCGGGACGAGATCCAGGATGCCTACGAGACGCGGAGCGCTCAACTCCAGGCCGAGCTGGAGCAAATGCGGAAGCGCCGGACCCCCGAAAAGGTTCCCTAGGACGCTTTTCC
>CAZPZD010000085.1:0-4081 GCA_964590515.1 uncultured Anaerolineaceae bacterium | reverse complement strand
GCCATCACCGGCTTCCTCGACCCTGGTTGGCCGCTGGTGCCGGAGAGAATTGCCTCCCTGGCCGAGTGCCTGGCGGCGATGCGGGAAGCGCTCGGCGAGGCCGGCTACGAAACCCAGACCCTGCGGCTGGCTACTCCGCCGCCCTCCCGCATCGACAGGCCAGTGCCACCCTCCGATCGCCCAGAATTAGCCAGGCAGTTGGCGGCCGAGAGCCTGAGCCACGGCATTGAGTACGCCAGTATCGGCCCGGCGCTCCCCGAGGAGCTGGATGGATTCCGAGTCGTGCCAGAAGTTCTGGCTGCGGCTGAGAGCGTGTTTTGTTCCGGGCTGTACGCGAGTGTGCCCTTCGGTCTCTCGCTCCCGGCTGCCCGCGCCTGCGCCGAGGCGATTCAGGCCGCCTCCACAGTGTCTCCAGATGGTTTTGCCAATCTGCGATTCGCCGGGCTGGCCAACGTCGGACCGGGATCGCCGTTCTTCCCAGCCGCCTACCATGATGGTGGGCCGGTGTCCGTGGCGCTGGCAACCGAGTCCGCCGACCTTGCAGTGGAGAGTTTTCAGAATGCCGCCTCGCTCACCGCGGCTCGCCGCCAGCTGGTCAGCATGATCGAGACCCACGCCGCTGCCCTCACCCGGGCCGCCGAACCCGTCGCCGCCGAGCATGACGTCCGGCTCCTAGGGATAGACTTCTCGCTAGCCCCCTATCCAGAGCCCAACCGATCCGTGGGTACCGCGCTCGAGCTGCTCGGGATTCCTGTCCTGGGTCTGTCCGGGACCGCCGCGGCATCTGCATTTCTCACGGATTGTCTGGACCAGGCCCAGTTCACCCGCACCGGATTCTGCGGCTTGATGCTCCCAGTGCTGGAGGATTCGATTCTGGCACTGCGGGCGGCTGAAGGCCGGCTGGGCCTCACCGAGTTGCTGTTGATGTCCACCGTCTGTGGGTGCGGCCTCGATACGATCCCGCTGCCGGGTGAGGTCAGCATGGAGTCGCTGGCTGCCCTACTGATCGATCTCGGCGCGCTCGCGCTGCGGCACAACAAGCCGCTGACCGCACGGCTGATGCCGATCCCCGGCAAATCGGCCGGCGACCCGATCCACTTCGATTTTCCTTACTTCGCCGACAGCCGAGTCATGGCGCTCCCGGCGATGCCCCTCACCGGTCTGCTGGCTTCTTCCGATCCGCTCGAGCTCAGCCCCAGACCGGAGCTTCGAGATTCCTGAAGCCGCTCCTTGATCCCGCTCAACGATCCAGGGCAGCCCTCTACCTGACCGATACAATAGGGTCCGCATGGACCTGCTACACGGTCTCAATTCCCAACAACGCGAGGCGGTGACTGCGCCGCTGGGGCCGTCGTTGGTCTTGGCCGGGCCCGGTTCCGGCAAGACCCGGGTGCTGACCCATCGACTGGCCTATCTGATCCAGGAACTCGGCATCCGGCCCGAGCAGATTGTCGCCCTGACCTTCACCAACAAAGCCGCCCGCGAAATGGAAAGGCGGGCTGGCAGCTTGCTTGGTCAGAAGCAAACCCAAGAGGCCCAACCTCGCCTGGGCACATTCCATGCGTTCTTCGCCCGCATGCTGCGAATCGAAGCGGAACGTCTGCCGGTCAGTCGAGATTTCGCCATCTTCGATGAGGCCGATCAACTGGCGCTGGTCCGCCAGGTGCTTAAAGACCTCAACCTGGACCCAAAGCAGATCCAACCGGGCCAGGTGCTCGGAGCGATCTCGCGAGCCAAGAACGAACTCATCGCTCCGGCTGCGCTCACGACTGACTCGTACTTCACAGAGATTACCCGGCGGGTCTACGAACGCTACCAGGAACTCCTGCGGGCCAACAACGCCCTCGACTTTGACGATCTGTTGCTTTGGCCCAACACGCTCTTTGGCCAGGACCCGTCCCTGGTTGCGGCCTATCGCCAGCGGTATCCCCACCTGCTCGTAGATGAATTCCAGGACACCAACACTGCCCAGTATCTGCTCTTGCGCTTCCTCGCCGGAGATCGACCGGATCTGTTCGTCGTCGCGGATCCCGATCAATCGATCTACCGCTGGCGGGGAGCCGACTACCGAAACGTTCGTCGCTTGCAACAAGACTATCCATCGATCAACACTTACGTGCTCGAACAGAATTACCGCTCCACTCAGGCCATCTTGGATGTGGCCATGGCTGTTATCGATCGTCAGCCCGACCGCCAGCGCAAGCGGCTCTTCACCGAGCGCGGGACTGGCTCCCCGATCCACCTTCACGAGTCCTACGATCAGGATGACGAGGCCCAGTTTGTGGTCGAGTCGATTTCGATGTTGACCTTCAGTGGGGAGGCGGATCCGGGAGATGTGGCGGTGATGTACCGCACTAATGCCCAATCCCGTTCGCTCGAGGAAGCGTTCTTCCGAGCCGGCCTGCCCTATCGGCTGGTCGGCGCGCAGCGCTTCTACGGTCGAAAGGAGGTCAAGGACCTCATCGCCTACTTGCGGCTGATCCACAATCCGGCGGACCGGGTCAGCCTGCAACGGGTCATAAACGTCCCGCCGCGTGGGATCGGTGAAAAGTCCTTTGAGGCGCTCACGGCTGCAGCCAGCGCGGCACGGTCTTCACCCGCCGAGCTGCTGCTCAGGCTGGCCAATGGCGAAGCTTCGCCCGACATTCCTTCCCGGACCCTCGGACCGCTGGTGCAGTTTGGCCAGCTGTTCTCTGGGTGGCTGGTCGTCAAAGAGCGGGAACCCCTGGTCGGACTGGTCGACCGGATACTATCGGACATCGCCTATCGGGACTATCTGCTTGCCGGCACCGGAGGCGAAGATCGTTGGGCGAATGTGGCGGAGCTTCGGGCGGCCGCCGAGGAGTTTAGCCAGATCGGGATCGGAGAGTTCCTGCAGCAGGTGGCACTGGTCTCCGATCAAGATACTCTGAGCGATGACCAGAACGCTCCAACTTTGTTGACCCTGCACGCCGCCAAAGGGCTCGAATTCCCGGTTGTGTTCATTATCGGCCTTGATGAAGGCGAGCTGCCGCACTACCGCTCGCTGGAGGATCCGGAGGCCCTGGCCGAAGAGCGGAGGCTCTTCTACGTCGGATTGACTCGGGCCAAGGACCAGGTGTTCCTGCTGCGGGCCTTCCGCCGCCGCGTCGCCGGAACTTCCAACTTGTGCGAGCCCTCTCGATTTCTGGACGATCTGCCGGCCGATCGAATCGAAGGCGACCTGCTCGGCATGAAGTCCCCCGAGCAAGCGATCTATGCCCGGCAGACCAAGTGGGACGACCCGTCGCCTCGACCTTCCGCACCACGCTATCAGGTTGGGATGCGGGTCCACCACCCCACCTTCGGCGAGGGGATCGTGCTGGAGACCCAAGTCGATCGAGATGAGGTCGAGGTTACGATTAACTTTGAGGCGGCTGGAGTGAAACGACTGGCTGCCTCACTAGCGAACCTGGATATCCGAGAATGACGTGTCAGCGGGTTTCCCGATCTCCAGCTTGAGCACGCCTCACCCGAGCCCGGATCCCTCGATCTCATGAGGCTCTTTCTGACCGGCGGTGCCGGCTACATTGGCTCAGCCGCCGCCCAAAAGCTGTTGGCCGCTGGGCATGAGGTCACGATCTTTGACTCGCTCGTTACCGGCCACCGCCAGGCCGTGCCCGAGGGCGCCCAATTCATCCAGGCTGACCTGAGCGACCACCAGGCATTGTTTGAGGCCCTTCGGGCTCAGGAATACGCGGCCGTCATGCACTTCGCGGCCTTCATCGAGGCCGGCGAGAGCATGCGCGAACCGGGCAAGTATTTTCAAAACAACGCCGTGAATTCGCTGTGGTTGCTTGAAGCCTGTGTACAGGCCGGGGTGCGCCGCTTCGTGTACTCGTCATCCGCGGCGGTCTACGCCTCAAGCGATGAGCCTCTCTCTGAAGAATCCCCGCTCCGCCCGAGCAACATCTACGGGCAGACCAAGTTGATGACCGAAACTCTGCTGGAGTGGTATCGCCAGGCGCGAGGCTTGGGTTACGCCGCGCTACGCTACTTCAACGCTGCTGGCGCCTTGCCCGATCGAGGCGAGGCCCATCAACCGGAGACTCACTTGATCCCG
>CAZPZD010000084.1:0-4349 GCA_964590515.1 uncultured Anaerolineaceae bacterium | reverse complement strand
GTCGCCATTCCCATCGAAGCCAGCGAACCGATCAGAAAGTACTCTGCGAAGGCCGGGTCCTTGAACTGTGGGAAGCGTGCTGCGGATTTTGCAGCTACAACGAAGCCAACGGTCGCGAGCCCTCCCCCTCCAAGAATCAGCAGAAAGATCACTAGACGTTCGAGGACCCCAATGATCTCGCCTGCGCCTAGGTCCTCGGTCGCGCCGTCAACGACTTGCCGAGGGCGCACAATGGCGACCAGACTGACCGTCACCAGGGTAGCCCAGGTCCAAAGAAGACAAAACGCGAGCAGGAGGGCAAGGATCTGGATCGGGCGGGTGGATTCGGCCCACAGTGCCCACTGCTGCTCGATAAGCAATGGGATCGAGGCGGGCAGGGATGAGAGCGGAGCGATCAGGAGTGCCAGAAAGTGAGTCCGGACTCGCGCGTGTGGGATCTCCTGCTGCAGATCGGCGCGGATCGCGCGACGCAAGACGAGCGCTCCCCCCTCCCCAAGAACGATCGACCCGGCCAGCCCAGCGATACCTTGCGGATCGAAGCCCAACCCAAGGGCCCACCAGCCCACAATCCAGATGGCTAATCGGGCAAGCGACCTTCCCCACGCTCGGGGCGCGACAAGCCACCGCAGCGCGGCCTTCCGCGGCCGGAATCCGTACTCCGTAATGATGAGCGCAAACAGAGAAAGGACGACCGGTTCCATGTTTCTTCAGCAACCCTGTGTGCTAGGCCACTTCCTGCTGGACCAGGGCCAGTGCTTGCTGCCAGGTGCGAGTCGCCTCTTCGATTTCCTTCCAACTTGCTGCGCCGAGATGCTGGGTGACTGCGGGCGGGCTGATCGAAAGTCGGGTGGCGATCTTCTTACCCTCCATGCCGCTCATGGCCAGGTCGATCACTTGTCGCTGCCTTTGGGTCCACGAGCCCCGAAGGGCACCATATAGCAGAGCATAAATCGAGAACGGTTCCGGCAACCTTCCCGCCTCCACCTCGACCGGAGTTCCCCGGGTTGCCGCCCGCTCCAGGGCTTCCCTTGCGTTGTGAAAGCACACTCCGTCCATCCCTAGCGCCTCCGGTCGGAGCGGCGTGCTGATCCGACCGACTCCGATCCCGAAGCGCAATTCAACCGGGTGGATCCCGCTTCGCAATGAGGCCAGGATCTCAACGATCTGGCCCTCGCTTTTCAGCAGTCCCTGGAATTCGTCCCCCACCGTCAGGACGAACTTGGAGGCGATGGTCTGGGCGAAACTCTTGTTGATCGACGTGATGGCCCGGGCCAGCCGCTTCTGGAACGCGCCCCGGTCGGTGATTGTTCTCGAGCGCACGATGTCGGCGATTACCGCGAGATAGGTTTCTTTCGCCATTCCGGTTCCTTAAGCATTAAGACTTAATCGTCAGTCGATTAAGCGTTTTAGCTTAATTTTCTCCAAATTAAGGTCATTAGCTTAATACTACCACAATTAAGCCAAAAGGCTTAATGACACGGGGTCGTGGGCTCATGGGCCGCCTTGTTTGGCGCGGCTCATAAGGACGATCACGGTGGATGGATTATCGCGAGACCGCGATCGCGCGCACGTCAGGGACCTCCTCCAAAATCGGGCGCCAGTCCAAAGTGGCCAGCTCGGCGAACAAGACCTGTCCGTTGGATAGGACGGCGAGCAATCCCTCGCCGGCCTGGATGAAGCGTTCAACCATATGGCGCCGCCACGGGACTTTCAGCCCCATCGAAGCCGCTTCCCAGTTGAGGCCGCCATCCCGGCTTTGCTCGATCCGGCCGTTCGCGTCGACATCGTCCGCTGGGCCCAAGATCAGATGGTCTGGGTCGGCCGGATCGGCCCACGTGGCGCGGCAGTAACACTCGTAGCGAAGCTCCCAACTCTTGCCCCCGTCCCCACTGAGGTAGAAACCGCCACCGGTCGGAGCGTAGACGAAGTCGGATGAGACCGGATGGGTGAGGATCGAATGCACGTCGGGGTGGATGTGATGCTCCGGCGGATCCTCGAACACAGCTTTCCCCTCGCTCCCCTCCACGAGCCCCCACGTCCGGCCGGCATCGTCCGAGCGCAGTGCCCCACCGACCTCGGCCGCCGCGTAGGCCCGCTCCCCATGGACGGCGAACCCCCGGATGCATCCGGACTCTGGCGAATAGGGTAGGAACCAACCTCCGGCCTTGCGCAGGCCGGCGATTTCGGAACAGTTCGTCCAGCTGCCTCCGTAATCCTCGCTGCGGAAGATGGCCGCCGGCTCCGTCCCGAGCAGCGCCACCCCGGGAACCTCAGGATGCAGGCCAACCCAGCGGGCATGCTTTACTGTGAGCCCACTCTCGGCGGGCTGCCAGGACTCTCCACCATCGAGTGAGCGTAGGACCCCATCGACAGCTCCTACGATCACCGCCCCGCCGGAGGCGTCGACGCAGGTAAGGTTCGATCCCGCGAGGGCGTGTCCCACTTGAGTCCACGCCGCTCCTTCCTGCCGGAACCAGAAGAGACCCTCCCCCGATGCCACCCACAAGGTGTTCTTCACCGCGCTGCCTCCCGATCCACACTTCAATCTGCGGTTCGAATTATCACACAGGGCCCAATCATGGAACTCAACTGGCAAGTCGAGGTACGGCTTGTTATCATCTTCCGTATTCCCTAGGAGCTTGATCGATGCCAGTTCAACAAACAAGTATCCAGATTAGCGCGGCCGAGCGCTCAGCCCGTTGCCAGCGGCTGCTGGAGCAGATCACGGCCCAGAAGTTGTCCGGCGTCGTGCTCTTCGATCGCGATTACATTCTCTACTACGCCGGTTTCGCCTTCGTGCCCACCGAGCGGCCGATGGCCTTCGTGATGAATGCGAAAGGCGAGCGCCGGCTCTTCGTCCCGCGGCTGGAGCTGGAGCACGCCCAGGCCAATGCGGTGGTCGGCGGCGTGGATCACTACCCCGAGTATCCGGATGATCCGCATCCGATGCAGGTTCTGAAAACGTCCCTGGAGAGAATGGGGATCTCCGGCAACTTTGGAGCCGACCAGGACGGGTATCCCTGGATCTTCGGCTACCGAGGCCCAAGCTTGTCGGAGCTTACCGGTGGCACGGTCCACCGGATCCGGGCTTTTGTGGAAGACCAGATGATGATCAAGTCCGAGGCCGAACTCAACTTGATCCGGGAGAGTGTCCGGTGGGGTAATCTGGCCCACACGCTGCTGCAGCGGTACACGGTTCCCGGCGCCACTGAGACCGAGGTCAGCCGCCAGGCGAGCGAAGAGGCGACCCTGGCGATGCTGGATGCCATTGGCCCGATCTACCGGGCCAACGATCCATTTGTAACCGGAGCAGACGCTGGATACCGCGGCCAGATCGGCCGCAATGCCGCCATCCCACACTCGTTAGCCGCCAACTTGACCTTTCAGCCGGGCGACGTGCTCGTGACCGGCGCAGGCGCCCCGGTCTGGGGCTACAACTCCGAACTCGAGCGGACGATGATCCTCGGCGACCCCAGCGATGAGCAGCGCAGCTTCTTCGATCACATGGTCGCGCTGCAGGACACCGCCTTCGAAGCGCTGCGGCCGGGTGCCAAGTGCTCCGACGTGGACCGGGCGGTGCGGGGCTACTTCAAGAAGCATCAGCTGGATCCCTATTGGAAGCATCACTCCGGCCACGCGATCGGAATCCGTTATCACGAAGGCCCGTTTCTGGATTCTGGCGACCACACCGAGCTCAAGCCCGGGATGGTGTTCACGGTCGAGCCCGGGCTTTACGTCCCAGAATTGGGCGGGTTCCGCCACTCGGATACGGTCGTGATTGTCAAAGACGGAATCGAAATTCTCACCTACTACCCACGGGAGCTGGAAGCCCTGACCCTGCCGGCGTAAGCCATGCGTAAGGCCTGGGTCTATATACTCCGATGCTCTGACGGATCCTATTACACGGGACACACTACCGATCTGCCTGTCCGGATCCGGCAGCATCAGGCGGGAAATGGAAGCCGCTACACCCGGGCTCGCCTCCCCGTGACCCTCGTATTCTCACAAGAATTTCCTGATGCTCATGCAGCGTTTCACCGGGAACGGCAGGTCAAACGTTGGCCCCGAAGCAAGAAAGAGGCATTGGTTCGAGGCGATCACAAAGCACAAATCGGACGGTCTGAGACTCGGCGGGACGCTCGGCAGTAGGAAGTCCTACTGCGACCTTTCCGCAGCCTCCGGACCCTAGAGGCTCGCGATAAGTGCCCTGACCTGGTCAAGGCAGGACTTCTTGCATGACCGATGGCCCCTTGATGGGGCCATTGTCTTCCTGTTATAGGTGGGGCCGGGCTGCCATGGTCGACGAATCACGGTTTCGCTCCCTTTGGATTCTCCCCCAATCCGGCGTT
>CAZPZD010000083.1:0-4642 GCA_964590515.1 uncultured Anaerolineaceae bacterium | reverse complement strand
TCGTGTACCTCGCCCATGACGAGGTGCTCGATCGCCCGGTGGCGATCAAGGTGGTGAGCGAGTCCAACCTGGATGCCAAAGGACGGGCTCGCCTGCTGCGGGAGGCCCGCCTGGCTGCCCAGCTCAACCACCCCAACATCGTCGCCATCCACGACGCCGGAGAGACCGGCAACACCGCCTACATCGCGATGGAGTACATCCAGGGCCGGTCGCTCTACGAGCAGCCGCCGCGGGAGCTGCCTGAGATCGTGGCGATCGGGGTTCAGCTCTGCACCGCCCTGGCGCACGCCCACGGCCAGGGCATCGTGCATCGTGACCTGAAGCCGGAGAACATCCTGCTGACCGCCGAGGGGACGGTCAAGCTGACCGATTTCGGGTTGGCCACCTCGCTGGCCTTCCGCATCACCAGCGACGGGGTCATCGCCGGAACGGTCTACTACCTGGCGCCGGAGGTGCTCCAGCGGCAGCCGCTCGATGGGCGGGCTGACCTCTACGCCCTGGGCGTGCTGCTCTATGAGTGGTGCACCGGGCAGGTGCCGTTCACCGCCAGCGAACCGCTGGCGATCATCACCCAGCATCTCTTCGCTCCGGCCGTACCGCCTCGGGCGAAAGCCCCCCAACTGCCGCAGGCGCTGGATGAGCTGATCCTGCGGTTGCTGGCCAAATTGCCCGCCGATCGCCCCGCCTCGGCATCCGAAGTTCTTGAAATCCTCCAGACCCCGGACTTGCTGCGGAGCGAGGTTGAGGCCAAACCGGAAGTGCCGGCCCTGGAACGGATTGGGCGCGGCCGGCTGGCTGGTCGGGAACAGGAACTCCAACAGGCGCGCAGTCTGTGGGGAAAGGCCCTGCGCGGCAAGAGCCAGACCCTCATTCTCAGTGGGGAGTCCGGCATCGGCAAGACCCGCCTCGTCCGTGAGCTGATCGCCCAAGCGGAGTTTAGCGGGGCGCGGGTGCTGCAAGGATTCAACGATCCTCAGGCTGCCCAACCCTTCGGCGCTTTCAAACAAATAATGCGCAGCGCGCTCGAACCCGGAGCGGAGCTGCTGGCTGCCCTGCCGCCGTTTGTCACCGCCGACCTGCTTACGCTGGCCCCCGAGCACCAGCGTCGTTTCCCTGACCTGGAGGTTCCCGCGGCGGTCGGAGCCCCGCACGAGCAGCATCGCCTGTTCGAGAGCCTGGCAGTCCTGCTGGCGACGCTCAGTGAACAGGCGCCCGTGCTGCTGGTGATCGAGGACGCCCAATGGGCCGACAGCGGCACGCTTCACCTGCTGCGCTACCTGGTGCAGCAGATCCGCGAACGGCCGATTCTGTTTGTGCTGACCTACCGCCCTGGCGACGCGCCATCCGACCAGGCGCTACAGGAAGTGCTGCTCGGATTCCAGCGCGACCAACTTGCCCACCTGGTGGAGCTGAGCCGCCTCACTCGGGAACAGAGCCAGGCGATGCTGGAGGGGTTCCTCGGCGAGGAGTTGGCTCCCGACCTGGTCGAGGAGCTCCACCGGGTGACCGAGGGCAATCCCTTCTTCATTGAAGAGGTCTGCAAGGGCCTGGTCGAGAAGGGCCGGCTGGTGTACCGGGATTACCACTGGCAGGTGAGAGGCAAGCAGGCGCTCGGCATCCCGGCCAATGTCCGGGTCGCCATCCAGAGCCGGATCGAGGCCCTCCCGCTGGAGTCTCGGCGGGTGCTCGAGGCCGCAGCCGTGCGCGGCCGGCAATTCGAACTCGAGCTGGTCCGCGCCGTCGAACCGATGGACGAGGCCCTGCTGGCCGAGGCGCTGAAGAGCGCCGAACAGGCCCAGCTCATCCAGGAAGCACCCACCGAAAACGGCCGCCGCTTCAGCTTCACTCACACCCTGATCCCGGCGGCCATGCTGGAGGGGATGCCCTTAGCCCGGCGCAAGACGATCCACGCCCGGCTGGCGCCCGTGCTGGAAGCCGCCAGCCCCGAGGAATACGAGTCGCTCGCCCATCACTACCGGGCCGCCGGCGAGCCGGACAAAGCGATCGGATATTTGCTGCAGGCCGGTGAGCGGGCGCATGCCCTGTACGCCTGCCGAGAGGCGATCGAGCACTACTCCCAGGCGCTGACCCTGCAGCAAGACCGAGAGCAGCACGAATTGGCCGCCCGCACGCTGCTGCGGTTGGGGCTGGTGTATTCGGCAGATTTTCAATTTGACCGGGCCCAACAAGCCTATGGGCAGGCCTTCGACCTATGGGAGCTGGTCTGGGGATCGCAAGTGCCGGCGCGGGCGGAAGAGCCGGCCGGAGTTCTGCGCTTCGCGGTCGATGAACCGGCCAGCCTCGATCCCGGACTGGCCGGCGACGATGTCGCCTCCTTCTTGGTCGCTCAACTCTTCGAGGGCCTGTTGGAGGTGGACGAGGCATCGGGCATCGTGCCCGCGCTGGCCGCCCGCTGGGACGTGTCGCAAGATGGTCGGCGGTACACGTTTACCCTGCGCAAGGGGCGCCGCTGGAGCGACGGCCGGCCGCTCGCCGCCGGCGACTTCGAGTATGCCTGGAAGCGGAACCTCTCGCTCGGTCCGCAATCTCCGACCGCGCTGCTGTTGAACAATCTTGAGAACGCGGGGCAGGTCGCCGCAGGGGAACTGGATGCCACCCAGCTCGGGGTGAAGGCGCTCGACGATCACACGCTCGAGGTCCGGCTGTCCGCTCCGGCCAGCTACTTCCCGCTGGTGCTCACCCACCCGGCGACCTACCCGCTGCCGCGTTGGGTGGTCGAAGGCGATCGACAGCCCTGGACCGAGGTCGCCAACCTCGTCGGCAATGGACCCTATCGTTTGGCGCAGTGGGCCGCCGGCGAGGGCATGCTCCTCGAGTGGAATCCGCATTACCGGGGACTGGCCCGCGGAAACGTGGGTCGGGTGGAAGCTCCGCTGATCGATGGGTACGCTGCTCAACTCAAGGCGTTCGACCAGGGCTCGCTCGACGGCATCAGCTTGATCATGGCCGACCCCGGCACCGTCGGCCAACTCAGGGCCAGCTACCGGCGGGAATTCCGGCTCACACCGGCGCTCTCGACGGTCTACCTGGGCTTCCGGATGGATCGCCCGCCCTTCGATGACCCTCGGGTGCGAATGGCGTTCGTCCAGGCCATCGATCGTAAGGTCTTGCCGGAGCAAACGGGGAGCGCGCCTTACCAGCCGGCGCTCGGCGGGTTTCTGCCCCCCGGCATGCCCGGCCACTCGCCGGCCATCGGAATTGGCTTTGACGAGGAGGCCGCCCGGCGATCCCTGGCGCAGGCTGGGTATGAACGTGGAGTAGGATTCCCGGCGATTGAGTTGCTCTACACCGGCGATCCGGCCAGCAATCCGGTGCCGGCCGCGTTGCAGAGCCTGTGGAACCAGGCGCTAGGGGTCCAGGTGAATGCACGCTCGCTCCCCTGGGGCGAGTTCATGGATCGCCAGGACCACGATCCCGCGCCGATTGCGATCAGCGGCTGGTCCGCAGATTACCCGGATCCGGACAGCATGCTGCGAGTGCTCTTCCACAGCCGGGAGGGGTTGAACCCGATCCGCTGGAGCCATCCCGAGTTCGATGCGCTGACCGAGCAGGCTGCCCGGATCGCCGACCGGAAGCAACGGATTGAGCTCTACCAGCAAGCGGATCGGATCCTGGTGACCGAAGAAGCTGCAATCATGCCCTTGAGCTACGCGCAAGGGAGGCATCTGGTGAAGCCGTACGTCGAGCTCCCGCGCATTCCGCCCTCGCTACTGCGACTGAAGAACGCGATCGTGCGGCGAGGTCCGAGCGAGAATCCGAAAGCCGCCTAGCGGCGGCGCCAAGTCAGAGGAGGAGAGAATGGACAGCGAAGCGATGAAGCCGAATGCGGAACAAGGAATGAAGGGGGTCAGCATGGAGCCCGAGGGCGGGCGAATTCGGGCCTGGGTGCTGGTGAAGGCATCTGCCCCGGCCCAAGCCGGGGAGGCCCTGGGGGCTCGATACGCAGCGGGCCTCGACGCCTACATCATTATTCGGGCAGACGAAGTTCAGAGTGACCGGGAATCGTTTGCGCGGGATGTGAACCTCATCATTCCCGTGGACGTTGCGGGCGAAACGGCGCTCGCGCAGGTCCTGAAAATAATCGACGAGACGCCCGGAGTTGGCGAGCGAACAGTCGCCCGGGTGGTCGGTTATCACCCTACGCCCCCGCACCGCTCGCACCTATTCGTGACCGAGAAGGAACGTTCTGATGGGCCGCCGGGCGAGTTCCCGGAGGGGCCGGGGCGCCATCCGAAAAGCCCGGGGAGAAATGGCTGGGGATAACGTCACGCGGCCCAGCTGAGGTGCGCTGAGGCTGTCGGAAGACAGAATGCGATGAACAAGGAAGTCCAAAAATTCGTCGATGCTGTTTCGGATGAACGGAGACCGTTCTACGACAAGCTGCACACGCTGATCATGGGCATGTATCCGAGTGCCGAAGTGGTGATCTCGTACGGCATCCCGACCTACAAGGCGAAGGGCGGACGAGTAGGGTTGGGCTACTGGAAGGACGGGGTCTCGTTCTTTCCCTTTGGCGGGAAGTACCTCGACGAGTTCAGGGCCAAGTACCCGGCGATTAAGACGGGTAAGGGAACCATCAACTTCAAACTCACGGATAAGATCCCGGTTGCTGCCCTGAAGA
>CAZPZD010000082.1:0-4689 GCA_964590515.1 uncultured Anaerolineaceae bacterium | reverse complement strand
TTGGATCGATCCGCTTTCGGCGGACCTGTTGAAAGTGCTGGGAAGTTCGCTGACGAACCTGCCGGTGCTGTTCATGCTCGCGTACAGGACGGGGCGCGCCGGTGAGGGGGTTGCTTCCACAATAGCCAGCTGGCCGCACTTCACCGAGATTGCCCTAGCCGAACTCACTCCCGAGCAGGCCGAGCAATGGATCGCGGTCAAATCGACTCAGCTGTACGGCCCCGACGTACGACCGCCGCGCGCGTTTGTCGAACGGCTGCTCGCCCGCGCCGAGGGCAACCCCTTCTACATCGAGGAGGTCTTGAACTACCTGAGAGACCACGCGATCTCGCCCCGGGATGCGAAGGCGCTATCTGGCCTCGATCTCCCGGCCAGCCTCGACAGCCTGGTGCTGACCCGTATCGATCAGCTGGAAGAGCGTCCCCGCAGCACGTTGCGGGTGGCCAGTGTATTCGGGAGGACTTTCAACGCCGGCCATCTCCTGGGGGCTTACCCGGCGCTGAACGGTGCTCGCGGGATTCAGCCCGAGCTCGACGAGCTGAGTCGCAGGGGCTTCGTCGAGCTGGAAGGGGGAGACTCGTACAGCTTCAGGCACGGGGTCATCCAGGAGGCGGCGTACGGGAGCCTCCCGTTTGGGCTGCGCCGAGACCTGCACGGTAGCGTGGCCGGGTTCCTCGAGCGCTCCTACGCCGATGCGATCGACACCGCCCTCGACCTGCTTGCTTACCACTATTTCAGAGGCGAGAGCTGGCCGAAGGCACTGGACTTCAACCTGAGGTCGGCCCAGCAGGCGCAGAGTGAGTACTCCAACGCGGCCGCCATCTCCGCCGCGGAAAACGTGCTCGAGGCCGCTGGTCACATCAAGCCAGACCTCGAGATCAGATCGGATGTCCTGTCAGCATACCAGCTGCTGGGCGATGTGCTTGGTTGGGAAGCCCGTTATCCGGAATCCGTGGAGGCATTCAGGAAGGCCATCGAGGTGGCGAAGGGTTGGGAAGACTTATTCGCCGAATCACGTGCCTGGTACGGCATGTCTGAGACTCAGATGCACAAGGGGGACCTCCGCGAGGCGATCACCAGCGCCGAGCAGGCGGAAGCCATCTCGACGACCGCCGGCCTCAAGCTGGCGCCGATCAAATCGCTCTGGATGCAGGCCTGGGGGGCGTTTCGCCTCGGAGAGATTGAAAGGGCCAAAGATCTGGCTCGTCCCCTGCCTGAGCTCTCCTCAGCACTGGGTAACCAGGGGCAGCACGCGGAAAACCTCAACTTGATCGGCATGCTGAGCTGGGCCTCCGGTCGGTATGACGAGGCGCAGCGATCATTCACAGAGGCCTTCGGAATCTTTCAGGGGATGGGAGACGAACGCCGGGCGATGCCGCTTGTGAACAACCTGGGCCTCGTCGCCGAGTCGCGCGGTGACCTCGATTCCGCCTCCGACCAGTACAACGAGGCGCTGGTGATCGCCCGCCGGATCGGCGATCGCGACACCGAGGTCGTGTCCCTGGGCAATCTCGGTCGGGTGAAGGTGATCCAAGGGGACCTCATTGGCGGGGAAGCGGACTTGCGAGTCGTCGTGGGGATGACTGATGCCGCCGGAACGGATAACTTGTCGGAGGTCCATAGCGCCTTGGCGGAGGCGATGCTGGGCGAAGGAAGGCTCGATGAAGCTCTGGGATTTGCCCAGCAGGCGCTGGACATTGCAGCTCGCACGGAGTCGCAAGACGATTTGGGGAGGGCCTGGCGGGCGATGGGGATGGTAGTTTGTCGGCTAACCGAGCCACCGATCCTCGCGCACACACCGCTTGGCCCGGGCCGCGCCTGCGACGCGCAGGTCTGCTTTGCCGAGAGCGCGCGGATCTTTCGGAAGATCGGCAGGGAGGATGAACTGGCCCGTACGCTGCGCGCGTGGGCGAGATATGAGCACGAGTCTGGGGATCGCGAGCACGCCGAGGGCATGTGGAACGAGGCCAAGGAATTGTTTGGAAAGCTGGGCGCTGTGCGGGAAGTCAACCGTATGGGCAAGCTGCAATAGAGGAGGCTGCCGTGGGATTAGGCTTCATCCCTTGAAATCGGACCTTCTTGGTGTAGAATGACCCCCGTTTCAGGGTGTGCTCGCCGCGCTGGGGGGTCCGGCGCAATCTCGAGCGACACCACTCAAAAGGAGACCGTTGATGCAATTGCGTAGAGTATTACCCGGAAGACGGGAGACGAAGTTCGCTGTTGCGCTCGTCATGGCGCTGACCCTGCTGTACACGGGCGTTGCCATCGCGGGGGGTGGCTTCAGTAGCGGTAGCGGCGGATGGAGCAGCCCCTTGACCATCGAGTGGCTTGCACGTGGTCTTGGGAACGTGATCGTTCAGGGGGAGACGCTTCTCGTCACCGCGTTCGCTTCCGGTAAGGCCCCCGCGCTGTGTCAAAACAATGGCGGGAACATAGCCCCCGGACAGCTCAACGTGAATGTTAAGGGGAACTCGAGCGGCGAAGCCCCGATCACCCGCAATGGTCGGGCGTCCGGCGAAACCGGTGGAATCCTGCCAGGTTTCGTCGGAGATCCTCCCGAGTGGTTCGAAGCGGGCTGCCCCAACAGCGGCTGGACGGTGGTCGGGCTGGACGCCACCCGCGTCGACTGGGACACCGTATTCGTCGAGGGGGAGCGGGCGGACGGGAGCACCTTCAGCATGACCCTTACCTGCTTCACCTCCATCCGCAAGAACGGAACGACCTTTGGGACGTGCGTGAAGGATTAGTCAGGCCTTAGGCGACCGGAAAAATCGCGCAACCACAGGGGGCTGACTCGCGCTACTTTTGAGACAGCCCCCTGTGCTTTTCCGAACTGCGGGCCCGCGCTTAGTCAATCCGGGACAGCGCCTGGTCCAGATCGGCGATCAAATCCTCGGCATCCTCGATCCCGACCGACAGCCGAACCAGATTGTCCTTGATCCCCACCTTCAGGCGTTCCTCGCTCGACAATTCAAAGTAAGACATCAGGGCGGGTTGCTCGATGAGAGTCTCTACCCCTCCCAAGCTGGAGGCGATCAGCGGCAACCGAACCGAATCGATGAGGTGGCTGGCGGCTTCCAAGTCCCCATCGACCTCGAAACTCACCACACCCCCGAAGCCGTCCATTTGGCGGCGGGCTACCTCATGATCCGGATGGGAGGCGAGTCCGGGATACCAGACCCGCCGAACTTTCGGATGGGCCTCCAAGAATTCAGCCAACTGCTGGGCGGTCTGGTTTTGGCGGGCCAGCCGGATGGCCAACGTCTTTAAGCCCCGGTAGGTCAAATAGGCAGCGTGCGGATCGCAGGTCGCCCCCATCACCCACAGGTTCTGTCGGATCAGTGCGAGCATGTACTCGGAGCCGGCCACCACACCCGCCAGCAGGTCATTGTGACCCGCTAGGTATTTTGTGGCTGAGTGAATCACCAGATCGATTCCGAATTCAAGCGGTCGCTGGTTGATGGGGGTGGCAAAGGTGCTGTCGATTAGGGACTTGACCCCAGACCGCTTCGCAATCTGGACTAGCCGCTCGAGGTCCAACACCCGCAAATACGGGTTGGTCGGGGACTCGGAGACGATCAGCCGGGTCTCGGGGCGGATCGCCGACTCCAATTGGTCAAGATCTCCGGCCGGAACCAGGCTGCATTGGATTCCGAGGCGCTTCAAAACCGTCAGGCAGAATTGCCGCGTCCGGCGGTAGGAGTCATCGGTGAGGATCAGGTGGTCGCCGGCGGAGAGCAGCGAGAGCAAGGTAGTGGTGATGGCTGCCATGCCTGAGGAGAAGAGGATGGCGCCGCCGGCGCCCTCCAACTGCGCCAATCCACCCTCCACCGCCGCGACGGTGGGGTTGCCGTACCGCCCATACTCCGTGCGCCCCTCGACCGGCCCCCACAGGCGGGCCTGCATGAATTGACTCAAGTCCTGGGTGTCGTTGAACGTGTACGCGGCAGTCTGGAAGATAGGCAAGTTCAGCGAGTAATGCGGGAAAGGACGCTTGTCACCGGAATGGACGGAGCGGGTCGACCATCCTGGCTGCCGCGGCGAAGACGAGGCTTGCTCGGTCATTGGAGTATCCTCTTTGAGTTGGAGCAGACGGTCCGGGTTGGAAAAGCGATCGGAGGCCTAAGAGCGGGTGATGGGACTCGAACCCACGACATCTTGCTTGGGAAGCAAGCGTTCTACCGCTGAACTACACCCGCGCGGAACCATTATAAGAAGCGCCGGAACCGCATGTCAAGCCGAGGCCGGGCGCCGACGCTCCGCCACGTAGACTCCCAGCAAGATTAGGATTGCCCCGAACACCAGCTCCCCCGAGATGACCTCGTCCAGCAGCAGCACTCCCAAGAGACCCGCCACGGGTGGGGTCAGATACGTCGTCTCGGCAGCCGACGTCGCACCGAATTCGCGGATGAGTTGAAAGAACGCGAGGAACGCCAGGACGGATCCGATCAACCCGGTGTAGGCCACCGCCAACCAGCCTGTCGTGCTTATTGTGGCCAGGTCGGTGCGAGCAACCAACAGGCCCAGGGGAACCAGGACCAGAGCCGCCACAAAGGTCTGGAACGCTGTCAGGGAGATCACATTAGCCTGGCTAAGGTGCCTACGGGCATACACGGTGCCGAAGGAGCTGAGCAGCACTGCGGTCAAGGCAAGAACGGGTCCCCGAACGTCGAGGACCGTGGGCAGCCC
>CAZPZD010000081.1:0-4698 GCA_964590515.1 uncultured Anaerolineaceae bacterium | reverse complement strand
AACCCGCTCGGGAACTGGCCCCCGCTGCCCCGCCCGCTGGCGCTGCAGCCGGCCAGGATCCCCAGCAGCCAGAGCACCTTGTATTTCCAGGTGATGTTCCAGGCCCTTGTCAGTACCGATCCGATGTCCATGCTCTTCTCCGGTGGCTAAACAGATTGTATCTGACGCGGGGCGTCGGCCCGTACTCAGGCTCTATTCGCTGGTTGCGAGAGCTACCGCGAGAAGCAGCAGGACACCACCAACGAGCAGGGCGAAGGATGTTCGTCGATCTCGTTTTCTTCTGACCGGATCTAGTTCGGGGGCGGCCTCGAGTGGAGTGACACCGCCCTCGATTCGACGAAGCTTCGATACGGCCGTCATCCCTCTGGCGATTCCAACCAGAATGACGACATGGAAAACGACAGCAAGCCACTGCTCATTGACTAAGGGTACAAAGAAATCGAACGTGTACAGGACTAGGCCAACGAGATAGATGGCCAAGCTGCGTCTGGCCGCGAAGTAGCCGATTGATGCGAAGAGTCCGGCCAGGAGCAGGTCAACTGCAACTGCGATCGCGGAAGTGGAGAATGAGGCTACGGAGGTGAGCTTCGCCGCGACGGTGGTCGCGAGGTCATCTGTGAATTGAGTCGCGGAGAGTGAGAGTTGGAAAAGTGGCTGGTGGAGCGTGATGCGCGAGATAGCGCCGAGGAGGGTGAACCCGGCGATGAAATAGAACCAGTAGGCGCCATTCTTCGCCCTTTTCTGAAGTTCTCGCAATACTTCGCCCCCGAGGGCGCCTGTGCCGATGTCTTTCTCCCCGATGTTGCCCATTTGACCCTACTTTCCGAGGCGGCGATGACTTTCCCCGCCTAACGACGAGTTCCACCCAACTGCAAAGTTCGCGGGCGATGTAGGCACCTTCGCCGTGTTGCTCTGGACACAATCATATCAGTCGGGGTTGTGCTCGCGCCTCAAGGCTTCGAGGTAGGCGCGAGCCCCTTCCAATCTTGCCGCCGCGTTCTCTGTGGTTAGTTCTTCTCCCCATCTCATGTCACCAGCTATTGCTGCGTGTTGTCAACGGCCGCGACGTACTCTCGCAACTCACCGCTTAAGGCCATGAGACGCTTGCCGATTCGCCCTCTCTCTAGCTCTAAGCTGTCCGTGACCAGGCGGAAAAGACCGAAGGCGATCTTTCGAATTCGGCTAGTATCGCTCGGTTGCTTCGTGAGCAACTCCTCGCCATCTGAGAGGAGTGCTAAGAGGCTCTCCCGATAGGGAATGTCCTGGCGCATATCCTGGAGGTCCGAAGCCAGAGCAGAAATGTGGTTCAAGATGGACCTTTGCGTCGTGTCGATTGGGACCTCAACGGTCTTGAGCCGACCTCCTCCGATCCGAATTGCTCTCGACCTAATCCTCGGAAGCGGCCTTGTGATCGGGGAGGGAGAACAACGCTAGCTAAGGGACCGAACGTCAGACGCCATATCGGGCCCATCAAGTGGGCTTAGCACCTCGTCTATCGGCCGACGACCGGAGGCGTGGGCCGTTCGGGCCGACCTGCGCCTAGCACACATTCCAAGGGGGGATCCCCCACCTTTCCATCGGTCTGCGAATCAGAGGGTGGTCGGGCAGTAGCTCGTAGTACCCGCGCAGGAAGCGGCGGAATTCCTCCCACAGCTCCGGCCGCCGCACATCGAACATCGAGAAAAGCTGCTCGCCGTAGTGTTGCCAGAGGTACCCATGGAACGCAATCGTCGCGTCCGCGCCCCGCAGCGACTTCCCCAACTCTGTCTCACGGAACGCCTTTCCGGCAGACCAGCGCGTACGGGTACGGAAGTGCTCGGCTGCTTCCTGCGGGGTGATCCCCTCCAGAAACTGCCAGAAGGGGTCCAGCCGAATGTTGTGCCAGGCGAAGCAGCGCTCCCCCTGCCACTCCATGACCACCTCTACATCGTCTCCCACGTGCGATCGGGCATACGAGATCCGCATTTCATCGCCCTCGCGGCGATCTATCAAGAGGGAGACCTTTATCCTGCACCTCGGAGAATCGTAGATCACACTGTCATAGCGTGGGTTGACGTAAGCGAGCCGGAAGCCCCATTGGTCTAGGTCGAGGTAGCTCTCTAAACGGGCGATAAGGCCAGACTGGACTTCTGGTCTAAGTTGCGCCCTGAGTTCGCTCTGCCGCTCAGCCAACCCGCCTTCATCAGGTGGTGGAGTCATGTCTTCTGTGCCCTCCCCTTAGGGCCGGATCCAGCGGATGACTTGTGCCGAATAATCGACAACCGCCTCGTACCCATGTTCGAGCAGCCAGCCGGCTTCCTTTAGCCGGGCCGGAACCGGGCTTCCCTCCCCGAGGTCAAGTGCAACGAGCGCCAGGTCTACGTCGCCCAGCGCAACAAGGTCAATCGCGCTCAGTTCGGACTCGAAAACGTCGGCTTCAAGTTCCCGTAGCACGTACTCGAACGACCGGCCTGCCTCGGCCTGCTGGCGCAGGAAGGCTTCGTTGACCAACCATGGGTCAATCCCCGCTCTTTGTAGCCGGCGGTAAACCTCCTCGCTCGTATCGAAGAACACGCCGCCGTTGTCCATGGCTTCTTGGATGAACTCACCCGTGGCCCCGAACCGACCAAGAACCACGCGTTCGCCTGAGCCATGGGCCGATGCCGAGGCGATGATATCACTCAGCCGGATAACGTCCGGGCCGTGGATTTGTCCAGCCCTGGCCAGGGCTTCTACCTGATCCAGCGCTCCCACAACGTCCTGGGTTGGCAGAGATGCATACACATAGCCGCTGGTCGGAGAGTGCCAAACCCGGATCTGGATGTCGCCGCGGGCGGAGATGAGATCCGCAGTATTGAGTGTGGCGCGCAACTCGTCGGCGAACGATGCCGCGGCTTCTGGGCGCATACGGATGAGCCCGCTATCGAGAACTTCGACCACTTCGTCGCCGTGGTTCGCGATGGTTGTTGCGAGTCCGGCCGCCTCATCTCCGTGCCTCGCGAGCGCCTCGAGCGCGTCTCCCCCTACCTCCGACAGCTCCCGGATCGCTGTGTTCCCCGGGACACCACCATCTATCTGCTCCAGTTGCAGCTCGAGGGCGGTCTCGGGCGCCCTTGGATCTTTAGTCGCGGTCTGGACAGCCAGTTGCGCCGAAAGCCAAATCTGCTCCCCAGTGTCGAAAGCTTGCAACACGGGCTCTAGCCGCGCGCATGCGGGTTGAAATCTCAAACAGAGACCAGCCACCGTGTTTCCGGCTCCAAGGACTGCCTGGGTCGCCAGACCGCTTGTGAGGAGGCCCCAGGCGCCGGCAGTCGCCACTGCGCCGCCGACTGAGAGTGCAGCATTGCGTAGGAGGTTTTGAGTCAACGGGCGACCGAAGTAGGAATTCAGGCCCACGGTCCCGAGAGCTACAGTGCCGCCGGCTGCCAAGGCTGCCCAGCCGGCAATTACCAACGGAGTGGCTGTGCCTCCGGATAGAGCAACGATAGCGATACCGGTTATTGCCGCTACCACCCCGACCCCGATGGCAACTGCGGCTTGGTGCTGATCGACCCAATTGGCCACGGATCGCTGGGCTTCCTTGACGTTTTCTACGGTCCGCTGCCACCACGCGGCCACTGGGGAAGGCGCAACGATGGGAACAGAGGCATGCTCCTGGTCACGGAAGGCCTGAAGCGCGTCCGCATGCTGGGAGGCCTCGTACGCGGCGTAATCCTGCTGCTTCCATTTGGCCATGTCGAGCGCCGGCTGGGAGGTCGGTGCCTGCGAAGCGGTCAATGCCTGCCGGCGCTCGGCTTGCTCGAACCGTTCTTCGCGTTCCAAACGCAAGCGCTCATTGCGCTGGCGAATGGCGTCCGCTGCCCGTTGTCGGGCTGCCTCCGCAACCGCAGCAGCAGCAGCTGCCGCAGCCGCGACAGCCATCTGGAGCCGACTCGTGAGTGACAGCGATCTCGAAGCGCGGGCTGTTGCGGCGGAGCCGGCGGCTGCTTGGCGCATCTCTGCGTACTGGGCTTCGCGCGCTCGGCGGCGGACGAGCGAGTAAGCTGTCACTGCACCAGCCGCAGCCAGAGCTGCCGCACCCCAGAGCACCCCGCTGCTGGTACCCGTCGGCGAGACTGTGGAAGGTGGGGCGCTGACGACTGTGTCGGCCGTGGAGGTCTTGCCTGTGGATGAACCGGCGAAGGTGCGCTCAGGACCCGAAGGGCCGGAGGCCGAAGAGGATCCACTTGTGGCGGGTCCGGTGAAGATAGGAGCGGCGGGGCCGTCAGTCACATCGCCCTCCGGCAGGCGCGCCAGTAGATCCTCCAGCGATAGTGAAGGTCCCGAGACCCCGCTCTCATTCTCATCTGAGGCGCTGGAGCCGATCGGTCCGGCCAACCCGGTCGAGTCGCTGGGATCCGGGACCACGATCTCGCCAATGGCCGAACCAATCTTGCCCAGGTTGTCGGTCGCAGACACGGTCACCGCATACTCGCCAATGGGTGCGATGATTTCGCCGAAGTGCCGATCCCAAATGAAATCGTCCGGCACGAGCGACAAGTTCCCCCAGGTGTACTTGCGCAGTCCGTAGGCTCCTCCATCGATCGTAAGCGCCACTTGAGCCACGCCCGGACCCTCGTCGTCCACCAAGATCGCAACCGGCTCCCAGATGTACCAGGAGTCGGGGATGGTCACGCTCGGCCCCAGCGTGTCTACTTGGGCGCTGAGGGTGCCCATGTC
>CAZPZD010000080.1:1717-4723 GCA_964590515.1 uncultured Anaerolineaceae bacterium | reverse complement strand
TGGCCGCCAGGTGCAGCACGATGTCGGGCCGGGTGTCGGCCAACAAGCGGCGGGCCGCGGTCCGATCGAGCAGATCGTACTCTTGACGGCGGGGGACAGAGACCTCGCCGGCCCCAATGGCCCGCAGGCGATCCACCATGTGAGACCCCAGGAAGCCGGCCCCCCCGGTCACCAGCACCCGCCGCTTGCTCCAGAACTCGGAGGTCGGGCCGCTTCCGCTCATTCGACTATCCGAGCTTGGGGGCAGAACCCGACTGGGTGGGCCAAAGTTTGGCTCATGGGGTTGGCACGTCTTGTGCCGGGATCCGCAGCGTGATCTCGCTGCCTTCGATGTGCAGGACCGGCGACCCGTCTTCCGCACCGAGTGCGGCGATTGAGAACCCGTTCTCCAAGCAAGTCAAACGACAAACGTCTGCAAGCTCTCCATCGCCTGAAATCACGACCGAGTGGTAACCCTGGCTGCGGGCCGCGGCCAGTGCCTTGCGTGCCTGCTCTCGGGCCCGGCGATACAGATGCATCGAATCTTCTACGTATTGCAGGGTCAACCGAGCCCGAAGGGCGATTCCTTCAGGAGTAATGATGTACTTGAGCTTTTTGCGTTCCGCCCGCTTGACCTTGACGTAGCCCTTGGCGATCAGCCGTTTGACGTGCCAGTTCACCGTGCCGACCGCCACGCCCAGCTTGGTCGCCATGCTGGCCTGGGTGGTGTCCGGATCCCGCCCGATCTCTTCGAGCAATCCGAGGTCCCGCAAGCTCTCTTCTGGGGCCTTATCCAACGCCGTACCATCCAAAATTCAATACTTGAATTATAGCTTGGTTTCGGGGGGCGTCAAGCCAAGGGAATTGAAGGTGGTTTGTGAAATTGTTCACTAGTCGTCGCCTAGCCAGGGACACGCCGTCGGCGCGGTCCGTGGTACCAGAATCTGGACTGCGGCGTCCTCGATGGTCAACACCGGCTCGTAGAAGCACAGCGCCGGCTCCGAAACCTCCCTCACCCAGGCATCGTTCTCCTCCCCGAAGGCATGCGATCGGCCCTGAACCTGGACCTTCAAGGGTTCGCTGACGATGAGATCGAAGTCATGGTCGCGCAGTGATGAGTGGAAGCGGTCCAGATAAGACCGGGTTCCCGACATTGCCATCTCCATCAGGAAGACCTTCTCGTAATCCGGAACCAGGTCAAGTTCGTCCACACGGCCGAAGGTGAGCAGCTGGCGTTCCGAGATGAAGAGCACCCGTGGTTCCTCGGTCTCCAGGGCATCAATCTGCTCTTGGATTTGAGCGACCACTCGCGATCCGAACGCCCGGTCCAGGTTCGGCGCCCGGGAACCGGTGCTCAGGACAAAGAACAGTGGAACCGCAATCAGCAGGGCATGCTCGCCCCAACGGAGCCGTACCCTGGCCGCGTCGGAACTCGCCGCTCGACCGACATACACATACGCACCGAGCACCAGCAGCAGGATCAGGTAGGCGTCCAGGTTGTGCAGGTTGCTGCCTCCGCCGATCTTCAGGCTGACGATCACCCCGCCCACCAGCAGCACGCCCAGCATGGCGTCCACCGGAATCCAGCGATCCGGGCTCAAGGTTCGGCTCCCGGCGGTGATCCAGCGCCAGATCATCAACAGGATCGGCAGCGAGGCCAGCCCGACCGCGCCCAGGATTCCCAACGGGTACGTGCGATTCGGAAGCAACCGATACACGAAGAGGTCTGAGGTCAGACTGGAGCCGAACTGCTCCGCCTCATTGCCCGAGAGGAGAATGTAGCCACTGTAGGTGAGCAGGGCAGCCAGGCCGCCTACTCCGATCCAGAGCAGCGGCCGAGCCCAATAGCGGATGAGCGGCTCGTCTCCCCGCGGCCGCTCCAGAAAATAGAGAGTTGCCGCGATGAAGCCGGGTACCGCCAGCCAGTTGATCCGGCTGATTCCCGCCCAGGCCGATGCCACCAGGACCACGAGCAGCGAGCGCCACAGCCTATGAGCCCGAAAACCCGCCAGAACCAAAATCACCGGCACCAGCAAGTGAAATAGGAGCGGACCCTGGAACAGGAAAAGGACCACCCAGAGCCCAACCATCCTCCGCAACGTTCGATCCGGCAGGGCGAGCCTTCTCACGAACAACCCCGCGGTTGCCAGCGGGAGTCCGAGCCAGAGCAGCAGATTCCAGAATCGGTGCAGCCAGATGCCGGAATTGGTGATCAGGAAAGGAATGGCCTGGAGCAGATAGCGGCTTGGGTGCAAGACGCTCGGCGGAACCGGGAAGCCATAGAGACGCTCTGACGCAAACAGGGAGGCGTAGTAGTAGCGGCTGGCCTCTGACCAGCCAAGCGACAGCGGATAACTAGATATACCCAGGAGGTAGGTGGAAGTGAGGTACATCGCCCCGCCCGCCAGCATCGAAGCACAGAGACGGAAATCGAAACTGCGCTCCCGCCACTCCTGCTCCACCAGCGCGGCTCCAGCCAGTGCCAGCAGCCAGAGCGTCACGAGCCTGACACTGATCGGCTCGAAGAATCGACCGGCGCCTCCCAGCACTCCGAGCGGCAGAAGGGCCAACAGTGCCAACCAGCCGAGCCAGACTCCCCGCCGCAGCCGCGCCCCAGCACCGGCAATGGCATCGCCAGTCGCAACGATCAGCCGCGGCAGCAGCCCAACGGCCAGTCCGAGTGCGGCCAGCGTGGTCTCCACGGCGAAATACTCGAATGGAGAATCTAAGGGGCCGCCGCGCAGAGCCAGGAATGCCACCTGCCCCATCGCAGCCGCCAGCAGCCCGAGGGTCACGAGGCGGTATCGGCCGATCCTGGTCAGCCGGTCAGTGGCTCTTTGCAACAGGGACAGTTTTTGCTCGGCCTCGCCTCGCGGGTTCACCGGCCCAACCTGTTCGGCGGTACCCACAGGGTGAGGCCGGTTGTGACGACCGGGCTCGCAAGCGCCTCTGGTTGATATCCCAGCCCTTCGGCGATGGCCTCCAGCGGCCACTCCAACCCGCCCATCTCATTGAGCGAGAAGCCTT
>CAZPZD010000080.1:0-1617 GCA_964590515.1 uncultured Anaerolineaceae bacterium | reverse complement strand
GCGATGGCCTCCAGCGGCCACTCCAACCCGCCCATCTCATTGAGCGAGAAGCCTTCGGTCTTCAACTCAAAACCGATCAGAATCCCGGCCGGTGGAAGGTCCTCCAACACATGCTCAAGATCCTCGGGCGCCAGCACTCCATACACCGGCCGGCGCCCGGAGGAAAAAGACCGAGCCACCCGCCAATCGATGGAACCGCCCGCCAGCTCAGGGTAGATCTCGAGGCCGCCCTCGATTGCCACGATCGGCGCCAGGGTAAGGAGCCGGCCTCCCCCAGTCCGCTCGGAAACCGCGACCCCAAGGGCATGAACCTGTGCCGGAACCCAGGCCTCGGGTTCGAAGATTAGCCGCAGGTTGTCCAGAGCTTCCGTGCGCAACCAGACCATTCCGGCAACGAGCAAACCGGCGACCAGCTTGCCGGCCGGGAAGCCGGATCCAGCCTCCACCAGGTAGATAGCCACAGCAAGGGCCATGAAAGGGACCGGAGCGTAAAAGTATTGGACCCAGGAGGGAGTTGGGACGAACGCGCTGAGCCCAAGGAACGCGGCCACGCCGGACGCGAGCCAGAACTCCCGTCTGCTTGCCAGCGGAGCGCGGCGAGCACGCAACGCGGCGACTGCCACCACAATGAGGAACGCCCCGAAAAGCAGCGACTGGGCGGGTTCTGAAAGGACGTCCTCTCTGAGATAGGCAACCTTGCCAGGCAGGTCCATGGCGCCCGTGATGTCGAGCGCCTGCCGATAGCGGGTGTTGAGAATCTGGTAGATCAGGTTGCCGTACACGAACTGCCGCGGAGCCAACCCGAAGAGCAGTCCGCTTGGGAGCAGACCGATGGCCAGCCCGATCAGATGGGCAGCAGCCGGGCGGATCCGGAAGCCGCGCGGTTGGTTGCTTAGAAGGAAGGCCAGGAACGGGACCGCGGCCAGCAAATACGTCGCTCGGGCGCCGGTTGCCAGCCCAAGCAGCATCCCACTCCAGACCCACCCCCGAAACCGATATTGCTGCCCGCCTGCCCTTGTATGCGCAACGAAGGCTGCCACTGAAAGCAGGGTCGGCAGCGCATGATTCCAGGCTCGCCCACTGGTGTACTCGAACAGGGGGCTGAACAGCAGTAAGCAGGTCGCCACGCCTCCCGCCAGCCATCCGCTCGCCCCTCTCTCGTGCCGCCAGGCGTATTGAAAGATTAGTGCGAAGGTTGCCACTGCGAAAACGACGGACAACACCCGTGCGTTCCACAACGGTGCGGGGCTCAGTATCCCGACGGCCGCGTAGAAAAACAGCAAATTCGGAAGGTGATGGAAGGGAAAATCACGGTAAGGCAACATCCCGCGATTGCCAAGCAGCGAGCCCCCGGCAACGAATTGGTGCTCGTCGTGGCTCAGGGGCAGGCGCATCGCCATCGCATAGGCGATTGCCGTCGCAGCCCCCAGCAGCAGCAACGTAGCGAGCACCGCCAGGACCGCCGCACCCCGCTTTCGGGTCTCGGGCGTTACTCTCAGGTTGGCCAGGTCTGAGAGTTCGAACCGGCCTCGCCGCCGGGGGGCAGGCGACTCTTCAAGCGTCACTCGCACCCTCCAGGAGCTCGCCCGGGTCCCGCTTGGCCTGCGCCCGCCGGAG
>CAZPZD010000079.1:1314-4899 GCA_964590515.1 uncultured Anaerolineaceae bacterium | reverse complement strand
ATGGTGATCATGGGCTTCTATTTGGTCGGAGCCCGGGAGCTCGGTGCCTTTGAAGCGCTCTGAGCCGGCGGCCCGCTCACCCCTGGGGCTGCGGCTGGTGACTCTGGCGGTGCTGCTATTCATGCACCTGCCGATGGCGATCATCCTGCTCTACGCCTTCACGACCGACGAGTCGACGTTTGTCTTCCCTCCGCCGGGCCTGACGACCAATTGGTTCCGGGTAGCGGTGGGGCGAGCAGACGTTTGGCGCGCCCTCGGGCTGTCCCTGCGAGTGGCGGCGGTCTCGACTCTGGTTGCCATCCTGCTGGGAACGTTGGCCGCGGCCGCCGTCTACCGGACCAAGTTCTTTGGCCGGGAGGCGGTCTCCTTTGTTCTGGTGCTGCCCATCGCTCTGCCGGGCATCGTAAGCGGGATCGCGCTGCGGGCCGCGATTGGGATCATCAACGTGCCGTTCAGTTTTTGGACCATCGTCATCGGTCACGCCACCTTCTGCATGGTTGTTGTCTACAACAACGTGCTGGCCCGGTTCAGGCGGACCGGCAGCTCGCAAATCGAGGCCTCGATGGACCTGGGAGCCAATCCGTTTCAAACCTTTCGCCATATCGTGCTGCCGGCGATCGCCACCGCGCTGCTGGCGGGAGGCATCTTGGCCTTTGCGCTGTCTTTCGACGAGATCGTCGTCACGACCTTTACCTCCGGCCAGGAGCAGACCCTCCCGATCTGGATGTTCAGCCAGCTGACCAAGCCGCGGGCCCGGCCGGTCACGAACGTCGTAGCGGTCTTCGTCGTAGCCATCACTACCATCCCCATTCTGCTTGCCAATCGGCTGACCGAACGCACGGTAGAGTAGCTCTAGACAAGCCCAAAGGGTTCATTGCGACCCGACCGGGGCTAGCCTACACTGGTGCGAGGCCAGCCCCGGTGAAACTCATTCACTCAGGATTCTTCGCAACCCAGTTCTCGCCGGCTCGAGGGCTTTGCCTGCTAGCGCTCGGCTGGGTGGCGCTGGTCAGCTGCAACGCCCCGCTCGGCCTGATTCCGATTCTCGGCGAGGAGCCGAGCCCCACTCAAGCTCCGACCCGCACTGCCACATCAACGGCCACGCCGAGCCCCACCCCCACTGCAACGTTCACACCGACCACAACCAATACGCCCACCACCACATTGACGCCCTCTATTACCCCGACCCCGACGGTGACGCCCACCGCCACCTTCGTCTTCCCCGATGCGGAGATTACTGTCCCATCGGCCCACTGCCGCTATGGGCCGGACGCCGCCTACTTGCACGCCGGTGACCTGTACCAGGGTGACCACGGGTTGGTATGGAACCGCAATTACAACGCCGGCTGGCTGTGGGTGCGGTTTGACAAACTGACCTACGCCTGCTGGGTCTCGGCCACCGTCGTGGAGGTGGTGGGCGATCCCTTTACCGTCGTCACCTACTATGCGCCGCTGCCGAAATCGACTCTGTATGATTCGGTGCAAAAGGTGAGCGCCGATCGGCAGGGCGACCAGGTGATCGTGACCTGGGACGAAGTCTGGATGACCGTGGACGACGATCGGGGCTACTTCCTGACAGTTCGTCTCTGTACCGCCGCGGGGTTGATCGATGCCTACGCCCACACCGACGGCACCTCGTACACGTTCACGGATTTGACCTCCTGTGGCAGTCAGTCCGGCGGCAAACTTTACGCGGTCGAGAAGCACGGGTACACCGACCCGGTTTCGATCCCCTGGCCGTAAGTTTGTCACGGAGCCCAAGCCCCTCACACCTTCAAGGAGGCACCCCATGACCCAATCCCCATTCATTTCGAAGCGCCCGCTGCTCATCGTCGCCTGCCTCGTGATCGCCACCCTGGCCTGCATCACCACCGAGTTGAGCGTGGTGTTCGATGAGGACGGGAGCGGATCGGGGGTGGTGCGATTGGAGCTGTTGTACCCCGCCGACCTTTCTGATCAATCCGGCGCCGACACGGCGGACATGATCGCTGACCTGACGGCTCAGGGATGGGAAGAGGTGACCCTGGAGTCGGCCGACTCGACTCACTATCGGATCACCGGCGTCTATCACTTCGGGGACAAAGCAGGGGAGAAGCCGCTCAGCGGGATCATGCCCGAATTCAGCTACACGGTCGAGGAGGCGGAGAACAAGTACAAATACTTCACCTTCACGGGCACGGCCGATTTCTCCGAGCTGGATGCCTTCTGGACCGAGGCCAAGAACGATTGGGCGGTGAACGGGATAAAGGCAGAGGACACCGAGTTCTTCCTTGAGACGGGTGAGGTCGAGATCTTCTCGGCGGCGGAGGTCCAGCAGCTCATGCAGACCTACGGAGCGCCGAAGGGCGTGATTCGGGTAACCCTGCCAGGCCAGACCCCGGTGGACGCCAATGTGTTCTGGGACAACGAGCAGGATTACATGGACGGTAAGACCGACACGGTCGCCTTTACCTGGGTGCCCGGCCAACGAGCGATTGCCGAGCTCAAAGTCGAGCGGCGGCTCGAGCCGCTCGCCCCGGTGAGCCCGGAGCAGGTTCAGTCCAATCTTCAGAGTCTGTTGGGCAGCTTCACGGGCGCGATCCCGACTGGGTCGATCAATTGGACCGGACGGCTTTCGGGCCACATCAACAACAACCTGATCGCCTTCTTCAACGGGGACGCCTATACCTGCTCGGACTATCAGGGGCGAGTACTGCGCTGGCTGGACGAGATCCGCACCAGCGCCGATCCAAATGTGAGAAGCGTGTTGGGCGGGCTGGACTACGGCCCGATTCAAACCAACGGTGGTGGGCACCGGGCGGTGGTGGTGTTCCCGCGTGGGACCGACTGGCGGTCGACCGGGACCGTGCTCGATCCCTGGCCACAGCAGAAGCCGCTCTCATTCCCCGTCGCCAACTGGGGTAACGGAATGTGGTTTGTGTCGGGGGCCAATCAGCCGGCCCCAGACCAGGACGCGGGGTCGCTCTACCCGCAGCTGACGCAGGGGACCTCGTCTTACCCCGCCGCCGCGGTCCTGCAAGGCGACCTGAGCCGCGGGCTGGCCCGGCCGACCCGGGTGCTGATGGTCCGCTCGCCGGTCACGGTGATGCTCACCCTGCCCGACGGGCGGCGGATGGGGGCGCTCGCCGATGGAACGATCGTCAATGACCTCCCTGGGGAGGCCGACATGTACGCTTTTGCGGTTCCCGATCGGCCGGGAGGGGTCGAGTGGCTGTTCTTCCTTCCCGAGCTCGATCTTGAAGTCGAACTGACCGGATCCGGGTCCGGGGATTTCCACGCCCTCATGGCCACTGCGGAAGGTGCCTACGGCTACGGCGGCCAACCCATCGGATCGGGCGAGCTCGCGACATTCAGTGTCGCAGCCAATGGGATGCCGTCTGACCTGGCCCTGCCAGGCGGTGAGACCGCCCCGCCCCGGCTGTTGACTCCGGAAGAAATCGACGCAGCCATGGGAATCACCGCCGAAGACCTGGCGGCCGCCGAGCGAGCCAGCGGAGCGGAGAGCACCGGCGGGGAGGACCTGCTGCCCGGCGGTTCGGCCAGCCTGCCCGCGCTGCTCGGAATTCTGTGCCTGTGCGTCGGGGG
>CAZPZD010000079.1:0-1304 GCA_964590515.1 uncultured Anaerolineaceae bacterium | reverse complement strand
TTTTCCTGGGCCTGCGAGGGGGACGGCTGCGCCGCTCGGGATAGTTCGCAGTTCGGCTCGTTCACTTAATCTCATCTCACCTCACCGAGCCGCAGTACACTATAATCCTCCTGGTACAAACCTCACCCTGGAGGATAGCCATGCAAACCCCAATCATTCGGACCGTATCAGTTGCGCTCGTCTTGGCAGCTTTCGCGCTTGGAGCCTGCCAGGCAGCCACAGAAGAACCGGCCCCGGAAACGCAGGCAACTTCAGCACCGCTGCCGGAGGCTCCTGCGCCTCCTCCGGAAGCCCCGGCGGAGAAGAAGGTAGCGGTCTTCATCTTCACCGAGGAGTTTGACACCCTCAATCCGTATTACAGCAGCATGTTCTTCTCAATTACCACTCACCAGCTCTGGAATGTCTGGGCCTGGCAGTTCGACGACGGCAACTCGCCGTACCCCGTGATGCTGGTCGAGATGCCGACGGTCGAGAATGGCGGTGTCTCCGCGGACGGCACCGTCCTCACTATGAAGCTACGGGACGACCTCACCTGGTCAGACGGCGAGCCGCTAACCGCGGCTGACTTCGTATTTACCTACCAGATGAACGTGGATCCCAACAACGCGGTGTCCAGCGCCTATCCGTACGACACTGAGGTCGCCAGCGTCGAAGCCCCGGACGACCGAACCGTCGTGGTGACCTTCAACCAGGCATTCATCCCCTGGGCGGCCAATCTCTGGAAAGGTGTGCTGCCCGAGCACATCTTGGGCCCGGTATTCGAAGCCGAGGGGACCATCGACAATGCCGAATGGAATACCGCACCCACTGTGAGCGCGGGTCCATTCGTTTTTGCGGAGTGGGAGTCGGGGAGTTTCGCCCGCTTTGTGGCCAACGACACCTATTGGCTGGGTAGGCCGCTGTTGGACGAAATCTTCATCCGCTTCGTGCCGGACGATGCCTCTCAGATCAATGCGCTCGTGGCGGGCGATGGGGACCTGGGAACGTTTTTCGCCTATCCCGATGTCCCCACCCTCGAAACGGCCGGGATCGAAGTGATCACTGTCCAGTCGGGCTACAACGAAGGCTGGTTCCCGTACCTCGGTGAGGGCGCTCACCCAGCCTTGCAAGACCTGCGGGTCCGCCAGGCACTCGCCCTGGGATTCGATCGGGCCGCCATCAACTCCGACCTGCTGCTGGGGCTAACCCAAGCCCCCTCGACCTACTGGGAGAACACCCCGTTCGCGGACCCGTCGGTCGAGCCGTGGCCTTACGATCCCGAGCGGGCCGCCGCGCTGCTGGACGAGGCGGGCTGGGTGGATAGC
>CAZPZD010000078.1:0-5104 GCA_964590515.1 uncultured Anaerolineaceae bacterium | reverse complement strand
TGAATGTGGCCGTGGATGCGGCGTCAACGACCGGGGAGCCTGCGCCGGGTGTCGGTGTGTTGGTGGGCGTGGCGGTCGGCGGCACCGATGTGTTGGTGGGCGTGGCGGTCGGTGGTACCGGTGTGTTGGTGGGCGTGGCGGTCGGTGGCACTGATGTGTTGGTGGGCGTGGGCGTCGGCGGTACTAATGTGTTGGTGGGCGTAGCGGTCGGCGGCACTGACGTGTTGGTGGGCGTGGCGGTCGGCGACACCGGCGTGTTGGTGGGCGTGGCCGTCGGCGGCACCGGTGTGTTGGTGGGCGCTGACGTGTTGGTGGGCAACGGTGTATTCGTCCGCGTCGGAGTTCTGGTGGGCGTTGGTGTTCTTGTCGGCGTCAGAGCATGGGTAGGTGTCGGCGATGAGGTGGCGGTCAGCGTGGGCGTTGTGGTCTCGCTGGCGGTGGGGCTCGGGCTGCTGGTGGAGCTCGGGCTGGGGGTCAGCAGGGTGGGCGTGCTTGAAGCGGTATTGCTTGGGGCAGGGGTGTCGGTTGGGCCGGCCACAGGGGCGGGAGTGGGCGTGGCGGTGGGCCAGAAGGGAGCTGGCACAATAGTCGGGGCGACCGGCTCGCGGAAGGTGTCGGGGTAGAGGATCTGGTCTCGCTGGATCTCCTCAATGATCTCCGGGATAACCGGCTTGATCACCTGGAAGGTCCATGGCCCGTAGTCAGCGTTCATGAGCGAGCGGGTATCGGCGCTGGCGACGGGCAGCCCCAGCGTGGCCATCCAGCTGCAGCCGAACAACAGGACGAGGATCACCGGGGCCAGGAGCAGCCATCGCAGCAGCTCGTACCACATGACCTTCCGCTCTTGCTGCCGGCGGGCCTGGCTCGGGTGGGCCGCCTTTACCGTGGCCTCCCGCAGCGGAGTGAACGGCGAGTCGATCCTCATCGCCGCACGACCTTCAGGTTTTGACTGCTTGGGAGGGGGCTCTTAAACGCCAAACTGGCGTGGACCAGGGAACACGATCCACGTCTGGAGTCGAAAGACAAGACACGGCTTCGAGCCATCATTTGTACGGCCAGTCAATTGCGCGCTCCACTCTGTGACGCGCATCGACTTTCACCTCATTCTTAGGGGGCTGCCCGCGGCGGCCCAAGCTTGGTTAAACCGCGGCGGTCAGATTGCCCACCCCTGATTCGTGCCCACTTCCTAACTGTGCCAGCTCGGCGGCCCCGCCCACTGCAGGCCATTCAGAGCGGCGCAATCAGGCGATTGCCAGTGCCAGTTCCTGCTCGGCCTCCACTGAAACATCCTCCTGATCGACAGGCAGCAGGATCGTGAAGGTAGTCCCGATTCCGGGTTTGCTATCCACGTCAATCCGACCCCGGTGTCTAGTGACGATCCCAAAACTCACTGAAAGTCCCAGGCCGGTTCCTTCCCCTTCCGGCTTGGTGGTGAAGAACGGGTCAAAGATCCGCTGAAGGTTTTTCTCGGGGATCCCGATGCCGTTGTCCTGAACCGCGATCGCAACCGCCCCGGCGGCTTCGCTCAAGTTGATCCGAACGGCCCCGCCTTTCTTTATGGCTTGGATCGCGTTGCTGATCAGGTTCATGAGCACCTGTTCGATCTGCTGAGCGTCGTAAGTAACCATGACCGGCGTGCGCGGCAGGTCCATTTTGATCTGGACGTTCGACTTGCGAGCCAGGTATTCGGTCAGCCTGACCGAGGATTCGATCGTTTCCTTCATGTCGTGGCGTTCCATCTCCGGCGTGGACTGGCGGGCGAACTTCAAGAGATCCGTGACGATGGTGCTGGCCTTGGCCGCGCTTTCTCGGATCGTCTTCAGTTGATCGCGGGTGGTGGGATCCAGCCCGAATTCCTCGGCGAGCTCCTCGGCTATGCCCTTGATCACTGCCAGCGGGTTCTTGACGTCATGCACGATGCCAGCCGTGAGCTGCCCGACGGTGGCCAACTTTTCGGATTGAATCAATTGAGCCTGGGCGGATTGCAGCCGAGCGTTGATGTCGCCCAGTTCCTGGTTGCGCTGCACACTCTCGTCATAGAGCTGAACGGCTTCGGCGGTGCGTTCTCGCAGCCTAAGGGTCATGATGTCGAACGCGCTAGCCAGTTCGCCGATCTCGTCGGCTCCCCGGACGCCGGTGTCCTGGTTGAGATCGCCGGCGGCCACGGCCTGCGACACGCTCCGGATGCGCAGGATTGGTCGGGCAATGCTCTGCGCCAACAGGTAACCAACCACGATCGTGGCGATCGTCGCCGCGGCAAAGATCAGGCTGAATGTGCCACGGCTGGTGGCCATGGTCGTGACCACGAAATTGCTCGCCAGGGCCACTCCCAGGATCCCGGTCTCAGACTGGCGCACGACGAGCGGTGAGTACGTGGACTTGTAGCTGCGGCCGTAGAGTTCGAAATCCAAGGTGACCGAGCTGTTGGTGTCGTTAAACAATCCCGGGTTGATCTCCACCGGACCAAAGCCGGTCTCGGGCTCCACGAAGGTCGTGGCGACCAGCTTGCCGTCCTTGTCGAGCAGTACCACATCGGCCAAGGATTGGCTCTTCATTTCGGCCAGCAGCGATTCGAGCCGGGTGCCGGCCAGCATGACACCCAAGAGCTGGCCCGTTGAATCCCGCACCGGCGCGCTGGTGAACAGGTACGGCCCGAAGGAAGTGACCAGCATTCCGGCGTATTTGTCTCCTAGCCCGTCCTGCTGGTTGGCGAGAATCTCAGCTACGATCCCGAACCGGGAGAAGTCGCCGGCCTCGGAGGTGATGTATTCACCGGAGACCGGATGCTTGGCCAATGTGATCACTTCGATGCCGTTGAGATCGATCACCGTTACGGCCTGAATGTCGTTATTGAGGGCAAGCGGGAAGAGCAGGTCCTTGAGGGCCTGCGCATCGTGAGCGACCAGGGCTTCCGGCACTCCCTCGGTGAAGGCCATCAGGCGCAAGTCTTCCAGGTGGGTGCGCTCCTGGCGCACGATGCCGTCGCCGGCTACTCGACTGGACTCCAGAAGCTGGTTGTTGAATCGCTCCACCACTGACGAGGTCACCAGCCGGGTAATGACATAGACCCCCACGCTCGCAATGAGCAGGGTCAAAAGGACGTAGGGGATAATCAGCTTAGCCCGCAGGCCGGCAAACACCGAAAATAGTCTGGAAAGCAACGTGGCCTGGGCATCTTGCTCAGGCCTGGGTTCTCCCACTACCCGTTCGAAGGCAGTTCCCGTCATCTGCATGTTTGTCCCCATTTCAGCAGGGCGCCCGATCGCACGGCCGCTTCCGGCGCCGACTACTTACCATCAACGACCGCGGCCTCTTCGATCGCCGGCAGCATAATCTTGGCACCGCCGGCTCGTTTGGCTCGATAGAGAGCTTCGTCCACCGCCCGAATGAATTCCTCCGCGGAGGAGTGCTCCTCTCGCAGTTGAGCCACTCCGCCGCTGAGCGAGAACATATCCTTCTGGTCCTCGCTGGGTTTGATGTTCTCGCTGATTCGCTCCGCGATCCGGACTGCAATGTCCAGCGCGACCTCTGGCAACACGATGATGAACTCATCTCCGCCGAAGCGGGCGGGCAGGTCGACTCGCCGGATGGTCTTGCGGATCGCGTCGGCGACGATCTTGAGGGCAACGTCGCCGGCCGGGTGGCCATAGGTATCGTTGATCGTTTTCAGTCCATCCATGTCAAGCATGATGATGGAGAGCGGTCGCTTGTAGCGCCGGGCGCGTTCGAATTCGGTCCCCATGACTTCGTCCAGCTTGTGTCGGTTGTAAAGGCCGGTCAATGCGTCGGTGACCGCCAGCCGTTGAACCTCTGCAAACAGCCGCTTGTTTTCTTGCAGCAAGAAGGCGTGCTCGAGGGCGCGGCCGACCGTGATATCAAAGTCGGACAGCGATTCGAGCGGCTTGGTCAGATAGTCGTAGACCCCACCGCGCAACGCCTCGATGGCGGTCTCTATGGTGGCGCTGGCGGTCAGGATGACGGCGAGTATCTCGGGATCGACTTCCCGGGCCTTCTGAATGACCTCCAGCCCGGTGTAGCCGGGCATGTAGAGGTCGCTCACGATGAGGTCGAATCGTTCGAGGCCCAACGCAGCCACGGCCTGTACCCCGTCCTCGACCTCCAGGACGGACAGGCCCATCTTGGTTGCTCGCCTGGCAAGCATCGACCGAAACTGTGCGTCGTCGTCGGCGATGAGCACGCGGCCGTTGAGACCTTCAGTTCGTGGCTTCCCGTTCCCCTGCATTCGACTCGGTACCTCCTGAAATCCTGGCTGGACAGATCGATCCGCCGGTTGGCGTCTGCCCAGCAGTTCCCTTACCTAGGCCTGATCTTACAGCCGGGGGGTCGCGGGTGACCTTTCAGTCGCCATACAGCTTCGCCCCCTTTGTTCAAGGCGAGGATGCGCTTTGAATTGGTTCGGCTGGAGTGGGCGAAAGGAGAACGGGTGTTCTGGGGCCGAATGGTTTGTGGAGCTGGGGCCCTATTAGCGGGCCCGGCGTTCGCTCCAGGCCCAGAGCCGGATTCCATCGGTTGCCAGTTCTACCCAGCCAAGCTCGGAGCTGGGCAGGAGCCGGATGGTCTCACCGAGGGCCTCAGTGGGTCTGAGGCCAGGCACGATCACGATGGGTGATCCAACGAATTCGAGCGAGTTCAGAGTCGAGTCATTGCTCAGGATCCAGGCCGTGATGGCCCCAGACTGGAGCCATGGGGTCTGGAGGGCAGCCTCGTCCCCTGGCACCAACACCACAATGGAATTTCCATAGACGAGCTGCAGCAGGACCGCCCGTTCTGAGGCGAGCAGAACTTCGAGCCGGATGTCATCGCCAAGGTCGAGCGCCTGGCCGACAGCTGCCGAGAATAGCGAGACATCGGCCGCGGTCAGGTCGGCAATCAGTCGGTCCAGCCGCGGACCGCCTGTGGCATCCGGCAGCAAGGCCTCCCGAATATGCACCCGCCCAGCTAGGCCGACCAACCCACGTATCTGCGCATCATTCACGTCGCTCACGAGCAACCAATCAATCTGTCGCCGGAAGAGCTGAAGGCGACGCCCGAGTTCGTGGGCCAAGGCGGTCGGAGAGTTCCCACCATTCAGCAACAAGAACCG
>CAZPZD010000077.1:0-5350 GCA_964590515.1 uncultured Anaerolineaceae bacterium | reverse complement strand
CGGCCGAGCCCTATGCGCTTGATCACATCGGTCACCACGCCGGACTTCTGGGTGCGGTGCCAGCCACCCTCGTGGGGTTCGAGCAGACCTTTGAGCGCCGCATAGGCCTGATATGGAACCAGCAGGAACGTCAGAAGAGCGAAGGAGAACAGCCCTGCCCAGCTGCGGCGCACCCCTCGCTCCTGGAACAGGCCAGCGAGGTTCATCAGAATGAGGGCAGCGGAGTTGGTGAACACCAGCGACCAGCCAAAGGCTTCCGACCAGAACGGAAGCTCGACCCGCAGGAATAGCTCCGAAATCAGCCAGGCGGCGGTCCCCAGCATGAAGAGAATTGAAGTCAGGTAGTAGGGAGCGTAATAGATGAATTCCAGCTTCTCGCGCAGGGAAAGCTTGGGCGACCGCATGACCGGCAGGAAGAAGCGCTTGACGTTGAAGGTGTGGCCCTCGGCCCAGCGCATGCGCTGGCGGGTCAGTTGCTTGAAATCGGAGACACATTCGGCAGGCGCCTGGATGAATGGGGTGTAGAGCACTTTGTAGCCATCCAGGTACAGCCGCAGAGTGAGCTCCCAGTCCTCGGTGATGGAAGTTCCCCACTTGTGCTGGCGGAGTACGTCGGCCCGGATCATGAAGACCGAGCCGGAAATCATCTTCATAGCGCCGGTGAGCTCCTGAGTGGAGCGCTCGATCACATAAGAACCGGCGAATTCAACCCGGATGGCGCGGGTGATCCAGTTCTCGGAGGCATTGAGCACATGCCACTGGTATCCCTGAACCACCGCGAGCGATTCGTCGATCAGGTTCAGCTCGTCCCCATTGGAGCTATCGACCCCGTAGAAGTACGAAAGGAACTGATGCAGGATGTCGGGCGGGGGGATGAAGTCGGCATCGAACACGGCGACAAACTGAGTCTTGGGGTTCATCACTTCCGAGGCGTGTTTGAGTGCAGCTCCCTTGAAACCACTTCGGTTGATGCGATGCGACACCCTTACTTTCGGGTGCTTCGCCCAGCGTTCGAGGGTATGCAGAGTTTGATCGCTCGAGTCATCGGCCACCAGCACCTCATAGTTCTCATAATCGAGCTGGGTGCAGGCAGAGAGCAGACGATCGACGACCCGATCTTCGTTGTACATCGGCAGTTGGATCGAAATGAAGGGCTGCTTGTCGGCCGGGAGCTTGAAGGGTTTCCCGTTGATGTTGCCGGGGTTGTGATCGTTCCCGCGTCCTTTTCGCATTCGGCCCAGGATTCCTGCCCGGCCGCCGCTTCCGTTCGGGTGACCGTTCCCGTTGGCGCCGTTTCCATTCCCGTTCGCGCCCGAGGTGGACAGCATGATCACGGCGATGCTGGCGTAAGACTTCAGCCCGTAGAGGAAGAAGAGGCTGCCGCACAGCAATGCTGTAACGGGAAGCACAAGTCGCGGGAAGGCCACTGCCAATCCGAGCAGGATGAGGCAGAACACTGCCCCGCTCGCCCTCCATAACTTTGGATTCTTTAGGCGCGTCTTCAGGCTTGTCATTGGTTGGGCGCTTTGCTCAATTCGCCAAGCTGCTTCACACTGCCTCTGGCAGGAGCAAATAGATCGTTAATTCGCCGGAGCCTTCGTCGATCACTTGCACCTGGCCCTCTAACGGACCCTGCGCCTCTAGCCAGCCCGTCAGCCTCTTCGACAGGTCCGCCAGACCCAGGCCTCCGACCAGGAACTCGGACTTCCTTCCCTCGGGAGCGTATCGGCCGTAGCGCAGGACAAATCCGAACCCCTCCCCGCCCAGCCCGACCGCCTCGAGGGCGGCCGTCAGCATCGGGATCGGATTCAGCTTGGCCAGTCGTCCAGCCGCGGATCCCACAGTGGATGCCAATATCTGCGCGGGGCGCAGATCAGTGGCGACGCTTGCTGACTCGGCAGCCGGAGCCACCACGGCTGGGCCCGCGATCACCGGCGAGGGCGGTTGGATCAGTTCTGGCTCGTCGAGCGCAACCTCCAGGGCCTGTAGATCTCGCCTCAGGGCACGACGAAGGTCTTCCTGATTGCTATCTCCAGTGGGGACGTAAATCGCCAGGTCCTGCTCCGGAAGCTCGGCCGGGCCGCCGAGATGGGACTGCATGGCGGTACGCAGTTCCCCGACCTTGCTCAGCCCGAACGATTCCAGAATCTGTCTCTCTGAATCTGCTAGGGTCGCCCTGCCCGTGACTGCGCTCTGCATCGCGGCCCGGAACTTGTCGATCAATCCGCTATCCAACCCGCGATACTGCCGATGGTCGACCTCTGCGATCGCCAGGTCGGGGTCGAGCAGCCGGGCCAGGTTGTTTTCCAGCTGATCCTGAATATCCCCGAATTGGGCTGAATGGAGGAATTCCTCGGCTCGAATGAGCAACGGCTCTGTTCTCAGTGCAGCCACCAGGGACTCTTGCAGCAGATCGGCGCTATTGGCCACGCAGCGGCTCCCTTGCGATGATCTCCCCGATCAGCTGGCGGTAGGCCTTCGCCATCCAACTCTCGGGCGAATGGCGGACGACCGGTTGGCCCATCTGCGAGCTCACATCCGACTCCGGCGAGGCTGGGATTACTGACTGAAACAGCAGGCCCTGGAACTGCCGCTGCAACACCTCCCGCACGGTCTTGTCGTACAGCGTGCCCAGATCGACGTTATTGAGCAGCAGGCCGGTAACCGAGAGATTCTGGTTAAGGCTTTTCCGAACCAAGTTAAGTACCCGCAGGGTATCCACCAGGGCTCCCATCCCGTAAGCCGACCCATCGACAGGGATGATGACGTCGGTGGAAGCGGCTAGAGCGTTGCCCGAAAGCAGGCCGAGGCTGGGCGGGCAATCAATGATGACGAACGGAAAGGGTTTCCATTTCAGGACCCCTGCCAGCTGTTCGCGCAGCGCCTCGCGGTAGCCGAGGGATCCACCATGCTGCATCTCAAAGCTGCGCAGATTCGGATCCCCGGGGATGCAATAGAGGTTCGGGATTTGCGTACGCCGGATCAACTGGCCGAGATCGCCCCCGAGCCCAACCAGCAAGTCTGAGAGGGCGAGGTCACCCGGGCGAATCTGCAGCGACCGGCAGAGGGAGCCCATCGGATCCAGGTCGATCAACAAGACCGGATTTCCTTTCCCTGCAAGCGCCCCGGCAAGATTGAAGGCAGTGGTTGTCTTGCCCACCCCGCCCTTGCGGTTCACGATGGAGATCACCCGCGGCGAATGGTTCGCGGTCTGAGGGGTCCTGGTATCGGCCGAACGGGCTTGAGGCGCGGACGGCTGCATCGGCTCAAGCCGACGGCTGAGTAATCCAGTAGCGGACAGGTTTGCTCTTTCCAAGTCAGTCTCCTCCGAACAAATACAGAACGAATGAGAACGTGGCGAACAGTAATGCGATGGCCGGAAACCACTGTGGTGGCAGCGGGAAGACGATCAAGAAGAGGGCGAAGACCGCCATGCCAGCCAGGGTTACCCCCACCCGTCGCAGCACGGACCGGCGCTGCTTATGGCCCTCCCGCTGATACTGGAGCGCGCCAGCCAGGCCAGGCTGGAGGATGACCCGAAGGAGCTGGTCGAAGCCTTCGCCCTTCACGAAGTAGCCTTCGGCGCCCGCTCGCAGCGCCTCCTGCCGCCAGGCCTCTTCGGCGGCCACGAAGACCACCCGCCGGTCGGGCTTGGCCTGCTTGATCCGCCGGGTGGCGTCGATGCCGGAGAGGGCGGGCATGTTCTGATCCATCAGGATCACATCGGGGTTCAGGGTCTCGGTCAGGCTCAGCGCCTCCCAGCCGTTGCCGGCTTCGCCAACCACCTGGATGTCCTCCAATTCAAGCAGCCCGCGCAGCTCCACGCGAAAGCGCGGGCTGTCGTCGACGATCAATACCCGGGTCACCCGTTTAGTGGGTAAGCCGCCTGCACTATCGCAAAGGACTGAAGGCAACAATGCCGTCTCCCGTTGAGCCGTGATCATGTTCGACTGCGATTCGGATCGCTGAGCGCAAACGGATCACAGGCAGCCCTGACCTGCGTGGCTGCCGAGAGCCGCCCACCCCAGTCGCTTTCGACTTGGAACTCAAGCTCATCATAGAACTTGGCCCAGTCGAGTGAGTCTTCAGTCAACTTACAGTTCGTTACAGTTCGTGGCTCTCGCATCGACCTTCCTCTTCCGGGTCTAATCACTGGCTCCACCCGGAAATTAAAACGCCAGCCTGACGGTTGGCCGTCCGCTGGCGTTTCCACTCAATAGAAACGTATTGTGATTATTTCACGAGCAGCCGCTTAGGGCATCCGTAGGCCGAATGGAACCTGAGAAGCACAAAGGCCGAACCGGGGTTCGGCCTTTGGTCGTAGATTGGGGTGTGACGAGTCCGGCTTAGGTCTTAGGCCTTAATCTCGCTCCGCTCTTCCACGTCGGCTATGCGCAAGGGGGTCGTGAACGTGGCGGGACCGCATGACCAGCCGCTTCCTGCGCCATACCCCGCCCATCGCGACCGGGATGAGCACCACGAAGGCCGCGAAGGCGATGCCGTATTCGGGCACAGTCACCACAGGGGTATCGAGGCTGCTGCACTTCGCTGAAGCGCACGTCCCGTCGTGGTCGAGGACGAAGGTGGCGCCGCTAGTCACACCCGTGACCTCGACCTGCACCCGGAGTCTCCGAGGATCGGCGGAGGTGAAAGTCTGCGCCAATGGGGAGCCAAGGTTGAGGGCGAGCGGGTCGGTCGTGCTGGAAGTGATCGTCGTGGAGGCGCTGGTGATCAGCGTGGCCCCGGATCCATCCGGCGCGGTGTGATGGACCCGAACGGTGATGTCGACCGAGGGGGTGGCGGCGGGTTTGATTGACACGCCGCCGATGGCCCAGTGGTCCGCCGTACCCTGAGTCCAGGACATCGTGACCGTGGCCGCCCCGGGCTCGGTGCTGCCGCCGCCCAAGCTCGGGGGATACCCGGAATTCTCAATGAGGTTCCAGCTTTGCGTTTGACCCGCGCCGACCGTGAGCGAAGTGCAGGTCTCACAGGCCACGGTGTCGAAGACCAGCTCATTGGCCGCAGAGGTGACATTCACGCTTGCGGTCCCTGTGCCAGTCTGAGCAAAGGCAGAGGCGAATAGCCCGAGCGGCGCGGTCTGATGGACGCCGGTGAAGGTCATCACGCCGGCTACGGCCGCACGCCGCAGCGGCGCGCTGAAGGTGATGACGACGTTGTAGGTCCCCGTGGGCGGCGCGATCAGCCGCCAGATCTCCATCCGGCCGTCGTCAGAGCTGTTCTGCAAGCCGACCGAGGTGAGCGCCACTCCGTTGTAGGTCACCGAAGTCACGGTCTCGAGTTCATCATTGACCATGGAGATCCCAACCAGCATCAGGCGATTGATGCCTGC
>CAZPZD010000076.1:0-5470 GCA_964590515.1 uncultured Anaerolineaceae bacterium | reverse complement strand
CCCGCGCCCAGCACTTGCGCGATTCCCAGCGGCAGCAGCATCAGCATGCCGGCGAGTCCAACTAATCGGTCGACGGCCACCGAGCTCGCATACTTCCCGCGATCCCCCTGTACTCGCACGGTCCAGGCCAGCCGCACGATATCTCCCCCGACGCTCGTGGGAAGAAAGTGCGCGGCGAACATGCCGGCAAACGTGACCCGCAGGATCTCCCAGGCCGGCAGCCGCAGTCCCGACAGCCAGAGCAACGAGGTCCAGCGGGCCGTCACGGCCAGCCGCGACAAGAACATCAGGGTGAATGCCAGCAGGAAGCGCTCAGGGGAGATCAGGCGAATCGAGTCCCAGATCGTTTGCCAGCCCTGCCGGCTCACCAGGTAAGCCAGCAGCCCGAGCGAGGCCAGCGTGCCGATGACCCACAGCAGCTGGCGGCGGCCCTGCTTGGAGCTCATTCCGAATTGGAAGGGAGGTTGAGAGTACGCCGAATCGAATAGGTCGGCTTGGCTTGCGATTCGTGATAGGTGCGGACCAGCAGCTCGGCGATGAATCCCATCAGGATCGATTGGAATCCGAGGATCATCAGCATCGTGCTGGTTTGGAAAAGAGGCGAGCTCAACACGGCGGTTCCAACCGTCAGGCGGCGCACGAGCAGAAAGAGCAATACCCCCAGGCTCGGCACGATCAGCGCGACCCCCGTTCCACCGAAAAGGTAGATCGGTTTCACGGCGTAGCTGATCAGAAATTTCACCGTGAACAGGTCGAGCAAGACCTTGGTGGTCCGATCCAATCCGTACTTCGTCTTCCCATGCAGCCGGGGATGGTGGCGCACCGGCACTTCGATGATCCGGGCTCCGACCGAGCCGGCGTAGGCCGGGATGAAGCGATGCATCTCGCCGTAGAGCCGGAACCCCTGCAGCACTTCCCTCCGGTAGGCCTTGAGGGTGCAGCCGTAGTCATGCAGCTTCACTCCGGTCACCCTCGAGATCAGCCAGTTGGCGACTCGCGAGGGAATCTTGCGGGTCAGCAGCCGGTCCTGGCGGTCGACCCTCCAGCCCGAGACGACGTCGTACCCCTGCTCGATCTTTTCGAGCATGCTGGGGATGTCGGCCGGGTCGTTCTGCATGTCGGCGTCGATCAGAACGATGACCTCGCCGTCGGCGTGGTCGATTCCGGCCGCGATCGCCGCGGTCTGGCCGAAGTTGCGCCGCAGCTCAACCAGCCGCACATGCTGCGGATCCTCGCCGGCCAGTTCGCCCAATACTGCCTGACTGCCATCCGCAGACCCGTCGTCCACGAACACCAGCGAATACGCTCGCCCGCCTAAGGCTTGGGTGAGCGCACCATGCAGGCTGCGTAGGTTCTCCACTTCGTTGTAAACCGGGACTACCACCGAGATGCTGGCCGGGCTTTGCAGCGATCCTCGGGAGGCCACCGCCACTCCGGCGTCCAAGCTGGCCGGGCGATCAGCCATCGAAGCCGTTCCCCGCGCTCTTCAACACGGCGGTCACGCCGGAGTCCCAGCGATGCCAGGTGTCAAAGTGCTGCTCGAGGATCTTTATACCATCCCCAATCGGCTCGAGCCCGACCGCCTCCAGGTCGGCGTCCACCATGATCTTGACCAGCGGCTTGTAGGTGATCTGCGGATTCCAGTCGAGCAAGCGCTTGGCTTTGCCCGAGTCGGCGAGCAACACGTCCACCTCGGTTGGGCGGAAGTAGCGGGGGTCGATCACTACGTACTCTTGCCAATCCAGGTCGGCATACGCGAAGGCTTCCGCGACGAACTCACGAATGGTCGGTGCCACCCCGGTGCCGACGGTGTAGTCGTCAGCCTTGTCCTGTTGGAGCATTTTCCACATCACCTCGACGTACTCCGGGGTGTATCCGTAATCGCGGCGCGATTCCAGGTTCCCTAGGTAGAGTTTGTCCTGCAATCCGGCCTTTATCCGGGCCACCGCCCGGGTCACCTTGCGCGAAAGAAACGTGGCGCCGCGCCGCGGGCTCTCGTGGTTGAAGAGGATTCCGTTGACCACGAACAGATCGTAGGCCTCCCGGTAGTTGGCGGCCATCCAATAGCCGTAGACCTTGGCGATCGCATAGGGGCTGCGCGGCCGAAAAAGAGAGGTCTCGTTCTGGGGGGGAGGGGCATCGCCGTACATTTCACTCGAGGAGGCCTGGTAGAAGCGGGTGGTGATCCCGCTGCGACGTACCGCCTCCAGGATGCGGGTTGTCCCCAATCCGGTCACCTGCCCGGTGTACTCCGGCATCTCGAAACTGACCTTGACGTGCGACTGTGCGCCCATGTGGTAGATCTCGTCGGGCCGCACGTTGTAAATCAGGTTGGTGAGCTGTTCGCCGTTGGCCAGGTCTCCATAGTGCAAGAATAGCTTCGCCCCAGGGTCGTGGGGATCCTGGTAGAGGTGGTCGATCCGATCGGTATTGAAGGTGCTGGACTTACGGATCAGGCCGTGGACTTCATAGCCCTTCGCCAGCAGGAATTCCGCCACGTACGAGCCATCCTGGCCGGTTATCCCCGTGATGACTGCCTTTGGCATCCGGTCCTCCGATTCACAAAGCAAAATTCAGGGGCTGAATTATACCTCTGGGGACCTGACCGTCAAGCTGCGCCTGCCCAATACGCCGTCACGCATGACGGCCACGCCCAGATACACGACCACAAACGCGGTCACGGCAGCCAGGGTGGCTTCCAGGGTCAGCCGCGGGGTGTGGTAGTAGCGCCCGATGAACCAATGACCGAGCAGCAGATTGGCCCCTAAGTAGGCCGTCAGGGTTCGCCGGAGCCAGACGCTCTTGGATTGCCGGGCATGCCACCAGCCCCAGGCGGCGAGTCCCGCCATGAGTGGAATCAGAGTGGCCCGATAGCGCGGGTTGTCCCAATCATCCCCGGCGGCCCGATAGGACACCAGGATCGCCGCCAGCCAGAAGGCGCCCGCCAGGACCACCTCCAGCCGTCTCCAGCCGCCAGAGCGGATTGCAGCCAGTCCGGCATAGATCAAGAAAGGCAGCAGGACGAACCACCCAAAGCCGCGCCAGATCCCGATCAGCTGCCACAAGGCGGCCCCGCTGTTGTCGGCCAGTGACGCAGGGAGCAGGGGCCGGGTCAATCCATAGACGGTCGCCATGGGTGCATGGGCCCAGGACGGAGTCAGCTCGAACAGCCTCTGCGCCCATCCCGAACCCTGCTCGAGGAGATAGAGCTGGTACGCGGCCCCCTCGGTCAGCCAATTGCCGAGCAGCGCGAGCGGGTTGCCGCCCCCCACCCCGGTCACGGCCGACCAGGCCGCCAGGGTCAGGATCAGTGCCACGCCCCCCAACGCGATAGGCCACCCGAGCCCCCAGCCCGGACGCAGCCGGCCCTCCCACACCCACGCCAACCCGATCAGGACCAGGATCATGAGCGCACTGGGGGGCGAGATCACGAGCGCAATCAGGCTCCCGATGAGGACTTGCACGAGGCCGGGGCGGATCGCACCGGTCCGCATCCTGGCATAACCGAATAAGGCGAGCGACAGACCGGCGATGATGAACGGCTCCCGCATTTGGGAGGCGCCGAGCAGCACCGAATCCGGATACAGCGCCATGATCCACGCCGCCACGAGCCCCGGCCTGCCCCCAAAAACCATGCTGGCGAAGCCCCAACCAAGCCAGACGGCCAGCGTACCGGCCGTCGCACTGAGCAGGACGATCATCAGCGGTTGCTGCACGCCGGCGGAGAGGAAACGGTAGATGCTTGCGCTGAGCCACAACAGCCCACCGTATTGATCGCTCGACTCCGGCGCAGTCAACGCCTCAACCAGCGGCCGGTCGGATCGCCCAAGGTCCCAGGCATCTTTGTCGCGCAGCCAGGCGTCCTGGTATACATACCCGGCGTTCTGCGCTTCCCGGTCATAGCCGTAGCGCGGCAGGGCCTGCGCCAGGGCGACCCCAACCCCGATCCGCAGCGCACATGCCAGACCCACGGCGATGTTCAGTGAACGAGGAAGCGCCCCTGCCCCGAGGGCGCGCCGAGCGACCCAAGCCAACAGGCCCGCCACACCCCCCAGGAATAGGTAGGCCGGCAGTCCCTGGGTCGGGCCGCCAACCGGATCGAGCAGGGTGACGAGGATCCCAACCAGGAGGCCCCCGGCTCCCCAACCCAGGGCAGCCCTCCGGTTTCCACGGCTCACGCCTTGGCCGCTCCTCGCCTCCAACCCCAGCCTGCGCGGACCACGAGCAGAATCACCACGGCCTGCAAGGGTACCAGAAAGCGTGGGTTGTCCCCGTGATCGACCAGGGTCTGGATGATCGAACTCAGCCCAATCAGCCCGCCGGCCACCACTGCGAACCGATCGACACCCAACCGGAGCCGCCACTTTCGGCTGACCACTGCGGCCGCGCTTCCCATCAGGAAGGCGGCGTTGGCAACCAGCGACACACCTCGCCCGAGCACCGCCCAGCCGGCAAACACCGGGCCCAACCACTCGGGTGCGACCCCCTCCCGATCCCAATAGACCGGCGCTTTCCAGAAGTCGATCCATCCCTGAATGACGTTGCCGAGATACAGGCCTGGATGCTCGGCGATCAGTCGCAGCGACAACCGCTGCAGCTCGGCCGAGAGTCCGAAAAAGCTGAGCCCGCTGGCTTCGCTCATTTCCGGGATCGCATCCCAGATCGCATTGGCCTGAACGCCGCGCTCCGCGATTCGAGCGTCACGGTATTTGAGGTACGTGTCGCGGATGGGGGCCACCTCATCCGGGAGATATTCGAAGTATTCTCCGGTATGTTGGACCAAGTGGTAGCCAGTCATGGTCGTGGGCGAGAACATCCCATAGGTCGAGAACATCCAGTTCAACCATCCGCCCAAGATGAGGACCGGACCAATCCCGAAGCCGATGGCTCGAGCCATCCGATGGGTCCTCGCTCGGGCGGGCAAGGCCAGGACAAAGATGAATAGCCAGACGGGCAGCACAAAGAACAGCGGACGCACCATCCCAGCCAGTGCGGAGGTCACTCCAAGCAGGCCGGCGAAGACGAGTTCACGATCTTGGCCCGCGCTCCCACCCAGTCCGGTGCCCGGAGCCCGGCTTCGGCCGGTCTCCCGCTCCAGTGCGACCCAGAGGGCCAGGCCCAAAATCACAAGAAACGCGGTCAGGGTCTCGCTCAGCAGATTCGCTTCGAATAAGACCTGACCGGGGATCAGGTTGTATGCCATGCCCGCCACCAGCCCCGGACCCAGGCTGCCGGTCGTTGCCCAGCCGAGCCAGAAGAGCAGCATCGAGATCCCCCACCCCGCCGCCATCTGGACCAGCCAGACCGAATTGGGATCCTGGCCCAACAACCCAATCAGTGCGGGGTAACCCGGTACTCGGGTCGCGTCGTAGGCCGAGAGTCCCGATTCGCTCAAGGCGGCCGCCAGTCGAAAATACGATGGGGTATCGCCGAAGGAGGCCGGCGCGTAGATTAGCCACAGGCCGATCCG
>CAZPZD010000075.1:0-5685 GCA_964590515.1 uncultured Anaerolineaceae bacterium | reverse complement strand
CCCGGATGCATCCAGCCGCGCACGATCCCCGAGAACGCGTCCAGGCGCCACTCCAGATTGAACTGGACCGGCGGGATCCGATAGGTCAGCCACAGCAGCACGGCAGCCGCCAGTCCCCCGACGGCAAACCAGAGCATCCTTTTCACGGGCTGGCGATTATAACAACCGCCCGCCAGGCCAGGCCGTGAGCCTGTCCCCAGTGCTTAAGGGTCTGTTAAGCCTTGCTGGCTACCCTAGGGCGGTTGATCTGCGCCATAATTGGGCGCGGGAGGCGATGAGTGAAACCGACATCGATCACAATGGCGGCCGGCCTCGGAGCGTTGACCGCGTTCCCGGTTCTGGCACTCAGCTATCTCGGCGAGCGGTTGGCCGGCCTGCCATTCCTGCCCTTCGACTTGTTCGACTGGATGGCCCGGGTCCTGCCCGGCGGGCTGCTGACATTCGGGATCGACACCCTGGTCAGCCTGGTCAACCTGGTGCAGCTCGGCCCCACAGCCGTCGTCGCCAAAGCCGCCGAGCAAGGATTGGCGCTGCTGTTGTTCGTGGCCATCGGCACCGCGTTTGGCCTGCTGCTCGGCGTATTTGGGCGGAGGAAACCTGATCAGCTCAGCGGCTTCGGAGTGCGCGGCGGGGCGCTGCTGTTCCTCGGGCTGTGGCTGATTTCGGCCAGCTTGGGGTCGGCCCGGGCCTCGGTCTTGATGAGCGGATTGTGGCTCGCGGTGCTGCTGGTGGGTTGGGGCTGGGTCCTGGCCTGGCTGATTCAGCGGGCCGGCCCGGCGCTGGCGGCCGAACCCGGCTCTCCGATCAGCCGGAGGACCTTCATCCAGATTACCGCGGGCGGGGTGGGCGCGGTCTCGGTCGGCGCGTGGGGCCTAGGCCGGGTGTTCGGGCAGCCGGAAGCTGCAGTCCCGACGCCTGTTGCGGGCGACACCGTGGGAACCGTGGATTCCCCGCCAGCCGAAGAGTTAGCGGGGCGAATCGCACCGGCCCCTGGAACCCGGGCCGAGATCACGCCCAACGAGACTTTCTATCGGATAGACATCAATACCCGCATGCCGCAGCTGGATCCGGCGAGTTGGAGATTGGAGTTGGGCGGCCTGGTCGACTCGCCGCTTAGTCTCACCCTGGACGAGCTGCGAGCCATGCCGGCGGTCAGCTACTACCATACCCTTTCCTGCATCTCGAATCCCATTGGCGGCGACTTGATCAGCACCACCCGCTGGACCGGCGTGCGGGTGATGGATGTGCTGGAGCTGGCCAGAATGCGATCGAACGGGCAGGAGCTGTTCATCGAGGCCGCCGATGGGTTCTACGAGAGTGTCTCGATGGCGGATTTGCTAGACCAGCGCACGATCCTGGCCTACGAAATGAACGGGGCTCCGCTGCCGCACGAACACGGCTACCCGCTGCGGATCATCATCCCCAACCGCTACGGGATGAAGCAGCCCAAGTGGATCGTTAATATGGAGGTGCTCGACCATGAAGGGGAAGGCTACTGGGTCGAGCGGGGCTGGAGCGCGGAGGCCTTCGTTCGAACGACCTCGGTAGTGGACGCAGTCGCCCGGGAGGCGGTGGATGAAGCTGCCGGTACGCTCCCGGTGGGCGGCATCGCCTATGCCGGCGCGTCAGGGATCAGCAGAGTGGATGTTCAGGTCGACGATGGGCCTTGGGCGGAGGCTCAGTTGCGGGCGCCAGCCCTCAGCGGGCTCACCTGGGTCCAGTGGCGCTACGACTGGCCGGTTGTGACCGGCCGGCATACCTTTCGGGTGCGTGCGGCCGATGCCACCGGAAACCCGCAGATCGAGAGCTCGGAAGGCGTCCGGCCCGATGGAGCCACCGGCCTGCACAACTTCAAGATTACGATCTAGCCAGGCGCGTGGTCAGCTGAAACACCAACGGGTGGGCACTTGCCACCCGTTTTGCGACGACGCCCCAACTCTAACTTCGGCCTCAGTCCGCTCTCGACCAGACCGCGACCTGCCAGATCCACTTGCGCTTGTGGAAGGAGCGGCGGAGACCGTTTCCGGTCAGCACCGCCGCGATCGCTCGATCGCGATGCACGAAGGTGCGAAACGGGTTGCGGAGCAGGCCGTAGTAGATATTTCCGAACGTCGAGGCGAGCCGTGTCCACCAGGAGTCTCTCGGATACACCATCCCGAGCATCTTGTTCGCCCGGGCCGAAGCCAGCCCCAGCAGCGATTCCATGTCGTGGTAGCAGCAGATCACCCGGTCCAGGGTGACTACATCGTGAGCGGGTATGGATTCGGCCACCGCCACGAAATCCGCATGCCGGGTGGTCACTTCGGCGCTGAGACCGAGATGCTCGGCCTCATCCTTGGCGGCCTTGGCGAATGCGGTAGAAGCTTCGATCGCGGTCGAAGACTTCGCCCCGGCCCGCAGCAGAGCGTGCTGTATCGCTCCGATGCCGCCGCCGATGTCCAGCAGTGTGAGGCCTTCGACGCCCTGCGGCAGAATCGCCTCGATGAGATCCTGGGTTGTGTCGGCCGGGCCGTCCTCCCGGTAAGCTTCTCGCTCGCTCTCGGCCGCCTCCGCTGAAAATTCGCGCTCGATCCCCTGGCACTGACAGCAATCCATGTCTACCTCGCCCTGCCATTATAGGCCCCCCATTGGGACCTTCATGGGAGCGGATTGAATACCGAAACATGCTAGACTCGGCCCGAAGTGGAAATGGAAAGTGCCCTGCTGATCATTGCCCCAAAGCCGGTCCAGGCGTTTGCCTATCCGCTGCGGGAAGAGCACGACCCCAAGTCCTTTGCGAAGGTTCCGGCCCACATCACACTGTTTTACCCGTTCGTGCCGGCCGCCTTAGCCGAGGAGGAGGGTGGGAAGCTCGAATCGATCTGCGGCAAGATTTCTCCATTCGAGATCACCCTCGACCACTACACGACCCTGGACGACGCGGTGGCGCTGGATCCGGCCGAACCCGCGCCGATCCTGGCGCTCTATCAGGCGTTGGCGAAGGCCTACCCCGACTATGCCGATGCGGGTTACCGGCCGCATCTGATCCTTGGCCGGGCGAGCGATCCCGGCACGATCCCGCTCCCCGAGCCACCCTCATTCACCTTTCGGGTGGAGAAGCTGCACCTGTACGTCGGTCTGCCGGACGATGTCGCTCCGTTCATCCCTCGCCTGACCCTACCCCTCGGGTGACCGACCGCCGCGGCGGGTTGGAGTAAAGCAGGAGCATCGATGGATCTCCCGATTGAGTTCCTCAAGGCCTATCTCATGCCAGGTTCCGAAACCTTCCTGCTGGTGGGCGTCCTGGTGGGAGTCATCCTGATCTATGTGAGTAATTCGACCCGCAAGTGGGGCGACGCGTTGCTGGGGGCATTGGCCGTGCTTTACCTGCTCTTGAGCATGCCGATTGTCGCCCGGGGTCTCGAGAGTGCGCTGCTGGATGGGTCGCAGCCCATCCGGGAAGCCAGCGAGGCCAGTGGAGCGCAGACCATCGTGGTATTGGCAGGTGGCAGCGTCACCTACCGAGCCCAAGGCGGAGAGATCAACGAGCTCAGCGACGCGACCAGTCTGCGAGTGCTCGAAGCAGTGCGTCTGGCCAGATTGCTGGGCGAGGCCGACGTTCTGGTATCAGGGGGGGCCGGAGCGGAAGTTGGCATTCTGACCCCCGAGAGTGTGCCGATGCTGGAAGAGTTGGTGGCGGCTGGGGTTCCGGTGGACCGGATCCGGTTGGAGTCGCAGTCTGGCAGCACCCGGGAGCAGGCGCTGCGACTTGCATCGCTGCTATTGGCGAACGGCGAGCCGACGTTCGTGTTGGTGACCTCTCCAATCCACATGCGGCGGGCGCTCGCCACTATGCGCGCCGAGGGTCTGGATCCGATTCCTTCGCCTTCCGCGCAGCACTCTGAGGGCCACGTGGTGATTTCCGGCGGACTGATTCCGCATCCGGCGGCCCTTGATGCGAGCGAGGCGGCGCTGCGCGAAGGGTTGGCCCTCGGGTATTACCGGCTGCAGGGCTGGCTCGAGTCGCCGTAGCCGGCCGGCGCGGGCGCCGGTGTTAGACTCCGACCCTGTGTCGGACGGATCTCCCCGCGGCCTGACTCTCACACCCATCGCCTTGGGTCGAAGCCGCCCGCAACTCCGAGTCTCGAAGCCCGCCGCTTGTGACAGAATTCACTAAAGCCGCCTTCCTCGGTCAGCCGTCGTCGGTATGGCGGGCCGGCCAAGAGCGGAGGCTGCGGATGATTCAAGCGGCCGCGGCCGGTCGTGAGCGGGGTTGGGTGCTGGACAACGGCTGCGGGGTCGGGCTCTATCTCGAGCGACTGGCGCTTGAAGCGAAGCGGGCCCTCGGCCTGGAACTCGATCGAGAGCGGGCGCTCGAGGCCGTTCGTCGCCATCCCGCACTGGTCCGGGCCCTCGGCGAACGACTGCCCTTCCCCGACGGCTCCTTCGACCTTGTGCTCTCCCACGAGGTCATCGAGCACGTTGCCGACGACGCAGCTGCCATCGCAGAGATCGTGCGGGCGCTGCGGCGCCCCTCACCGTCTGGGCCAGGCGGTCGGCTGGTGCTGTTCGTCCCGAACCGCGGCTATCCATTTGAGACCCATGGGATCTTCTGGCGCGGTCGCTACCGGTTCGGGAACATCCCGTTCGTGAACTACCTGCCGGTCGGGTTACGCGATCGGTTGGCCCCGCATGTCCGGGCGTATACCGCCCGCGCGCTGGAGCGACTGTTCGTGGGACTCCCGGTGCGGGTGGTCAGCCGCACCACGATCTACGGCGCTTACGACAACCTCATCGCCCGCTGGCCCCGGTTTGGGCGCTGGCTCCGCACTTTGTTACAGCGCTGCGAGCGAACCCCTCTGCGGGTCTTCGGTCTTTCGCATGTTTGGGTGATCGAACGGGAGTGAGAGGCTGGTCTGGGCCTGCCGGCGTCAGGTGCCCCGGCGCTCTTATTGTCAACGGAGCCGCGCTCTAACCTGGAGTGTCGAATCGCTTCGTCTTCACATATGAGTGATATTGGGTCGAAATAGAAGAAACAATTCCGCCTAATACCGCGACTAGGGCGCATAAGGAGAATAAATTCCTCATTTGCCCCAAAGACAGGCGGATATGAGGAACTATTTCCGTATAATCAGTAGTTAGGCATCCTGAGGTCGCCACGGCTTGCGCTCGTGCGCGAGCCACACGAGTTCAGGCGATAACGTGGACGTAAACCGGCGTGCGCTCGCCCTCGGCGAGCAGGTCGGCAACGTGGATCGGCGTGATGCTGATTGAGGCGGGAGCGTTCATCTTGTTCTCTCCATCATGACCGACCCAGACTCGCGCCCAGGGACACGACAAGCTCGTCCAGTTGGTCGAACGTCTCGCTCATTCCATCGTACGCCCCGAGGGACGCGTCGAGTGCTTCCTTCGAGGGATAGAGCTCGTGTAAGACCACGCGCGTCTCGCCCCCCTTTTCGGCGAAGGTCACCGTGCTGACGGCGCCACCCTCACCACTTTCCTCATTGGTCCAGACGATGCGCGAGTGAGGTACCACTTCGAGGTACCTGCCGAAGAACGCCATCGAGTTCGAATCCCCGAGGTCGAATACCAGGCGGTACCCGCCGCCGACACGGACATCCATCTCGCAGGAAAGCAGGGACATGCCCATCGACTTCGGCACCCACCACTGCTTGAACAGCTCGGGCTTGGTCCACGCCTCGAACA
>CAZPZD010000074.1:0-5846 GCA_964590515.1 uncultured Anaerolineaceae bacterium | reverse complement strand
TGCTAGCGACATCCGCTCCTTACCTGCCCAACCCTGGGCCGGGCTGGGATTATTGAGGTCAAGGACCAAGGCAAGCAGGCGGGGGTCTCCGTCTTGCCTGGCCTGAAGGTAATTGTGTTCGACTGCGGCCGGATCGAAGTCAAACGCTATGGTGGTAATTTCGCGCTGGCTCGCGATCCGGCTGAAGCTGCCGACATTCGCGCCAAGATCCCAAACACTTGCCGGCCGTACCTGATCGAGGAATTCCTCGACCAGCCTGCGCTTTTCTGCCATATCCGCTCCGGAGTAACCGTGAAACTGCTCGTAGCTGGCCCAGGCCGTGCCCGTTGGTGCCCAGTGCAGGCGCCGCACTGCAGCCTGCAGGCTCTCAACCAGCCCGAGCAGCGCCTGCCGGCTCATACGCCGCCTGTACCTTCCCCCTGACACGGCTTTCCCGGCGTACCGGCGCTGGGCCGAGGCATGTAGGTGTAGGTGAACGAGCAGCCCGGGCGACAACCAGGTTCTCCGCGGAAGCACCCGGCTCGCCAGGTCCAGCGGAATTCCATCGAGGTGGTTTCTCAACAATCCACCGAGTCTGAAATCGCGGTAGGCCATCAAGGCCAGCGGTGCCACGAAGTGGCTGCAGAACTGACGGTACGCCGCCCACGGCTCTCCCTCTTCTAAGACTTCAAAAGAGAGCGTATCCACCAGCCGCGCTCGCCCCTGATGGAACTGTATGTTGTAGGCACTGGCATCTTTGAGAGTGAGACCGTGCTCAATGGCGATCCGTTGTGTCGCCAGGATGGCAAGTGCCGCATCCTTCAGCTCGCTGAAGCACCACTCATAAGGGTACGAGACGAAGTCAAGCAGCTCCGGCGCGAGGATTTTGAAGGCTTCCTCGGGTCGAGCAGCAGGTTCGTCCACCTCCGAATGCGGCAACAGCTGTTGCTCCTGAATCAATCGATCGTAGAGCCCCGATCCCACAAGCGCCTCGTAATGAGCTGCATAGGCATGGTTGACCTGTCGATACAGCCGGCCATTCCGCTTGAAGACAAATCCGCTTGGATCCCGAAACGAAGCCGGGTGAACCTCGAACTCAGCGCTCTTCCTCATCCACACCCCTGCCCAAGAGTTTAAGGAAGAATCCCTTGATCCGTTTCCAGTACAGCCTCAGCGCGAACAGCGCACCAAGTATTCCGGCAATGAGCAGTTGAAGCAGGTAGCTCCCTGACCCCGGATCTAGGTACTGGGCCGGTCGGCCGAGCGTTCCAGCGGCCAATACCACGGCCGTTTTGACCAGAGATTCCATCGTAGCTAGTCCCTCCAACCCCTGAGCACACTCTCGGCGATTTCAAAGTCGTGCTCCTCGTCGATGTCCCAGGCTTCGAGCGGTTCTACTTCGAACATCAAGGGCTTCTCGCCGATTCGGTTCTTCCGCCGCAAGAAGCTTTCCCGTTCAAAAATGTAAAGGCACGAATTCTCAATGAATAGCGGGGCCAGGTCCTGTGTGCGCAGCAGCACAGCCGGATCGTGGTTCACCGCCTGAGCGTGCTCGTTCCACAAGCGCTGCTGAAGCCGGGTCACCGAGAACAGGCTGTCGGACTCGGGATAGGCCTCCAGGAAGCGCGAAATGGCGCGCGAAATCGTCTCGGGTCGCAATAGCGGATTCGTGCTGTGGGTCTGAAGATAGAAGCTGGCTTCCAGCTGCTCCACGTCATGCATCAGGACTTGATTCATAGCTATCTGTCCGGCCCGCAAATGTTCCGGACGCTCCATGACCAAGACTTCTGGGAACTCCACCGTTATGCCCTCCCGAATGACAGGACTATCGGTGTCCACCGCGATCTTGTCCAGACCCGGGCAGGAGTGCAGCGTCCGCAGAATGTGGGAGTAGAGCGGGCGTCCGGCGAGCGGACGATAGTTCTTCCCCGACACCCGCTCGCTGTGGTGACGCATAGGCACCAATGCCACAAGCTTCGGAGGCCCGACCCTGTCCTCCACCATATCAGCCCTCACGTACCTCGCCGCCGATGGAGCCGTAATCAAGCGGCTCTACCAGCCTGGCCGGCTCCGCCTGAGAGGAATGGAATACTCGCGGGTAATAGAAAGTTCGCTTGAGCTCGGGGCTCAACGGCCCACGGTGCACGAAGCCGCGGTGAGTACCCCAGAACTGCATCAGGCGGTACCAGAGCAGGCTGGTCCAGGCCCGACCGAACTGCCGCTGCTGCAGGGCATGCCGGGCATCGCTCGCAACGTTTGAGGCATAGAGCCGGGCAAAATCGATCAAACTAAAATGCTCATGCGGCCGCAGGCGCTTCAATGCGATCGCTTCTCGCCGGTAGCGGTTGTAGACCTGGCGAGGAGTTTCGTCGTGAACGTGGACGACCTCGGCCTCGGCGACATAGGCCAGCCGATACCCCTCACTCTTCACCCACAAGGCCCACTCTAGGTCTTCTAACCCAGGCAGCTCCTCGTCGTACGGCCGCCCCAGCCACAAGTCGCGCCGGATCGCTGCATTGGCATTGTTGCAAAAGGCAGACTCCTGCGGGATTGCCGAGGTTCCGGGATAGAGCTTGGCGAATTGCTGCTGCTCACTGAAGTGGGTGGAGTGGTTGCCGCGCTGCTTTCCATAGACCAACCCAATCTGGGGATCCTCGAACGGCTCAAGCAGCCGCTCCAGCCAGTCCGGATAGACTGGATACACGTGCGCGCTGGCGAAAACGACCTGATCCGCGCTCGCATGGCGGATGCCCAAATTCAAGGACCTCCCAAACGTGAAATCAGCGGGATCTATCGACAACAGCTTCACCGGATAGCGCTTGGCAATGGAGACCGTGGAATCGGTCGAGCCTGAGTCCACCAGCAGAATCTCAACCCGATCGATCGACTGGCGAAGAATCCCGGCAAGCAGGCGCTCGATGTGCTGTTGCTCGTTGTAGGCCCGGATGACCACCGAGCAGCGAGGTGCGATCTCGATCGGTCGGTGGGCGCCGGCTGCTCGTGTATCTCCTTGAGACATTCGGCTATGCTACCGTCGGCGCCAGGGCCGCAACCGGTCCCGGGAGCAGGAACGGCACACCTTCCAGCACGCCGTCCCGAATTACGGCAAGCGTCGGATGGTCTTCCAGACCCCGAGGATCGAAATCGGAAAATACGACCATGCCCGGCATGCTGGGGTAAGGCAGCAGGAATTCTTCGAGATCCAGCGAGGCATTGTATAGCTCGTGATAGAGAAAGGCCTTTGCGTTCCGGCGAGTCTGCTCTGAGACCTCCAGGCGCTCCGCTGCTACAAATCGATCGAGCTGATCGAGGTAAGCCTGGCGGCTGGTGGGAAAGACGACCGTCTGCGCCTGGGTGTAACGGGCCCGTCCTGCACACAGCACCGGCACACCGAGCACGGAGGCCTCCAACCCGACTGATGAGCTGTAAACCAATACGGCCTTCGCACGATCGATCAGTTCATAGGAGCTGACGTACTCCGAAGGCTCAATGAACACCACGTTCTCCCGACCGTTCAGAGGGCTGCGGCGGAACCAATCGGCCACGCTCTCGCGGCTGGCCTTTCCCGGCCGGTCCTCATCCGGGTGGGCCCGAATCACAAAGAGTGTCTCGGGCCGGGAGATGACCACGCCGACAAGCGCCTCCAGCCAGTCAAACATGTCCTCAAATAGCGTGTTGGAATGGGACTGGCTGGTGTCGAAAACCACGTTGGTGAAGATCGGGATCATCTGGCGGTGCGTTCCCAGAGCGTCGGTGAGCTGCCGGGGAAGGGACTTGATCTGCGGCCAGAACTCGATCCCCGCCATAGAGAACTGCCCTCGACGGCGCTGCTCGAGGTAGGAATCGACCTGTATTTCCCAGCCGGACTCGAACGCCTCCCGGGCAGTCAAATCCACTTCTCGGAAGGTCGCATGATCGTGGGAGAAGAAACTGGAAAAGGGTCGCAGCCCGACCTCGTGGGTCACGACCGGGATTCGGTGCCTCAGGGCCACCGCCCGTGCGACTGCCTCCGGATACATGATCCCGTTGAACACCACCAATGCGCGCGGGCGATTGTTATCCAGAATCCGGTCAAGCTGGTCAACCAGGTGCACCGCCGATCTCGAATAATGGCGAAGAAGCTGACGAGTCGGCGGATCGTCGGCCAGATGATGCCTGCGAAGTGCCCAGCGAAGGCCAGGCAAGCACAGTTCCCCCAACGGATACTCTCGGTGCTGAAACTGGACCAGCGACTCCAAGCTCTGTTCGCCAAGGTCATCCCCTGAGTTGCCTGACTTGGTCAGAGGGATGACCAACTCCGCAGGAAAGAGCATGTCACTAAACCGGGTGCACGGCCCGCAAGGCGGAGGGCGCTGCTCGCCAATCGAGTGGGTCCCAAGAATGCACTGCTCCATCCCCGCTTGGCACACTACATATTGCACTGGCACGCCTACCGAGCGGAGAGACCAGGAGGCCAGCAGCGAGAATGCGGCATTCAGGCTGAGGGTGTGGATCCGGGTGGATGCGTTGAAGAAAAGGACTGGCCCTTCACTAGAGGCGTTGTGCTTGGTCCCGTCCAAGTACTGCTCAACTCGGTCGACTTGCCGGCGGATCCTGCGATCCGCCCCGGCCCGCTCGACTCGGAGTGATAGTCCTTGCAGATTCATGTGGATTCGCCGAGATCAGGCATCGACCCGGCGAAGTTTGCGGAGCGATTCCAGTTCGCTCTCATAGACCCGCTTCACGCCGTCGCCGCGTGCCTTCTCGGTCACCCGTAGGTACTTCACCAACCGCTGAAAACCCCCGGGTTCCACCGAGGCGGCCTGGTCGCTTCCCCACATGGCCCGGTCCAGGGTGATGTGCCGCTCGACGAGGCAGGCTCCAATCGCCACCGCCACAACCGACGGGATCAGCCCGACTTCATGGCCGGAATAGCCGATCGGGCACGGGAAGGCTTCCCTCAGACTCTGGATCGTGAGCAAGTTCAGCTCTTCCGGTTCGCACGGGTAAGTGCTAGTGGAGTGGACAATCAACAGCTCGTCCGTCCCTAAAACCCTTACCGCAGCTTCGATCTGCTCCATCGTAGACATCCCGGTCGAGAGGATCACCGGCTTGCCGGTGGCTCGCGCTCGTCGCAACAAGGCATGATCTGTCAACGAGGCGGACGGGATCTTGTAGCAAACCGGATTGAACCCTTCCATGAATTCCACCGAAGGCTCGTCCCACACGGAGACAAACCAGGTCAGTTTCCGTTCCTTGCAATAGGAATCAACTGCCGCATACTCGGCCTTCCCGAATTCGACCCGATGGCGGTACTCCAGGTACTTGATGTAACCCCACGGGGTCTCACGCATGATGTCCCGCTGCTCCGGGGGAACGCACAACTCAGGGGTGCGCTTCTGGAACTTCACCGCGTCCACCCCGGCCAGCATGGCCGCATCGATCAGCCGCTTCGCCACTTCCAGATCGCCGTTGTGGTTGATTCCGATCTCCGCCACAACGTAGGCCGGATGGCCGTCGCCCACCAACCGATTTCCCAATCTGATTTCCCTAGCCATCCGTCTCCTTTCGCGACATGCGATCCAAGAGCATCTCGCACAGCTCGCGCACCGCGCCGTGTCCGCCCAGCTGGGTCAGGCGAAGGTCTGCGGCCACCCGCACTGCGGAGTGGGCATCGGCCACCGCCACTGCGCATGCCACCAGGGGAAAACACGGCAAATCATTCACGTCATTCCCCAAATAGACGGCCCGAGCCGGGTCGACCCGCAGATCGTCCAGCAGCTTTTGCATTTCCGGGCCCTTGTCCACCACTCCTTGGATTGCCCGAATCCCCAGCTTGGCGCAGCGGGCCGCCACCACCGGATTCGTCTCTCGGGTGAGGACTACCA
>CAZPZD010000073.1:0-6073 GCA_964590515.1 uncultured Anaerolineaceae bacterium | reverse complement strand
TCGTGATCTCTCTCACGCGGCTGCTCCTGCCCGCGCCTGGCGTCGGTTCGGCAGCATCCCACGCGATTCACGCAATTCACGCAGCCCACTCTCCAGCTCCGGCAGCGGGCGCCCCAGCAGGCCTTCAACTTTCTCCCCGTTCAAACACAGCCGCCTGGGCCGGGCGGCAGTCAGCTTCGCTTCGCCGACTACCATCGGCCGGATCCGGGCCGGATCCAGCTCAAACTGCTGAGCCAATTGCACGCCGAACTCGTACTTGCTCAAACAAGTGCGCCCGGGCAGGTGGAAGAGGCCGCTGGCGCCCACTGCCAGCAAATCGAGAATCGCCCGGGCAAGCTGCTGAGCCAGCAGCGGGGAGAAATAAACGTCGGTGAATCCCGGGCACGAATCGCCCGCCTCGAGCCGCTCCAAAAACCACTCGGCCAGGCTGCGCTTGGGGCCGGGCCCCCAACCGAAGAGGTTGATCCTCAGGATTAGGGCTTCCGGATGGGCCTGGGCGACGGCTTGCTCACCGGCCAGCTTCGACACCCCGTAAATCATGATCGGCCGCGGTTCGTCGCTCTCCCGGTAATCCCCCCGCTCCCCGTCAAAGACCGCATCGGTGGACACATGGGCCAGGCGCGCCCCCGCTTCATGGGCCGCCTCGGCCACGTTCTTCGCCATCTCCAGGTTCAGCCGCCAGGCCCAGGCCGGATCCAACTCGCAGCGATCGACCTCGCTGGCCGCCGCGCAATGCACGACCCAATCTGGGGCGTACGCCGCGATGACTCGGCTGGCCTGCTCGCGATCGGCGAGATCGGCCCCCACCATCTCGACGCCCGGGATCTGCACCGGATGCTGGTGGTAGATTCCCTGGGCTTGGTGCTCGGTCGCCGCCACCACGGCCAGATTGCTGCCAAGCAGCCCGCTGGCTCCGCTGATCAGGATCCTCGCCATCCTCAGCTCTCCTGCTCGCCTGGATGAGGCTCCGCCATCTGGCGGATCGCCTCGACGCTCATCCACTGTTCATTGGTCTCGCTGCCGTAGCGAAATCCTTCTGGAAGAGACTTTCCCTTGCCTTCCCAGCCATGCCCAAACCACAAGGTCCCGCCCGGTTGGACCACATACATCTCGTCCAGCTCGACCGCGTACCGTCCTTCGTCTTCCGACAGCAGGTTCTCATGCAGCTTCTCGCCCGGCCGGATTCCGATGAACTCGATCTCGCAGCCGGGGGCGACCGCGGCGGCCACGTCGACGATCCGCATGCTGGGAATCTTCGGGACGAACACTTCCCCACCCTGCATCAGCTCGAGGCATTGAATCGTGAAACGGACACCCTGGTCGATCGACAGCCAAAAGCGGGTCATGCGCTCGTCGGTGACCGTCACCCGGCCGTTGCCGCGCTGACGCAGGAACACCGGCACCACGCTGCCGCGGCTGCCGACGACATTTCCGTAACGGACACAGCTGAAACGGGTCTCGCGCCCGCCGGCATAGGCGTTCGACTGGATGAGCAGCTTCTCCGCCGCCAGTTTGGTCGCCCCGTACAGGTTGATCGGATTGACCGCCTTGTCGGTGCTGATCGCCATCACCCGCTTCACCCCCGTGTCGAGAGCCGCCTCGACCACGTTGCGGGCTCCCATAATGTTGGTCATGATCGCTTCGATCGGGTTGTACTCGCAGGCCGGCACCTGCTTCAAGGCGGCGGCGTGCACCACCACGTCCACGCCATCCATTGCCCGCCGCAGCCGCAGCAAGTCACGCACGTCGCCGATGAAGTAGCGCAGCCGCGGATCGGTGAAGCCGGCCTCCCGCATCTCGTGCTGTTTGAGCTCGTCACGGCTGAAGACGATCAGCTTCTCCGGACCGTAGTCGGAGAGCATGACCTCGGCGAATTTGCGACCGAAGGAGCCGGTTCCCCCGGTGACCATCACGACGGTCTTACTCCAGTTCATAGGCCCGACCCTTCTCCGGCTTCGGGTTCCACAGCCGGCTTCGAGAACAGGATCATTGGGTATTGGCCATGCCGGCCCAGCCAGTGCGGCAGCCGCTCTTCTAGCCAGGAGAGGCCTTGAAGCACCTGCCGGCCGAGCAGTTTCGGCTGGACAATCGCACGCAGGAACTCGACGCTCACCGCCCGCCAGACTCGGATTTCAAACCCAGGCAGGTCGGAGAGCCGCTCACGGAACCAGCTGTAGTCATGCCGGAACGTATAGGTGCCTGGCTTTCGGACCAGCCGTTCCGCCTCCGCCGAACTCCCAGCCCCGCCGACCCGATGACCGCCGGATCCGTTGGCCGGGGCGCGTCTATCGGCGAACGGCCCGCGGCTGGCCGCACCGGGCCCTGAGTGATCTGATCCGCGGCGCAGCCTGCGGGCTGCCCGGCGCAGTAGGCTGCTCAAGCGAACCACCGGCGCGGCCACTCGCATCAGTCCGGAACGCGCCCCCCAACTGTAGACCACTACGGCCCGACCGCCGGGCACGAGGCTCCGATACAGGCCGCGGAAAGCGGACTCATGCTCGGCCGGAGGCAGATGGTGGATCGTGTGCAGCGACACCAGGGCCGCGAAACACCCCTCCCTGAACGGCAAGCGGGCTACGTCGCCAACGACATAGAGACCCCGCGTTCCCAACCGCTCCCGGGCCTCGATCAGCGCCCGCTCGGAGAGGTCCAGGCACACCCGAAACTTGAAACCGGCCGAATACACCAGGTACTCGGGATACTGGATAGGACCCGACCCGGCATCGAGCAGGAACTTCCCCTCGGGAGCCAGGTAGCGGCCCACCCGCAGGTGGCACCGATGGAGATACTCGGCCGACACCGGCCGCAGGTCTTCATAGCGTGCATTCTGGTACAGCCCCTCCCCGATCGTCCGCCAGCCAACCCGGTCGTAGAACTCCCGCACCTGCTGCTTGACCTGCACGCCGGTCGTCATCGCTGACCTTCGGCGGCTGCGGCCATCGGAGAGAGTTGTGTCTCGTCCGTATCCAGCGAGTCCTGGCCTGAGACCCAATTGATCGGCTCTCCGGCCAGCGCCCTCAGGGTCCTAGCATAAGGACCGCGCCCACCCTCGCCGACCACCTGCTCCAGCGGCCGGGCCGCCAGATCCTCCCAGAACGACAAGAGATGCCACGGGAATGGGAAGGGATACTCGAAGAAAAACCGATAGGCGTAGCGCCAGGCCAGTTCCACCTGCTCCGGCGAGAGGGAGCGACCTAGCGGATCTTGGAGCAACCGTCCAATTTGAGCGAGGTACTCCGCCATCGAGGTCGGGTCGTAGGTGAAGCCCTTGCCCCGGTAGTGGGTGTCGCCACACACCACCACCGGAACCCCGAACATCGCCAGCTCCAGCCCGACCGTGGTTGTATAGACCAGGCCCAGGTGGGTCAGCTCGATCAAATCGTAGGTGTTGACTTCCGAATCGGGCGGAAGCAGCACCACGCTTGGAGGCAGCTCGGGCAGCACCTGGCGGACGATCTCCACCGAGGGGTGCCCGGCGCCCAGCATCTCGCCCGGATGGACCCGAACCACGACCTGAACGTCGGGGCGGGAAGCCAGGGCCCGCACGGACTCGGCCAGCCAATCGGCCATGCCCCGGGTGAAGACCCGCCGATCGAGCGCCAGGCTGTCGCCGACCACGTTGGTGCACAGCAGGACGACCGGTTTATCGGCCGCCAGCCCCAACCTTCGCCGGGTCGCCTGGGCCCCAGCGCTCTCGCTGCGCTGCCATTGGCGGGAGAATTGGTTCCAGCGCGCCCCGCCGCGGCGGGCTTCATACAACTCCCGCACTCGGCCGAGCTCCGCTTCGGTCAGCGGTCGGTTCCCGCGAGCCGCCCACAGATCAGCCGTCGGCAGCCGCATCACCTCCGCCTGCTGCGCCAGCCACAGGTGCTCGCGCCGCTCTCCGAACTCATAGCTGATCGCGGTGGTTCCCTGCGCCCGGGCGGCGCGGTATATCGCCCCGAACTCCAGGATGCTCCCGTTGGGAATGACCACCGCGTCGTAATTGACAGCTTGGAACAGCCGATGCGCCGCGGCGGCCGCGGCCTGGTTGCGGGCCCGGCGTAGTTCGAGCAGCCCCGCGACCTCCGGGTCGGCGGCCCAGTCGAGCTCTTCCCGCTGCAGCGTGTACTGCACGTCCAGCCGGCTCTGCTCCTCGATCGAGTGCGCCAGGTGGTCCGGCAGTTCGTCGCCCCGCGGGACCAGTGGCACCAGACCCAGTTCGGCGGACGCAGGCGCCAGCGCTCGGCGTAAATGCGCAAACTGGCGGCGCAAATCGAAGGGATGCGAATCGACCTGCCAGCGGCGCTGGGGCAAGAAGGCCAGGTCGACCTGGTGGCCCTCAGCCCGCAGCAGCAGGGCCAGCGCGACCGAGTATTCCAACCACCACTGGAGGTAGCCGACAACAAGCAGCCGGCGAGGCCGGAATTCAGCACGGCCATCACCGTCGAAAACACTTTCGCTTCTCCACCGGCCTCCGACTTCGCCGCGGCCGCGGTTTGCGATCTCTGCACCGCGCCCTCGCCGCGCTCGGCCAACTGCCTCCACCCAGGCAGGCAAACGCGCGGCCAACCTATCGAGGCTGTATCCCCCGGTCGGCGCCGACCCGTTGGCCCATGCCCGCTGATAGAGCTCGGCCGTTCCCGGCACCCGGGCCAGGATATCCTTTGCCGCGGTTCGGAAGGCGGTCATCCGACAGCCTCGTCGGCGGCGGTCCGCCAGCCGCTCACTTCACTGCCTCATGCGCTTCGCCGCACACGCCGCTCACACTACCGCCTCAGCGATTTCCCAGGTCAGCGCCGGCCGCAGCGGTCCGCGCCGCACTTCGGCCCACTGGCTGCCGGGCGCTCCAGTGCCATCAACCGCGAAACTCAGTGCGTGTTCCTCGGTGAAGTACGACCGCACCCGGAAGACACCCGCGTTGACCCCCAAGACGAATCGCCCCTCATTCAACAGGTCGGCCGGAATACGGCAGCGACTGCGGTAGCGGCCGGCCCGTCGGATCGCCAATTCGGCGTATGCCTCCGGACTGTCGGTATCGAAGGTCGTGAAGACCGGCTCGCCGCGGCCGGTGAACAAATACACTCCCACCCGCAGGCCCTGAATGTCCTGCTCCAGTTCGTATTCGAACTCCACACTGAAGGGCTCGGAGCCCATCACTCGGGTCGAGGGCCGCTCAGAGCCGTCGAGTACCCGGAGCGCCAGCGGCCGGAACGGTCGGGCCCCGGACAGCCCCGGATCGCCCGCTGACCAGGTCCGTTGCCCTTCCTCGGCCATCCCAGAGGCCATGTAGTAGTCAACGGCTTGTGCGGACGTCGCCCGCCGCGCGATTCGACCCCGTTCGAGCACGATGGCCTCGTCGGTCAATCTGAGGATCGCCGACATGTCGTGGCTTACGAAGACCACTGTCCGGCCCTCCTCGGCCACGCTGCTCATTTTGCCCAGGCACTTGCGCTGGAACTCCGCATCGCCGACCGCCAGCACTTCATCCACGACCAGAATCTCCGGTTCGAGATGGGCGGCCACTGAGAACGCCAGCCGCAAATTCATTCCGCTCGAATAACGTTTGATCGGCGTGTCGATGAACGGCTCGACCTCGGAGAAGGCCACGATCTCGTCGAACTTGCGCTCGATCTCGGTCCGCCTCATCCCCAGGATCGCACCGTTCAGGTAGACGTTCTCCCGACCGGACAGTTCCGGGTGGAAGCCGGTCCCGACTTCTAGCAGCGATCCGACCCGCCCGCGGATCTCGGCTTCGCCCTCGGTCGGTTCGGTGACCCGGGAGAGGATCTTCAGCAACGTGCTCTTGCCGGCGCCATTGCGTCCGATGATCCCGAGCAGCCGGCCCTGCTCCACCTCGAACGAGACTCCCCGCAGGGCCCAGAGGGTGTCGCCTCGATCAATCGGGGGCCGCCGGCGCAGCCGTCGCAGCCCAGACCCCAAGCCCTCGCGCAGCGTGCGATAACCACCGGGGCTCTCCCCCAATCGGTAGCGTTTCCCAAGATTGCTGGCCCGGATGGCGATAGTGGTCAACGGGGCTGGGTCCTCAAATCACATCGGCAAAGGAACGCTCGACCGCCCGGAAGTAAGCCAC
>CAZPZD010000072.1:0-6512 GCA_964590515.1 uncultured Anaerolineaceae bacterium | reverse complement strand
GGCATGACGAGATCCACCGTAACGGGACGGGTGCCGCGCTTTGGGATGAGCAGCCAGACCACTGCCCCGACGCCTGCAATGGTCAGACAGAAAAGCCCGGTCAGGCCGGCGACCGCCGCGGGTGAGCTGCTCACGAGGGTACGCAAGCGCTCGAGCGGGCTGGCTCGGCTGTAGCTGACCTTGACCGGAGGGGTCTCGGCCAGAACAGTGTCGGCCACATCAAGCGCCTGCACAACGACTGCGTAGGTGCCGGAGCCAAGCCCGTCGGCAGGTAGCAGCAGCGGCTCGCCCAACGGGACGGTCCGCACGGTGTCCTCGAGCGGTACATTGTTCTGAGCGTCGGCCAGCCAGCCCTTGAACTTCACAACCCCCGCCAAGTTCTGGGTGGTCACGGTAACCAGGAAATCGGGTTGGTCGGCGGTCGGGGTTTGAACCTCGGTTACGTTCAACCGCGCCGGGGGAGGTTCGAATGTGAACTCGCCGATGGTCTCCGATAGCAGCCGGCCGGAGGCGTCGATGGCACTGACGATCAGAGTGTATTCTCCGCCTGGAATGAGGCCGGCCGTGGCAATTGTATTGACGTCGGAGAAGCTAATCAGGGATTGGGATAGCACCGCCTGACCGGTGTCCTTGCTGATAATGCTGACATTCAGCTGGCGGATCTTCTCGGCCTGGATGATGTCCAGATTGAACAGGATCCCCTCACCCTCGGAGAGGACCTTACCCCTCAAATGTATCTCGGACGGCGGAACAAAATCCTGGCTGGAAACGAAGTTGATGGGGGCCGAGACCAGGGTGATGTCGTCTTTCAGGCCCACCTTCAAGGTCGCGGACTGTTGCCCGGCCGAAGGGTAGACGGTGGCTTTGGCTGTCCACTGGTTGCTCAAGAGGGCGTTTACATTGGCAAGCCCGAAAGTCAACGTGCTCTGCTCTTTGAATTCGGCGATGCCTCCGGTCGGACCGGCAAGCGCCTCCAGTTCCGCCTCGGTGACAGCGTATCCGAGCAGTCCGACTGGATAGAGCTGTACTCGATTTTGGCTGGCCAGGCTGATGACCTCTGATGCCGTGCGAGTGCCGCAGTTGTCGGTGCTGGCGGTAAACACGATGACCGCCCGCCGTCCGGGCGCTCCGCCCAATTTGTTGACCGCTTGATAGACGCCTTCATTCAGACAGGATCCCCCGCTCGGTTTGGGGCTCAGCGCCTGTACCGCGGCCGCCAGCCGGTCCTTGGCTTGGGTGAATTCCAACACCGTTGGGGCGGTGTCGTCAAACTTCAGGATCGCGATGTTCGAATTCTCGGGAAAGCCGGCCAGTGCAGCTCCGATCGTGCTTCTGACCGACTTCCAAGTCGCGCTGGCGGTGCCGGTGCCCAGGGTTTTACTCGCATCAATCAGAAGCACCAGTGACCACGGGGTTTCCAGCGCCTCGACGGTCGCCGGGTAGGCGTCGCCTTCGAGTTCGAAGGTGCCACTTTCGATGTCGGCTCGCAACACCTGCCCCTCGCCGTCCAGCAGGCTGAAAGTGGTCTGAAGTGAGAGCCCCAGGTTGCCGGAGGTAGAGGTGGTCTGCTGGGGCTCGAGGGTTTCGTGGATCTGGACCCTTGACGGACCCGATTGGAATCCCGCCAGCGCGAGCAACGCACCCATCGTGGACCAGCGGCGGAGAGTGGGCATGGACGGACGGCGAATATTATATGCGCAATCGACCCCAGTCCTTCAGGACCTGGAGGGCGGCCAGCCTACCCGGGGCGCCAGTGATGCCGCCACCGGGGTGGGTGCCCGAACCACACTGGTAGTACTGGCGAATCGGAGTGCGATATCGCGCATAGCCTGGAGCAGGGCGGAGAAAGAAAAGCTGCGAGAGACTGAGCTCACCCTGGAAGATGTTGCCTTCGCTGAGCCCGGTCATCTGTTCGATGTCCAGGGGGGTCAATACCTGCCGATGGAGCAGGATGTCTTTAAGGTTTGGGATGTACTCCGACAGGGTATCGATCACGGCGTCGCCGAAGGCCTCCCGTCGTTCGGGCCAGCTGCCATCCTTCAGGTGATACGAGGCGTACTGGACGAAGCAGGACATGACGTGCTTGCCGGGAGGCGCCATGCTCGGATCGATCATAGAAGGGATCACGATATCGATATATGGCTTGCTCGAGAACCCACCGTACTTCGCCTCGTCGTAGGCGTGCTCGAGGTAGTCGATGCTCGGGCTAATTGAGATGGCCCCGCGCAGATGGGGGCCTGCTCCCGGCCAGCAGGCGAATTCAGGGGCCGCGTCGAGGGCCAGATTCAGCTTGCCAGAGGAGCCGTTGAACTGGAAGCGCCGCAGGTCGGCGATAAACGAGTCTGGCAACAGGTCTGGCCGGATCAGCTCCGTGAATGTCTTCCGAGGATCGAGGCTCGAGATGACCACTCGCGCCCGGTGCTCGGTGCCGTTCTCCAGAACGACCCCGACAGCCTTTCCAGCTTTGACCACAACCTCTGAGACCGGGGAGCCGGTCTCGATCAAGGCACCAAACGCTTCGGCGGCTCTGGCGATGGCGCCTGACAGGCTCCCCGTCCCGCCTTTAGCAAAGCCCCAGGCTCGAAAGACTCCATCAATCTCCCCCATATAGTGGTGGAGCAAAACGTAGGCAGTGCCCGGGGAGCGGGGACCGAGGAATGTCCCAATGATCCCGCTGGCGGACATGGTGGCTTTGAGCGGGTCATTCTCAAACCACTCGTCCAAGAAGTCGGCCGCGCTCATGGTCATCAGCTTGATGAATGTGTGGAGGTTTTGGGTGCCGATGCCGAGCATTCCTTGGGCCAACCGCGCCAAACGGAGCAGCTCTGCGGGGTTGAGCGAAGTCGGATCGGGGGGGGCCAGACCCAGAATCGGCTTGACCGCCTTCGCCATGAAATACATGGCTCTGCCATATTCCTCATAGGCTTCGGCGTCGCGCCGCGAATGTCTAGCGATTTCCCGGAGGGTCCGATAATGGTCGTCGTCGCGGAAAAGGCGATCTCCATTGGGCAACGGGGTCAGCGTGCTGGCGAGGGGGAGCAAAGTCAGACCGTGCCGGGGCAGTTCGAGATCCTGGATGATCTCGGGCCGCAGAATGCTGACAACATAAGAAAACACCGAGTATTGGAATCCCGGGAAAACTTCCTCGGTCACAGTCGCGCCACCCACCATCGGCCGCCGTTCCAGCACCAGCACATTCAGTCCGGCCCGGGCGAGATAGGCCGCGGCGACCAGGCCGTTGTGCCCGGCCCCCACTACAATCACGTCATGCTCTTTGCTCATCGGGTCGAGTGGGCCGCGGGTCTGGGCCGGGTCCCCCCCCGCTTGTGGGGAGGATCATAGAACGGCTTGGGCACGATCCGAGCCGGAACCCGCTCTCGCTGATAGTCGACGGTCATCTCGAGCTCGACGAGGGATCCCAACCCGGCCTGTTCGCGCTCGAGGCTGGCCAGGGCGATAAATCTCTTCAGCAGCGGAGAGAACCCCATGCTGGTCGCCTGACCGATCTGCCTCCCCCGTCGGTAGATCGGCGCCGCGAGGCGGGAAGCGCGGCCGGCGACCTGAGCGGGCAGGTCGTGCCGCCCGAAGAGCCGATCGAGGTCAGACCAGGCCACCGCCAGACCCACCAGAGCCCAGGTCGAGCCACGATGCGTCTCATCGAGCAACGCCCGGCGCCCGACGAACTTGCCCGCTTTCAATGCCACTGCCCATCCCAGGCCGAGCTCGAAGGGGGAGGATTTCCGGCCCTCGGTCAGCGCCTTAAGGCTGGAAATGTAGTCGACCTCGATCAAGAGTAGGCCAGCTTCCAGCCTGGCCAGGTCCAGCGCGGCAAGACCAGCCGGCAGGAGACCATAACCTTCGCCGGCAGCCATCAGCCGCCGCCACACGGAGACGGCCTCGGAGGGATCGAGCCAGATTTCGTAACCCAGATCGCCGGTGTACCCGGTGCGGGTAATGGTCACCGGCGCGCTGCCGATCTCACCATGGGTCAGGTGGTAATAGCCGAGCGTATCGAGATCTTCGGCGCCGGCAGCACGCCGCAGGATCTCCCGCGAGCTCGGACCCTGTATTGCGACGGCGGCCACTCGATCCGAAACATCCTCCACCTCAACCTCCAGCCGGTGCCCGCAGTCCTGGAACCAACGCAGGCTTGGGTCGGCGGCCGTAATCCGGAAGTGGTCCGGGGCGAGTTTCCAAACTGTCCCGTCGTCGATCACCTTACCATCGTCGTCGCACCAGGGGGTGTACAGGATTTGGCCGAGGCGACACTTGGAAACGTCGCGAGTAACGATCCGACCGACCAAATGCTCGGCTTGGGGCCCACGCAGGTCATACTTGAAGAGCGGCGACACGTCGATCAGCGCGGCGCTGTTGCGGATGGCAAAATACTCCCGTACGTGGGTGTGATCGTAGGTCACTGCGGCAAGGTAGCCAGACCACTCTCGCCACTCATTGCTCTGACACAGGGTTGAGGTAATGGGGTGGAAGGGTGACGGAATCGGCATGGGGCCAGGGCCGAGTCGAATTGTACTTGTCTTCGATTGAGGGGCTTGGCCCGCCTGACTGTGGGCGGGTGGGAAGCGGCGGCTAGCCGTCGTCCCAGATGCGAAGCAGTTTGTCGTGGACGGTTTTCAGGCTGCCTGCCCAACCCATGCCGTCGTACATGTCGTCTTGGGATACCCAGCCCTGAGCGCCATCAAATGCCACCCGCCACCAGTACACGCCTTTGGCAAAGACCCCGTTCAAGCCATTCAGGTGCGGCAGGATGACGCCGCTCGCATCCTGAGGGACGGTGGCAATCACGGCGTAGTTATCGCCGGGCCCTAAGCGGACCGTGGCCGGAGCGATGGTCAGGATCGGATCGCCGGGGTGGAAGACGGTAGAGCGGTCCAGCGGCTCGAGTGCAACCATCGCCAGACCGTTCGCCACCAACCGTTCCTGACCATCCGACGGCCGATTCACGACTCTGCCGTCGACCCACATGGTCGAGGAACCCCCTCCATCCTGATTGATTCCCCACTCGGCCTCCAGGGTGTCCAGGCAGAACCGGCCCAGCTCATCGGTCGTCATGCCGATGCTGTACCCGGGTTGCCTTCCGTCCACGACGACGAAGTAGATGAATTCATCGTTGAAACACACCACTGTGCGTGGATTCCGCTGCACAGCCCCCAGATTGTCTTCAAAGCTCTGAATTTCCGACTCCTTGAGGAAGTTGAAACTCCCGCCGATGCTGGCGAAGGTATTGGACCAGTCCCGGTTCGCCGCGGTCTGGCAGTCGGTCTCGAGATGAGTGATCTGCTGCGACAACCCCACCCGTTCACCGATCCCCACACTCTCGAGGAGTCGCCGGCCGGCCTCTCCACGGGCCGAAAGCACAATGTGATCGAACCGAATCCAAGTGGAACCCCAGCCATCCCGGATCCCTCGAATCGTTCCATACGTCATTTGGGGGGCCGGGGTGATGCCTGCCGGGCGAGTCATCTCGACCGAGACCTCGACTCCGCCGTCTGATGTGTGGGTGTTGGCGTCGTATTGCGGTGTGTACACCACAAGCCCATCGTGGGATTGTTCGACGTTGATCCCAGCGATCTCCATAGTTCGGCCGCGGTCAATGAAGTTGACCAGCTGCTTGTCGGCGTCGTGGTAGGCACAGCCGCCGACAAAGGCCGAGCCATCGGATTTCCAGGCGAAGCCGCTGCCGCCTCCGAGGTCATCAAAGCGCTTGATGTACCAACCCGACTGAATCATCCCGGTCTCCGGAATCCCAGTCTCCGGGTCATAAAAGATCCCATTGATCGCGACCGCAACTCGGCCCAACGTGTTCCACGATCCCGCGGAGGGAACAACCGAGCCGTCGTAGCGGCGAGCCATCCCGCTGACCGCCTCGGTCCCCTCGTAGAGATTGCCTTGTGCCAGGAGGCTGTCAACGACGAGGTTTCCTTGGCTACGGTCCATTCGAGCCACGTAGGCCTGGTTCGGACCGGGCAGCGTGAACTGCTGGTACTGGATGCCGTCCGCCACGGGTGCCCACTCCGGGGCCGAGAGCGCAGCCCCGGTCGGGCGGAGCAAAGCAAATGACCAGAGCAGGAAAACTACTGGGATGCGCAGTCTCATGGGGAGTCCCAAGGTAGTCTAATTGCATTCAATCCTCCGCCCCCTAGTACCGGAGCACTGCGCAAGCAGATTGTAGGGTGACCCCTTATCGGTTAGGATGGGGGCCAATTCCTGGGCGAGACGAACCGAAAAGGGCTGTAAGTGCGGGCCAAGTCAACTTCCAATTGGCTGGTCAACGGACTCACCGTATTCGCGGTAGCTACAATCCTGTGGCTGCTGATCCCGCTTTTCGCCTCGCCAGCCGCACAGGCCCAAATCGTCCTGCCTCGCTCCTTGCTCTCCGGCCTGAGTCCAAACTACCGATCCGACAATCTGATTGGGAAGTTCGTTTCGCTGCGCCTGACCATCTTGCGGGAGCTGGCGTCCGGGGCCCCTGGAGACCTGGAGGGGGAGCTGCT
>CAZPZD010000071.1:0-6875 GCA_964590515.1 uncultured Anaerolineaceae bacterium | reverse complement strand
TGCCGGTGCCGGTCTGGGCGATGCCGAGCAGGTCGCGCCCGGCCAGGATCGGTGGGATGGACTGCTGTTGGATTGGGGTGGGCTCAGTGTAGCCCGCCGCTTGGATCCCGTCGCGAACGCGGGCATCCAGTGAAAACGATTCGAAATTCACGAAGAGCACTCCTTGGCTGTGTCGAGCCAAGTCGCACCCTTAGCCCCACATCAACAAAAATTGGCAGCCCTATGCTGCCAATCATAGAGAAATCCGGTCCCGGACACGGTGCCCGGGATCATTGACCACTAGTTTACCTTGTTTGGCGCAAGAAAGCCATCCGGGGAGTCGACCCGCCCGGGCAACAAGGGGACTCCCCCGGACAACGAAACCGGGGCCAAACTGCGCCCCGGTTAACGCTAGATCCTGATTTCGAGACGCACTACTCAGCAGGCAGTTGCTTGTAGCTGAGCGAGACGTCCACGCCGCGTCGCTTTTGCAGCCACTTCGCCAGGTAGTACACCCCCAGGCCGCTGAGGAAGACGATCACGTTAAAGACCACCATGAACTTCGGCCCATTGGCGCCGGAAGCATTCGGATCGGCGACGAAGACCCAGGCCATGAACACACACGAGATCAAGCTCAGCCCGCCGATGATGGTGATCACCGGGATGCCCCCGAGCCGCTGCTTGACCGGCGACGCCTCGAACACGGCCGGCAGGCGATAGGGCAGCAGCATCGCGGCGATCGAGACCAGGCTGAAGCTCAAGATGAACCCGAAGATCCCAACCAGGGTCGCAAAGTAGGAGGTGAACACGTAAATCGCCAGGGCGACGATGCTCATCACGCCCATCGTGCCCAGCGCCACCACCGGGGTGTTGAGCTTCGGATGAAGCTTGTGGAACCAGGCCGGGAACAGCCCATCCAGCGAGTAGGCCAGGATGTTGCGGGATCCGTTGATGATCTGGCCCGGCAGCCACGCGTAGCTCCAGAAGATGAAGCCGAACGTGATCAGAAACGCCACCAGGGTGCTGCCGCTGACGTAGGACGCAACCTCGGTATACAGCGGGGTGGAGCCCATCCCGATGGCGGCGGGATCCGCCCAACCCAGCGCTCCCAGAAAGTCCATCCCGACCGCGTTCACCACGACCACGACCGTCACCAGCACGCCGAGCCCGACCAGCCCGAGGGTCCACAGCATCGAGCGGAGCTGAGTGCGGCGGGCATCCTTCACCTCGCTGCCGATGTAGGCCGAGGACTGCATGAAAGACAGGTTCAGGTAGACCCAGGTCATCGCCAGCAGCGTCTGACGCATATCAAAAGGCGCGACGGCGAATCCGCCCTCCTTCGCCGAGTCCAGCACAAACTGGGCGACATTGGCCTGACCGGTCAGCGGCCCAACGTACCGATTGAAAGCCTCCATGACATCCGCCGAACTCTTGCCCACGAACACCACCACACTCAGCACGGTGCTGACGATGGCGAACAGGATCAGGATGTTCTGGATCCGGAAGAAAGTCTTCATGCCGCGGGCGAAGATGTACACGAGCAGCGAGATCAGGAGCGCTCCAAAGATGAACATCCCGGTGGGGCTGGCGAACCAGTTGCCAACGTCGATCAGCCCGCTGTTGCCCGTGAAGATCCCCATGGTCCGGAAGAACGGAGCCAGTCCATAGATGGCGAGGAATGCGGACGGCACGCCGCCGTAGAAGAACCACCACATGGTCACGTTGAAGTTGGACATCATGCCAAGCGCCGGGCCGAGCACCCGGCTGACGTACACATAGTCCCCACCCGAGCGGGGCATCGCCGAGGCCAGGTAGCCAAACGTCAGCGCCAGCGGCAGGATCAGCAGCGTGCACAGGATCGCGCTGACCGCCAGATTCACCCCCGGATAGAAGGCAGCGCCCAGCCAGAGCAGGAACACGAGCAGCAGACCAATGCTGGTGAAGTTGACGTTGTAAGCCAGCACGTCCCACCAGCCGGCCGTGCGCACCAGCCCACTTGATTTACGAACAAACACCTCCGGTTTTGCAGCCATCTCAGCCATGTCTCCTCCTCCGCATGATAGGGATCCGGGTGAACTCCGAGCATCGCCCCCTGCGCTCCAGACCCACAGGGAGGAAACACTCTCGATCAGGTTTCGTCACGCTTCCCAGGCGACCGCCCGAACCGGCGAGCCATCCAAATGCGCCAGGTTGATCGGCAGAACTGACACGCCGTAGATCCGCCCGGCCTGCAGCTGTTCCAGCCGGGTCAAGTTCTCGACGATCAACACGTCCCCGCCCAGCAGAATCTCGTGCGCATGAGAGGTCCCCTGAACGGTCGAGTCCGGATTGAGCGCATCGATGCCCACCAGCCGCAGCCGCGCGGCAGCGATCTGTTCCGCCGCCTCAGCCGTCAGATAGGGGTGCCGTAGATAGCGCTCGGTCTTCCAGAATCGATCCCAGCCGGTGTGCAGGAGTATCGCCCCTCCCTCGGGAGCCGACCGTAGCGGCGCTTCGAGCTGGGCGGCGGTAATCGGGCCATCGTCGTCCAGATCGATCAGCCGAGCGACGATGCCCGGCAGCACGAAGCGGGAAGCTTCGTACCGGTCGATCGTCGTCCCATTCGGATAGTAGTGGCTGGCGGCGTCGATGTGGGTTCCGGTGTGCGATCCGATTGAGAGCGACGACACTTGCCACGGTGGGGACGAGGCGGCCGGACCGATGCGCGGTTCCGGATCGCCGGGGAAAACCGTCATCCCGTTCTCGATGGGCTGGCTGAGATCGAAGACTGTATGTGGGATAAGCGGTTTATCCATCGGGATGGCGGGCCGCAGCGGCCCGACCGGGTTGTACGCTCAGCCCACTTTCGGCTCGACCGAGCTCGCCGGGGTCGACTTGTGTTTGCGTCTCCAGGCGAGCAGAGCAAGGATTTCCCACGCCATGTTCGCCCCCGCGCTGGCCGTGATGCCGGTGAGATCATAGGCAGGCAGCACCTCGACCACGTCCGCGGCGACCAGGTTCAACCCTGCCAGACCGCGGAGCAGTTCTTGGGCCTGCCAGGTCGAGAAGCCGCCGACCTCTGGGGTGCCGGTCCCCGGCGCGTAGGCGGGATCGAGGAAATCAATGTCAAAGGAGAGGAACACCGGGTGATCCCCCGCGCGTTGGCGGACCCGCTCCGGCACGCCCGCGCTGCCGTTCCGGTGCAACTCCGAGGCCGGGATGACCTCGAAGCCGAGGCCCCGGGCCTGCTCCCAGTCCGCCCGCTCATAGAGCGCTCCCCGCAGACCGACCATGGTGGATCGAGCGGTGTCCAGCAGGTCTTCCTCGACCGCCCGCCGGAACGGTGTCCCGTGGAAATATGGATGCCCGAAATAGCGGTCCCAGGTATCGGGGTGGCTGTCGAACAGCACAAGCGCCAGCGGGCCGTGGACCTGGGCCGCCGCCCGCAGCTCGGCCAGCACAATCGAATGGTCCCCGCCGAGCGCAATGGGCACGACGCCCGCCGCGTGGATCGGTTCAAGGTACCGGGTGATGCGATCGTAGGAGTCTTCGATGAAACCTGGGGCCACGGGAGCATCGCCGTAATCCACCACTGACAGATGCTCGAAGATATCGACGTCCAAGTCCGAATGGTACGGGCGCAGCAAAACGGAGGCGGAGCGAATGGCTTCTGGGCCGAAGCGGGCGCCCACTCGGAACGACACCCCGGTATCGAACGGCAGCCCGACTATGGCCGCGTCAACTTCCACAGTCGTCTGCAGCGCGGGCAGACGCATGAAGGTCCGTACCCCGGTAAAACGAGGGGATTCGAAGGAGTCGGCTGGCTTGTAGCGGGGTGCTATGGCGGGCTCTGCGAGACTCGGTTGCGGACGTGCACCTTCCATTATAAGACGATTGGCTTGCCCTGCACGCTTTTCAACACTCCGTTGGGGACGTAAAGGGACCCCGAAGGTTACGGGACTTTGGTCACATTGTCGGGCTGTATCATCCGGAGAATACTGCGGGCGCCTCCTTAGCGAGGCCTCTCCATGTTGGGGCAACTTTTCGAACAGGAAACTCGCCGCCGTCAGGCGCTCGCCACGGCAATCATCCACGCCGAACCCATCCGCTGCGTACAGTGCGGGATCTGTTCGTACAGCTGCCCGATGGACGTCGACGTACGACGTCTCGTTCGGGAAGGCTTGCCGATCACCCACAGCCACTGTCTGACTTGCGGGCAGTGTGTGGTTCGTTGCCCTCGCGGAGCCCTTTCGCTGGAACCCAGCCCGATTTTCGACTGAGGAGAGATCCGCCCTGCCTTCGTCATCTCGGCCGCAACGGCATGTGATCGTCGGGGGCGGTATCGCCGGGCTCTCCGCCGCCAAGACGATCCGCGCGGCCGATCCGCGCGCTCAGCTGACCCTCGTTGCCGATGAACGCCACCTGCCGTACTCCCGACCCGGACTGGCCTATTACCTGGCCAACGACATTCCGCAGGCCCAGCTGTTCCCCTGGTCGGCCACCGAACTGCGGGGCCTGAAAGCGGGTTTCCTGCACGGTCAGGTTGTGGGCCTGAACACCGGCAGCCACATTCTCACGCTTTCCGACGGGCGGATGTTGGCCTATGACGCCCTGCTCCTGGCCACCGGTGCCCCAGCGGTTCTCCCCGACATCCCCGGAACGCAGCTTCAGGGCGTCGTCACCCTCGATCGACTGGACGATGCGACGAGCATCCTTTCCCTGGCGAAACGCGCCCGGCGCGCCGTCGTCGTTGGCGGAGGCATCACCGCCGTCGAGATCGCCGAAGGGCTAACGGCCCGCGGCGTGGAGACGCACTATCTCATGCGCAAGGAGCGCTTCTGGAGTCAGGTGCTCGATCCGGAGGAGTCGGGTCTGGTCGAGCAGGGGATGGTCCGCCACGGGATCCGCCTGCACTACCACACGAGTGTGGCCCGAGTTCTCGGCCGGCGCGGCCGGGTCAAAGGAGTCCTTACCGAGCAGGGCGAGTCGATCGCGTGCCAGATCGTGGGTTTCGCCATCGGGATTCGTCCCCGAGTAGAGCTGGCCCGCGCCGCCGGCCTGCTCGTCGATCGTGGGATTCTGACCGATGAATACCTGCGCACCAGCGCCGCCGACGTCTTCGCCGCCGGCGATGCGGCCCAAGTTTTCGACCCGGCCAGCGGCAAGCACACGCTCGATTCTCTGTGGTGGATGGCCGCGGACCAGGGTCGGGCTGCCGGCGTCAACATGGCCGGAGGCGCCACCCCCTTTCTGCGCGGAATTCCCTTCAACGTCACCCGGATCGGAGGACTCATCGTGACCATCGTCGGCCATGTCGGGCAGGCTAGCGACGACGCCGATCTGGTGTCGATCGTGCATGGCGACAGCGAGACCTGGCGCGACAGCCTCGACTCGTTCGCCGTTCACAGCGACAACCCGGGGAGCCGGATCCGCCTCGTGGTCGGGGAAGACAGCTTGGTGGGCGCCGTGATCCTTGGCGACCAGACGCTGTCGCGGCCGCTCACCGAGATGGTCCTGAGCCGCGTCCCGCTCGGCCGGCTCCGTCAACAGCTGCTGAAGTCCCCCGAGCGCGGCGTGCAAATTCTGATCGACTACGGTCGACAACAGGTCCGCCACCGGATGCAGGCGGTCGCATGACCCGGGCGATGGAGTTGGGCAGGATCGAGAGGCGGCGAGGTTCGGCTGGGCTCAATGACGAACTCGTCTTGGCCAGTTTGGCAATCCTCGCCATCACCCTGCTTTATCTGGCGATCACGGTGCTGCTTGGCATCCCGGCCGCCAGCGGGCTGTTCGGCCACTCGCTCGGGATCCTAGGTTTCGGGCTGATGGTGGCGACGGAGACGCTGTACTCATGGCGCAAGCGCACCCGAGGCCGGCCCTGGGGGCGCATGAGTTCTTGGCTCAAGTTCCACATCTTCACGGGACTGGTCGGCCCCTATCTGGTCTTCCTTCACTCAGCCTGGAAGTTCCACGGCCTGGCCGGGATTACCTTGCTGATGACCGCAATTGTCGTGGTCAGCGGTTTCTTCGGCCGTTACATCTACACCTCAGTGCCGCGCACCGTCGACGGGCTCGTCCTGGAGCGGGCCGAAATCCAGCAGATGCTGATCTCGGCTGGAGCGGAGTTAGCCAAGATCCAAGGCGAGCGGGGCGCAACGCGGGAATTGCGCGAGCCCGGAACGGTCCGCGGCATGCTGATGGTCCTGGGACGCTCTTTCTATGGTGGGCGCGACGCCTGGCGCGCTTGGGTTGGCCGGCGTGGTCTGGACCCGGAGGCTCGCGCTGCTCGCGCCCGGGTCGAAGCTCTCATCCGGCGACGCAATGAGCTGCAGCGCCAGGTGGTCACACTAGCCGCCGCCCGCCGGCTTATGGCCACCTGGCACACCCTGCACGTGCCCTTGGGGCTCATGATGTTCTCAGCGACGATCCTGCACATCATAGCGGCGGTGTACTTCGCCACTCTCCTGAAGTAGCCGACTGCCACAAGAATGAAACGGCTGGGACTGTTCACGGGATCTGGGGTACTCGGGGCGGCGGTCGTGCCTCTCCTGGTCGCGGTGGCGGCCATCTTCACCGGCGGAGATATCTTCAGCGCCGGCCCGCTCAACGCAGACCAAGGACCCACGCCGATCGGCGGCGCCTGGAGCCATGCCGACCTGGCCTGTAACGACTGCCACACTCCATTTTGGTCCGCCACCCGGATGGGCGATCGCTGCCTGGATTGCCACACTGATATCGAGGAAGAGCTGGCGACGCCCGCCAGCCTGCACACCGACATCGCCTCGCCGGCGACCTGCCGCCAGTGCCACCCCGAACACAAGGGACCCCACGCCTCACTGACCCTGTACGCGCCCGATCTATACCCGCACGCCGAGTTCGGCTTCTACCTGATCGGCCACCTCAGCCAGGCCGACGGG
>CAZPZD010000070.1:0-7524 GCA_964590515.1 uncultured Anaerolineaceae bacterium | reverse complement strand
CGGCCTGGCGTTTGAACACGATGTCCACGTCGTACAGAATCTCGACGTGCTCGCACACAAAGCCGATGGGCACGAGGAGCACATGCTTATGGCCCTGGCGGGCGAGGCGGGCGATCACCTCCCCTGCGTCCGGGCCCAGCCACAGGTCGGGCGTCATGCCCGCCGACTGAAAAGCGAACATATGCGGGTGCGGGCCAAGCCGCTCCATCAGCGCGGCCACCGTCGCGCGCAGTTCGTCGGGATACGGATCGGCCCATTCAAGAATCCGTTGCGGCAGGCTATGGGCAGTGAAGATGATCGGTACCTCGGCCCGAATCTCGGCGGAGAATTTTCCGAGCGCGGCTCGAACCCGATCCGCCAGCGCCTCGAGGTAGTCGGGGAGCAGATGCCATCGCTCGATGGGCGCGATCTCTACGGGCGATTGTGACTCTTCCACTCTCTTGAAATACGCGCCGACGCTCATGCGCGAGTAATGCGGGGCCATCACCAACCCGACCGCCCGTGTGACCCCGGCAGTCGCCATTTCGGCCAGTGTGTCTTTGATGTACGGACGCCAGTGCCGCATTCCGACAAAGGCCTTGAACGTCTTACCGCTACTGTTCAGCGCGGTTTCGAGCGCGGTGGCCTGTCCCTGTGTGCGTTCGAGGATGGGCGAGCGCCCGCCGATTTCGCGGTAGCGCTCACGCACTTCGTGAATGATCTCGGGCGCGGTCAGGCGGCCTCCGCGCACGTCCATCAAGTACGGCTCAACTTCGTCAAGAGCGTTCGGCCCGCCGTAGGCCATGACGAGAACCCCGATCATAGATGAGGCGCGGGCCATCCTTTGATGTGCTCTACGAACGGTGGTTGGGGCTTCGGCTTGGGATTGAAGGGATACCAGCCGATCTCGGCGCGCACGGCTTGCTCCTTGAGTTCGGTGGAACCCCAGATGAAGGATGCACCCAGGGTGCCCAACAGCGCCGACCCCCACACCGATGGCACGAACAGGGATGTGGCAATGAGCAGAAAACCAAAGCCCATCACATACGGCCACCACAGGTAGCCTAAGTAATACTCACCCCGGATCACCCACACAAAGCCGAGGCCGATGATGAGCAAGGTGGCTAGGCCCAGTCCCAAACCAAAGAAGTTCATAACGATTGCACCTCGGGGGGCAAGTTGACGACATGTCCCAGCGGGTCGCGGTCGAGCCAATTGACGGTGGTAGCCGATTTGCTTTTGGCCAGCAAGCGAGTGTGGCGCGGGTTGTGGGGGTTGGCGGGGGCATGGCCGTCCCGAACCCGGTTGTGCTGGCGCGAAAATTCCAGTGCGTCCCACAGCATTGTGATGCCCACAATGCCCAGCACCCCGGAAACGTAAAGGTTTTGGGTCAGCAGCGCAGCCGCTTCCAGTGCCAGCCCCAGCGTCAGCGCAATCACCGTCGGCAACCAGATCGTCGGTGAGGCGGCCTCGATCTTGCGAACGCCGACGTGCCCGAACCAGATGCCGAAGAACGTGGCGGCGGCGGCCAGCACGCCGATCCAGTCAATTGTCATACGGCCTCCCGCGCAGAAAGTTCATGCACCATCGCGACTACGGCCTTCACGTTCTCCACTGGCGTTTCCGGCAAAATGCCATGCCCCAGGCTGAAGATGTGGCCAGGCCGGCCGCTCGCCTGTTTCAGGATCGCCTGCACACGCCGCTCCAGTTCTGGGTACGGGGGCTCTACGAGCAGTGCCACGGGGTCGAGGTTGCCCTGCACTGCGGTCTCCGGCCCGAGGGCCTTCCAGGCTAAATCGAGCGGCATACGCCAGTCGAGGCCGATCACATCCCCACCCGCCGTTTTCATCCACAGGATGAGGGTCGCGGTGCCTGTCCCAAAGTGAATCGCTGGAACGCCGGTGGCCCTGACAGCGCGCAGGACGAATTGCGAGTGAGGCAGGACATACTCGCAGTAATCGTCTGGGCTGAGGCAGCCGACCCAACTGTCGAACAACTGCACCGCCTGGGCCCCGGCTTCAGTCTGAGCGACCAGATAATCGGCGACGACGCCCGCCAGCTTACCCATCAGCGCGTGCCACGTACGGGGCGCGCCATACATCATTTGCTTGGTCTTGACGAAGGTGCGCGATGACCCTCCTTCGATGAGGTAACTGGCGAGGGTGAACGGCGCCCCCGCGAAGCCGATGAGAGGCGTGTGGCCGCCAAGTTCGCGGCGCACCAGGCCAATGGCCTGGAGCACATGGGCGAGTGATTCGCGCGGCTCGACGGAACGTAGTGCCGCGACATCGGTGGAGGTGCGGATGGGATTGTGAATAACTGGCCCCTCGTCCGCGGCAAATTCCAAATCGATTCCCATCGGGACGAGTGGGAGGAGGATGTCGGCGAAGAGGATGGCGGCATCTACATCGAGGGCGCGCACGGGCTGGAGGGTGATTTCGGCGGCTAAGTCGGGGTGGGCGCAGATTTCCAGCAGTGAGTATTTGGCGCGGATGGCACGATATTCGGCCATGTAGCGCCCGGCCTGGCGCATAAACCATACCGGCGTGCAGTCCACGGGTTCACGGCGGCAGGCGCGCAGAAACCGAGGCTCGCTCGCATTCATCGCCAAAGGGCCAATGTCTCCTCCGCCGGATGATAGATAGCGGTGTGCAGGGGCGTGTCGCGCAGGGTGTAGCGGCGGGCCTCGGTGGAGCGCAACTCATCCACCAGATCAGAGAAGCGCAGCAGGTCGTGCATCTCATACACGACGACAAATTCCTGATCCTGAACGCCGAACGAATACAACAGCAGTTGGGTGATGTCCTCATATTGCTTGCCGATGCGGATGTGCTCGTTCATCATCCCCTGCCGCGCCTCGCGGCTCATCAAATACCAGTCGGTGGTTTTGACGAAGGGATAGATGACGAGATACGGCTTGCGCGTTTCGCCGAAGGGATCGATTTCCTGCGTCGAGCGGGTCTTCGTATATTGCGAGGGGCGCGTGTAGCCCCACAGCGAGCGCAGCGGCTGGAGAATTCGACGAAAGGGATTGTTCGCTTTTGCAAAGCCGTCGAAAAACTTGGCGGTGTCGTTCTTATCTTCGGCGGGCAGGGCGCTCCACACGGTCAGATCAACCCCGCTCTCGGTGGGCTGATAGATGTCCACTTTCTGGGCGGCGGCGCGCAGTCCGGCCAACCAGTTTCGATGGAATTCGGCGCGGGTTTCGGCAGACAGAGTCCAGTACGCTTCTTTGAAAGCGAAGATGGCAAAGTGATTGAGGGTGGGAGAGGTTTCTTCTGGCATGAGATCCTCAGGCGTTAATTGGGTTGATAGACACAGGCCGGGTCGCTTTCGAGATAGTCACCCGTGAGGGCGTAGGCCCGGCCGCGCTGGCCGCCGCACACAACCTTGTAGCTGCACCGACCGCAGCGACCCTTCAACTTGTCCGGGTCGCGCAGGTCGCGGAAGAGCGGATGGTGACGGTAGGTCTCCACGACATCCACCTCGCGCACGTTGCCTGCCGAGACCGGTAGGAAGCCGGAGGGCATGATCTCGCCAATGTGGGAGATGAACAGGAAACCGCGCCCGTCGTTGACGCCTTTCACCGGGCGGTTGAGGCCGTCGGCGTATTGGAAACCGGCGCCTTGAAACGAGATTTCTGTCTCACCCCCAACCCCTGTCCCAGCGGCAGAGGGGAGTTGGCGCTTGCGCTCAATCGCCACGCGGCGGTACATCGGCGCAGCGGTGGCTTTGATATCAAACGTGCCGCGCTGAGAGAGATCAAACAGCCAGTGAAAAACGCGCTCGTGTTCTTCGGGCGAGATCATGTGCTGGATTTGGCCGCGCCCGGTGGGGACGAGGAAGAACACGCTCCATTGCACGGCGCCTACCTCTTCCACAAATCTCACCATGTCCGGGAGCAGATGAACGTTGAATTTCGTGACGGTCGTGTTGATCTGCGCGCTCAGGCCAACGGAGTGCGCGTTGCGGAGAATCTTCATCGTGCGCTCCCACGAGCCGGGCACCTGCCGGAAAGCATCGTGGACTTCGGGTGAAGGCGCATCCAGACTCAGGGCGATGCGCCGCACGCCTGCCTCCATCGCCTTATTCAAACGTTCCAGGGTGGGCAGGGCAGTGGCAGTAGGCGTGAGCGAGGCGCGCAGGCCAAGCTCGGTTGCGTAGTGGATCAGCTCGAACAGGTCGCGCCGCATCATCGGGTCTCCGCCTGTGAAGACGACGATCGGGCTGCCGAACTCCTTAAAGCGGTCCAGCAGATGATGGCCTTCTTCGGTCGTCAGTTCGCGTGGGTCGCGGGTGTGCTGCGCGTCGGCGCGGCAGTGGACGCAGGCGAAGGCGCACGCGCGGGTGACCTCCCACGCGATGGTGAACGGCGCGAGGTCAAAGTCGGCCTCCAGCATGTGCCGGTCGTGCAGTTGCCGCTCGGCGGCGGCGCGGGGGGCGAGTGTGGGCATGGGGGTTACTTCAGCCATCGGGCAGCGTCCTTTGCATGATAGGTGATGATGAGATCGGCCCCGGCGCGTTTGATGCCGGTGAGGATTTCCAGCGTGACGCGCGCTTCGTCCAGCCAGCCGTTCGCGGCGGCAGCTTTGACCATCGCGTATTCGCCGCTCACGTTGTAGGCGGCCAGCGGCAGTTCGGGGAAATGGTCGCGCGTCTGGCGGATGATGTCGAGATACGGCAGGGCGGGTTTGACCATGAGCACGTCTGCGCCTTCGGCCACGTCGAGTGCGGTTTCGCGCAAGGCTTCGCGGGCGTTGGCGGGATCCATCTGGTGAGAACGTCGATCCCCAAACTTGGGGGCCGACTCAGCGGCCTCACGAAATGGTCCATAGAAGGACGAAGCATATTTCACCGCGTACGAGAGGATTGGGATGTGGTTGAAATCGGCAGCGTCGAGAGCCTGCCGGATAGCTGCCACCATGCCATCGATCATGCCGCTGGGTGCGACCACATCTGCGCCGGCCTCTGCGTGCGAGACGGCCACCCTGCGGAGAACCTCTAGTGTCTCGTCATTGAGCACATAACCCTCCGGCAGCTTTGGGTGGGGGAGCGGGTCTCCGACGTTGAGAAGCCCACAATGCCCGTGGTCCGTGTATTCGCAGAGGCAAACATCGGTTACGACGATCATCTCCGGTACGGCGGCTTTGATGGCAACGATGGCGCGCTGGACGATGCCATCCGGAGCGAAGTTCTCCGTTCCAACCGAATCCTTTGTGATTGGGATCCCGAACAGGATCACAGCCCGCACGCCAAGCGAGGCGACCTGGTCCACCTCGCCCACCAGGCGATCGATCGACCACTGAAAGATCCCAGGCATTGAGGCGATCTCGCTCTGGAGATCCGAGCCGTGCCGGACGAAGCAAGGGAGGATTAGATCCGAAGCCGAGAGTTGGGTCTCCCGCACCAAGTTGCGGAGCAGAGGCGTAAGGCGCAGCCTTCTAGGGCGGCCAATCTCAGCGCGGAGATTCCCCAGAAGTGAGCCAGTCAATTCGGTCATGCCAGCGCCTTCATCTCGATATAGCGGCAGATCGCCTCTACCAGCCCGTCGACTGTGTAGGTCGTAGCGACGATCTCGGGCTGGAAACCTGCGAGGGTTGCCGCTCTGCTGGTTATCGGTCCGATGCAGGCCATCGCGGGTTCGCCCGGAAGCTGGAACGGGTCTAGTCCCAAGTTGATCATTTGGGTCAGGAATTGACGGACGACTGAGGGGCTGGTAAGCGTGACGACGTCCAGGCCCTTCCTGATCAATGCGACCGCGCTTGGATCAGGCGCTTCGGCGACGGCCCGATAGATCGAGATCTCGTCGACGAGGGCCCCACGCTCCGTGAGCATGTCTGGCAGGGCCCTGCGCCCCCCTTCGGCGCGAGGGAGCAGCACCCGCGCCCCCGCAACCTCTCCCATCGCTTCAGCCAACTGCTCCCCGACGTATTCCTGCGGAATCAAATTTGCCTGCACGCCTAAGGCTTCGAGCGCGTGCGCCGTGGCCGGGCCTATGCAGGCAACTTTCTGCCCCGCTAGGTTACCGACCGGCATGCTGAGCGCCTCCATTCGACCGCAAACAAGCTCCACGCCATTTGCACTGGTGAAAACGACCCACGCATATTGATGGAGCTGTGCTAGGGCGGAATCGAGTTTAGAGTGATCGGCGATGGGCTCGATCTGGATGACTGGAAAAATGACCGGGCGGGCTCCGTGCCGATTCAAAGCCTGGATTAGCCGCTCGGCCTTTTTGCGAGGTCGCGTGACAAGGATTCGCAGCCCATCAAGCGTGCGGCATATTGGCATGTGCAATGATCTCCTGCGCGCCAAGTGCAAGCGCCTCTTCCGCCAAGGATTGGCCCAGCTCAAGAGCATTTGACCCCGACCGCGTAACTCGAATGACCTTTTCCCCGTCCAGCGAGCCCACGACGCCGCGCAGGATCAAGGAACGATCGAGGTACTTGGCATTTGCGCCCACCGGCGCTGTGCAACCTCCGCCCAAAGCGGCGAGGAATTCCCGCTCGGCCTCTACCTCGGCGCGAGTTGGCCCGTCGTCTAGCGGCGCCAGGAGCTCCAACGCTACTGGATCCCCGGCTCGGCATTGGACAGCTATGGCGCCTTGGCCGGGCGCCGGAAGCATTTCTTCCAAGGAGAGCCAACTGGCGATCTCTCGTTCCAGGCCAAGCCGCAATAGACCGGCTGCGGCCAAAATAGCCGCGTCGAACTCGCCCTTGCGAACTTTCTCAATCCGAGTCTCGACGTTGCCCCGAATTGACTGGATCCTCAGATCTGGGCGCGAGGCGAGCAACTGCGAACGCCTGCGCAGGCTGGATGTGCCCACGACTGCACCTTCATTGATTGCCTCAAGGCCGCCTCCGTTGGAAGACACGATCACGTCCCGGGGGTCCTCTCTTCTGAGGACGGCCCCTATGCACAGCCCGGGCGGGTCCTGGATGGGAAGGTCCTTAAGTGAATGGACAGCCAGGTCCGCTTGGCCGCTTCGCAGTGCGGCTTCGAGCTCCTGGGTGAAGACACCCTTCCCGCCGATCTCGGGTAATGGGCGGTCCAACGTCCGGTCGCCCTCCGTGGAGATCAATCTCTTTTCAAAGGCGATGCCAGGCCAGGCGCGGGCTAGGGCTTCCTGGACTGCTTCGGTTTGCTTGCGTGCAAGAGCCGAGGACCGAGTGGCGAGAACTACGATACCCGACCTAGTTGGGGCCATCAGCCCCGTCCTTCGATGTATTGGTGATTCTTGTCGTCCTCGTCGCGGTCATCGAGCCCGAAGAGTTTTCGAGTGAGCAGAGCCCCAGGGACCTCCTCGCCATATCGAGACAGTTCCTTCAGGTAGAGCGTTGGGAAATGCAGGAGCTTCTTGACCAGGGCGCGCGTCAGAGCCTCGATTCGCTGCCTCTCGACTTCGTCCAATCCTGGCATGCGACTTATGGTTCTCTTCATCTCTTGCTGCCTGATGCTCTCGGCTAGCTGATGGAGCTCGCGTATTACGGGTGTGACTGATAGGGTGTCAAGCCAAGACACGAAGGACGCAAGTTCTTCCTCGATCAC
>CAZPZD010000069.1:5601-7652 GCA_964590515.1 uncultured Anaerolineaceae bacterium | reverse complement strand
GTAGGCTTGGGCGAAGCCTCCGCTGGATCGAACGAGAGCTTCCTTTATTGGTTGTACTGTCAGTCTTCGCGCTGGCGGCCGCGCCAGGTTCAGGCGTGGCTCTAGCCTCACCTGCAGAACAGGCCGCCCCCGAGCGGTCCTCAAGCGATTCCCTCTTCGCGTCTCATGCCTCTTCGAATTTTCTGAGCGACGAACCGACCGCGGAGCCCACGGCCGAACCGACTGCCGAGCCGACGGTGGAGCCGACCGCCGAACCGACTGCTGAACCCACAGCCGAGCCGACGGCAGAGCCAACCTCGGAGCCAACGCCGGCCGCTCCACCTACCATCCAGAGCAACAAAGCCGACTACGCTCCGGGAGAGACGGTGACCCTCACCGGTGCTAATTGGGCGCCGGGCGAGTCGGTACACCTCTTTGTGAACGACGACTTCGGAAGCACTTGGAACCACTCGGCGGATGTAACGGCCGGCGACGATGGGACGTTTACGTACCAGTTCTCACTGCCAACCTGGTTTGTGGCCAATTACTCCGTTACGGCCACTGGTGCTGTTTCAGGAGTCGCAACGACCACGTTCACCGATGCGGCAGGCGATCTCGACCAATGCACGAACGGCGGGGTTGGGGATCCGCCAGACGAGTGTAGGGGGTCAACTGGTTCGCCAATCAGTGGTGACAAGAACTGGGTGAATGGGAACGCGAACGGTTCGAAAGCCCATTGGCGTGAGGGTGAGTTCGTCTCATACCGAGATACCCTCGCGGTAGACGCAGCTGGAACGCACGTCTTCCAGATACACTATGACACCGTCCGCAGTGGGAAGCATGCGATAGATTATCTTGGATCTTTCGACTCGACTGAGACTACTTCTGCCACCGCAACTGCATTTCACGCGAACAATAATGACCCATGTGCTGATAAGCTCCCTTCCGTCAACTGTGCCCCTTCATCTCCTCCCGACTCTTTCCCTATCCCCGCAGCAACTCTGGTAAATTGCGCCACCTCAGCGGGTACTTTCGTTGGCTCACAGATCACCGGAAGTTTCAAGATTTGGGGTGCCAACTCACCTGACATAACAGGTGTCAGCTACGTAGCCGAGAACGTAGTATCTGGAACGGGACAGTGCAGTACCAGCATAGCCATTACCTTTACGACGAATGGGTCCGGTACGGTGGTTCTCGCATGGGGAGGCCATATCGCTGCAGAGGCGAATTGGGGCGCCGGCAACTCCGCAACCTTCATTAGCGGCTCTCCCTACCACATGGCTCAGGACAGCCTGACCTCCAACGGAATTCTTCAAAGCGGCGTCGGCGCCCAGGATCGTGCTTTGGCCGCATCAGCCGTGGTCTTTACACCAAGTATCACGACCGATATTAAGCAGAACTCCGATGGCAGCTCGGTCACGGGCGGCTCCGTCCCGGTCGGAACCGCGGTCCATGACACGGCGACCCTCACGGGTGCTTCCAGCAACGCCGGGGGGACCGTCACGTATGAGCGCTTTACAACCATCGATTGCACAGGCAGCTCGACAGATGAGACGGTCACGGTGACGAACGGGATTGTGCCTGGCTCTGCGAATTTCACGCCCACGATCGCGGGTTCTTATAGTTATCAGGCCGTCTACAGTGGTACCAATGGCCCGCCTGAAAACCTTGGAGCAACAAGCCCCTGCGAGCCGCTCACGGTGGTCCTGAGGACCGCAAATTTCGAGACTCATGTCCACAATGCGGCCCACGAGGATAAGACGAATGGGAATGTACCGTTGGGCTCGGTCATGCACGACGAGGCCGTGCTTTCGGGAGGCGGCACGCCTCCGAGTGGCACGGTGGACTTCAGGTTGTTCACAACCATTGACTGCAGTGGCAGCTTTACGAGTCAGGATAACGTTTCACTATCGGGTGGTACGGTCGAATCCAGTGACACAGCCCCCTTGGCAGCGGGGTCCTACTCTTACGAAGTGCACTACGATGGTGACGGCGTCTACGAGCCAGATACTTCCGACTGCGAGCCGTTCACCGTGGACAAGGCGCAGCTGGTGATGGAGAGCAAGGTCCAC
>CAZPZD010000069.1:0-5501 GCA_964590515.1 uncultured Anaerolineaceae bacterium | reverse complement strand
GTTCGTGGCCGGCAACGCCAACTACATCGGCACCGACTCAGGCTGCGAGCCGTTCACCGTGGACAAGGCGCAGCTGGTGATGGAGAGCAAGGTCCACAACTCGGCGCACGTCGATAAGACCAACGGCAACGTGCCGCTCGGGTCGGTCATGCACGACACCGCCAAGATCACCGGCGGGCTCGTCGGCGGCTTCAGCCCGGAGGCGATCACGTTCCAGTTCTATCTGAACGGGACCTGCGCTCCCACCGGCTCGGCGGTCGCCAACACCGGCGCCGACGAAGACGACGCGACCCGTGACCGCTCGGCCGCCTCGGCCGCGCTCGCCGCAGGCGCCCACTCCTACCAGGCGTTCGTGGCCGGCAACGCCAACTACATCGGCACCGACTCAGGCTGCGAGCCGTTCGAGGTGGAGAAGGCCGACACTTCAACCGTGACGGAGATCCACGATACGGGGCACAGTGTGGTCACTTTAGTGGCGTTGGGGACGACGGTACACGACCAGGCGACCGTCTTGGGGCAGGTGGGCGGCTTTGTCATCGGCGGCGACGTCACTTTCACCTTCTACAACAATGGCACCTGCTCGGAAACCGGCACGGGCGCGGGCACGGTCGGCGTGGTTGCTGGAATAGCACATCCATCGAATGCCCAAACACCGCTTGTAGTGGGATCGTACTCGTTCCAGGCGACCTACAACGGGGACAGCAACTACAATGAGTCGACCAGTGACTGTGAGCCGCTGGACGTCCGAATTCCTACGAGGAGAACGCAGGGCTTCTGGGCGACCCATTACGAGTTTACAAAGACCATCTGGATGGCAATTCCGGCTGCGGATCGGATCCTATGTGGCACGCGAGACTTGAGCCAGGATGGTATCCTCGAATCCACCCCGTTCGGTTCTGTACCTCAGAGCATAAGGCGAATGGAGGGTGGCTTCTGGTCGAGCATTTCGAAGAAAACGACCGGTCTGAGCAGGAGCCCATTAGATCAAGCGAGGATGCAGTTGATCCAGCAACTGTTCGGGGCCATGCTGAACGTGCAGGCCTTTGGTGCAGATCCCGGCACTCTGATTGCAGACGCCAAAGCGGCGTATTGCGGAACGAACAGAGTCCAGATCTTGGCCATGAAGGACGCGTTGGCAGCTTTCAACGAGAGTGGAGAGGGTGTCCCGCTGCCTCCGGGAGTGGTCCCAGGTTCAGCCGACCCGAAGAAGGCTCAAGGAGTAGCGAACAAACCGTTCTGGAACACTTTGCCGTAAGCAGATTTTCCAGTTGCGGTCGAGAGGATTGCCAAGGCCCGGCGGAATCTCCGCCGGGCCTTCTTTCATATGGGCTTCATACGCTGGATCCTTAAGGATAGGCAGAGCCGGCCTCCGGACATCAGGGATCCGGGTCCACAGTCCGATCGGTTGCTCCGTTGGCCTAGCGGAGCCTGTCCATGCAGGTAGGCATTGACAACGGCCTGCACATCGAGCACGTTCACCGATCCGTCCCCATTGACGTCCGCACGGGCGACAATCTCCGGATCGGTCTGCGATCCCAAGAACACATTGACGATTAGCTGAACATCCAGCACGTCGACCCGGTCATCCTGATTGATGTCCTCAGGCTCAGGCTCGCTCGTCGGCGCGGCGGTCGGCGGGACTGAGGAGGCCGTGGCAGTTGGAGTCGCGCTGGCTGTCGCCGTGGGCGTCCTAGTCGAGGTCGCAGTGGCCGAGGCGGTCGGTTCGGGTGTGCTGCTCGGGGCGACGGTGTCGGTCGCCGTCGGCGCCGCGAGTGTGTGGGTTGGCGTACGGCTCGGCGTCGCGGTGGGCGGGGCTGGCGTGTTGGTCGGCGGCACCGCTGTGCTGGTCCCGGTGTAAGTCGGCGTGGGCGGAACCGAAGTGTTCGTCGGCGTACTACTCGGCGGGATCGGTGTTCTCGATGGCGTGGCGGTGGGCGGGACAGTGGTGTTGGCCGGTGTGTGGCTCGGCGTGGCGGTGGGTGGGACCGGCGTGCTAGACGGTGTCGCGGAGGGCGGAACCGGTGTTTTGGTTGGCGGGATGGATGTGTGGGTCGGCGTCGCCGTGGGCGGGACGGCGGTGTTGGTCGGTGGGATAGGCGTGTTGGTTGGTGTGTAGGTGGACGTCGCCGTAGGCGGAGCTGGGGTGAGAGTGAGCGTGTGAGTCGGCGTTACTGTGGATGGCACAGGGGTGTTGGTCGGCGGCAGTGCCGTGTTAGTAGAAGTTGATGTGAGTGTGGCCGAAGGGGGCACGGGAGTACTTGTCGACGTACTGGCCGGCGGAACAGGAGTGCTTGAAGGTGTCTGAGTTGGCGTCGCCGTGGGCGGGACCGGTGTGTTGGTGGCGGCCTGAGTTGGACTCGAGGTAGGCGGGACTGGCGTGTTGGTCGACGGGACCGGGGTGCTAGTGGAGGTGGGAGTCGGCGTGGCTGTGGGCGGCAACGCCGTGTTGGTGGAGGTGTGAGACGGCGTCGCCGTGGGCGGAACCGGCGTATAGGTGGCGGTGTAAGTGGGCGTCCTGGTCGGTGTGCTCGTAAGAGTCTGAGTTGCTGTCGGGATTGGCGAGCTGGTCGGGGTGGCGCTCGGTGACGGGGATGGTGTGGACGTCCCCGTAGGTGTAGCGGTTGACGTCGGGGTTGGCGAGGAGGTCGGTGTCAGAGACGGTGTGCTGGCGGGCGTGACAGTAAACGTCTGCGTTGCGCTAGGGGTCGCCGTCGGCGGAGGCAGGACGCCCAGCGAGATCGTGACCACAAAGCCGCTGGCGGTCGCCGAGTCGACTGAGACCGTTATCTCGTTGGCCGCATCGCTGAAGGTTTCGCCGACGGTCCAGATCGCGCCGGCATCGCCGGTGTCGCCGTTGCCGTCCACATCTACGACGTGGGCCGGATTGAGGCGGGTCGTATCCACTTCGTGGATGATCACCGCCTGGCCGGGCAGCTTGACGTCGTAACCGGCCCAGCGGCGCACCTCAACGGTGTAGAAGAGTGTGGATGAGCCTCCGATGGGGACGATCGCTACCCTATAGTCGCTCGTCTGTGGCAGGGCGAGCTGCTCGAGGGTGAGGGTCTGGGTCCCGGTCGCCATCGTGAACCGCTGGGCGTCGGGGATCCAGCCGAGCTTGTCCTTGTGGTAACTGATGGTGTGCTGGGCCAGGCAGCCATAGGTCGGATCGGTAGATCTGGAGCAGTTGCCCCCAGTGTCACTCATCACGTCCCATTCGTTGTCGTAGGTCAGGCCATAATCGCCTGAGGAGTGTGGCAAGCCAAACCCATGGCCCATCTCGTGGGCGATGACGGCCTGTTTGGCATAGCCCCAGGGAGGTTCCCAAGTCGTGTACCAGATTCCACTCTGACCATCCAAGCTAGCGAAGCGGGTGCCACCCCAGGCTGAACCATCCAGGTCAGCGTTGAACATCAGGTTGATGCCGACGAACTGCGGAAAGAAGACATCACTGTCGGCAGCTGCAGTGCAGTCATTGAAGAGCGCGCCCAGCATGCCGGAGGCGCTCAGACCAACGTAGTACGAACGAGGCTGGGGCATGCTGTACCAACCCACCGACCCGCTGCCCAGGATGTTGACGGTGTCGTAGGAGGCCTCTCGCCAGTAATGGCCGAGGCCTGGTTTCGTCTCGCCAAGCAGGCCATCGAAATACGACAAAGGCTTGGGCTCGGTGGAAACGTCTGCGAACTTGCAGAGGAGATTGACCCAGGGCTGGGAGCCGGTGATGGCCGCCGCCGCAGCGGAGCTAGGGCCGCTGAGCGCGCTCGCCGGGGAATCCAGCTGGACTGATTCGACGTTCAATGGCGAGGCTTCTGGCGCCTGTGGGTTGGCCCAATGACCGACCAGAGTCACCCGCAATCGATTCAGTGCCGCGACTCCGCCATGCGGTCTGGCGACCGCCTCGTCCATGAAGATCGGGGTGATGTCGCCGTTGTCTGCGACCAGAGCCAGGGCTGTTGAGCTCAGACCGGATCCCGGAGGGCCGTCGCCCCAGGTCACCGTGAGCCAACCGGAACGGGACACCTTGCCGCCCGGGGTGGCTGCCTCGGCGGCCAGTGGGAGCGACCCGGCGGCGCGACTCGAGGCGGGTGGAACACCGAGCGCAGGCGCGGCCGAAGCATTCAGCAGGGGGGTCGCGCAAATGACAAACAGCGCGAACAACGAGGGGGCGCGACGGGGCACGAGGCGAATCGAGCGGGTCAACATCGTACGCCCACGGCTAGCGCGGGCCCAGGCGCCGAGCACCCTCATGGAACCGATCTCATCCCTCCGCCTCCCGCTCAATCGAAAGAGCCTCGAAGATCGTCGGCGACGCCTCGGTGACCACAGCCAGGACAATCACTCGGGAGCGGTCCAGGGCAAGCGGGCCGCCAAACGGTGCAGTCAATCGCTCATCGAGGAGTACTTCGACGGTCATTCCGTCATCGCTGGCAAGGAGGAAGTGGGGCTCGTCGTTCCAGACGATGCTCAACCAGCCACGGAGGGTGACCGTCAATTCGGAGGACGGTGCGGGATGTGGCTGAGTTGGGGTTGCGAGAGAGGCGGCCCCAGCAAGCAGCGGGTCGGGAGCCGCCGAGGGCACTCCTGCATCAAGGCCGGTCGCCGACTGCGACCCCGCGGCGCAACCGGATGTGAGCAAGGAACCCAACGCCAGGCCACCAACAGGGAGCGCCCTGCTTATCAAGTGAAACGGTAGCCTCCACCTCGCCTTTGTTCCCACTCTGACCCCAGTCCCCGGGTTCGGGCAAAACAAAAAGCCCGCGATATGCGCCACGACAGCGGATCCACGGGCTGAGAAGAAGCTAGACTCTCAGAAGTTCACTCGTTTCGGCAGCTGGCTGTCGTGGCTCGATGACTTCGCCGTAGACCCTGTAGCTTTGCGCCGCCACCTTTCGGTGGCTTTGCCTTTTCGTTGAGTTTGGCTGACTCGCCTTATATGTTCAGTCGGTCGTTAGGCTCCTGTAAGGTCGCACCCAGCTTATGCCCCCCGCAAGGGGAGAGCAATCCGGCCACGGTACCAGGTGACCCAGTACCGGGCGTCCCAATCGGCATCGGCCACTCAAAGGGGCACAAACCGGTACCACCGCCTTGGTGCCCCGTTTCTAATCATTGTGTCAAGTGTTTATCCCCGCACAAGAGCAAGCCGCGCAAGGGGAGGCGGGCTAGACCGCCAGCCGAGCGTAACAGCCTTGCCCGGACAATTGCCGGAGAATCGTGACCTTTGGCCAATAAGCGAACGGTAAAGAAGTTTTCCTTCGTATCTATTAGTGGCCTGCTCCTGGGCACTCTGCTCATTTTGCCTGAGACAGCGCTCGCCCAATCGGATCCGGTCTTTGTCGGGGCAGGCGACATTTCCGCATGCAGCCACGATCGGGACGAGTCGACCGCAAAACTGCTCGACGGCATTGCCGGCACGGTTGTCACGATGGGCGACAACGTCTACTCGAGTGGTACGACGGACGAATTCAACAACTGCTACGCGCCGACTTGGGGCCGTCACAAGG
>CAZPZD010000068.1:0-8200 GCA_964590515.1 uncultured Anaerolineaceae bacterium | reverse complement strand
GGGCGGCCGGGCCGGACTGCATTGGCCGTGTCCATGATGTTCCCCTCCGGGTTTGTCAGCCACAAAGTTTCTCCCTCGTCCTGCAAGTTTCCGGTGTAGAGCAAATCGGCCGAGAGGTTGGCGACCGATTGGTCATCGGTACGTTCTAAGAGGAAATAGCCTCCGGCGCTGATCGCCCCGCTAAGAGCGACGTTCAGATCATGCTGGTCGGTGAGCAGCCAGCCCCGCAGATCCACCTCGGACTGCCCAGGATTGTGCAGCTCAATCCACTCATCGCTCGCTGAAGCCGCAGTCCCGGCCCAGGCCACTTCACTGATCAGCACAACGGTCCCCGGTCGATCGGCAAGGGCCGCAGGGTCCAGTGCGATGGAATTCTCGCGGGCAGGACTTCCCCAGATGGACCCGCCTTCCGCGTCGAGCGCCTCACCGGGTGGGCCAAGGAAGGTCATCCAACTGGCGGGTGTGTCCGGGCGTGCGAACCTTTCCATGCTGGCTCTAAACTGCTGGCTGCCGGCGGGCCATGTCTCGCCAGGGCATAGATAAAGGAAGAACGGTCCGGATGGGCGCTCCGGGGTTGGCTCCTCGAAAAGCAAATTCGCGTGCCGAGGAGTTGGCCACAAGCCATACCTGAGGTGGTCAGACCCATCGGGTAGCCGGCCGAAGGACAGGTTGGCAGCGCGGACCGACAGATAACTAATCTCGTCGATCAATCGCTCGTCGGGCGCCATCAGGCGCACGGTGTCCCCCGTGTCGTTCAAGGCGATCTTGGTCAGAGTGCGGAAGAAGACTGCGTAGCCCTTGGCGGGAATGGTGACCCCGGGAAGGTCGAAGGGGCTCGATCCGCCGCCGCTCGCATCGTCCAGCCACCAGCCCTTAAGGTAAACCTCCATCCGCCCGGGGTTGTAGAGCTCGATGAATTCGTCGGCAGTGGTTACCCCGCCGGTCCCCTCCCAGTCATGGCGCGGGCGGATCAGTACCTCATTGATGACGATCCGGCTTGGGATTCCGGTTGGAGTCGGCGTTGCGAAGAAGAGCGAGTTGGCTTGCCGCGGTGTCCCCCGAATCGGGTCTCCGCCTGCATCCAGCCCGGCCCCATAGTAGCCCGAGAAGGTCGCCCAGTCTCCGGGGAGGTCGGTCCCGCCGCGGCGCTCCATGCTGGCGCGTGTATCAGCATCCCCTGCTGGCCAACTGCCGCCGCCCGAATTGGCCGTGTCGACAATCTCCCCGGCTGGCCCGAGCAGTTCCAGGCGCTCTCCGGAATTTCTGAGCGATCCGGTATAGATCCGGTCGGCGGCGAGGTCGGAAACTGTAGTCTCGTCCGTTCGCTCCAGCAGGTAATAGCTGTACCCCGGGAGGCTGCCGGCCAAGGAGGCATTGATGTCGCCGCCGTCGCTTAGTCGCCAACCGGTTAGGTCGATTGGGTCGGCGCTCGGATTGTGAAGTTCGATCCACTCGTCGTTGGCCGAGGCGATCGTTCCGGCCCAGGCGATCTCATTGATCAGGGCCGCCTGCGGAGCGAAAGGAGTCGTGGGATTCGGGGAAGCGCTGGGAGTTGGCGTTTCCGAAGTCGTCGGGGTTGGGGTGGTCGTGAGTGTTGCGGTTGGACCTGGATCGACGGCGGTCGAGGTCGGGGAAGCGCCCGGGGTTGGCGAGGGGACCGGCGCTTCAGCCGTGGAGCTCGGCGTCGGACCGATCGTCGGAGTCGAGCCGAGATCGGAAGTGGGTGATGGGCCGAGAGTGCTGCTCGGGCTGGCTGTCGGTGTTTCCGGGTCAGGAGTTGGCGTTTCCGAGGCTTCGCTGGGCTGTTGAAAAAAGAGCGGCGGCTGGCTTGCCGCGGGACTCTCCTGGGCAAGCACGAACAAGGCGAGTCCCAAAACCGCACTGCCCTTCCTGAGCATCGTGGGCGGCCAACGGGTCGTCAATGGTTCCTTACTTCCAAGAATCTGAGGGGGTAGTACTAGAGTACCATAGTTCCTCGGCTTGTTTGCCGGCGGCCCTCCGGCGTTCGCGGGCACTTTCGCCGGCATAGGCACCCTAAAGGCGACCGGTTAGAATGAGGCCGGTCGTCAGAAGTTCCAAACAGGAGAAGATCGATGGACTTCGTGCAGGCTTTTACCTTTCCGTTTCAAGACCAGGACTGGATCAAGAAGCTGGCGATCACGGGCTTGATCTCCCTGATTCCAATCGTTGGCACGATCGCGGTTCTCGGTTGGTCTCTGGAAATCGCCCGGCGGGTCATTCGTTCGGAGGCGCCAGTGCTCCCAGACTGGAGCAACTTCGGGGGGAATTTCAGTCTGGGGATCAAGGGCACCGTCATCTCGGTCGTGCTGTCGATTCCGTTGATCGTGCTCTATCTCCCGCTCGTGGTGCTGCCCCTCATTTTTGAAGAGAATGACGTCGCAACGATGCTCACGATCGTCTCGATCTGCACTGGATGCCTAGCTCTGCTCTACTCACTGGTGGTGATGTTCACGCTGCCGGCGGCCTTCGGTCAGCTGGCTGCCACCGACAGCCTCGCCGAGGCATTCAAGGTCGGCCGATTGCTGAGCCTGATTCGCGCCGCGCCGGCGGCTCACCTGATCGTGATTTTGGGGCTACTCGTCTCCGGAATTGTGTCGCCGCTCGGTGTGATCGCCTGTGCAATTGGGGTCTTGTTCACATTCGCCTACTCCTTCGCTGCCAACGGTCATCTCTACGGGCAGGCCCACGTGCAAGCCGCCAAGGCCGTGGGGGCTTGAATCAGCGCTTAATCGTCGGGGCGAAAACTCCATGGGTGTTGAGAAGGCTGTCCGGGTGGGGACAGCCTTTCTATTTAGGGAGCCATGTCCATGCATGTTCGTGATCTGCTCGGAGTCCGGCTCCACACTCAGCGAGCCGGCCTGCCGGCGGACGGACCGCTGACCCCGGCGCTGCGGGGGATGGCGGAAACCAGCCCTGGTGGAGAACCAATTTCGCCCGCCGGGTCGGAGCTGGCCGGCTTGGTTGCACTACTGACGATCCGGGTCGCTTTCCTTCCCACTAGCGGCGGCGGCGCCACGCCCTGGCGGAATTGGCTGGTGCTTGACACCAGCTACCGCGGGCCGGGACAGGCCAGCTCACCCGCTCGGGTCGGGCTGGTGGCCCACGAGCTCACCCACGTCCTCCAACGTGAGTTGGGCGACCCTCAATTCTGGCCTGCGGGTACCCTGCGGCCCTCCCCCACCCGGAGGTGGCTGGGCGACTCGACCAACTATATGGAAGTACTGGCGTACCTCATCGGGGCCAGCGTCGAGCTGGATCTGCTCAAGGCGAAGGGGATGCCGGTCGGTCAGCGGCTGGTGGATGACCTGGCCACGTTTGCGGCGGATGACGCGGCCAACGCCGCTCGTTATGTGGCCAAGCGCTTCCCCACCAACACGATTTATCGAAAGAACGATCGCGAGGCGGCCAGGGCTTCGGACCGGCGAATTCCGGCCGGAGGGTGGGCCCACTGGCTCGGTAAATTGGGTTTTTCGGCCGCGGTGGGCGAGCGGGTCCGAGCCCAGGCCGCCCGCGGCCACCTGCAGCGGGCCGAGCCGGAAGCCGGGGGGCCGCTCCCAGGATAAATGCACCCCAATGGTACAATCCTCGGGCTCGCGGGGAAGGCGGGACTGCGCATGTCGACGCTGAGCCAAACCTTCCGGGGCGCGCTGCGCTATCGAGGAGGGGAACACCAGCTATCCTACTTCGGACACAGAATTAGCGGGCTGGGCACGCTGCTTTTCCTCACGATTCACATCCTCGATACCTCCACGGTCTACTTCTTTCCCAACTTATACGTACACGCCATCGACATCTACCGCTCCACCCCAATGATGCTGGGGGAAATGCTGCTGGTGGTGGCGGTGATCGCCCATGGGGTCAACGGGCTGCGAATCGCCTTCTCGGACTTCTTTCCAGCCTGGTGGCAGGCGCGGCCACAGCGGACGGCCTTCTGGATCGTGGTGGCAATTAGCACCGTTCTCAGCATACCGGCCCTCTTCTTTATGGGCCGTTCGCTCTACCTAAACAATATCTGTCGTTGCCCGCCGGCCGAGCAGGCCAGTCTGGTCCTGCCGATTTGGGCCGACCTGGCCATCGGCGGGTCATTTGTGATCGCGCTGGCTGTGCTGGTCCGAGCTGGGATCTTCCGGACCCTGTTCAACCGCCGGCCGCGCAATTTCGAGACCTGGATGTGGCTCATGATGCGCTGGTCGGCCGTGCTCTTGATTCCGCTGGTCTGGATCCACGTGCTGCTGGTCGACGTCTTGTTTGGGGTGCACCGGATCGATCTGAACTACGTCGAGCTGCGCTGGGCCACTCTCGGGTGGAGGGTCTACGACATCTCGCTGCTGGCGTTCGCCTTTGCCCATGGGATGAACGGGCTGCGGGGTGTGATGCAAGACTATGTTCACTCGGCGGCCTGGCGTCGTCGGTTCAATTGGGCAATCATGGGAATGTGGATCCTCTGGACCGCCATCGGCGCGGTCGCCATCGTCGGAGGCGTCCGAGCGGGCTGAGCCTCCTTCGGCAAGAACCTTGCAGCGATTTCAGCAAATGAGGTGCAGTTGAATGGCCGAACTCCATCAACATGAGGTGCTGATCGTGGGTGGGGGTGGGGCTGGACTCATGGCCGCCCTGCACGCCTCCCGGAGCAGCAAGACCGCGGTGCTGACTAAGCTGCATCCGGTCCGCTCGCATACCGGCGCCGCCCAGGGCGGCATCTGTGCCGCGCTCGGCAGCGAGGAACCGGATCGCCCCGAGTGGCACACCTTCGATACCGTCAAAGGCAGCGACTATCTCGGCGATCAGGACGCGATCGAGTTCATGTGCGAGCAGGCGGTGCCTACGATTTATGAGCTGGAGCACATGGGACTGCCCTTCAACCGGACCTCCGACGGAAAGATTGCCCAACGCTATTTTGGCGGACATACCAACAACGAGACTGGCAAGCCGGTTCGCCGGGCCTGCTACGCAGCCGATCGCACCGGCCACATGATCCTGCAAACGCTTTACCAGCAATGCATCAAGCACGAAGTCAGTTTCCTGGACGAGTATCAGGTGATGGATATCCTGATCGACGAGCGCGGCACGGCCGGGGTGGTGGCGGTCGAGCTGGCCACGGGGGAACTGCATGTCTTTCACTCGAAAGCCGTGATCGTGAGCAGCGGAGGCTGGGGAAGGATGTACGAGGTCACCTCCAACGCGCACTCCTACACCGGCGACGGGGTCGCTCTGACGCTCCGCCGCGGCATCCCGGCGGAGGACATGGAGTTCTTTCAATTCCATCCCACCGGCATTTACAAGATGGGAATCCTGATCACCGAAGGTGTGCGCGGGGAGGGAGGGGTACTGATCAACGGCCTCGGCGAACGATTCATGGAGCGATATGCGCCGCGGATGAAGGACCTGGCCTCCCGGGATGTGATCAGCCGGGCGATGTATCTGGAAATGCGGGAGGGACGCGGAATCGATGGGGGGCGCTATCTACACCTGGATGTCCGGCCGGAGACCGTCAACCGATTTGCCGAGCTCGACGGCCGGACCCGGCCGGACGGCTCACCCTATCGGGTAACCGGCGAGGAGATCCTGGCGAAGGTGCCAGACATCATCGACTTCTGCCGCACATACCTGGCGGTGGATCCCATCACCCAGCCCATGCCGATCCAGCCGACTGCCCATTACGCCATGGGCGGGATCCCGACCAATCTACAAGGGGAAGTGATTCGGGATGAGGCCAACACGGTGGTTCCGGGGCTGTATGCGGCGGGAGAAGTGGCCTGCGTTTCGGTTCACGGTTCCAATCGGCTGGGCACCAATTCCCTGCTGGACCTGGTGGTCTTCGGCCGAGAATGCGGCAAGCAGGCCGCGGAATATGCGGCGCAGGCTGACCGGCTGCCGCTGCCGGCCGACCCGGAAGGGCGGGTGCGGGAACAGTTGGACCGGTTACGCTCAGCCCGCGGCTCCGAGAAGGTCGCCAGCGTGCGCAAGGAGCTGCAGCAGGTCATGTTCGAGCAGGTAGGCGTATTCCGATCTCAGGATGGGATGAGCGAGGCAGTCGACAAGATCGGCCAATTGAAGGATCGTTATCGGGAGGTCCGGCTCGACGACCGAGGTAAGGTCTTCAATACCGATTTGCTGGAGGCCTGGGAGCTGGGCTGCCTGCTGGATACCGCCGAAGTCACCGCAGTAGCCGCCCTGAACCGGACCGAGAGCCGCGGCGCCCACGCCCGGGAAGACTACCCAGAGCGGGACGACCAGCGCTGGCTGAAACACAGCCTGGCCTATCGGGACGGGGACAAGGTCTCACTCCGGTACAAGCCGGTCACGATCACGAAATGGCAGCCGCAGGCGCGGACGTATTGAGGTCGATGGGGAATCGTTTATGCAGGTAGAGCTGCGTATCCACCGGTTCAATCCGGAAGTGGACGAGCGAGCCCACTTCGAGACCTACACCCTCGAGGCCGAGCCGCATGACCAGGTGCTGGATGTGCTGAACCAGGTCAAGTGGTACCACGACGGAACTCTGGCCTACCGGCGGTCCTGCGGTCACGGGATTTGTGGATCAGACGCCATGCGGATCAATGGGGTGAATCGTTTGGCATGCAAAGTGCTGGTGCGAGATCTTGGCAGCTCGATCACTGTGGAACCGATCCTCGGGCTGCCGGTCCTGAAGGACATGATCGTGGACATGGAGCCGTTCTGGGCGCATTACCGATCGGTCATGCCTTTCTTCATCAACGAGGACCCGCCTCCCGTGCAAGAGCGCCTGCAGAGCCCGGAACAGCGGGCCCGTTTCGACGACTCCACCAAGTGCATCCTGTGTGCGGCCTGTACCACGGCTTGTCCCTCCTTCTGGGCGGACGGCGAGTACGTAGGGCCGGCGGCCATCGTCCAGGCCCATCGTTTCATTTTCGACAGCCGGGATTCGGCCGCCGACCAGCGGCTCGAAATCTTGGGCGAGCAGATGGGGGTCTGGCGCTGCAGGACGATTTTCAACTGCACGGTGGCCTGCCCCCGCGACATCAAAGTCACTCAGGCGATTGGCGAGGTGAAGCGCGCCATCGCCACCGGGCAGGTACATTGAGACCCGGTCGGCCCACACGATGAGGAACGTTCGGACGCTGCAAGACCCAGCGATGGACCTCTCGTCGGCCTTTGGCCGCCCGCCGCGCATCCTGGTGGCGGACGATGATTGGCTCAACCGGGACCTGCTCCAGGCCTACCTGACGACCTCCGGCTGTGAGGTGGTGACCGCCGCCGACGGCGAGACCGCGCTGCGGCTCGCCCTGAATCTCCCTCCAGACCTGGCGCTGATCGATGTCCAGATGCCGCGACTGGATGGTCTGGAGGTCTGTCGAAGGTTGAAGAACACCCCGGCGACCCGCTTCGTGCCGGTGGTCATCATCACCGCCCTCGACAGCGAAGAAGAGAAACTCAATGCTTTCGAGGTCGGGGCCGACGACTTCATCACCAAACCGTACAGCTCCATCGTGCTGCTGGCCCGGGTCCGCTCGCTGCTGCGGATCAAACGACTGCACGACGAGGTGGAATCACGCAACGCGCTGCTCCGCCAGGTGCTGGATCGCTATGTCGCCGAGGACGTGGCCGATGTCATCCTGACCGACCCGGAACGGCACCTGAAGCTATTCGGCGAGACCCGGCCGGTGACCGTGCTATTCGTCGACATCCGGGGTTTCGTTCGCTACACCGAACTGCACACCGGCCCGGAAGTGATCCGGACCTTGAATCACATATTCCAGGCGATCAGCAAAGTGGTCTTCTCTCACAAGGGCACCTTCGACAAATACCTGGGGGACGGGCTGATGGCGTTCTACGGCGCGCCGGTGGCGGGGGATGACGACGCCCAGCGGGCGGTGGCCACTGCGGTCGAGATGCAGCGGCTCTTCGCCAAGCTGCGGGAGAATCCAGAAGTCGATTTGAAGGGCCTGGGACTGGGAATTGGCTTGCATTCGGGTGAGGCGATCGTCGGCAATATTGGCTCCGAGCAAGTGATGGATTACACAGTTGTCGGGGATGTGGTCAACGTGGCCAAGCGCTTGCAGGATGCCGCCCAGAGCGGGCAGATCCTGTTCAGCCAAGCCACCTTCGAGGAATTGAAAGGCGTGGAGGCCAAGCGACTGAAGCCGGTTAAGCTGCCCGGCCGGGAAGAGCGGGTCACGCCATATCTGATCGAGCTGGC
>CAZPZD010000067.1:0-8506 GCA_964590515.1 uncultured Anaerolineaceae bacterium | reverse complement strand
AGAAAAACAAACCGCCCAACACCTGCATGCAGCCGACTCGCCTCCGCTTCGCTCCGGCGAGCGGCTGACGCTGGCCGTTATTAGGCGGCCATAAGACCTCATGAGTTGCTGAATGAGCTACACGCGAAACCACGCCTTCCACCGATCGGCCCGACCTGCTATCACCTTCACCTGACCGCCGTGCCCGACGACGCCACCGTCCTTGTTTCTTGCCTGGACAGCGCCATGGTGTTCTCAACCCAGACCGAGGCCCAGATCGACCTCACAGCCCTGGTCCAACGAGATATCAGTCCGGACATCTCGCGCATCACATTCAAATGGGCGCCACAACCCTAGTAGCTGCCACCGCGAATCATCTGAACCGTTCGGGGACATAGGTAACAAAAAGTTCTAAAGACATAGGTAACACATTGTCAAAGGATATAGGTAACACTTCCTTAAGAGGAGGTGGCGCCGATGCCCTGGAAAGGTGTTACCGTGAGCGAAGAACGACAGAGGTTTCTAGGAGACTGCAGGCTCAAGTCCTACTCGATTGCTGAGCTGGCCGAGCTGCCTGTCCCCTGGCCTGCTGCCAGGGCGGGCTGGCCGACTAGGCCAGGGATCGAGCCAGGGAAGCCGCAGCAGCGTTCGGCCGCAACGGCGTACCGACCCCGGGTGGTAGACTAGCCGGATGCCGTTCGTTGAGTCGTCCGGCGTCAAATACTTCACGTTCGAGACGCTACAGCATCCTGCCTTCCGCCATGCGATCATCGCCCGCCGAGGCGGCACGAGCCCGCGCCCCTGGGAATCGCTGAACTTGGGGGGAACGGTTGGGGATCAGCCGGAGCGGGTCCGAGCCAACCTGGTCCGGGCCCTGACCGCAGTGGATCTGTCACCTAGCTCCCTCTCCCAAGTCTGGCAAGTGCATTCGGCTGAGATCGTTCGGGCCGACTCTCCCAACGGGGCTGGTAGCCCGGTCAAGGCCGATGGAATGGTTACCGCCCAGCCTGAGCTGAGCCTGCTGATGCGATTCGCCGACTGTGTGCCGATCCTGGTGTTCGACCCGGTCCGCCTCGCGATTGGAGTCGCACACGCGGGCTGGTTGGGGACGGTGCGGGGGGTCTCAATAGAGTTGATTAGGGCGATGGTTCGAGAATTCGGTTCCAGCCCGGAGGACCTGATCGCCGGGCTCGGCCCGTCGATCGGCCCCGACCATTATCCGGTCGGCTCAGACGTGATCGCTCAGGTCGAGGCGGCCTTTGCTGCCCAAAGCTCGCAGTTCCTGGTCCCGCGGGAGGGCCAGGTCACCCTCGACCTGTGGTCGGCGAATCGCTGGCAGCTTGAATCGACCGGCGTTGGCTCGGTCGAAGTTTCCGGGATTTGCACCGCCTGTAACCTGGCGGACTGGTATTCGTACCGCGGTGAGCGGGGTCAGACGGGCCGATTTGGAGCCGTCCTTGCCCTCAACGCTTGAAAGCCAAGTTCAGGCCAATCTCCAGCAAGTTTGGGCTCGCATCGAGGCTGCGGCCGCCCGGGCGCAGCGGGACCCGAATTCCATTCGAATTGTCGCCGTGACCAAGTCCCATCCGAGCGAGTTTGTTCGGGCGGCTCACGCGGCCGGGCTGCGGCTTATCGGTGAGAACCGGGTCGAGGAAGCCAGGCCGAAACAGGCCCTCCTGGCCGACCTCACCGATCTCGAGTGGCATATGGTAGGCCACATCCAGAGTCGTAAAGTGGAGCAGGTCGCCTCCAGCTTCACAATGATCCACTCGGTTGACCGAGCCAAGATCGCCGGGCTGCTGGATCGCGAAATCGAATCGCACGGAGGCGACCTGCAAGTTCTGTTGGAATGCAATGTGTCCGGCGAGAGCAGCAAGGGAGGTTGGCCGCTGGCCGACCGACTCGGCTGGCCCGAGGCGGCTGCCGAGTTCGAGCGCCTGGCCAGCCTCCCTCACCTGAAGATTCGCGGCCTGATGACGATGGCTCCCTGGAAAGAGGAGCCCGAGTCGATCCGTACCGCCTTCCGCAGATTGAAGGAACTACGCGATTTTCTTCAGCAAACGACTTCCAGGGCCTGGCCGGAGCTTTCGATGGGCATGAGTGATGATTTTGAAGTTGCGGTGGAAGAAGGAGCGACGATTCTTCGACTCGGAAGAGCGCTCTTTGGTCCGAGGCCGCCTCTAGGAGCTCAGTAGGAAAGGCTTCCCGGGGGCTGCGAATAAATCTATGGGATAATCCGAGGCGACGGCGAGATGGGCCTCATCATTGAGTTAATCGGCGTGGTTTTCACGCTGCTGTGGCTGGTTGTGCTCGCCGATGTTCTGGTGAGCTGGGTGCTGAGTCCGTATCACGAGGTCCGCCGCTTTCTGGACAGTGTGGTGCAGCCCCTACTCGATCCCATTAGAAGACTCATTCCGCCGGTTGGAGGGTTCGACTTGAGCCCGTTGGTCCTGCTGATCGCATTGGACTTGGTCCGCAGGCTATTGGTCGGGTTGATGGTGGGCCTCGGCTGATGAGAAAATTCAAACTCACCAATGGAAAGGTCGGGGCGGCGATAACGGTTCGGGTAACCCCGCGGGCCCGCAAGAGCGAATTCGCCGGGATCATGGAAGACGGGACCCTCCGCATCCGAATCCAAGAGCCACCGGTCGGGGGTAAGGCCAACCGAGCCTTGATCGCCTTCCTGGCAAAAGTCTTGGGGGTCCGGGCCAATCGGATCGAAATCGTGGCCGGTGAAACCGGTTTGGACAAGATTGTGGCGGTCGAGGCGATGACTGCCGAAGAGGTGGAGAACCGGATCCAGGGCTGGCTGGACGCCTAGCCGCTAGAATCCGAATTTCATCGGGTCAGGCAATTCCGCTCCGGTAGCTGCCAAGCGCCAGAGCGATTCGTAGGCAGCATCCCGCAGCTGTTCGTCTCCTGAGTTGAGCGTCTTATACAACTCCAGCACAACTTGATCCCCGGCCCCCCAGCCGAGGGCTTCTAGCGATGCAATTCGTTCGTCGAGAGTGCCGCCGGTCAGCGCCCGCCGCAGCATATCCACGGCCGCCTTGCCCGGGCCAACTCCCAGCCCTTCCTTGGCGGCAAATGCAACCAGCCAAGGCATTTCCGCCGGGTCGCCCGGCGGCCGGTGGACCTTCCACGGGGGCTTTGTCCTTCGGTCGAGTGCTTCAGCCGCCGCACCCCGTACGATCCATTCCTGGTCATCGGCCTTGACCTTCTGAAGCACTTCCACCGCCCAGTCGGTCGGGACCCGGGAGAGCCCGAAGACTGCCGCCCGGCGGGTCATCATTTCTTGATGATCGGCGGCTTCCTTCAACATTCCGAACCCTTCGTCCGGGTGAACCGCCAGTGCCTCGGCGGCCGCCAAGCGCAACTGCTCGTCGCCACTCAGCAGGGCCTGACCCAAGCCCTCCATCGCCGCGTCGGTACCGATGGCGCCGAGCGCCAGGCAAGCTGCCTGCCGGACCAGCAGCTCGGTGTCGGTTTGGATCGCCGCCACCAACTTGTCAACTGAGCCTTCGTCATTGAGGCCGCCCAGTCCGAGGGCGCCCAACACTCGGCTGGAGGCGGAGGGAGCTTTCAACATCCGATTGAAAAGAATTCCGACCGAGGGTTCGGCGGCTCTGGCCAACACGTGGACGCCCCGCAGCCGTAATCCGTAGGGCTTGGCCGCATCTTGCACAAACTGAGCGATCTCCCGCAGCACCTTGCCGCGCCACTCCGCCTTGCTCGAGGTGTCCGGGAGCCAGCGTGCGCAGCCAAGCAGTTTGGCATCCAGCGGGTCACCGGTCGTATGCAACGCCCGCTGGACCGCGGCTTCGACATCCCCGAGCACCGCCAAGTAGTGCATCGCCTTTTCCGCCGGCTGCCAACTGGCTCGTTCGATCGATTCAGGTCTCTCCCCGCGTGCCATGGCCAGCGCCGCGAAATAGGCTCCAACTGCAGGCTGGAAAAAGCCAACCCGGCCACCTTCTCGGCGAACCAGCAGCCCAGCCTCCACCAGGTCGGACACCGGCACTCCCCGGGGCATGTCCCGCTCCAAGATCCCCGCCTGCTCTGATCTGAGCCAGGCCAGGGCCGCCGCCGAAGCGGCCTGCCGTTCCTCGGGGGAGAGCATTCTGGCAGCGTAGGATTCGAGATCGTCCACCGACCGCTGGCCCCGGATATCGCCGGCATAGGCTGCCCAGGTTCTCAACGTGATCTCGGCCGGGGCCCGGCCTCGCATCGTTCCGGCCAACCAGCCGTTGATCAGCGAGTGATCGATATCGCTGATTCTGCCCTTCGGGATCGTCGGGACGACGAACTGCTGCCACGACCTTGCCCACTTGGCGAGGAATTCACGCTGGGTGTACTCGGTCCACGGTGCAATCGGGACCGGGGCCAGCCCAGCCTGGGCCAACGTACCCAGGCCACGCGCCGAGCCGGCGGCGACAATTCGAATTCCCGGGTGTTGAGCACGGAGGGCGGTCAACCAAGACGCGACCGGGCCGAGCTCAGCGCGGGGGATTTCGTCCAACCCATCCAGCAGCAGAATCACATTCCCTTGCTCGAGATGCTTCTGGATGTAGCCAGGTAGCATCGCCGCGACGCCGGCCGAGGCCGTGCGCTGGGCAGCCAGGATTAGCGGCTGGATGGCGTCTCGGGTTCGGTTCACTGCCAGGTCCGTTGCATGGACTAGGAAGGGGACTTTACCAATCAAGCTGCCCATTGCCTTGTCACGATTGGCGAGCCGGATCGCCAGGTAGGCCAAGGCCGTCGTGCGACCGCTTCCGGGTTCCCCGGTGAGGAGCAGATCGACCCCGTCTCGCATGGCCTCGGGGATCGACAGGGTGTGGGCGGCATACACTCCGGATAGGAAGTTCAGATCAGGTAGATTGGGCACGACCGACAGCGAATCGGTGGGGAGCGATTCGGACTGGGTGGGATCCGTCGGAGGGGGCGGCACGAGGATCCGTGGATCGATCAGCACCTCATCTAAGGCGAAGATCGGGCGAGCTAGGTGCAGCGTCTCCGCTCGGGAGATGAGTTCCACCTGATATCGGTCGATCGCTTTGGAGGCCAGGCCAGTGCGGAGCGAACCGAGCGCGTCTCGGAGCATCTGGAGCCCCCAGCCGAATACTGTCCGCAATCGCCACAATGCGAGTGCAACCACAAGGCCGGTTCCGAGACCGACGAAGAACTCAGGCCAATCAAATCGAATTCCGAAGGGGCCAAAGGGTCCAAACATCTCTATCCGCCGTACAGCACTCGGCCGCACTGACCGCAGGTAACCAATTCAACTCCAGCCCTGACCACCTGTTCCCTCGAGGCCGAGACCCGGAGGCCGCAGGCTCCGCAGCTGGCCTCCTCAAGGACCGCGACTGCGATCCCTCCCAACCGGGAACGTAGCCTTTCGTAAGTTGCCCGATCCTCTGCGGAGACGCTGACCAGCGCGGCTTCGCGCTCTATCTCGAAGTCATTAAGCCGGTCTCGGATTTGCCCGAGTTCGGCCTCCAATTCGGAGTGAAGAGTGGAACGGTCCGACATCAGCGAGTCGACCGCCAACTGTGACTGGCGCTCATCGGCCGCCACCTGATCCTGACTCAGCATCGCCTCGAGGTACCGATCCTCCAATGTGTCCAAGTGACGTTTAAGTGACTCCGCTTCGGCCTGAAGCTCGGCCAGCTCCTTAGGGGTCTGGACCCTCCCACCATACAGGGCCTGTTCGGTCTCCTTCAGCTTATGACGTTGGTCCTGCACCAGCCGATGGGCACTTCGTACCACCGCCCCGGCATCCTGGGTCGCCTCGCCGGCCGCGGCCAGGCCGGTTCGTAGGCGCTCAAGCTCGGCTGAGTCAGAGAGTTGGGCTTCGATTTCAAGCTGGCGAACTCGGATCCGATCCGCAGCGAGGTCCATGGCTTGCAAGCGGTGAAGACCGGAGGCGCGGCTCACTGCCGGATTATAGATGCTGGCATTCGAGGAGAGCAAATGGCGGACCCCCCTGACCCGACGTACAATCCCGCCCGTGTTCGGGCCGAGATCCGCAGCTGGACTAAGCGCGGTCGCCCTGCTGCTAGTCAACCTGCCCTACCTGGTAGCTCCCAGCCTCACCCCCCCCCAATCCAACTTCAGCGGGTTCTTGCTCAATCCGATCGACGGCCACAGTTACCTGGCCAAGATGCGCCAGGGAGCCGCGGAGCCGCTGGAGTTCCGGCTGCCGTATGCCGCTGAGCCGGGAGACGGCGCGCTGCTGTTTGTGTACTACCTGGTCCTCGGCCGGGTGGGAAGCTGGATCGGGCTGGCGCCATTGGCCATGTACCATTCCGCCCGGGTGGTGGGGACCGCCGCAATGTTCGCGGCCACCTACTTGTTCGTCAAACGAATTCTCGCGCCGGGCGGAGCCCAGTGGGCAGCCTTCGGCTTGGCGCTCTTCGGGAGCGGGATCGGGTGGTTGGCCGTTCCCTTTGGCCTCACGCCGGTGGATCTCCAAGTACCAGAGGCCATCCCTTTCATGACCGCGTACGTGAACGCCCACTTCCCGGCCGCTGCCGCCTTGCTGCTCTTCTCAGTAACCGCTATCGCATCAGGTTACTCGGTCTGGCTGATCTATCTGGCAAGTCTCGGACTGTCGCTGATTCAGCCCTTTGGCTCATTGACCGTGGGGGCGGCACTCGGAGCCTGGGTTTTGGTCGAAGCGATCGTGCGGCGCAAATCTGAACTCGGGCCGGCCTCCGACCCGGGTTCAGATCGCCGGCGACCGCAGCGGCTGGGGGCGGCGGCGTTTATGCTCGGCGCGCTCCCGATGTTGGTCTACGACTTCGGGGTCATTCGTACCCACCCCGTACTCGAGGGATGGGCCGCCCAAAACGTTACACCTTCGCCCTCCATTCCCGAGACCCTGTTGGGATATGGGTTGCTCGTGCCGCTGGCCGTGATCGGGCTCAGGGGCGCCAGGCTGCGCGAGCGGAGTGAATCTCGCTTGCTCGTCAGTTGGGTGCTGATTAACGGGCTGTTGCTGTACGGGCCGTTTCTGCTACAGCGCCGGCTCAGCCTGGGTCTCTTCTTCCCGTTGGCGGCGCTGGCCGGCCTGGGACTCGAGCGACTGGCCGTCAGCCGTAAACGTCTTGGATTCTTGTTAGTTGGGACCCTGGCCCTATCCCTTCCCTCCCATGGCCTGGTCATCGCGTCCGGGCTAAGCTCGGTGGCGCGGGGGGACCCCGCACTGGTCGTTGACCGTGAGGATGAAGAGTTGACCCTGTGGACCGGAGACCAATTGATCGATTCGGAGCTGATCCTGGCTGGACCCAGAACTAGCAATCGTCTCCCAGCATTCACCTCGGCACGCGTGATTTATGGCCATCCGTTCGAAACTCCCAAGGCGGCCGAGCGGAGGGCAGAACTGGACCGGCTATTCCGCTGGGACCAGGACCCGGCTGGCGGTCTCGAGCGCCTCCGAGCCCTGGGCGTCCGGTATGTGCTCTACTCAAGCGAGGAAATGGCGATCGGTAATCCAAGCTGGATCCCCGAACTTGAACTGGTGCATGAAGTTGGCGACGGGCAGTTGTACAAAGTCCCAACCCCGTGAAGGGCCGACCCGTTCTCATCCTGCTCCTCGGGTGTTTGCTCTGGCTGACCCCGGCAATCCCTGATCCGGGCCAGGTGCTGTTCTGGCGCGGGGGTGCCTTTTCGGATCTCCTGATCTCCCATTGGCCGAATGCCGCGTTTCTTCGCCGTTCGCTGCTCGAATGGGGCCAGGTGCCGCTCTGGAACCCGACGATTCTGTCTGGGGCTCCCTTCTTCGCCGATCCGCTCTCCGGTCTGTGGTATCCCCCGATCTGGCTTGCTTCCTGGCTGGCACCTGGGCTCGCGTTCAATCTGCTTTTCTATCTCCACCTGGTCTGGGCAGGATTGGGCACGTGGCGGCTGGCCCGGCGGATCGGGATGGGCGACCCGGCGGCCATCCTGGCCGGACTGGCGTTTTCGGGAGCGCCTAAGCTGATCGGCCATCTCGGGCTCGGGCACCTCACCTTGGTCTTCGCGGTTTGCTGGACTCCCTGGGTGCTCCTGGCAGTGGACTCAGCGGCCCGCAAAGTAGGGGCGCCGGCGCTGCCGCGAGTGCAAAGTGCCGCCTTAGCGGGGGCGGCCGCCGGCCTGGTGTTTCTCATCGACCCGCGCTGGCTTCCCTATGTGCTGATGCTCAGTATTCCGTACGCTGTGTGGACGGCTGCGCATAGCCACAAGGCAACCGGCTCCTTGGCCTGGCGGAACGGGTTTGGGAGCTTGGGCGTCGGTGCGCTAGCTACTATCGGGATCGCCGCGGTGTTGGCCCTGCCGCTCAGCGAGTTGCTGCGTCTGAGCAGCCGGGCGGGTTTGTCGGCGGAGGCGGCGACCGCGTTTTCCCTGCCGTTGGGCAAGCTGCCCAACCTGCTTGCGCCCGACTTGGCGGGCTGGCCGGAGTGGCAGACCTACTCGGGTGCGGTTGTGCTGTTCCTGGCCGGTGTGGCGCTCTTGTTCGATTGGCGCCGCTCCGCATTCTGGGGCGTGG
>CAZPZD010000066.1:0-8731 GCA_964590515.1 uncultured Anaerolineaceae bacterium | reverse complement strand
TTGGAGTGGATGGCGGCGCATGCCGACCGGGCGATCGTCCTAGATGAAGGCAGAGTCGTTGCCGACGGGCCGGCAAGAGAGGTCCTCACTGCCCAGAGTCTCGATCGGCTGGGAGTGCGCCGAACCCAGTACACTCTGGCGGCCGAGGCGGCCATTGCCCGACACTTGATTTCACAGCCCGATCTCCTTCCGGCCACGTTGGAGCAGGCCGCCGAGTTTTTCGAGTGAACGTCGCGGTGGAGGGAGTCTCGTATCAGTATCCAAGTGGGACCCGCGCGTTGGATCAGGTCCGGCTGGATATTCCCGCCGGCCAGCAGATCGGGTGGATCGGGGCCAACGGCGCGGGGAAGTCCACCCTGGCTCGCCACCTGAACGGGCTGCTCCGGCCTCAGCAAGGCCGCGTAATGGTAGGAGGCTGGGACACTCGAGACCATCCGGTTTCCGAATTCGCAGCACGGGTCGGTTATGTATTCCAGAACCCAGACGAACAACTCTTTGCCCGAACCCTGTGGGAGGAAGTGGCATTCGGCCCTCGCAACCTCGGGAAGCCCCCGGCGGAAGTGCGAGAAGCGGCGGAGGAAGCGTTGGAGACGCTTGGGCTGATGGAGCGGGCTCAGGACCACCCATATGACCTGCGGCCGGCGCAGCGCCGAGACCTTGGCCTCGCCTCAGTGCTCGCCATGGCTACTTCGATCCTGATCCTGGACGAACCCACCACCGGGCAAGACTCGCGTGGCATCGACCGATTAACCCGAGTGCTCGAATCGCTCCGAGAACGCCACCGAACCGTGATCCTGATCTCGCACGACATCGAGTTCTGCGCCGACCGGGTGGAACGGGTGGTAGTCTTCGCGGCGGGGAAGATTCTGATCGATGATCAGCCGGACCGGGTGTTCTCACGACCCGACCTGCTTGAACGGGCCCGGGTGGATGGACCCCAATTGGTCCGCCTCGCTCGGGCGTTGGAGCTGCCGGCGCTTCCTTGGGAAGTAGAAGGATTCGTTGACGTCTGGTCGGCGATCCGTGCCCGCGGAGATGGAGAATGATCATCGTCTTCGGGGATCTGCTCGTGGACCTCTCGCTCCGGTTGGAACACTTTCCGCTCCGGGCCGGTGAGATGCAAAAGTCCCCGTTCGTGGAGCTTGGCCCTGGAGGCGCCGGCAACGTCGCGATCGCATGCCGCCGATTCGGCCTCGAAGTGACCTGCCTGGGTGAAATTGGCGATGACGAATTCGGGAGGATCGTGCGGCGGGGCTTGGCGGCGGAGGGCATCGATGTCCGACAACTGGCGGTCACCTCCGGAGCCCGTACGCCGCTGGCAGGAGTCCTGGTGGATGAGGCCGGCGATCCGGCCTACCTCGGATTTTCTGGATCCCTGAGTTTGGGGACGCTGCTGAGCAGCTGGGAGCCGGCGATCGAGTCAGCCCAGGCCGTATTCACCGACGGATGGGCGGAGCATGCCGGTGCAGCCCGGATGCGGGTGGATCTCCTCCAGCGGGCCGGGCACCAAGGCGTTCCCACGTTTTTCGATCCCGGCCCTGGGAATCCTGCCCTCGAAAACGGCTGGCATCGGGAGGCGATCGGTGCCACCCAGGTCTTGCTGCTCAACGGCGAAGAGGCCCGCCGCCTGACCGGGATCGAATCGCCCCGCGACTCGCTCAACGCCCTGGGACAGATGGGACCCGAGCTGGTGATTGTGAAACTTGGAGCAAATGGGTGTCTGGCCCGCAAAGGAGAGGAAACCGTTGAGCTTCCGGGTATTCCCGTCCCGCTGGTCGATGCCACGGGGGCTGGCGACAGCGTCGCCGGGGCTGTCATCTACGCCTGGCTGCGCGGGCTTGACTTGACTTCCCTCGTCCGCTTGGCAAACGCGGCCGGAGCGGCCAAGGTCCAAAAGCGGGGCACCGGCCGAAACGTGCCGACGCAGGAGGAGGTGGGTGCCGTGCTTCGAGCGGTTGGCATCGATCCGAACGGATTGTTGCCAGGGAGCGGGTGAACCGGAGAGCGACCTTGCATGAGCTTCACCCCTAACAAGAGGGCGGGGGGACCATTAAGGATCCCCCCGCCTTTGTCGCCAGACTTAACCTGTCGGGCTGCAGTGGAAGTATGCGCCCCGCAGGATCGAGACAAGCTTGGCCTTAGCTTAATCCTGACCGGCAGCAGTCACTTACGCGGAAGTTTTCAGCGGGTTCTCCTCGGAGCCGACGGCGACTTCCTATTCGTCGTAGGCGCCCGGCCCGATCTCATCGTAGGTGAGCACGAAGTCGGGCCCGAACCACTTCGCATTGATTTCCTGCAGGCTGCCATCCGCCATCATCGAACGCAGGGCCGCATTGAACGGCTCGACCAAATCACTCCCATTCGGGAAAACAAAGCCAAGCTCGTCGCTGGACAGCGAGCGGCCGACCAGCTTCAGCTCGTCTTTGTTGGCCCCGAGGTATCCGAGCCCGGCGGTCTCGTCGATAATCACACCGTCAACATCTCCGGCGAGAAGCGCCTGAACGACGAGGCCGAAGTCATCGAAGAGCCTCACCCGATCTTCGCCAACCAGCGCCACGGCAGTGTCGGCGTTGGTGGTTCCGATCTGCGTGGAGATGATCAGCTCGGGGTTGCCGGCGAAATCGTCCGGCCCTTCGAAGCGGGCCTCATCGATCCGAACCAGCATTCGCTGCTCGATCGCGACATAGCCGATCGAAAAGTCGACCTGCTGAGCCCGCTCCTCCGTGATCGTGATCCCGTCAGCGGCCATGTCAAATTGCCCAGCCGCCACTGAAGCGATCATGGTGTCCCAGGCAAACTCGACCCAAACAGGCGTGCAACTGAGCCGCACGCAGATCTCCCCGACCGTATCGTAGTCCCAGCCCTGGGCCTCGCCGGTTTCCAGCAGAACGAAGTTGAACGGGAGATAGGCGTTTTCGATGGCGATCGTGATTTCTCGACCGCCGAGGTCGGGAAGCGCACCTTCCTCCACCTCCGGCGTAGCCTCATCCGGCGGCGGTTCGGCTTGGCTACAGGCGGCCACCACGAAGGCGCCAAGCAACAGCATACTTGAGAGAAACACAAACTTCTTCACGGATTTCTCCTCCTGGATTCTTTGTGTCTTACGGGATGTGAGAAACGATGTGTCAACCGAGTCTGGGCGAACTCAGGCACCACCTCCTTTTGGCGTTGGTGAGGTAGGGTTGTGAGCTTCAACTGCAGCTTGAATTCTACCCTGACTTGAGACGCCTTTCCATGAACCGTACCAGCATGGACAACACAAGGGTCATGGACAGGTACACGAAGGCCAGGGTGAAGTAGGTCTCGGGGTATTTGAAGGAGGCCGCCGCGTACTTCTTGCTGAGCTGGGTGATCTCACCGACCCCAATGGCCGACACGAGGGAAGACTCCTTGAGCATCGCAATAAAGTCGTTGCCGAGCGGGGGCAAAACCCTGCGTACCGCCTGAGGCAGGATGACCAGGCGCAGCGACTGGAAGTAGCTTAGGCCGATCGATTGAGCCGCTTCGATCTGGCCCCGCTCGACGGATTGGATCCCGGCCCGGAAGATTTCCGATGAGAACGCGCCATAGCTGAGGGCCAATGCGATTATCCCTCGCGCAACAAAATCAACGTTACGAACGTTCACGCTGGAGAGCAAGTTGTCCGGGGGCAGGATACCTGCGCCGATGAGGGTCTGGCCCAGGGCATTAATCGCTTGGATGGCCAGCGGGACGACGACAAAGGCAACCGTGAATATTTGTACGATAATCGGGATCCCACGTACCACCTGCACATATAGCAGCGCGGCATTGCGGGCGAGGGTGTTCTTGGAGAGCTGCCCGAGGGAGGTCGTCAGGCCGAGCAGGATGGCAATCGCATACGCACTCATGGACACCAGAATGGTCAGCTTGACACCGGCAACAATATTCGACAGCACCTCTCCGTAGACCGCGTTGGTCGTGAAGTTGTAGATCAGGACGACCCCAGCCAATGCGATCGCCACGACCCACCAGGGCCAACCCGCCAGGCGGGAAGAGAATCGAACTTGAAGATCCGGAGCCGCCCGGGCAGCATGACGGGTCAAGTCCGGCGACGAGCCGATCGAGTTCACCTTGGCTTTGGGGAGGATGCTTGAATCATACCCGAGGTCAAGAGGAGTGATAAACGGGGCTGGGCTGCGCCCGGCTTGAACCTTTCATCCGTGCAATTTACAATCGCTGGGGTGAGCTTTCAAGAGGCGCTCGACTATCTCTACAGTTTCATAGACTACGGGCGGGAGCGAACCTACCGCTACTCGCCGGAAGTCTTCGATCTCGGCCGGGTCAGGCGGCTGCTCGGGTTGCTGGGGGACCCCCAAGACACCTTCCCGAGCGTCCACATTGCCGGCACCAAAGGCAAGGGCTCCGTGGCGGCGATGATGGAAGCTAGCTACCGGGCTGCCGGTTATCGAACCGGGCTGTACACCTCGCCCCATCTGATTCGGTTTACAGAGCGGATCCGGGTCAATGGGGAGGAGATCGCCGAGCCGGATCTGGTCCGGTTGGTGGCGCGGCTAAGGCAGATTGCGCCGGAGATCCCCCAAATCTCCACCTTCGAGCTCACGACGGCGCTGGCGTTCATGCACTTTGCGGAACGAGAGGTGAATTGCGGGGTGATCGAAGTGGGCCTGGGTGGCCGGTTGGACGCAACCAATGTCATCACGCCTACGGTCTGTGTGATCACCTCCCTGTCCTACGACCACACTCATTTGCTGGGGCAAAGCCTGTCCGAGATTGCCGGCGAGAAGGCGGGCATCATCAAGCCGGGAGTGCCGGTGGTGCTTGCTCCGCAGCAGACCGAAGCGGAGCAAGCGATCCGCTCGGTAGCCGAGCAACGCGGCGCCCCGTTGTTCCTGGTCAATCGGGATTGGCACTATGCCGCGGAAGAGCGCGGGTTGACTGGGCAGACCTTTCGAGTGTGGAGGGAGGGGGGAGGCGCCGCGGTACAGCTGAGCATCCCGCTGCTGGGGCACCATCAAGTCCAGAATGGCTGCACGGCGTACGTCGCGCTCCAGCTGGCAGCCGAGGCCGGGCTGCCAATCGGGTTCGAGGCGATCCGGGTGGGGCTGAGCAGTGTGCATTGGGATGGGAGGTTCCAGCTGCTGTCGGTCGACCCGACCGTAGTGCTCGACTCCGCCCATAATCGAGATTCGGCGCTCCAGCTACGGATTGCTCTGGACGACTACTTCCCCGGCCGGCCGGTGAGGATGGTGTTCGGGGCCTCGACCGATAAGGATGTCCACGGAATGCTGCTCGAGCTTTCCCCGCGGGTGTCGCGGGTGATCCTGACCCAGGCCGATCATCCACGGGCGGAGGGGCCGGAGGAGCTGGCCGAGCAGGTCCGCAGCTTCGGTCAACTTGTGGAGGTCGTTGTCCCCGTGGCGGAGGCACTGCGCATAGCCATACAGGGGCTTGGGGAGGACGAGGTCGTGCTCGTCACTGGCAGCATCTTTGTGGTGGGATCTGCGCTGGCTGCCTGGGAGGCGGCCCAGGGGCAGCGGATTGCGGCCGGGCAGGGATGAAGATGCGGTGGGCGGCGACGCTGGTGCTTGGGGTGGCGGCGACCGCCTGCCGCTCGTCGCTGGTGGAGATAAGCGTACCAGCGGACCTGCGGCACGGGACGCCAAACCCGCAGGCCGCGGCGACGACCGAGCTCCAGCCGCCGACGCTCTCGGCCGTGGTGGGATTCAGCTACGCAGTGGTGTGGGTGGAGGAAGGCCTCGCAGTCCGGCAACCGGCCGGGATCACGAGTTCAGAGATCGCCTCGCTGCCGGCCGACCAGCGCGGAATCGGGGTGACCGGGCAGTCCACGTTGCTTGGGAGTTCGACCTGGCTGGAGATCTTCTTGCCGGAGGGCGGGACCGGATGGGTGAATAGTTACAACCTCACCGAAGACGTCGGTCCGCAGGGATTCTGCCAGGATCCACGCCTGGTTGATCTGGCCGACCGGTTCATTCTCGCTCTGGAGAGCAAGAGCGGCGAACAACTTGCTCAGCTGGCGAGCCCGAAGCGCGGTCTGATTATCCGGCACGACTGGTGGAATCCCGAAGTGGTCACCGAGCTCGGCAGCCTCTCGCACCTGTTCCAGGACGCAGCCGAGCTTGACTGGGGAATCAATCGAGACAGCGGGCTGTCAATCACCGGCAGCTTCGGTGAGGTGATTCTGCCCCAATTGCTGGATGTCTTCTCCGCCGCGCCGGCTTTCGGCTGCAACCGGCTCGACAGCGGAAGCACAGCCGAGGCGGTTGCCTGGCCATCGGAGTACACCAACCTCAACTTCATTTCTTTCCATCGAGCCGCCCCTTCGCCCGGCAGTCTCAACTGGCGGACCTGGGCGCTGGGGATCGAGTATGTAGACGGATCTCCATACCTGGCAGTTTTGGTTCAGTATCGGGGCGAGATCTGATAACCGCCTGCTCCGATCAAGCCGGGGGCGCCAGTTCTCCGATTTCCCGAAGCACTTCCAAGAGGCGATCCTGCCAGGGTTCCCCCGTGAGCCACAAACCCCGCCTGCTGGCCCGGATATCTTCTCCGAGCAGGAGCGGATCGGGCGGCTCGACTCCAGGGGCAAGCTGAAGCAGGATCCGGCCGTTCTCTGAAGAGACGGAATTCACCTGGCTCTGGGCAGCCAGGATCTTGACCCGCAACTGATATAGGAGGTTTTCTGCTTCAACCGGCGGCGGACCGAACCGATCCGAGAGTTCAACCCGCAGTTGATCCACTGCTTCCAGCGAGCGGAGGCCGGCCAACCTCCGATACAGTTGGAGCCGCAGCCGCCGATCGGGTACGTACTCTACCGTAAGCGCGCTGGCCAGCGGCAATTCGATCGAGACCTGGGGCGGCAGCCCTTCCAACGGGATCTCGATCCCCTGCTGCCGGCCCCGCAATCGTCGAACGGCTTCCGCCAGCAGTTGGGTATAGAAGTGAAATCCTACGGCCGCGATCTGGCCGTGCTGTCGAACCCCGAGCAGGTCGCCGGCCCCCCGCATCTCGAGATCACGCAACGCAATGCTGTAGCCCGCGCCCAGCTGGGTATGCTGGCCGAGGATCTCTAGACGCTCGAGCGCCTCGGGAGTCGACTTGAATCCCGGATGGTAGAAAAAGTAGGCGTAGGCTCGAACCGCGCCTCGCCCAACTCGCCCCCTCAATTGATAGAGTTGAGCCATCCCGAACTGATCGGAGCGATCGATCACCAGGGTATTTGCGTTCGGGATATCCAATCCAGATTCGACGATCGAGGTGCTGAGCAACACGTCGATCTCACCGGCGGTGAATGAAGACATGACGTCTGCCAATTGCCGCTCCGGCATCTGGCCGTGGGCCATCTCAACTCTCGCCTCTGGGAGCAGTCTCTGCAGCCGGAGCTGAACACTCTGGATGGTCTGAACCCGGTTATGGACGAAGAACACCTGTCCGCCCCGATCAAGCTCCCGGAGTACGGCCTGCCTCACCAGGCCCGGATCATATGGCCCGGTGTGGGTTACCACCGGCAAGCGGTCCTCCGGTGCCGTATCGATGGTCGAAATGTCCCTCACCCCGGTCAGTGCCATATAGAGGGTGCGAGGGATCGGAGTGGCGGTCAGGGTCAGCACGTCGACCTCCGACCGCAGGTTTTTAAGGTGCTCCTTATGAGTCACTCCGAAGCGCTGCTCTTCATCGATGATTAGGAGCCCAAGATCCTTGAATTGAACGTCCTTCTGCAGCAGCCGATGGGTTCCGATCACGATATCGATCCGACCGGCCCGGGTCAGATCCAAGATCTGCTTGATCTCGGGCTTGCTGCGGAACCTGGACAGCATCTCGAGTTCGACGGGGAATGCCGCCAGGCGCTGTTGAAAGGTTCGGTAATGCTGCTGGGCCAGCACGGTCGTGGGAACGAGCAATCCGACCTGCTTCCCATCCATGACCGCCTTGAAGGCCGCCCGCAAGGCAACTTCGGTCTTGCCATAGCCTACGTCTCCGCAGATCAAACGGTCCATCGGGCGGGCGCGCTCCATGTCGGCCTTGACGGCCTGCAGGGCCGACGCCTGGTCTTCGGTCTCGACATAAGGAAAGGAGGCCTCCAGCTCATGCTGCCAGTGGGTATCGGGCGAGAATGCGTGCCCGACCGCGGTCACTCGTCGCGCATAGAGCTCGAGCAACTCGCGGGCGACCTCTTCCACGGCCCCCGACGCCTGAGCCCGGACCCGCTCCCATTCGGCGGTACCCAGTCGAGACAATCGGGGTGCTCCTCCGTCCACTCCGATATAGCGCGTGATCCGATCGGCAGAGCTGATGGGGACATAGAGCTGATCGCCTGCCTCATAGGTGACGAGCAGGTATTCGCGTTCAGTGCCCTCCAGGCTTCGGCCGACCAGGCCCTCGAAAATCCCGACCCCGTAGTCCACGTGAACGACCGGGTCGCCGACGGCCAGGTCGGCATACGCGGATTCTGGGGCAGGTACCCGACTGCGGGGGCGCCGCCGCAGTTCCGGCCGCGACCACCCGAAGACCTCGGCGTCAGTGAGCAGATGGACCCGGGCCCCGTCGGCAAGTCGCAGGCTCCAACCTTCGGAGAGCGCCGCCTGCATGAGATATAGCTCACCGACAGCCAGCTGAGGCGGCAGTCGTTCCAACAGCGGCCGCTGAGCATTCTCGGCCGCCCAGAGATCCGCAAGCCGGGATGCCTGCCGGCTGACCAGGACGCAGGTTTCGTGCGCCATGCGGCGCTCCG
>CAZPZD010000065.1:0-8826 GCA_964590515.1 uncultured Anaerolineaceae bacterium | reverse complement strand
TGAGTGAGTTCTCGGAAGCATCGAAAAACTCACGGTTGAACTCGTCCCGGCGGTCTCCCAGCGCCACAGCCAGCGGATAGATCCCCGCCTCCACCAGGTCTTGGAAGAAATGGGTTCCGTACGAGGGCTCCGGAGCTCGATTGTCGGGCACGACCTCGATCAGCGCCCGCGCATGGTAGATGTCTCCATAGCCGACCGGGATGCCCAGACTCGAGTTCTGGCTCCCCCAGCGGCCCGGGCCCATCAGGATGAAGGCCTCATCGGCGAGCCGGGCATTGACCCGCCCGACCAGTCGCGCCAGCGCCGCCCGGTCTTGGGCGCGCACCGAATCTCTAAACCCGTACGGAGAGATATAGACCACGAAGCGTACATTTGTGACCTTGCCATCCGGAACCAGCCGGCGGCTCAGGAACAGCTGCCTTTCCTTCGGGACATTGGTCGGAAGTTCCACCCGCTCACGCTCCATGCGACTCTGCGGGCGACACTGCAGCAAATAGACGGTCGGCTCCGGCCGGCGGGTCTCGGTCTCTTCCAGCAGCGCCAAGAATTCGACGTCCACCGGTCGGTGGTAAGCCGCTTCGAGAGTCTGCAGCACGCGAGTCATGTTGCTGGCGAAACGGGTGCGGCGCAGCAGTCCGCTGAAGGTCACGACCGCCTCTTCCGATTTCATTCCTAGCGGAGCACTCACGAAGTCTTGCAGCGTGTCTCCCTGATAGCGTTGGCCGATCCAGCGCAGACTGCTCAGGCCGCCAGAAAGGACCTGCTCCACCGGAAGTGTGCGCATCGAATTGGCCTGCGTGTCAATCAGGTCGACGAAATGCTGGGAATAGCGGCGGATGCGTTCGGGATCCACGTCGGGGCGCAACTCAGGGTGGCTGAGGGCCACCAGGCGCGGGTAGTCGTTGTCTGCCGGTTCGACCGCCCGAGTTCCCAGGCCCCAGACCAGCCGCAAGAAACCGGCCCGCCGATCGATCTTTGGGCTCCAGCGGTACTGGTTGCGGGAGAACGCTACTCCGGCCGCGTCTGGCAGCAAGTACCCGTTCACCTGGCGCCCGCGCACTTCTTGGATCAGAACCGCCATTCGTTCATCGTAGTCGAGTAGGTTCTTGCTCTTGCGGTAGAGCAACACGTCCGGGTTGTAGACTCCAGCGTAGACCCGGGCGATTGCCTGCAGCAGATCCCGCAGGTTGTCTTTAGCAGTGCCCTGGTTCCCGCAGAATATGCTCTCGTACTTGCCGGCGAATGAGAAGCCGAAGGAGTCTTCCAACAGACTGGATGAACGAACGATCAGCGGGGTCGGTCCCAGCTCGGCCAGCACCGCCCGCAGCGGCTCGGCGTACTCCTCCGGGAAACGGCCATTCTCGAAGCGCTTCCGAATTCCCGCATACTCGGAGCGAATCTCGGTCTCGCTCTTGTATTTCTGGTTGGCGATGTCGATCAGGTCATTGTCCTGGTTGAAACGGTAGAAGACGTCAGCCGCCAGGAACCAGGAACGGGGGAAGCGGAGCCGCTCGCGCAGCTGTGGGTCGTTCAATCGAGTCAGGATGCTGCGGGCCAGCTCGAATCCCGCGGCCTTGCCACCAATCTTGCCGCGCCCGATGCGGCGATCCCGGATGGCCTTGAGGTCCTCGATCGAGAGCCATTCCTTGGCGATCCCCACGTATTCGAGATGGTCGCTGATCATGGTCTTGATCAGGACCACCCTGATCTCCTGCAGATGGTGCTCAATTGATGCGCGCTGGGCCTTAGGCAAGGCTTCGTACGCCTCGCCCTGCGCAAACAGCATGTCCCATGGTGCGAGTTCGGGATGGAAAGTGAGCACGAAGCTGCTCGCCCTGCCGCGCTGGGCCAGGGTTTCGCGGACGAGCGATTCGAATAGATCGTGAGGAAGGTTGTAGGCGAAGTAGAAGTCGGTCAGGTTCTCGCGAGTGATCCGAAGCCGGTTCATCCACACATCGGGCGGTTCTTGATTGTGCGGATCGCGCAATCCCTCCCGTTCTTGAGACCGGATCGCCTTGGCGCGCACCTCGGCCTCAAAGGTCTCTTGGGCGATCACGCCGCGGCGGAACAGTTCTGCCCGCATCCGTTCGCGGATCTGAGGCGCGAGGATTGGATACTCGTGCAGCTCCAGGAGCAGGGTCAGGGCCTTGGGGAAGCCGTCGGGATCAAAAGCCATCGTACGGGACTATTCTAGTCGCGGGTCGAGGTTGGGATTCCGAGCCGGAGCGGATGCTCGGGCCGGCGAATCAAGAATCAGTTTTGCGCAGTTCGGTGGGAAGTGGTTGCGCGAACTAGCGTCCGAGATGCATCGGCATGACGACGTGCAGGAAGTCATCCCGGCCAACCGGCTTGATCACGCCCGGGGCGGCCGGCCCGCTGGTCTCGAGTGCGACGTCCGGACTGTTGATGACGCTCAGCACGTCCACCAGGAAGCGGACGTTGAAGGCGATCTCGATCGGCTCGCCGTCGACCGTGGCATCCACGATGACCTCATTGGAACCGGTCTCGGCCGCGGTGGCCGTGACCTCGATCCGACCAGGCTCGAGCTCGCTTCCCGGGGCGATCTTTAACCGGGCGGAGTGGGCAGCCTCGCGGGCGAAGATGTCGGCTGCTTTGCAGGCCTTGAGAAAGCCGGCGGTCGAAAGAACCGTCCGATTGGTGTGACTGGATGGGATGATTCCCTGATAGTCGGGGAAGGCCCCGTCGATGAGCTGGGACACGAGTTCGAGGTCCCGGCCGCGGAAGATCACCTGACCCCGGCCAGGAGGCAGCAGCATGTGGATCTGCTCGTCGCCGGCGATCCGAGCCAGCTCAGCCAGTGCTCGGGCCGGCACGATCGCCCGCAGGGGGCTGGAGACCGGCGCCGAGAGATCGGCTCGGCGGACCGAGAGCCGGAACCCATCCGCGGCCGCGAGGGTCAAATGGGCTCCATCGATCTCCACTAGCACCCCGCTCAGCACCGGCCGAGCGTCGTCGCTGGAGGCGGCGAAGGCCACTTGGGAGATCATTTCGCGCAACTCCTGCATCTCGAGCAAGACCCCCTCCCCAAGATCGGCGGGGGGCATCGGTGGAAACTCCTGAGCGTCAATGCATTTGATGTTGTTATCGAAGGCGCCGGCGCGAACGTTGAGGGTCTGGGTACGAAGGGTGAGCTCCATCTCGACTCGGTCGGCGGGGAGCGTGTTGACCAGGTCGACAAACGTCCTGGCGGGGACGGTTGTGGCCCCATCCTCGGCGACCTTGGCCCCAATCCAGCAGGTGATGCCCAGCTCCAGATTAGTGCCGGTAAGGCGCAGCCGGCCATCCTCGGTGGCCACCAGAATATTGGCCAACACCGGCAGCGTGTTGCGGGGCGACACGGCCCGGGCCACGGTGGTCAGCCCATGAGCGAGGTTTTCTTGCAGGACGGAGAGCTTCATTTTGGTGCAATCGCGAAGTATACCCTGCGGTTTGGGTTTTGTAGACAAGCCTGCTGCACTCGAATACACTTGCGAAGTGGCCGTCCAGGAACTCAAGCAGGAACTCGATTGGATCCGCGAGCTGGTGTTTCAGCGCTCCCGCCTGTTGGAGATCAGCGTCACCCTCAACTCCACCCTCGAGCTGAACCGGCTGCTGCAGTTCATTATGGATTCGACCGCCGACCTGGTGGACAGCGAGGGCGCCTCGATCCTGCTGGTAGATGAGAACACCAAAGACCTGTTCTTCGCCGCGGCGACCGGGACCAACCCGGAGGAGCTGCGCCGGATCCCGGTGCCGATGGAAGGTTCGATCGCCGGCACGGTCTTTAAGGAAGACCGGGCCCTGATCATCAACGAGGTGGCCCAAGACCCCCGCCACTTCCACCAGGTCGAGGAGAAGACCAAACTCACGACTCGCTCCCTGGCGGCGGTGCCAATGCGGATGCGGGACGAGGTGATCGGAGTGCTGGAGGCGATCAACAAGCGCAACGGGACCTTTGAAAAACGTGACCTGGAAACTCTGGGAATCGTCGCCTCCCAAGCCGCGGTGGCAATCAACAACGCCCGGCTAGTCAGTGCACTCAAGAAGGCTTATGAGGAACTGGGAAAGCTCGACCGGATGAAGAGCGACTTCATCGCAATCGCCTCGCACGAGCTTCGCACCCCACTGGGAGTGATTCTCGGTTATGCCGCATTGCTCAAGGAAGAGGCCGGCGGGGAGAGCTCCGAGCACGCCGAGACCGTACTGAACATGGCGCTGCGGATGCGCAGCCTGATCGAGGACATGACCAACATCAACGTGATGAAGGTGGGGTCGCGAGAGCTTGCCCTCGAGGTCAAGCCGCTGCAGGTGCCGATCCGGACGGCCCAAGCCGAGGTAGCCGACCTGATCCAGGCCAAGGGTCAGCGCCTGATAGTCGAGCTGATCGGCGAGCCGCTTAAGGCGCGGATCGACGCGGCCAAGCTGAGCATGGCCCTGTCGAATTTGCTGAACAATGCGATGGGTTTCACGCCTCCCAAAGGGGAGATCCGACTAAAACTCGAACGGCACGGATCCGAAGGCTGGATCCGGGTGACCGATAGTGGGATCGGGATTCCGGCTGGAGAGTTAGACCGGATCTTCGACCAGTTCTATCAGGTAGAAGACCACATGGTCCGCAAGCACCAAGGGATGGGGCTGGGGCTCTCGATTGTCAAGGCCGTCGCCGAGGCCCACGGCGGCCGGGTGTGGGCAGAGAGTGCGGGGCCGGAGCAGGGGGCGACTTTCACAATCGCCCTGGCCCTGGCCTAGCGCTAACTCAACTCTCTACCGCCGGCCACAACAACGCATCCCCCTTCCGGGCCTTTTGGTCAACCTTGACCGCGACCTCCTGCCCGGACTTCGCCGCGGGTATCGGCTGGTTCTCGAGGTGCATCGAGCCGATCTCCTGGACAAAGTCGGTTTGAGTCCCAAGCACGTGAACTTTGTCGCCCACCTTTAAGTCAGACTCCAGCGCGACCACCGCCACGCTGATCTTGTCGAAGAAGTGGACGACCTTCCCGATCCGCTGCTCGTCGGCCATTTGGCCTCCTCGCTGAGCCAAGTTCCATTCTTGTGGCTTAATTCGATTCTACACCCCGCCGCGACGGCCGGCCGGCCCGCGGCTCAAGATCGGGTTCAACGGAGGGACTTCGCGGTGAAAAAGGCGCCCTTCGGCAGCCGCAGCACGGCCACCGTCGCGAGCAGAAAACCGATGAGGGTGAGGCCAAACAGGGTGAAGTAGCCGGCCGAGGAGCTGTCGGTGATTCGATTGATCGGGTCGATCAGCGCGCCTCCCGCGAAGCGGGCGAGAAAACTCCCCCCGGCGGTAGCGATGTTGGCGATCCCCAGGTAGCGAGCTGCCTGGGAGCGCGGCACCAGGTCGGTGGCCAGCGCCCAATTGGAGGCGAGGTAGGTCCCGGCGGCCAGTCCCAGGAAGGCTCCACCCAGAATCAAGGTCGGTCGGGTGCGTGCAGTCAGCAGCACCGCGTTGCCCAGAATGGCCACCAGGCAGGCGGCAAGGATGAGGGGTCGGCGGCCGATCCGATCGGACAGCCGGCCGGCCGGCAGGGCGATTGCCAGCAGCGAGAGGCCCAGCACCAGTGAGAGGTCGCCAAAGAACCGGGACGCTTCAGCGAAGCTCATTCCAACCACGTCTTCCAGGTAGAAGAGTACAAAGCTGCTGAGCGCAATCAACCCGCCCCAGAACAATCCCCGATTGAGAAACCACCAGCCAAATCCAGGCGGCCACGGAGTATTGGCCCCCGGCTTAGCCGACGGTTGGCTTATGGTCTGCCCGATAGGATCAAAGGGACGCCGCTCGCGAGCCGCCAGCGTGGTGAAGAGCATCGACAGCCCGAACACCAGCGCAGCAATCGCCACTGCGGCGAGGATCTGCTCATCGGCGATCAGGTAACCCGCGGTCCGCCGACCTGCGACGAAGGCCAGAATCTCGAACATCGTTTTCAGGCCGGAAGCAGCCCCACGCCTCGAGGGTGCAACTTGGTCCGGCAGCAGTGCCTGCCAGGGCGCTAGAGCCGTGTTGGAGGCGAACTCGTAGGCCATGAAGGCGAGCGCCAGCAACGCCAGCGAGGGCGCTAGTGCAACCGCGAACAAACTCGCGATGGTCAGCAGGGTTCCCACAATGAAGAAAGGAATCCGCCTTCCCCAGCGCGAGCGGGTCCGATCGGAGAGGGCTCCAATCAGCGGCTGGGTGAAAGTGGCTACCAGGAGCCCGGCGGCGGTGGTTAGGCCGAGGGCCGTGTTGCGATGATCCGGTGCAAGCAGGGTCGCCTTGTAGCTGAGCAACACCGGATCCAGGGTGTTGGTCGCCATGCCGAAGCCGAGCGCAAGCAGCGTCAGGCCGGCCATGCGGAGCCAGCCCGCGTCGGCGGGGCGATCAGCAGCAGGCGCGTGCTCGGTCAGGGTGGCTACAGGCTGAAGGTCTGGCCTGGTTTCAGGACGTGGGGTTCGGCCGAGGTCTCCGCCGTCACCCGCCCGGCCCAGGCCTGCGGATCCTGGGCGATCACGTCCCAGGTGTCGTAGTGAATGGGGATGACGTGCTTTGGTTCCAATAGCTTCACGGCCCGCAGCGCGTCGTCGGGACCCATGGTGTAGTTGTCGCCGATCGGAACGACCGCCAGGTCCAACCCTTCCTCCCCGATCAGCCGCATGTCGCCAAACAGCCCGGTGTCGCCCGCCAGATAAAGCTTCTCGCCGCTTTTAGTCGTGATCAGCAGCCCACAGGGGTTACCGCCGTAGGAACCATCTGGCAGGCCGGAACCGTGCAGCGCCAGGGTCAGCTTGAGATAGCCAAACGCATGCCGATGGCCGCCGCCCAGGTGCTGGCCGTGAGACTCGACGCCCTGCTTCTGGAACCACATTGCGATCTCGTTGACGCCGACCACCTTCGCTCCGGTGCGCTTGGCGATCGCAATCGCGTCCCCCACATGATCTCCGTGGCCATGGGTAATCAATATGTAATCAGCCTGCACCTGCTCGGGTTTGATAGTCGCGGCCGGATTCCCCGTGAGGAACGGATCGACCGCGACCTTGATCCCGTCGATGTCCAGACCCAACGCGGCGTGGCCATACCAGGTGAGGCTGACCGACATGCTGACCTCCGGAGAGATTCTGCGGGCTGAGTATAGACCCGATGCCGGGCGGGGGAGACAAAGGTTGCGGACCGCGTTGGAAGATTCGGGTGAGCCAAAGCATCAGATAGCGGCCGTACCCGGCTTGGGGTCGAGCCGCGCGTAGTAGTCACACAGGTCGGTGAGACTGCACTGCTCGCAGCGCGGGCGACCGGCCTTGCAGATCTCGCGTCCATGCCGAATGAGATTCAGGTGGGCGGCGTAATAGGTCTCCGGAGCGAAGAGCCCGGCGAGAATCTCGTGGGACTTCTCGCGGCTGGCCTTCGGAGGGCGGAGACCGATCCGGCCGCTTACCCGGTGAATATGGGTATCCACCGGAAAGGCGGGCATGTCGAGGGCGAATTGCATCACGATCGCGGCGGTCTTCGGCCCGACCCCTTTGATCTGCAGCAACCAATCTCGGACCGCCTCCGGGGGCTGCTTCCTTAAGAAGTCCAGCTCGAGGCGCCCTCGCTCGTCTGTGATCGCACGGAGCGCGGCCTGAATTCGAGGCCCTTTCTGGTTGGCGATCCCTGCCACCCGGATGGCGCTGACGACCTGGGGGGGCTTGGCGTCGCGGACTGCCTCCCAGGTTGGGAAGCGCTTGCGCAGGGTTTCGAAGGCTCGATCGCGGTTGAGGTCGTTGGTGTTCTGGGAGAGGATGGTCGAGACCAGCTCGTCAACCGGCGGTTTGCGGTCTCGCCAGGTGGGCTCGCCGTAGGCCTTCAAAAGCCGGCGGTGAACCTGCCGGGCTAACTGGCGGGGCGATCGCACGGGGGAATTCTACCAAGTGGCATGGGCGAAGCGTGCCAATTGACAGGCCAGCGCCTAAAACACTATACTGAACCGAATGGTATACACCAGTAATCCAGACAGAACCTTGTTTGTGAAGGAAATCACATAGCAATTTTCGATCCCCCGGTTAACCGACTGGTCGCCGCGCTCCCTCGCTACGTCCAGATTGCCGAGTCGCTGCTCGAACAGATCGAGTCCGGCCAACTGAAACCGGGCGACCGGCTCCCGGCCGAACGCGCCCTGAGCGAGATGCTGAGCGTCAATCGGATGACCGTGCGGCGCGCCCTTCGGGTGCTCGAGTCCCGCGGGCTGGTCGTGCGCCTGCAGGGAGACGGGACGTACGTCGCCGAACCGAAGATCGAGCGCCAGGCCGCCCGCCTGACCTCCTTCACGGTCGGGATGCAACGCCGCGGCCTGCAGCCCGGGGCCCGAATCGTGAGTTTGGAACAGCGACCGGTCGCGGCTTCGGTCGGGGCGCTGCTGCAGCTGCCGATCTCCGCTCCGGTGTATTCCCTGCTCCGGCTGCGCTCGATTAACCAGGAGCCGGTCATGCTTGAGCGCTACACGATCCCCATCCAGCGCTTTCCCGGGCTGGAGCGGCACGATCTGGAACAGCGCTCGGTCTACGAGGTGTTTCAGACCGAGTATCAGGTCAAGGTCGAGCGCGCTCGCCAGAGTTTGGAGCCGGTCATCGCCACAGAGTTTGAGGCCGAGCTGTTGGCTATTCCGAGCGGTTCGCCCTTGATGCTGGAGCGGCGGCTGTCCTTCGATTCGGAAGGGCGACCGGTTGAACATGGTACCGACTTGTACCGGGGTGACCGATTCCGCTTCGTCACCGAGCTCGCGCCGCTGGAAATGTGAAGGGAGGGTTCGCCATGATTCGGAATCCCGTGACCCTTTTGACCGACGAGCAAGTCGAGCG
>CAZPZD010000064.1:3832-10287 GCA_964590515.1 uncultured Anaerolineaceae bacterium | reverse complement strand
CATGCTCCATGTCGATGTAGGCCACCAGCCCGCCCAAGCGCTGGGCTTCCGCCGCAATATGCTGGCAGAGGGTGGTCTTACCCGAAGCTTCCGGCCCATAGATCTCGCTCACCCTCCCGCGAGGAATGCCGCCGACCCCCAGGGCCTGGTCGAGAGCCAGAGAACCGGTTGGGATGCTTTCGACCGCCAGATGGGTGGCCTCCCCCAGGCGCATAACCGCCCCATCCCCAAACTGCTTCCTGATTTGGGAAACTGCGGTTTCGAGCGCGCGTCCGCGTTGGTCATTACTTTGGGCTGGCATGGCTTGGTGAGACAGGAAGTCTAATCCAGGTGAGGACCGCGGGCAAGAAACGAGGGCCGGACCGCGGCGATTAACACTGACCGAACCAGGGCACTGGACAAAAAAAACCAGCGAAAGCTACTCGCCTTCACTGGTAATCAGGGCGCCCCACTGTGCCGTGTGCTGCTAGGTTTTGAACCTGCTTACGCAGGTGGTGTCCTGCAGATGGGCTCCGCCTTGGCCGAAGCCTACCGCGTACCCCATCCTAGCGAGGACTCCATATCGTTGATGTTGGCTCAAAACGATATGCCGCATCGCGTACACAGCAGGGACGCCTCTTGGTATACCACGATCTCTCGTCTCCAACAATGGAGATCGCCGGTCTTTGGTACTAGGTCTTCGGACGCCCCGGAGATGAGTCAATGACCTGAAGATGCAGGTCGCGCAGCGCGCCCGGCTCAGCCAGCGACGGCGCCCCCGCCATCACATCGCGGGCGGCCTGGTTTTTGGGGAAGGCGATGACCTCCCGGATGTTGGGTTCCTCCGCCAGAACCATGCAGAGCCGGTCCAGCCCCGAGGCAATTCCGCCATGGGGCGGCGTGCCGTACTCGAAGGCGGTCAGCATGTGGCCGAAGCGCTGCTGGGCGGTTTCCAGGTCGAGCCCGATGAGCTGGAAGATGCGTTCCTGCAGCGCTCGATCGTGAATTCGAATGCTCCCGCCGGCCGTCTCCCCCCCGTTGAGCACGACGTCGTATTGTTGGCCTCGGGCACGGCCTGGCTCGTCGTCAAGCCAGTGAACATCCTCCGACAAGGGTGCAGTGAACAGGTGGTGGCTGGGATCCCAGCGCCGTTCTTGCTCGTTCCACAGCACCAGTGGGAAATCGATCACCCAACAGAAGGAGAGCAGCTTGGTATCGTACAGGCCGAGCCGGGCAGCCAGCTGCGATCGCAGCCGGGCCAGCGACTCGAGAACGACCGGCTGGCGGTCGGCGACAAACAGCAGCAGGTCGCCGGGCGCAGCCTCCAGCCGGGCCTGAAGCGCCTCCAGCCGCTCGGCGGCCAGGAACTTGGCGAAGGACGAGCGCGCCTCACCTGTCTCCGGCAGCGCCAGGTAGGCAAGCCCCTTCGCGCCAAAGGCCGACACAAACTGGGTGAGCTCATCAATCTCGCGCCGGCTGAATCCTGCGCACCCCTTGGCGTTGATCGCTCGAACTTCTCCCCCGGAGGCGATCGCGGCCTCGAACACCTGGAACCCGCTGCCGGCTGCCAAGTCCGAAACGTCTTTCAGCTCCATCCCGAAGCGCAGGTCGGGACGGTCAGTACCGAAGCGGTCCAGGGCCTCACGAAAAGTCAGCCGCGGCCAAGGGGTCGCCTCCACCGGCCGACTGGGGAACAGCGCGTTGACCAGGTCGGTGTAGAGCTCCTCGAGCAGCGCCATCACGTCTTCCCGCTCGACGAAGGACATCTCGACATCGAGCTGCGTGAACTCCGGCTGGCGGTCACCGCGCTGATCTTCATCCCGGAAGCAGCGGGCGATCTGAAAATAGCGCTCGATGCCGGCCACCATCAGCAGCTGTTTGAGCTGCTGGGGCGACTGAGGCAGGGCATACACTTCGCCCGGGTACAGGCGGGAGGGGACTAAGTAATCGCGGGCCCCCTCCGGAGTTGCCTTGAAGAGGATCGGGGTCTCAATCTCCAAGAACCCGCGCCGATCCAAGAAATCCCGGATGAACTTGATCACCTTGTGGCGCAGCTCGAGGTTGCGCTGCATCCGTTCCCGGCGCAGATCCAGATACCGATACTGCAGCCGAACCATCTCATCGACCTCGCTATCTTCGTTAATGGGGAAAGGCGGCGTCTTGGCTGGATTCAGCACCCGCAGTTCGTGGACTTCGACCTCGACCGCCCCGGTGGGCAACTCCGGGTTTTGCATGCCTTCTGGGCGGAGCCGGACGGCCCCCGCGATTTGCAATACCCACTCAGGGCGCACCTCGGCAGCGGTCGCGTGGGCGGCGCTCGAGACCCCAGGGTTGACAACGACCTGCACGACCCCCGAACGATCCCGCAGGTCGAGGAAGGTCAACCCGCCGTGATCCCTGCGTCGATTGACCCACCCGGCCAACCTGATCTGCTGGCCGGCGTGTTCAGCCCGCAGCTCTCCGCATCCGTGCGTCTTAAGCATGTCTCCTCCCATTTAAAGAAAAAACGCCGCCCGGCGGGTGATCCCTCGGGCGGCGGATAGGTTCGATCCCCGATGCTCAGCGGGAACGCGCGCCATCCACCCGAGAGCAACCGCCATCGGGATTGATTGGATTGGCATCGTTCCGCTTCCCGCCAGTCGTCATGAGCCGCGCATTATAGCACGGAGCGGATTCTCGTGGCTTGCCCAGGAGGGCAGCCCAAGGGGGCGGACCCTCGTGAAAGTCTCACAGGAAGCCGCGCCTGCTCATGCAGGATGAAGCTCACTATTCGGGTACCCCATGCCTATGCTAGCCTTCACTGGATATCGTTACGAATCTGACGCTCGACAACAATGGGGGACGGTCTAGTTTTTCTGCTCGGAGCCGTCCTGGGTGAGACCCATGGCCGATCTGTTGAACCCGTACATCGCCGGCTCGCCTGTCACCGACGCCAAGATGTTCTTCGGCCGGGAGGACATCTTTGATTGGATCCAACACAGCCTGGCAGGGCAGTTCGCCGACCACATCCTGGTCATCCACGGACAGCGGCGGGTCGGCAAGACCTCGGTCCTGAAACAGCTCCCCAACCGGCTCCCCACCCGCTACATCCCGGTCTTCTTCGATCTACAAGGACGGACGCGCACCACGCTGGATCGCTTCCTGTGGTGGATGGCACGCGAGATCGCGCGGGTGCTCAAGCAGGACCACGAGTTGGTCGTCCCCCTTCCCGAGAAGGAAGCCTTCACCGAGGACCCAGAGTATCTGGAGGGGCACTTCCTGCCTGACCTGCTCCGCCTACTGCCGGACCACAACCTGCTCCTGACCTTTGACGAGTTCGATACCCTCGAGGAGGAAGAAGCCCGCGAGACCCTGGGCCGGCCTCTGACCGAGATGCTGCGCCGCCTGATGGGCCGCGAGGGGCTGAATTTCATTTTCTCCATCGGCTCCTCCGGTCGCAAGCTTGAGAACATGCAGGCCTCGTATACCGAGTTCTTCAAGGCCGCGCTCTACAAGAAGGTGAGCTTCCTCGGAAAGCAGGAGGCCTACAGCTTGATCACCCGCCCGGTCGAAGGCGTGCTGGAGTACCAGGCAGACGCAGTCCGGGCGATCTATGAAATCACCTCTGGGCATCCCTACTTCATCCAGCTGGTCTGCCACGAGCTGTTTGCCTTGTGCCAGAGGACCGGTCAGCGCAGGGTCAGTGCGGCAGACGTGAGTGGGGTGCTGGATGAAGTGGTCGAGCGCGGAACGGTGAACCTCAAGTTCGTCTGGGACGAGGCTGCCGAGCTGGAGCGCTGGTCGCTGGCCGGCCTGGCGCACACCAGCGGCGAGGCTGGCAGTCGCGAGTTGGGCGAGTTCCTACGTAAGCAACGGGTGCGATTCAGTCCGCCGGACCTGGAGTCGGCGCTGCTCCACCTGCGGGACAAGGACGTCCTCACCGAAGCGAATGCGTTCGTCAATCAACTCCTGCGCCGGTGGCTGCAGAAGAACCGCCCGATGGAGCAGGTCCGTGAGGAGCTGACCGATGTCAACCCGATTGCCAACCGCTTCGTCGAAATAGGGCTCGAGTTCAAGGACAGAGGCCTGTACGACAAAGCCCTGGAGAACTTCCGGGAAGCGCTTGCAGTGGACGGCGACAATCTCGCCGCAATGGTCCATGTTGGTCAGGTCCATCTGCAGCAACAGTCCTTGGCCGAGGCGGTGACCCAATTCGAGCAAGCGCTGGCGGTCGACGAAGAAGACGTGTCCGCCCGCGCCGGGCTGTGTCAGGCGCGCTTGGTACTCGGCGACCAGGCGCTCTCGCGCGGCCGCTCGAAAGAGGCTATCGCCGCATTCCAGCAGGTGCTGGCCATTAATCCTGAGCACGGCGAGGCCCGCCAGCGCATGGCCGCCCTTGCGCGCCAGACCGCGGAAAAAGCTCTCGCCGAGGGCCGCGACGAAGAGGCGCTCGCCTCGTTCGAGGAGGCCATCCGCTACGCCCCCGAAGACCCGGCCCTTTCCGAACTGCTCCGTGAGCTGCGCGCCTCCCAGCGGGCCGACCGCCTGCAGTCCCTTCCCGGGAAGGCCCGCGGCCTGGCTACCTCCGAACGCTGGGACGAAGCCTTCGCCGCCTGGCAGGACTACCTCAGCCTCGAGCCCTCCGACCCGGAGCGAGCGCAGGCAGAGATCGAAGGCCTAAAGGGAGAGCAGGCGCTGGCCCAGACCTACGCCGAGGCGCAGGCCGCCCTTGCCCGCAAGGACTTCGGACAGGCGATCTCCATCCTCAAGGGCATCGTTGCTCGCGACGAGACCTACAAAGACGCCACACGCCTGCTTCTCCAGGCCATTGAAGCCCGGCGCCGGGCACGCCCGAAATGGAAGTGGAAGGGGATCCGCCTCTCCAGGAAAGCGCAGCTGGGGCTCGCCGCCGGGCTGGCGGCGCTGTCCCTCGGCTCGGTCGTCTTCGTCAGCTGGGACCAGCTCGTCGGGGCCGCCACTCGCCCGGCCGCCGGCACCGCCGTCGCAGCCGCCGGCAGCGCCGTTGTGCCCGCGGCGACCTCGGATACCAAGGTCTGTCTTCTGACCGAGGCGGGCGGAATCGACGCGTACCACGCGCCAATCTGGGGCGCGATCGAGGCTGCCCAGACGACCTACGGCATTGAGGGCGCCTACGTGGAGGGGACAGACGAAGCTAACTTCGCCGAACGGATCGATGCCTTTCTGGGAGAGGGCTGCGACCTGGTCGTCGCCTCCTGGCCCTTTGCGGGAGCCATGCGGTCGGCCGCCGCCGATCACCCGGAGGCAGGCTTCCTCGTCTTCGAGCCTCTCGAAGCGGCAACTTCCAACCTCAATGGCGTCCAGTTCAAAACCTGGGAGGCCGCCTTCCTGGCCGGCTACCTGGCTGCCGGCATGAGCGAGACGGGCAAAGTGGGTACGTTCGGTGGCATGGACATCGAGCCGGTGACGGCGTACATGGACGGATTCGCGCTGGGTGTGGAGCACTACAACAGGGTCCATAGCGCCGAGGTTGTGGCACTAGGCCGCAACCTGGCATTGGGGACCGGTCTCTTCATCGACACGTGGGAGGACGAAGCGCTGGCGCGCCAGGCGAGTGAGGACCTGCTCGACCAGGGAGCGGACGTTCTCTTCCCGCTCACGGGCCCCCTCATAACCGCCTCCGCCGAGGCCGCCCAGCAACGCGAGCGGGCCTACGTCATCGGCCCCGATCTGGATTGGGCAATGGTCTATCCCGAGTACGCGAACGTCTTCCTTTCCTCGGCCCAGATGGGTCTCAAGGAGATGATGACGGAGGCCATCCGCCGCCTCGTCGAGGGCGAGTTCCCAGGCGAACTGCTGACCGGGAACCTGGAGAACGGCGGGGTCCTGCTGGCGCCGTTCCACGAGCTGGAATCGGAGGTGCCCGCAGAACTGGCGGCCGAGCTCGAGGCCCTGCGGCAGGATGCGCCCGGCCTTAGCACTGCCGACGCCAGTACACCTACCCCGCCTGTTGCGCCAACGGCTCGTCCGACGAGTACCGCCTTCGCTCAGCCCGAGTGGGTGACCGGCTTCGCCCAACCCATACTGGACGCCATCGCCAGTCGCCCGCCGGATTTCCAGGATGATTTCGATGATAGATCTGGTCTTTGGCAAGTCGCGAGCCCTTGCAGCGGGATGGAAATCCAGGATGGCGAGCTCGTTGTGGAAAACTGCTACGTAGAGCGGGAGAACATTGACTATCCCGATATCGTGGCCGAACTCGACGGTCGGTTTCTACCAGACACAACAGTAGACGACGCCAGCTGGGAAATAAGATTCAGATGGACTGATCGGGGAGGTTACACGTCTAGAGTAGGGTATCACGGCGACGTAACTGTTTTGGGTTTTGAAGGAGGTTACTTAACGTTCCCCCAGGCAGCCAATCCTAACTTTCAATCCAATCATCTATTGTTGATTGCCAAGGGGCCGAGGTTCGCCTTCTATGTGAATGACCAACCGCTCACCTATTTCGAGGACGA
>CAZPZD010000064.1:0-3732 GCA_964590515.1 uncultured Anaerolineaceae bacterium | reverse complement strand
AGCACCTCGATCGTCGGAGAGCGGCGGATGGGCAAGACCTCCTTGCTCTCCCATCTGGCTCATCCGGATGTGGCGGCCGGGCTGGGGCTGAGCTCCGATCGCTACTGCATGGTCTACATTGATTTCCAGGGCCTGACCGACATCACCCCTGAGCGCTTTTGGCAGCGGGTGCTGGCCAAGATGGCTCGCACTGGCTGCGATGAGGAGTTGGCGGCAAAGTTCAAAGAGACGGCCGAGGAGGGTGGTCTAGACCTTTTCGTTCTGGAGGACCTCTTCACCGAGGTCGCCGATCGAGGGCTGAACCTGGTGCTGCTGCTCGACGAATTCGAGTATGTCACGCAGAACCCCAACTTCGGCGCCGACTTCTTCGGAGGCTTGCGGGCACTCGCCATCCATCAGAACCTATCGCTCATCCCAGCCACCCGTCGCGAACTAGTGGACCTGTGCCATTCCGACGAAATCAAGGGCTCGCCCTTCTTCAACATCTTTGCCAACGTTGTATTGCGGCCATTCCCGCGGGGCGACGTACAGGCTTTGATCGAGGGCAACCTGAGTGACGCCGGAGTCGCTTCCTCCGACGAAGAGAAGGGCTTCGTTCAGAAGCTAGGGGGCGGACACCCCTTCTTCCTGCAGATGGCGGGATACTATCTGGTGGAGGGGAAGGCGCAAGGCTTGGCAGGCGGGCCGTTGACAGCCTTCCTAGAGGACCAATTCGGCGAGCAGGCCGATCCACACTTCACGTACTCTTGGTCGCACAGCTCGGAGAGCGAGAAAATCACGCTGCTGACGATCCTGGGTCTAAGCCAGTCGAAGCCTTCCAAGAAGACCACCGCAAGCCTGGATAATCTCTCCAGGATGCACAGTCGGGCAAAGCTCGACCTGATTTCGCTCGCCAAGCGCGGCCTCTTGGAGGAAACCGAGGGAGTGTTTGGGCTCTTCTCGCCGGGTTTTGGTCGGTGGATCGGCCGGGAAGTTACCGCCGGACCCGAAGAGGAAGAGTCCACTGCGGATGTCGAGGCATGGTTGGCCGAAGGCGGCCTCGAGCGCCTACAGCCGGTCAGAGGGGCACTCCCGAAGTTCAAGAAGAGGTACTGGCCACTCATGGGCGAGGTGCTGAAGGAGCTGTCCTTCGAACTCATCGCCGGGGTGGCCATGGGCAAGTTGCTGTAGGCCGGAAGGTGATCGTCCAGGTCGATCATTCGAGATCTCTGAGCCGCCTCAGATCTTCCGGCGTATCGAGATCGAGCATGGCAGACTCGCTCCATTCCACCCAGGTCGGCTCGTAGCTGTCAAAGAGGGCGCGGCCGCCGTGGTCTCCCGTCAGCTGATGGAGGTCCGGGAACGTGACTCGGTCGAAGAGCACCGGATTTGCCCGGCGACCCTCGACCCGGGGAGCCACCAAGGGCGCCAGCGTCGCCCGATGGGTGCGGACCACCTGACGGACCAGCTCGGCGTCCATCAATGGCATGTCGGCCAGGAGAAAAATGGCGGCTTCACACCTTGCTTCGACCTGCGATAAGCCGAGCCGCACCGAGCTGCTCTGGCCCGCCTCCCAGTCTGGGTTGTCGATCAGCATCACCGATTGGTCCTCCAGGGCCCGCCGGATCTGATCCCCGGCGGCACCACTGACGACCACCAGCGGACTCAGGCCTGCTTCGAGTCCAACCCGCACCGCGTGCCACACCAGCGGCCGGCCCCGAAACTCAACCAATTGTTTGGGCTGGCCCAGCCGGCTTGAGCCGCCGGCCGCCAGGACAATTCCCGCGACTCGACCGTGAGTCTCCACCACCGGGTCCTGAGATTGCAGGGTCGCCAGAATCACGGCCTGGACCCTAGAACTTTCAAGCAGTCGAGCGGCGATCTCCTGCCCGGGCGCCAGGCGCGACGGGTCTGCCTTGTTCAATAAGACCCGCACCTGAGCGTCGGCTGGGACTCCCTTCAGCCCGCCCGCCGCGGAACCGAGCAGGCGGGCGATCTCCTGCGCGCCAACGGTGTGCGAGGGTTCGAGACCCAGGAGCTCGGCGATCCGCTCGGGCCGGTGAACGCCCCGAGAGTCGATCGGCTGGCCCAGCACGTCGAGCCCCGCCATCGGGACGACTATGTTTGTGAAATCTGGCACAACCGGCTCGTGTTCGGTGTGTGCCTTGAGCGATCGGCCCCGCGCCCCGTCGGCCTCGATCAGCAGTGGCGCGCCGGTCTCGGCGGCGATCCGGGCGAGGGTCGCCAGCGTTGCAGGGGCCGGTGAGGTCCACTTCTCGCCGTCGGCCGACGGCAGCCCAGTCACCAGCACGGCACCGCCTTGCTCCAGCACTTGAGGGATTCGCGCCAGATCGTCAGGGGTTGGATCGACTAAGTGGTGCTTAGCCAAGTCGGCTTGCCCACGGCCTAGCTTGGTGGTCGTGGTAATCAGCGCCCGGGTCAGCTCCGCGGCTAAGCGGCGGATGGCGGTCGTCTTCCCGCCTGCGCCGGTGAAGGCTATGCTCTGGCCAGGCTCAATCCGCAGAGCATCCTTGAGCAACACCGGTCACCCGCCCGCCAGCTGGCGACGGATTGCTGGCCGGCTCAACACCGCTTCCAGCACTCCTCCGCCCACAGCCAGCGCCTTATCCGAGATCAGGCGGCAGAGGTCGGGGTCGGCACGCGGATCCAGATCGCCGACCTTGAGCCCCTTCGAAACCGCCACCCCATCGTGCAGCAGGCCGCGCACGATCCCCTCGAAGGGCGCCCGCAGCTCGGTCGCCCCAACACTGGCCAAAAGATCGCCCCGCTGGACGTGATCCGCCAGTCGCACCGTGCCCACGAACACCCCGGAGTCCGGCGCGCGCAGCACCCGGTTTGCGGCGTGCCCACCAACCGGGTCGGGAAGCTGAGTATCCGGTTCGCTCGTCCCGTTCCAAGTTACCCGACCCATCCGGTGCCCGCGGTTGGTCTCGACGACCGCATGACAGTTCTCGCCCGCTACGAACCCCGGGCCGAGCCCGATCATCAGCGGGGCTGAATCGATCCCCAGCTCGGGCGGCTGCTTTCTCATTCGCCCATCCACCAAGGCGGCAGCCTGCAACTGGACCCTGCAGGTTGCCTCCGGATCCACCAGAACCGGGATCACCCCCTGCCGCAGCGAGGCCTGGGCTGCCTCGACGTCCGCGACTCGCCGGGCCTGTAAGTCCTCGACCACGAATTCATCCGCGTACACCGCCTCGGCCAAGGCCACCAACCGCCGGACGGCCAGCGGCTGAAGAATCTCAGTAATCACTACCCAGAACCCGCTGCGCCACAGGCGGGCCGCGACCCCGGTGGCCAGGTCGCCGCCGCCGCGCACAAGCACCAGTGGGGGAGGATTGTTCAAGTCAGTAGCACGGAGGATGAAGCGGGCGGTCGGATCCGAAGTGCCGGGCCTTAGGCCTCCCGAGCCGCACGCAGCCCCCAGAACACCCGCTCCGGGGTCAATGGGAACTCGTCGAACCAGATCCCCAGCGCATCATGGACCGCGCTCACGACTGCCGGCGTCAAGGGGATGAAGGGCATCTCCGCCATTCCACGTACCCCCCAGGGGCCAAGCGGATCCTCGACTTCCAGGATGACCGACTGCACCCGATCCGGAATGTCCAGCACTCCAGGGATCAGATAATTCGAGAGCAGGTTGGTTTGTACCCGGCCTCCGTCTTCGCGGAAGTCTTCCAGAATCGCGTAGCCGGCGGCCTGCACCACCCCGCCCTCGATCTGACCGCGCAC
>CAZPZD010000063.1:0-11571 GCA_964590515.1 uncultured Anaerolineaceae bacterium | reverse complement strand
CCCCCGGATTGAGGTGAGCCAGGGGTTGAGGCTGTTCTGAGCCAACCGCCACCGGTATTTGGAGCCGGGACGCCGCTTCCAGAAAGGCACTGGCCCGGTAGGTTTGAGTAGCCATAAGAAGGAGGACCCGACCCGTCGGACCCTCAAGAAGCTGAGCTGGCATCGCAACCCATTGTACGCGCGGGCGTCAGAACAAGTACGCCGTGAATCGATACCCGACGCAACATAACGCCCTGCTGAGAGACAATCTGCACCTTATACTTGAAGCACGAGAGCTCCAATGACGAACTTGGGGACCGAGGTCGTGGAAAGGGCCAGACCAGCGACAAATCGCTGGCCCTATCTTGCGTTGCCAACGGGCCGAAGCCTGGCGACGCCCGCCCGATTCGCCGGGTTGTCGATCGCGATCGCGCTGGCGCTCGCCGGCTGCCAGTTGATCGCCGATCTCGAGCCGATCGCCGAGCTGCTCCCCACCCCGATCCCGACCCCGATCAGCGCCGCGACGCTGCCGCCCGGTGCGGCGATCCAGGGCTGGGTCTGGCATGACCTATGTTCAGCCTGGGGAAGTGTGATCGATCCCGCGGTGACCGCGCCTTCCGGCTGCACCTCCGAGGCGCCCGGCGGCTATCGCGCCAACGGGGTCTTCGAGGCCGGCGAGCCGGGGATTGCGGGGGTTCTGCTGCAGCTAGGCGAAGGGCTATGCCCGGCCTCCCCGCTGACCGAAGTCACGAGCGGCGCGGATGGTTTCTATCGGTTCAGCGGGCTCTCCCCCGGACAGTACTGCGTCTCTGCAGATCCGGCCTCGAGTTCGAACGGTCCGCTGCTCTTTCCGGGCGGCTGGACCTACCCGCTGCCGGTGAATGGCTCGACCTCGATCAGCATCGTGTTGCCGTCGGAAGAGACCATCCAGGAGTTGAACTTTGGCTGGGATTACGAGCTCCTGCCTCTGTCGCTCGGACCGGAGTGGACTCCAACGCCGCAGCCAGGTCTGACACCCACCGCCTTGCCGACCACCTGCGTCGACCGGGTCGAGTTGGTGACGGACGTGACGGTGCCTGACGGCATGCACCTCGCGCCTGGACTCAGTTTCGACAAGATTTGGCGCCTAAAGAATGTTGGAACTTGCCCGTGGACCACCGGCTTCGGCGCGGTCTTCATCAGCGGCGATCGGATGAACGGGGCCAGCCCTCAGCCGCTGTCCAGCGGCGTCGCCTCAAACGAAATCATCGACGTGAAGGTAAGCCTCAAGGCTCCGACCTCGGCTGGCACCTATCGGGGCAACTGGATGCTGCGCAATCCGCCGGCGGTCGCATTCGGTCTGGGCGCGGACGGTCAGCAGTCCTTCTTTGTGAGGATCGTGGTTGACCCCTCGGCCGGGACGGTCACCGGCGGCTGGCGCGGCGAGTACTATGCGAACCGGGAGCTGAACGGATCGGCGGCGCTGATCCGCACCGATTACAGCATCGATTTCGATTGGGTCCGCAGCGCGCCTGCCCTGGGGATCCCGGCGGACGACTTCTCGGTCCGCTGGACCGGCGCGGCCAATTTCGAGGCGGGCACCTACCGGTTCAAGGTGCTGGTGGATGACGGGGTTCGGCTGTTCGTGGACAACAGTCTCGTCCTCTCAGAGTGGGAAGATGGCGGCGCCCGTGAGCTGGTCGTCGACGTCGGGCTGAGCTCAGGGAGCCACGCCCTTAAGCTCGAGTATTACGATCACACCCGTGACGCCCGGATCCGCCTGAACTGGGAGAAATTGACGGCCACCGCAACCCCGACGCTGACCTCCACGTCGACCACGACTTTGACCACTACGTCGACGCCGACGTATGCTGCGACTTCGACCGAGACCCCGACTCCCACGGCCACTGCGACCGCCACCCCGACCGAGACTGGGACGGTGACGCCTTAGGCATGGGGTTCAGCGCCAGCCTCCTGGATCGGTCCAGGTCTCATTGAATTTCACTCCATCCCTGGCAGCTTGCATTGGTGGCAAGGCAAAGCCGCGAAGACGTAAGATAACAGCCTCCAAAGAGGACAACTGATCCTCGTCGTTTCCGATCCGCTTCAGAAACGCCTGCCATAGCCTCTGGTTCCTGGTAGCAAACTCATAGCTCAGCCCTACTGGGGGGAGTGTGGAAATCGGCGTTCTCCTCGAACCGAAGGTGTTCGCGAACGCATCTTTCAAGGATTCACCATCGAATGGGAACGCAATAGAGACTTGCCAGAGATCGAAAAAGTCCTTCATCCTGCTGTTCACGTCGCCCAACCGAACGATGGCTTCGAGCTTTTCAGCGACAACGGTTTCCTTGGGGTAAGCTCGCAAGCGAGGCCCTGGCGAATCCAGAATCGTCGGATAGTCGATCTCTTCAGGTCCGGGTGTGATGACATCCGCGAAGGCGACATCAAGCTGTATGCGGACTATTGCCTTGCCCAAGGAGCCCCAGAAGCGGACCCGTACCCCCGGATTGCGTTCCCGCTCGACAATCTGTGTCGCCTGTATGGTGCTCGGATCGAACTCCATCGCGTCAGGTTCCACATCAACCTGGAGGATCTCTCCAATGATCCTGCTCAACGCGACCGGGCTCGAATCGGTAGATGCCCGAAAGTCGATAACGCTCGTCGAGCGAGTGAGGCCCATGGGCCAGGCAGTCATCAGCAGTGCCCCCTTGAGGACGAACTGGTCACGGTGCGCCGATCTGGAGAGCCTGTACAGGAAGCGTTCAAACCCGTAATACTTCAGAACTTGATCGAATGGCTTCTGCCCCTCGCGCGCCTTGTTCCGCAATCGGTCGAGAACCGAAGCTGGGAGATTCCGTTTCGGCTCACTCACACAAGCGCCTCCAGGTAGGGTCGCATCACCGCTTGGACGCGATCAATGGCGGCAAAACGCAGGAGCTCATCAACACTCCGCTCTGCCAGCAGCAGGTACTCTCTAAGGGCCTCGATCGCTATGTCCAGGCCAAGCTTGTTTCGGAACTTGAAGCAGTCAGCAACCGTCTTTTCACAGTTGTAAATCGGCACCGACACACCATCGAGCTCGTAGTTTCCAACTCCGGCCGAGTAGGCGCCTCCGGAAAGCCAGACTACTTGAAGCGGTGGATAGGCGAGTTTCGGCTTCTTCACACTTTGGGGTAGCGCGAGATACACCATGAATGGGATCTGGGTTGTGAGGCCGTGGAAGCTTAGGGCCGAGATGAGGCAGACGACCCCTTGCGGCACGAGCTTGGCGACCTGGATCAGGTCCGAATTGCTTGGGGATTCGAGTTCTGCGAGACGATAGAGGCCCCGCTCCACCCTTTCGAGAAGCCTTGCTCGAACCATCCTCGAGAGGGTTTGCGGATGAATCCCGAGGCGCGCAGCCTCCGAGCGGCGTAGAAGTCCACCATGTTCGAGGAAGGTCACTCTTACCTTGTCGCTGGCATTACTCATGGGCTTGATTCTACGCCAAAGGGCACATTGTGACAATAGCACTGTAATTGTATGTAGCTACAGTCATTCCGTCACCTCTGGGTCTGCCAAAGGTCAGTCTCATCGACGTAGAGTATTGTTCCCTGCATACTGAACGGCCCTTTCACGCCGGCAGTGAATGTTGGCTGAATCCAAGGGCCGAGAGGATCCGAGAGTAGCTTGGGAGGCATTGAAAGGACCGGTTTAAGAGAATAGGGCACTTCTCGGCGGACGAGGAGCGCTGGGGCGGGGGTCACGCCCACCAGACACGTCCCGCCAGACAAACCTAATGGAGAGGTGATGACATGCAGTCTGAAGATTCCCCGACCGAGGCGCAGTCTCGCACCGAAGGGCCCCGCCTACCCAAGCGAGCGCTTCAACTTACGGGTGCCGCCCTCCTGTTGGGGGTGGCGGTTGAGGTGCTCTTCGACGGCTACCTGCCAGGAATCTCCTTCCCGATCTGGGCCACACTTTCGGCCGGCGCGCTCTTCGTCGCTGCCCGCTGGGAAGGCGCGCGGGCCGACCGCTCGGCGCTGATCCTGGCTCCGGCGATCTTCTTCTTCTCGGCATTGATCGCCGTGCGACTCGAACCATTGACGGTGGCGCTCAGCCTGCTCTCCACCCTACTGCTCTTTGGCCTTTGGGTGCGGACCCTGCGCCACGGCCAACTGCTGCGCTTCGGCTGGCTCGACTTCGCCCTGGCCTGGATCACCGTCCCGCTTGACTCGCTGCTGCGACCCTGGGCGACGGTGGCCTTTGCGACCCGGCGGCTGGCTGGCGACCGGGCGACTCGCAGCCGTGGGGCAGCGGTGGTCCGGGGTCTGCTGCTCGCACTGCCGGTGCTGATCGTGCTGGTCGGCTTGCTGGCCGCGGCCGACATGGTCTTTCAGAATCTGGTCGAAAACCTATTCGCCTGGCTGGATATCGAGTGGATCCGGGAGGCGATCGGCCGTAGCGTCGTAATCGGACTGGGCGCCCTCTTCAGCCTGGGCGCGCTGGTCACCGCCCTGCGCGAGCGGGAGCCAGGGGAATTGATGGGCGAAGCGAAGCCTCTGCTCAAGCCCTTCCTCGGGTTCATCGAGACCGCGGTCGTGCTCACCGCGGTGAATCTGGTCTTCGCGGTGTTTGTCGCCATCCAGCTCCGCTATCTCTTCGGCGGAGAAGCGAACATCACCGCGGCCGGCTATACCTACTCCGAATATGCACGGCGCGGATTCGGCGAACTGGTGTGGGCCGCATTCCTCAGCTCGGGACTGGTCCTGGCGCTCGCACACCTGGGCCGCCGCGAGGCGGGCCGCGAGCGGCGCACCTTCAACGGGCTGGGAGCCGGCCTCATTGCGATGCTGGCAGTTACGCTGGCCTCGGCGTTGATGCGCCTGCTGCTGTACGAGAACGCCTACGGATTCACCCGGCTGCGCACGTACACCCACCTGTTCATCTTCTGGCTGGCTGCCCTGTTGGTGGTGTTCGCAGCGCTGCTGTTCCGGGAGCGTTTGAGAGTGCTGGCGCCGGCGAGCATCGTGGCCGGACTCGGGTTCGTGGCCACCCTGGGGCTGATCAACGTGGATGGGTTCATCGCCTCTCGCAACATTGCCCGGCTTCAAGCCAGCGGCGAGTTGGATGTGGTCTATCTGGCCCAGCTCACCGGCGACGCTCTCCCCACCCTAGCGGGCAGCCTATCCGAGGCCTCCCCGCCCGAGCTGTTGGCCCACCTCGCGTGCCAGCTGGCCTTGCGGGCAGACCAGCGAACTGACCCGGATTGGCAATCATGGAATTGGGGTCGTATGCAGGCTGCGAAAGCACTCGATCAGATCCGCGACCGGCTCCAACGATATGCCGTGGATCAAGAAGACACGGCCTGGATCGTAGCCGGCCCGGGTGTAGATCCAACCCCATGCCTGGGGCAGTGGCTGGATTGAGCCACGCGAATCATCGGAGGTCCGCGGAAGACCGGGCCGATCGCTGCGAGGCTGATAGGCGAGCCCGCCGCGGCTGGCCTCCGGCCGTAGGCTTATAATCGAGGGTGCCCACGCGGTCGGACCCGCCTTAAGCCGCCTCACATCCAGCTCCGGGAGATGATGGCAGCCCACCACCAGGCGCGGCCGATCGCTTGATCACCAGGCACGCATGTCCAGTCTCACCGGCAGACTCTTCGGCCACTATCGGATCCTAGAACGCATCGGACGCGGTGGAATGGCCACGGTGTACCTCGCCGACGACCGCAAGTCCGGCCGCGACGTCGCGGTTAAGTTCATCTCGCCCGCTCTAGCTGAAAACGAAGACTTCCTCAAGCGCTTTCGCCGCGAAGTGAAGCTCGTTGCCCGGCTGGATCACCCGAACATCGTCCCCGTCCACGACTATGGCGAGCAAGAAGGATATGCCTATCTGGTGATGCCGTACCTGCCGGCCGGCAGCCTGACCGACCGGATGAAACAAGGCCCGATATCGCTGGACGAGGGTGGGAAGATGCTAGACCAGGTGGCCGCTGGGTTGGACTACGCCCACCGGCTAGGCATCGTGCACCGAGATGTGAAGCCCTCCAACATTCTGCTCGACGCGGACGGAAACGCGCTGCTCGCGGACTTTGGCCTTGCTCGTTCCCATGAAGCCACGATGAGCCTCACCGGCTCGGCCTTGATCGGGACTCCGGCCTACATTGCTCCAGAGCAAGTTAAGGGGGAGCGGGTGGACTCCCGTTGCGACCAATACTCCCTGGGAGTCATTCTGTTCCAGCTGGCGTCCGGTACTCTGCCGTTCGAGGCAACGACACCGATCGCGCTGGCGCTCAAGCACGTCAGCGATCCGTTCCCGTCGGCCCGCTCGCGCAGCCCCAACGTGCCGGAGACTGTGGACCGGGTGATTCTCAAAGCAACCGCCAAGGATCCGGCCGAACGGTTTGAGACGGTTGCCGAAATGAACGGGGCGCTGCAGGCCGCGCTGGCCTACGTGCGGGATCCGTTGACCCATCGTGCGCCAACCATTGAACTTCCGCGCGCCAGCGCGACCGCGCCGGTCGTTCCGCTTCCGATCACCCGCTCGCGCAAGGCGCGGGCCGTCCGGATCGGGGCTGCGATCTCCGGTTTATTGCTATTGGTCCTGGCCTTGCCGGTCTTCGCCAGCGGTCTGTTGGGCCTGCTCGAGCGCATTGCCAGCCCGGCCGAAGGCGGGCTGAATGGTCTCGCCTCGCTTGACCCGCGGCAGCTCACCGCTCAGGCCGAGATGGTCCAGGATCTGTCTACCGAGCTCGCAAGCGCTCCGGGTCCTCCCCTACAGCAGCACGAGATCGAGACCGCGGTGGTTCAGACCCTAGTCGCCAGTGGCGGATTCGAGCTGACGGCTGGAGACGGACCAGCCACATCGCCAGGAGTCGGGGCCGCGGCATTGCTCGGTCCCTCCGCCACGCCGCCCTCCGGAACCCTGACACTCAGCCCATCCGCCAGCGTGACTGCGGGATCAGGGTCACCGGTGCCGCCGATCCCTCCGCCTGCGACTCCCGTGCCCAGCAGCACACCGTCCCCGACGTCCGCGAGCCAGACCCCCAAGCCAACCGCTACCCGGACACCGACTCCGAGCGCCACCCCATCCAGCACTCCGAGTCGGACAGCCACCCTGGTGCCCTCGCCCGCCCCCACCGAGGACACCTGCGCGCTGGTGTCATTGGGAAGTTTTGGCGTGGATGAGGCGGGGGGAAAAGCATCATGGGTGCTAACCAACGACAGCGCGACCACGGTGACGATCACCCGGATCGTGCTGGACTGGCCGGCCGGCAATCTGAAGCTCGACCGGATCCGGTTCGACGGCTCCTCAATCTGGAATGGCCCTCCTGACGATGTTCCACCAAGCGACATCAGCTCCGATTTGAAAGGCAACCGCAAACTTGGCGGGACGGAGGAACTCCCCTCCAAGGCACTGAGCTTCGAATTCACCTCCTCTGCGCTACCGGGAGGCTATAGTCTCCAGGTTGAGCTCGATATCGGCTGTCAGATATCCGCCGGCGGCTGATACCCAAGCCGGCAAGGGGGAGGGGCGCTACCGGCGGCTAATTTTCGAGAGTATTAGACAGATGGAGGCGCGGTGGGCCGCCCACTCTCTAATGAAGGCGGTGTGCCCGCGACGGGCCGCGCACTCTCTAATGAAGGCAGTCCGCCGGCTGGCTCATGAACAGTCGACCCACCTTCCGCCGGCCGCGCTCGCCAACACCGCGTCGATCACCTTCATGTTGGCCACCGCATCCGTAAGCGGCGTGGGGAGGGGCCGACCTCCCCGAACTGCTTCGGAGAATCGATCGGCCTGGATCGTATCCTGATCGGCGGCTTCGATGACGAGCTCGGCGACCTCCCCGTCCGTCCGGTGCACCAGTCGGGTGGGCTGATCCGGTGGAGGATTGAATGGAATCTCAACGTCGATCCAGCCTTGGGTACCGTGAACCGTGACCCGTTGATACGGGGCAAGCTGGGTTGCGACTGTGAACGAGCCGATGCCACGATCGAATTCCAGAATGGCCGACGCCCGGCGATCGGTCCCGAACCGGGGGTCCGGCTCGAGGGTCGCCACAACTCTCCGGGGCTCGGCCGCGAAAAGCCACCGGCAGACCGACACCGCGTAACAACCGATATCTAGCATCCCCCCTCCCCCGACCTCGGTCCGATTGCGGATGTCGGCCGGGTTCTCGTTGAAAAAACTGAAGGTCGCATGGACCGCCCGCAGCACGCCGATGCTCCCTTCCTGAACGAGGGCGCGCACTCGCTCCCATTGCGGATGGAAGCGGTACATGAACCCCTCCATCACCTTCAACCTCGGATGAGCTTGGGCGGCGGCAAGCAGTTCGCTCGCTTCCTGCGCGGTGCGAGCAATCGGCTTTTCGCAGAGGACGTGCTTCCCTGCCTCGAGCGCTCGGATCGACCACGGCACGTGGAGATGGTTCGGAAGCGGGTTGTAGATCGCCTCGACCTCCGGATCGGCTAACAGCTCCTCATACGATCCATAGGCTTTCGGAAGGCCCAGCCTCTGGGCAGCGACTTGGGCCTTACCCAGGTCGCGGGAGGCGATGGCCAGAACTTCGGCCCATTCCCCCTTCTGCATGGCAGGAATAGCGACTTCGGTCCCGAATTTCGACGTGCTCAGGACGCCCCACCGAACCTTTTTCAGAATCATTCTTCGGCTGACAGAATTCGAGCCAGGGGCGGAACCCTACCCCTTGAGCGCACCCGCCATCAGGCCGCGCAGGAAATAGCGCCCGAGGAAAATGTAGACGAGCAAGGTGGGGAGGGCCGTGAGCAGCGCACCAGCCATCTGCACGTTCCACTGCACGATCTGACTCCCGGCCAGGTTATTGAGCGCTACGGTCACCGGCCAGGTCCGGTTGCCGGTGAGAACGACCGCGAAAAGGAAGTCGTTGTAGGCCTGGGTGAACTGCCAGATCAGGACGACGACGAAAGCCGGGATGGATAGGGGGAAGACCACGTAGCGGTACAGCCCCCAGAACCCGGCGCCGTCCATCCGGCCGGCCTCCAGGACTTCGGTCGGAACGCTGGCGTAGTAGTTGCGGAAGATCAAGGTAGTGATGGCGATGCCGTAAACGACGTGGACCAGAATCAGACCGGTGATCGAGCCGCGCAGCCCCAGCCGCTCCATGAACAGCACCAGCGGGATAATCACGGCCTGGTAGGGGATGAACATGCCGAACAGCAGCAGCGTGAAGACCAAACCGGAGTGGCGGAACTTCCACTTGGAGAAGACGTAGCCGTTGAGCGAACCGATCATCGAAGAGATCAAGGCGGCCGGGATCACGAGCCGCAAGCTGTTCCACAGGTGGGGCGCCAGCTTGTCGAAGGCCAGAGCGAAGTTCTCGAAGTGGATGCCGGTAGGCAGGTCCCACATACGCTGCAGGTCGACCTCGGCGAAGCTCTTCAACCCGGTGATCAGCAGAACATACACGGGGAGCAGGTAGAAGACAGCCATTCCGATCATCAGGCCATAGAGGATCGGGCGGGTGGCGCGGCGCGCCGACCGGGCCTTCACAGCTCCGCCTCCGAACGCATGCTGTACACCAGATAAGGAACGATGAGCACCGCCACGGTGATCAACATCAGGATGCCGATGGCGGCGCCCTTCCCGTAGTTGTTGCCGTCGAACGTGGTGCGCCACATATAGACGGCCGGGACGTCCAGGGCGATGTTGTTTTGACTGATGGCGACGATCAGGTCGAAGATCTTGAGCGAGATGTGCCCCAGGATGATCACCGCGCTCAGGGTGATCGGCCGCAGCAAGGGAAGCAGAATGTAGCGGTAGGTCTGGAACTCGTTCGCCCCGTCGACCCGGGCCGCCTCGCGCAAATCATCGGAGATAGCCCGCAGTCCCCCCAGGTAGAGCGCCATGGTGAAGCCCGACATCTGCCACACGGCGGGGAGCACGATGAAGGCGATCCCCCAGGGCGGATCGGTCAGATGCCATTCGTTGATCAGGGGGTCCAGCCCGAGCTGATGAAACAGCAGATTGAGCCCGCTGATGCGGCTGCCGGTGGCCGCGTTCATCAGCCAGCGCCAGGCCACGCCGGTGACGATGAAGGAGATGGCCATTGGGAAAAGGAAGATACTGCGGAAGAGGTTCTCGCCGCGCAAACGCTGATCTAAGAGAATCGCAAGGAACAGGCCGATGGCCAGGCAGCTGGTGAGGAAAAGTACGGTGAAGATGGCCGTGTTGCGGATGTCGATGGCGAAGCGGGCGTCTCGCGCCAAATCGAGATACTGCCGCAGGCCGGCAAAGGAGTAGTCCGGCAAGAGCCCGGTCCAGTTGCTGAGCGAAACCCTCAGGGTCCAGCCGATGAACCCGTAGACGAAGATGGCCGTGGCGATGATCGAAGGCAGGACGACCGAGATTGCCGTCCACTGGTCGCGACTGGGGCGGCGCGCCGAGCGGACGGGGACGGTCGCCGAGCGAGAGGACACGGCCGGGGTGGCTGTCATCGTCTCTCCCTCGCTCCCCGTTGCACAGCTTGATTCTAGCTCAGGTCGGTCGCGCCGCCGGAGGTCGGACTCGGGATAACAGAGAGGGGCGAACTCACGTCCGCCCCTCGGATGGTGTCAGCCGCGGCGACCTACTTGTTCGGGTAGGTTGTTGCAGCGGTGACCAGCGCTGCCTGGAAGGCCGCCACATCGCTGTTCGTCAGGAACAGACCCAGGGCGGTGTTGATCTCATTCTTCCAGGTATCGTTGGCGGCCACGCCGTGCCACAGGCTCCCCACCACGGTGTCGGTCGACCAGTCGGCCATCGCCGTCTGCAGGTACGCATTGAAGAGCGACGTATCGCAGTCGGTGCGGGCGCAGATCGAACCCTTGACCGGGTTGAAGGCTTCCTGCCCTGCCTTGGAACCGGCGACTCGCAGCCAGCTCAGGGCGCCCTCCGGATCCGGGGCGTCCTTGGCGAGCGTGAAGCTGTCGCTCAGGAACGAGAACACGCCGTCAGTCCCTGGAGGCGGCGCCCAGCCATAGCCTTCGCCAGGGACCAGGCCGAGGTTGCCACCGGTGGTGTCGCCGGAAAAGTAGCCGTCGGCCCAGTCGCCCATGATGTTGAAGGCGGCGTCGCCGTTGGCCACCAGCTGAGAGGCGTCCTGCCAGGTAAGCCCCGCGGCATCCGAGTTCACATGCTGCAGCACCTGGCTGTAGCTCTCCAGGGCGGCGGTGACCTCGGGGCTGCCCCAGTCACCCGTGCCGTCCCACAACGCGCTGTAGGCGTCCGGGCCTAGCGCACCGAGCAGCACGACCTCCATCAGGTGCACTGCGGTCCACTGCTCTCCCATCGAGAGGCAGATCTTGCCGGCGGCCTCGATCGTCTCGCAGGCCGCGAAGAACTCAGGCCAGGTTGTCGGCACCGACACGCCCAACTCCGACAGCAGCGCCGGGTTGGTCCACATTACGTTGGCGCGGTGGATGTTGACCGGGACCGAGTAGATCTGCCCGTCCTTCGAGATCAGCGGGATCAGGGTATCGGGCATGACCGCGATCCAGCCTTCTTCATCGAACAGGTCGTTGAGCGGCTCGATCTGACCCGCGGCGACGTAAGTGCCGATAATTTCCTGACCGGCGTGGGCCTGCCAGGAGTCGGGCGGGTCTCCGGCCTGCAGGC
>CAZPZD010000062.1:1448-11622 GCA_964590515.1 uncultured Anaerolineaceae bacterium | reverse complement strand
GCCTCTCGGAGCTCCACCAGCTCCACGGGCAGCCGGGCGAGCGCCTGCTCAAAGCGCACAATCGCTGGCTCGAATTGAGCGTCGGACTCCAGTGCGCGCCCGAGCCAGAAGTCCAGATCAGGGCTGGATAACCCCGCCGCGTCGGCTTGAGTGAGCGCTCGGAGTGCCGTCTCGAGCTGGATCCCCGCCATCACGCCGACTTTGCCGGCGGTGAGGAGCGCCTCGGGTGGGGCTGAGGCTGGGACTGAAGCGGCCAAGCCTGCGGCCTCCTCATACTCGCCGAGCGCCACAAGCGCCTCGGCCAGGGCCAGCCCGACCCGCCAGCTCAACGGTTTCAACCGAACAGCCTGACGCAAACTGGCGATCGCTTGATCGAGATGGCCCAGTTGGCGAAGCAAATCGGCTTCAACCAGAACCGCGGCGAGGTTGTCAGAATCCAGCGCTCTCGCCGAGGCGGCCGTTTCCAATCCTTCACTCAGCCGGCCCTGGCTGGAGAGCCACCTGGCCAGCGCCACCCGGATCTCTCCACTTCCCGGGATGGCCTGAACTCCACGGGCGAGGGTCTTACCGGCCTCGAGCGGCTCGCCGGTATCCTTCTGTAAGTTGGCCAGCGCCAGGTATGCGCCGGCCGTTTGCCGGCCCAACTCGATCGCTGCCTCGATCTTCTCTCTTCCGGCAACAACGCTCCCGCTGGCAGCGAGGAGCCGGCCTTCAACAACCCGGGCAGCCCGGGAGGTCGGGTCCTGCTCGAGCTGCTTGGCGACGGCCGCGCTGGCCGCGTCGGTATCGCCGGCACGCAGCGCGCACTCGACCAACGCCTCGGGATCTCCTCCCCCTGTGGTCGCCAATACCTTCCAGTGCCTCAACGCCTCCGTGAACTCGCCGCAATCCTGAAGGCTGGTTGCGAGCAGCTGGCGGGCGGCTTGTGAGCTCGGGGACAGCGCCAAGGCCAAAGCCGATTGGTCGCGGCTGGCCTCGCTGTCTCCCGCCTCGAACAGCAACCGACCGAGGTCCGCCCTCGCGGCGGTCATTGCCGGGAAGCGTTGGGAGCGGCGGGTGGCGGCTTCGATTGCGGAGGCTCGGTTACCGGAACTCCAGAGGCCGCCAGCCAGCAGCTCAAACCAGCTCTCTTCGAGCCGGGACACACTTCCGACCCCAGCGAGTGCGGCTCGCAATTCGGCTTCCCCGGACTCGCCGTGCTGGGTGAGGATCAGGCCTTGGGCGATCTGCTCTTCAATCGAAGGCTGGCTGCGAGGCAGGGAATCCATTGCCTCCCCGAATCGACCCAGTTTCATCAGGCTTAATGCCGCCCGGGCTCGGCGAGCGGGAGTCGAATGCAAGCCCAGCGCGTGCCGAAGAGCCTCCAGTTCCGTAACCGGGTCGAGGTCGATCCGGGCGTGGGCCGCAGTCAGGTCCGCAACCAGAGCCGCCGCGGAGGTCGTCGCTTGCCAGGCCTCGCTCAGCAGCCGGTGTGTGGAATCGTGGTTCCAATCCGGCCGGTCGCCGACACTCTTTGCGATCGGCTCGAGCAGCGGGTTTCTTAGGCGGAGGATCCCGAGCTCTGGAATGGAGCTGGCCAGCTCGGTCTCTCCAGTCGCGTGGATGGCCTGAACCAGCTGCAAGCTCAAATCACCGGCGTTGCGAAATAGCACAGTACCGGCTTCCGCAGGCGGCAAGTTGCTAAGAGCGATCTGAATCGCAAGTTCGGCGCGATCGCGCTGGATCAGCTGTCCGAGCACAGAGTCGGGGTTTGGAAGCGTCGGCCAGATCAATGCCAGCGGAGAACTCCATACCTCTGGGCTCCGGCTGGCACGATCGATCAGGGTGGAAGGATCGCCAGTCTGCGCGGTCCGCCGGACGAATTCCAAACCGAGCAAGGCGACTTCGAACAGGTCTCGGCTACCGCCGAAACGTAGTTCGGCCTCCTGCCAGGCCAGCTCAGCCCGCTCACGATGCGGTTCTGCCAACGCTGGCTGGATTGGCTCGGCGAGGCTTCCACCTAAGGCCAGGGCAGCCAGTTGGGATGGCGTGAGTTGAGCCCCCGGGCTTGACGCCGTGACCTCTGCGAGAAATCCTGGGTTATGGAGCGCTTCCCACGCCTCGGGAACTCGCAAGACCCGGCCGAGCACGGCCGCCAGCTGCTCAACGGAATAGTGCTCACCCAGCGCTTTGAGTATGGCTTGGTCCGTGTGCATGCGGACCTCCGCTCAGGCAGTCTGAATCTGGGTCACGACCCAGTAGGCGGAGGCGATCATCACCATGCCCAGAGTGATGAGGAACACCCCAGCCCCGCTGGCCGTTTTCACCAAACTGCTCAGAGCCCCCACTAGCTCGGTCGCGCTGCGGACCAGGCCGGTGATTTCCTCGGCCATCCCCTTCTGGCCGAGCCGGGCCGTGTGGTTGGCCAATGCCCGGATGTCTCGCGAGTAGCCCCGGGTGACCAGCACGAAGATACCCAGCAGCACGCACATGCAGCCGAGCACGAAGACCGCCGAACCAATAACGACCTGCATATCGATCACTGTGAATGGGATCATGTCCGCCTCCGAATTCCTGTGATTTCAGGTCACAGTTGCAATCAGCGTGCCAGGCGCGCAGGCTCGCCCGGCGGAAGGGACCCCGGAGCTGGGCAGTCGGCTGAGGGTTAGCTAGGGGAAGAGTCGATCAGGAGGGGATTAGGGCCTGGAATTCCGGGGAAAAGTGCCCCAGGTCGAGCACTTCTTCATCGCAGAAAAGCATTGCCCGTTCCACTGCGTGCCGGAGCTCGCGGATATTCCCGGGCCAAAGGTGGGCCTTCAGCGCGTCGATCGCCCGGGGAGTGATCCCGGAGACCACATTGCCGGTCCGGAGGTTGAGCTGTCGGATGAAGGATCCGACTAAGGGGGGGATATCCGCAATACGGTCGCGGAGGGGAGGCAGATGAAGGTCGACGACTTTGAGCCGGTAGAACAGGTCTTCTCGGAAAGTGCCTTGTTCCATCATTGAGCGAAGGTTGCGGTTGGAGGCCGCGATAATCTGGACGTCAACGTGGAGTTCAGTGACGCCGCCGATCCGGCGGAAGCGCTGCTCGTCCAACACCCGGAGCAACTTGGCCTGCATGTCTGGCTTGGTAGATGAGATCTCATCCAGGAACAGAATTCCCGTGTCTGCCACCTCCATCAAGCCCGGCTTCCGCTTGGTGGCCCCGGTGAATGCTCCCGCCTCGTGCCCGAATAACTCGGACTCGATCATCGTTTCCGGCAGCGCCGCGCAGTTCACCGGAACGAATGGTTTGTCAGCCCGGGGGCCCGAGTGGCGGATGACTTGAGCCAACACCTCTTTGCCGGTGCCGGTTTCTCCAGTGATCAACACCGACGCGGCGGCGGCCGCGGCCCGCCGAGCCTCATCGGCGATCCGGATCATGGCCGGGGCCTCGCCAATGATCCACTCGAATTGATCCTGGCTGGATTTCCGCAGCATGGCCAGCTCGCGACGGAGCGACACGACCTCATTGGCCCGCTGGACCGCGCCGATCAGTTGTTCCAGATCCAAAGGTTTCTGCAGGAAATCCAGGGCGCCTTGTTTCATGGCCGAGACCGCGATATCGACTTCACCAAATGCCGTGATGAGAATGACCGGAGGGCTCGGGTTCTCGAGGGCGATCTGCTGCAACAGCGAGAGGCCAGACCCGTCCGGAAGCACAACGTCCAACAAGACGATGTCAGCCGCGCCAGTTGCGATAGCTTGCTTGGCTTGGGCCAGATCGCCGGCTTCGATCGCCTCGTAGCCGGCGTCCCCCAACGCAGCGCCGACGAAGGTCCGGGCGGTCTGCTCGTCGTCAACTACCAGGACGGTGGCGCTCATTCGCTCTTGTCGCCCGGGGCGAGTGGGAATTGAAGGGTAAAGACCGTGCCCGCGTCTTGGAAACTCTCTACTGCGATGCTGCCCTGGTGGGCTGTCATGATCCTGCGGCTGATTGCCAGGCCCAGTCCAGTGCCGGATTTCTTAGTCGTAAAGAAGGGGTCGAAGATGCGATCCATTTGCTCGGGCCTGATCCCCGGCCCGGTGTCGGCGACCTTAAGCAGTTGACTGCCGGCCCCGTCCGCGGTGATATGGACGGAGAGGGTTCCACCCTCGGTCATCGCCTGAACGCTGTTGTTGATCAGGTTGACAATGACCTGCTCAATCGTTCTCTCGTCCGCCAACACCCGGGTGCCCGCGTTGGCATAGTTCGTGTGCGTCCGGACCTTGGCGAGCTGTAATCGGGGTTCCCAACGAGTGAGGATCCGATCCACCAGATCGGCCAGGCTCAGGGGAGCGATCTTGAGTTCGAGCGGCCGAGCGAAGAATAGCACGTCGTCGAGCAGCTGGTCCAGTCGCTTGCATTCGCCGCGGATCGTGTCCAAGGCGGCGTGCTGGGGGTGGTCCTGCCCAATCCGAGAGGCCACCAACTGGAGGCCGGTACTTATGTTGTTGATGGGATTCCGGACCTCATGGGCGAAGATGGCGGCCACTTCCCCGAGCAGGGCCCGCTGTGCCAACGTCTCGGTATGGTCTTCGATTGCCTTCCGTTCAGAAAGGTCATTGAGAACCAAGATCAATCGAGTGGCCAGACCCTCCTCTTGTGGCACGGCCCGCAGACTGGCCGGGAATGGTCTCCCATCTCGACGATGAAGCATCAGTTGGGCGCGCTCGGCGGTGAGCTGATGGCCGAGAGAATCCAAAAGGGTGGTCATCACATCCGCCGAACCCACCAGTACGTCTTGAATAGCCTGACCCTTGAGCTGCCCTTCTGGGTAACCCAGAATCTGGCACGCGGCCGAATTGGCCCGCAGCACTCTCAGGTTGGTATCCACAGAGATCAAGCCCTCATGGACGGCTTGAAGGGAGCTTGACAGCTCTCGGCCCACTCGATCCAGCTGGCCCTCCAGATCCGCCACCACTTCTCGGTGCATCCCCATCAGGATCTTTGCATGGTAGAGGTTGGCCAAGACTTCCATCAGGCCGACCACATCTTTGGGCAGGTCTGCCGCATCTTGCCAGCCCACCACGAACAGCCCGATCCAGGCGTTGGGTGAGCCGATCGGCGTACTCCTGAGCGCCTTCAGGCCGACAGCCCGGGCCGCTTTGTGGAGCGGATGGTCGGGGCGTGTCCCGATCGACCAGAGGCTGGGGCGGTCAAGCGGGTCGAGCGAAACCGGGGGAAGCGACTGAGGGAACTCCCCTGGCAGCGCGCCGTCCAAGAGATAGTCTGGACTGTGGGGGGACGCCCGATATACGCCAACGAATTCCGCCGAGAGCACCTGCTTTGCCAGTCCGAAGACGGTCGATTTCGGATCCATCGGCGACTCGGCGATCTGGGTCGAGATCTCGATCAGATGGGCGAGGCGGTCCTCCTCCACCCTGGCCTGCCTCCGCAACCGCTCCCCCTCGGCCGAGGATCGAACCTTGAGCAAGATCGCCGCAGGAGGATTGCCGATCGGGTAGGGCCAGACGTCGAGCCGGAGACTGTCCCCGGCATGAGTCCTGACCGCGAGCCTAGGGAGTGGAACCCCAGGTGAATCTGCGAATCTAGTGTCTGGTGAGAAGAGCGCTTCGGCCGTCAGGCGCTCCAGTTCTTTCCGAGTGTATCCAGTGAGCAGCAAGAACGCGTGATTGACCGCCAGGACTGAGCTGCCCATTCCATCCAGGACGAGAACCCCATCCTCGACCGAATCGGCGAGAGCTCCGAAGAGCTCCCTGTGGGGGTAGGGCCTTAGAAGTTTCGTAAGGCTGGTGACGGCGACACCCAAGTCCTCAACCCTTTTAGGCGGGCAGTTCCCGCTTCTTCCGCAAACGGGCCGGGAGTATACCTTCGATGGACCGATACTTCGCGACTGTTCGGCGCGCAATCCGAACGCCGTCTTGGATTAGAACCGAAGCAATCTCGTCATCGGTGAGCGGTTTGAGTTCCTGATCGATCAACTCCTTGATCCGGTCGCGCACCGAGAGACTACGATCAAAAAAGCGGGCCAGCGGAATGATCCGCCCGTCGGGCAAGGCGATCCCTTTGTTCGCCACCGCGCGGGAGATAGTCGACTCATGCACGCCGATCCGAGTCGCCAACTCGGCTCGAGTCATCGGCAGTAGCTTTCGATCGCCTTCCAAGATGAACTCCCGCTGCGTGCCAACGATCTCTTCCATGAGCTTGCGCATCGTATTGTTGCGCTGTTGCAGACATTTGACAAATAGGGAGGCCCGCTCTAGGTGGGATTTCCAGGCCTCTGATTGGTCCTGGTCGACCTCTGGCAGTGCCTTGCGGAAGTCCGGATTCACCCGCAACCATCCGTCGAACGAGGAAAAAATCTCCACCATCATGGGCCCGGCCACCTGCTGGCTGATCTGGATATCCGGCGCATGGAACACATTACTGTCCGCGTTCTTGGGTGACCGGCCGGAACCCCAATAGGCCCGGGCGGGAAATGGATTGAGGTTGGCCTGAATAAACTGGGCCGCCTTCCGGACCTGACCCACCCGGACGCCCAGCCCCCGTGCGATGGTTTCGAAGTCTCGGCTCGCCAACGCTTCAAATCCGACTTGCAGGACGCGACGTGCCAGTTGGGCATCCGCTGAATCGGATGGAAAAAGATCGAGCTGAGCAAGCAGCGCCGGCCGCGGTCCGGCCGTGGCTAGCCCGGCCGGATCGCAATGTGAAACCAATGCCAGGATCCGCTCGACCTGGGAGAGAGTGCTGCGTGTGGCGCGGGCAATGAAGGCCGGAGGCTCGGCCAGGAATCCCTCTTCATCGAGGCTCGACAGCACGTAGGCCGCAATCGGCCGCTCGGCAGGCTCCAGCTCGGGGGCCAACTGCTGCAACACGTAGATCGCCAAGCTCTCTGGAGCCGCAGGCTCCAGATCTTCGCCGTTCTCCTCCAAATGCGGCTTGCCATTCCGGCCGATGGCTTCACGAGGTGAAAGGAATACGACCGAGTCCTGATCCCCGGTCGCCGCGCTGCACTTCGGGCAAGGTCGGCGGGTGGCAAGCCGGGTATGACAGGTCGGGCAGACGATTTCTTCGGTCATTTCCAGGGCTGGATTGTTGGCCAGCTCTTCCATCACCTTGTCTTTGAGTTCTTGATTCGACAAGGCCAGCATGCTCATGGTCTGGGCAAGGTGGGCCGTGGCGACCGTACGAAGCGAGTGGTCTTGAAATTGAAGCATTCTCGGGCTCCAGCGGGGTGAGTATAGTGTGAATTGCAAGAAGCGTGCCACTCCCAGCGTGCTACAATCCGCGCATGAAGGCAATTCACGTCGTGGGAGGGGGGCTGGCAGGCAGCGAGGCGGCCTGGCAAGCTGCCCGACGCGGCCATCGGGTTTTCCTTTACGAGATGCGACCCCTGACTTCGACCGGCGCCCACACCGGGGGAGAGCTTGCCGAACTGGTGTGCTCGAACTCGCTTGGATCCAAGCTCCCGGACCGAGCTTCGGGAATGTTGCTCGCCGAGTTGGAGCAGATGGGTTCGCTGCTCGTGGAGTGCGCCCGGGCGACCGCAGTGCCGGCCGGCGGAGCGCTCGCCGTCGATCGGCAAGCCTTTGCTGCCCAGGTCACCCGACGGCTACTCGAGCACCCTATGGTTGAGGTGATCCGGGAGGAGGTCACGAGCATTCCCGAGGGGGTCGCGGTGATCGCCAGCGGGCCACTGACCTCTGAGCGGCTGGCCGCCGAGATCATTCTGCTGAGCGGAGAAGAGAACCTGTACTTCTTTGACGCGATCTCCCCAATCGTCGAAGCCGGCAGCGTAGACCGGTCGATTGCGTTCCGTGAGTCCCGGTACGGTCGAGGGGATAGCGATCAGGGGGACTACTTGAACTGCCCCATGAGCCAGGCAGAGTATGTGGACTTTGTCGGGGCATTGCTGGGCGCTGAGCGGATTCCACTTCGGTCCTTTGAATCCGCGATTGAGTCCGGAGTGCGGGCCGGGGCGGATCGGTATTTCGAAGCCTGTCTTCCGATCGAAGTCTTGGCCGAACGAGGGGAGCAGTCGTTGGCCTATGGACCCCTGCGTCCGGTGGGACTGAGGGATCCGCGGACCGAGCGGAGGCCTTATGCGGTCGTCCAGCTGCGCCAGGACGATCTGGCGGGCAGCCTTTACAACCTGGTTGGATTCCAGACCAATCTCAAGTTTCCTGAGCAGCGGCGGGTATTCCGAATGATCCCGGGCCTGCAGTCGGCCCAGTTTGCCCGCTATGGGCAGATGCACAGGAATACCTTCGTGAATTCACCGAAGCTGCTGCTGGCATCGCTTCAGCTCCGAACTCGCAACGAGCTCCTGCTGGCCGGCCAGATAACCGGAGTAGAGGGCTATTTGGGGAACATCGGCACCGGGTTGCTCGCCGGAGTGAATGCAGCCCGTTTGATGGACGGTGTGCCCCCGAGGGTTTTGCCTGTGGAGACGATGCTCGGGGCGCTTTGTCACTACGTCAGCCACGCCGACCCCGGTAATTTCCAGCCGATGAAGGCCAATTTCGGTATTCTGCCGCCAATGGGCGCGCAATCCAGGTTGGATCGCCGTGGCCGGGCCCGAGCCTTTGTCGAGCGGGGCATCGCCGCACTCCAGGCCGCTGAGCTTGGGTCAAAGGCAGAGTTGCGCATAGCCACGCCAAGTATCCCGTTATGACCAAGCAAGCCCTTCCGAGCCGTCCACCCAGGGAGCGGGCGTTACTGGTGGGGACCGTTTGGAAGGGGCAGGAAACCCTCCTATCGATGGATGACTCGGTTGCGGAGCTAGCCCTGCTCGCGGCGACCGCGGGATTATCGGTCGTGGGGAAGGTGACGCAGAGGCTGGAGCGTCCCGATCCAAAGACTTATGTGGGGTCGGGAAAGGTTAATGAAATTCGGAGTCGAGCCGAGGAATCCCTCGCAGATGTGGTGCTTTTCGACGAGGAGCTCTCGCCTCGCCACCAGCGCGAGCTTGAGGAGGCCTTCGCTGATGATGTGCGGGTATTGGACCGGACCGCGCTGATTTTGGACGTGTTCGCCCAGCATGCCCACACCCGGGAGGGAGGCCTGCAAGTGGAGCTGGCCCAATACGAATACCGGCTGCCGCGGCTGACCCGAGCCTGGACTCACCTGGCTCGTCAGGCGGGCGGGGGAGCGGGACGCACCGGTTCGATGGGGGGAGTTGGGCTGCGGGGCCCCGGCGAGACCCAATTGGAGGTCGATCGCCGCGAGATCTCCCGCCGCATCACTCACCTCAAGAGCGAATTGGAGAAGGTCCGGGCCCACCGAGGCCGACATCGCGCCCAGCGCCGCAATTCACAGACACCGATCGTCGCACTGGTCGGGTATACCAATGCCGGCAAGTCCACTTTGTTGAATCGACTGGCCGGATCAGAGGTCTATGTCGCGGACCAGCTGTTCGCGACCCTGGACCCAACCACTCGGCGGCTCAAAATGCCGGGTGGCCGAATGATCTTGATGACCGATACAGTCGGGTTCATTCAAAAGCTTCCGACCACCCTGGTTGCGGCGTTTCGCGCCACCCTGGAGGAGATCGCCGAAGCCGATCTGCTGCTGCACGTCGTGGACGTCTCGCATCCCAGCGCCGAGGCCCAGGCGCAGGCCGTCAATGAGACCCTGCGGGAAATCGGAGCTGGCGAAATTCCGGTGGTCACCGCCCTGAACAAAGTCGACCGAATGCCCTCCCGGGATCTCGATCCGCAGGCCGGCATTCCGATTTCCGCCAAGACCGGTGATGGAATGCCGGAGCTGATCGCCGCAGTCGGACATGAGCTGTACGAAGTGATGGCTCCGATTCGGGTTGAGCTCCCATACCGGGAGGCACGGCTCATTAGTCTCTTCCACGAACAAGGGAAGGTTGACTCGGAGGTCCATTCCAACGGCGTAGTTAAGATCCGCGGCAGGCTGCCCCGCCGGCTGCTCTGGGCCTTTCAGGCTTTTCGGGAAGGCGTGGCGGAAGCTCATCTTGGCTGAGAGCCAGGCGCTGGTTGAGCTGAGCGATAAGCTCAGATCACGCCTGGCCGGCGAAATCCACCTCGACCCGTTCTACCGCTCCCTCTATTCAACCGACGCCTCCAACCACAGCGTCCAACCCCTCGGGGTCGTAATCCCCCGCAACGACGAAGATCTGTTGGCGGTCGTCGAGACCGCGGCTGAGTTTGGCATTCCAGTGATCCCGCGAGGGGGCGGGACCAG
>CAZPZD010000062.1:0-1348 GCA_964590515.1 uncultured Anaerolineaceae bacterium | reverse complement strand
GCCGATCACGTCGTTTCGCTGGACGTGATCTTGGCAGATGGATCCCCGGTCAGACTGGAAGACCTCAGTCTTGGGCAGGCAGGGGCCAAATCGCAGCTGAGCTCCCTAGAGGGCCGAATCTACGCCCGAGCGTTGGAACTGCGGCGACGGTATGCGCGGGCGGTTGAGGAAGCTTGGCCGAGGACCTGGCGTCGATCTTCTGGGTATAACCTGAATTACCTCACCGGCTTCACCCCGGATCGCCCGGCTGCCTGGTACGGGGAACCAGGAGCGTACCCTCCGCCGAGTGAATTCAACCTGGCACCCCTTGTTTGCGGATCTGAGGGCACCCTGGCAGTGGTCCGACGCGCGCAGTTGCGCCTTGTCCGCAAACCCGAATCTACTGTGCTGGTCGTTCTTAGCTTCGCGGGGGTAGCAGAGGCCTGTGACTTCACTCCGGCAATTCTGGAGACCGAGCCGGCCGCGGTTGAGCTGATTCCGCGCACCCTGGTCCAACGCGCCCGAGCCGTTCCGGCCTATTCCCGCAAGCTTGGCTTCGTTGAGGGTGATCCGGCTGCGCTCTTGGTCGTCGAATACTCCGGGAACAGTCCCGAGGAGGCGGATGCCAAAGCGCAGTCGCTGGCCGGCCGGGGTAGAGTGCTCAGCGGAGCCGAGCAGCAGGCCGACCTGTGGGCGGTCCGCAAAGCGGGCCTCGGGCTGCTGATGTCGGTCCCCGGGGACGCCAAGCCGATCACGTTCATGGAGGATGTGGCGGTGCCGGTGGGGCAGCTGGGTGTCTATGTCCGCGAGGTTGATCGGATCCTGGCGGAGCATGGCACGTCCGGAGAATGGTACGCGCACGCCTCGGCCGGCTGCCTGCACATGCGGCCACTGATCGATCTCAAGTCCGGTACCGGCATCGTGCGAATGCGGGCGATCGCGGAGGCAGTCGTGAACCTGGCCATCTCGATGCGGGGCGCCATCTCGGGTGAACACGGGGATGGGCTCTCCCATACCGAATTCAACGAGCGTTTGTTCGGACCCGAACTGATCGGAGCCTTCCGCGAGCTCAAGCAGGCATTCGATCCTCAAGGGATCCTCAACCCAGGAAAGGTGGTGCCGGATCCCGCTCAAAGCTCAAAGCTGGAATCGCAGCTCCGCTTCGGGCCGGAGTACCGGGCCAGTGCCCCGGCGACCATTTTTGCATTTCGGAAGGAGGGCGGCTTTGCCAAGGCGGTCGAGGCCTGCACTGGAGTCGGAATCTGCCGCAAGGCGGACGGGGTGATGTGCCCTTCCTTTCAGGCAACCCGGATGGAGATGCACTCGACCCGAGGGCGGGCGAATGCCCTCCGAGCCGTCATCTCTGGCG
>CAZPZD010000061.1:0-11992 GCA_964590515.1 uncultured Anaerolineaceae bacterium | reverse complement strand
GATGGTCCATGTGCCCGTGATGAAGACCGGATCCGTGATCCGTCCCTGAGGCCTTGGTGTACTTCTCTGGTTGGCGATCAAAGGCCCGTTTGCAACCCGGACCGCAGAAGTAATAGATCTGACCCTGAAATTCCGACTTCCATTGTGCGGTCGTCTCATCGACGTCCATACCGCAGACCGGATCTAGTGCCATCCCTCACCTCTCCTTTTCTATGATTTGCTGGCCGGCGATTGCCGTTCGCACGATCTTAAGGGCCGCCGTCTCTGATCCCCCACTCTCCACCGACAGATGCGTGGCCCCATCATGCCCATGGGCCACCAGGGCCAGGGGGGATTCGGTCCCGAGACTCACGAGCAAGACAACATACTGGCAACTGCAGCCCGCCGTCCCGTGATGAGGGCATGGACAACCCTCCGGGTCGCGTAGGGCCTGGCGGGCGGACTGCAGGTCAAACGATCGCGTAACCCGTAACCCTTCTCCAGCCAGATCACGAGAGAGCAGCTCTGTAGCCTCGCGGCAGTCTTTCGCCACCGATCCCAAGCTCTCCACTTTTTACTCCGAGTCCCATGGTATATGGCCCTGGTCCCGTCGGCGAGCGTACTCTGGCTCCGCGCCTGATAGGCAATTTGGCGGAGGGGGCAACGACCTTTACGCCGTACGGTTGGCCTCTGCGGCGGGGGAAGCCGCCACAGGCAATTCCACTGTGACCAGAGTCCCCCTACCTGGCGCCGATTCCAGCCCGAGCTGGGCACCCACCAGTTGCGCACGCTCATGCATGCCGAGCAGACCGTAGTGCCCCTGGGTGGCCAATTCCCCGACCCGCTCCGGAGGGTCAAAACCCTCGCCGTCATCCTGGATCTGTGTCACAACTTTGTCTTGCTCATACCGGAGCCGTACGAACGCCTTGGTGGCCTTGGCGTGGCGGCCGACATTGTTGAGGGCCTCCTGCACAATTCGAAAAACGGCTAACTCGGCCTCGGGACTCAGGCGGCGCGGGTGACCTTCGACGTCGAAACTCACGTTCACTCCCAGGTCGCGCGCCCCTTCCTGGGTCAGCATACCGAGCGCTGGCACCAAGCCCAGGTCTTCCAGATAGATCGGCCGCAAGGCGCCGGTGAGCCGGCGAAGTTCCTGGATGGAGCGATTGACCTCGCGGCGCAGGCCATCCAGCCGAGTGGCCGCCTCGCCATCGCCGGCTTGCAGCCCGCGGCTTAGGATCTGAACTCGGTGATCGATGGCGATCAAGTCTTGGATCGTCGCGTCGTGCAGTTCGCGAGAGAGCCGATGCCGCTCCTCCTCCTGGGCCATGGTGATCGAGCCAATATAGCTCTGCAGCGCCTGATGAGCGGCCTGAATTCGGGCGGCCATGGTGCTCAGGGAAGCTTGCAGCTGCCGGATTTCGGCGATCCCACCCACCGGCTCTCCCAGCTTGACGTACTCCGATTCAGTCAGTTCTTCGGCTTGCTGCTGCAGCCTGCGCAGCGGGCGGATGACCTGGCGCGCACCGAACCACAGCGCGATCAAGGTGACCAGCAAACCCGGAACGAGAACCAGCGGTGCCGCCTGGGAGACCTGCAGCGCCGGGCTGATCACACTCTGCCAGGGTTCATCCAAGATGAGCGCCCAACCCGTGGGTTGGACGGGACTGAAGGCCACGACGTGCTCACCGTCCGCGGCAGGCAGATAATGTGAGCCGATCTCCCCACGCAAGGCAGCCTGAACCCCCGGATGCTCCGAGAGGGTCTCCTCGGGAGGGGACGGACCCACACTCGCCAGCACAAGCCCCGCCGGACCGACCAGGTACGCGCTGGCCTCGCTGGAGGCCACCACGGTCTCCAGCAAGGAGGCCCGCAGCAAAGAACGCATGGAAAAGACTCCCAGTATGACCGTCTCGCCCTCTCTCGAGCCAACCATGCCCACTCCTTCACCGCGCTCGGCAAACGGCTCCGAAAAGCGGCTCTGCCCGGCGACGAGGGAAGCGAACCATGGGTGGAGCGGACGGGTGCTCCAGGTTTCGACAGAAACCGAGCTGGCCAGCAGCCTGCCTTGCGGATCGAAGATGGCGAGCCCGCCGTCGAAATCTGGGAACAAGAAACTCGACTCAGCTAGAACGGCCACAGGGGAACCTGCCTTGCTCGCGTGCAGGGCAAGCCCGCGCACGGCTGACTCGCGATGGTGAAGCTGTTCGGAGATCGCCGCCGCGGCGGCCCGGGCCGATCGCTCGTCCCGTTCGGCCACGAGTTGGCGCATCGCCTGCTGATGGATGCGAATTCCGCCCAATGCGACGGCGAACAGGGCCAGGCTGAAAGGCAGGATGATCAGGCCGAGCAGCTGCAAGTGAAGCCCGCCGACGCGCAGCTTCATTCTTCGGGGAGTTGTCCGAGATCGGCGGGGAGCCAGCCGATGGATACGGCGCGCATGACCGCTTCGGTCCGGCTGGAGGCCTGCAGCTTATCGAAGGTCTTGGCCAGATGGCCCTGGACCGTGCGATCACTAATGCCCAACTGGAGCCCAATCGCTTTGTTGGTGTAGCCTTTGGCTGCCAGGGCGAGCACCTCGAGTTCTCGGTCGGTTGGGCGCTCTACCGGAGTAGTGAGGCTTCGGCCCGAAACCTGAGCCATTACCTTGCGGGCAATCTCCGGATCGAGCGCCGACTTGCCTTCGTGCACGGCGCGCACGGCTTGGATGATATCGGCCGCGTCAGCGGTCTTCAATACGTAGCCATTCGCTCCCGCCTGCAAGACGGCCATGATGAAAGGGTCATCGTCAAAGGCGCTCAATATGAGCACGCCAGTGTGTCGCGAGTTCGCCCGGACCCAGCGGGTGACCTCGATCCCGCTCATGCCCGGCATCTGAATATCCAGCACTACAACATCCGGGGAATTGGCCCGAATGGCCTCCACCGCGCCGGGGCCATCATCCGCCTCCGCTACAACTTCGATGTCCCCGGCCGTTTCCAAGAACTGGCGGATGCCCGACCGGACGACCGCGTGATCGTCGGCCAGGACCGCTCGGATCGGCCGACCTTCGCTCACAGCTTGACCTCTGCTCGTTCGAACTTGGCCTTGATCGCCGCGGCAGACTCGCGGAAGCTCAGATCGAGATGGGGGACGGCGAACCAAACCGTGCCCGCTCCGAAGAGAATCCCGCTGACCAAGCGCATCGTGGAGTTGAACGAGCCCAGGGCGTTTCCCACGTAGAAGGAGGCGGACAAACGGTTTCCGGTCAACCCGACCAGCCAAGAATTCGCGTAGCGAAAGCCCTGGTCAATGCCGGCTAGGTCGCTGATTATGTGGCTCACGCCATCCATAAACATCGGCAAGGAAAACAGGGCGAACCCCCAAAGCGGCAATGCGCGCAACCGCTTGCGGAGGGGCCACCAGATGGCCGTTGCCAACGGGATGCTGGAGTAGGCCGAGATCATCCGGTCCGACCAGGCCACTTTGAACCCCACCTCCGCGGTCCCAACGAACTGCCGCAGCACTCGCGGGTCGAAGGTGCTCTGCCACAGGGACTGGATGCGCTGCAGGGAGATCATCGGCTGCGGACCGTACAGGAAGAAGGATCGCTGGGGGAGTTGATGGCACTGAAAGGAATACAGCCAGTAGATCGCCTTGGCGGGCCCTTCCCAACCCAGATGCATGAACACCGGCGCAAGCCACGGCAGCCCGACCCATAATCCCGTCAGGGCCAGAAACCAAAAGACCCAATCCCGACTCATGCGGTAAACCGCCCGGTTGAGCGCTATCGCCGCGGCACGCCCGCGACCAGTGATGGTTACGGAGTCAGATCCCATGTGTGGCTACTCGCCGCCTGATTTTAAGACAGGTCGCAGAGAGCGGCGAGGGTCAACTCCACGGGCAGCGGGCAGGTCAAATGGCGCGGACTTCCGTCCCAGGGTACACCGGGCCCCGAAGCTGCCGGAGAGCCGCCCCTTAATTGAGAGAGCCGGGCCAATTCCCGGCTCTCTCGTCGGAGGGAGGGATCTAACCTCGCCAAGGTCAGACCATCCCGCTCAGGTCCGGTTGGTCTTTCATAGTTCGACCGGTTTCATCTCATTTGCCAAGGCTCGCGATAAACGTGAGCACTTGCCAGAGCTGCTCCACGATGAGCCGCTCCTTCCAGCCCGGCATCGCCCCCCGGCCCTCCGCGACCACACAGAGCAACTCTCCGCTTTGGAAACGCAGTTCGCTTTGGAACTCCGCCGTGCTGAAATCGGGAGCGCTCGGGAGAGCACCGGAGCCGTCGGCCGCATGGCACATCGCGCAGTCCTCTTCGTAGATGGCCTCGCCTGCTGCGGCGGCAGACGCATCCTCCCAGGCGAACGGATTGGACTGCTCCAGATCAGCGAGGTCGCACTCGGCCTCTGCCTCTACCGTTGCCGGCGCCGCGACGACAGCCTCGCCTGGCAGAGCGGGATCGTAGGAAAAGGTGCGCAGGTAATCGATAACTGCCCAGCGTTCATCCTGTGAAAGGCGGCCTTGCCAGGCGGGCATCGAGCCTTTCCCTTGGGTGACGACCAAGTAGAAGTCGCGTGGGGCGCGGGCGTCCGTGAGCCGCAAGTCGGTGAAGTCGGCCGCGCCCAGCACCTGGCCGGTGCCTCCAACTCCGTGGCAAGCGGCGCAGCTAGCCCCGTAAATGCTCTCGCCCAGGGTGAGCGTCTCTGCCGAGGTGGAGAAACGCCACACATAGAATACGATGTCCCACCTCTCGTCCGAGGTCAACCCTTCCCGGAAGGAAGGCATTTCGCCGCGACCTTCGGTGATGGCAGTGTAGAAGAAGGCCGGCGTCTCGCCTCGCATGTAGTCCAGATCGCTGAAGTTCCGGGCGCCAGGAACGACTCCCGTTCCATCGGCACCATGGCAGCTGGCGCAATTCGTCTCATACAGTGGCCGGCCAACCGCAGCGGAAGGTTCCTGGGCCGGATAACTGAGAATCGCGAACGAAGCTGTGGGGGTTGTCCCCAGAGGGCCGGATGGCTCGGTCGCCGGGATCAAGGTCGGGATGGGGGTGGGCCCGGGAGGCAGGCCGCGGGGCCCGGCGCAGGCGGCTAAGAACGATGCCAGGACCAGGAGGAAAGCCCGTGCGGTGTCAGATGGCAGACGGCACATCACTGATTGCTCCTCACTCGCTGCCGGAGAATGGCAGCGAACGGACAAAGTTGATGACATCCCATCGCTCGCGGGGTGTCAGGTTTTCGGCTAGCGAGGGCATCTGACCGAAGCCCTGGACGATCGTCAGGTAGACCGAGCCGTCGAACTCGGCGGTAGTTTGCGCCCCGGTGAGGTTCTGCGGAGTGCGGTCGAAGTAGTCGGCCAGCTCTCCATCTCCGTGGCCCTGCGGCCCATGGCAGAGCTGGCAGTGGATGCTGTAGAGGATCCGGCCCCGCTGGACTGACACCTCGTCAGCTGGCACGAAATTGACCGGAAACTCTTCCGGGATGCCTGAGAGCCCCTGCAGCGGAACCGCACCCTCGGGAGGAAGCTGCCGAGGCCCCTCTTCATACGATACGGAGATTTGACGGGCCATATCGGTGGGGAAAGGGAGCTTGATCACTTCAAAAGTAAAGAGCAGGCCTACGACAAAGGGTGTCAGGAGCAGGGCGATCATGCGCAGGCCGCGGCGAAGGCGCGGATTCATAGTGTCATCCGCTCCGGCTCGGCCACCTCATTGGCCTGATGGGCCTCGAGCAGTTGGCGGACTTCGGCTTCGAGCTCCGCCGGGAATTCGAGCAGCACAGCCAATTGGCCGTCGGTGACCAGCTTGTGATAGGGAGCCGGCCCGAATCGGGGGAAGTCCATTTCCCAGAGCACACCCAGGAAAGTCGAGACGATGGTGGCCATCATGGTGAAGACAAAGACGATCACGGCCGCCGGTGGAAAGCTGGCCGGCGGATGGCCACCCACGTCCAACCGGTACAGGTGCGGCGTGATGACGGCCAGGAACAGGCCCAACAGCATTCCCCCCAGCGCTCCGGCCAGGACGATGTACGGGAGCCGCAGCCACGTTCGATGGCGCCCGATCGCCTGCTCGGGGTAAGGCACGCCGGTCATCACGGTTACTTTGTCCTCCGGGATGCCGAAGGCGTGCAGAGCGTCGATCGCTTCGGCGGTCTTGGTGCTCTCGTCGAACAAGGCGATCAGGCTCTTCACGCGCGTTTCCAGGTGCATCGGGTCTCGGTCTCTTGAAGACCTACTCAATCTCCGCCGCCGTCGGCACCAGCAGTCGGCCGATACGGCGCAGCGTGTAGCGCAGCCGACCCTCTTTGATTTCCCAAACCGGCACGTAAGGGACGATCCGCGAGAAAAGGGTGTACAGCAGCGCGAAACCGGCAAAAGTCATGACGACGATGCTCACTTCAACCCACGTCGGCCGATAGGTCCCCCAGTTGAAGGGGAGATTGTTCCGCTGCAGGGTGCCTACCACGATTAGCAGGCGTTCGGTGTACATACCCACGTTCACCAACAGGGTGGCAGCCAGCAGGAGCTTGGGGGTAGTGCGCACCTTCCGGCTGACCAAGAGGCCGATCGGGATCAGGTTGGCGGCCATCTGTAGATAGAAGAGGGGGGCGAGGCGGCCGGTGACCTCCTCCTGGATTAGTTCGCGGGTGACAGGCTCGTTCCCATACCACTCGACCAGAAAGCCCGAGAACCAGAAGTAGGTCCAAAACAAGCCGGCCACCATCACCAGCTTGGCCAAGGCATCGAAGTGCTCGGCCCGCAGGAACTCCTGCAGGCGCATGGCCCGGCGCACGACAACGAGGATGGTGGCCAGGGCCGCCAAGCCGGAGTAGATGGCACCGACCACAAAATAGGGGGCGAAGATCGTGCTGTGCCAGCGGGGCTGAATCGTCACCGCGAAGTCCCAGGACACAATAGAGTGCACGGACAGGAAGATCGGGATGATGGCCACCGAAAAGATCCCCAGGGCGCGGTGGAGCTTGTGCCACTCGGCTTCGGTGCCGCGCCACCCGAGCGCCAGCCCGCGGTAGAGTCGGTTGCGCCAGCTGTCGGTGTGATCGCGGGCCATGGCCATATCGGGGATCAACGCCAGATAAAGGTACAGGCTCGAGCCGATCAAGTAGGTGGAAATGGCCACGAGATCCCACATGAGTGGCGATTGGAAATTAGGCCACATGAAGCGGTTGTTCGGATAAGGGATCATCCAGTAGAACTTCCACACCCGGCCTAGGTGAATGAGTGGGTAGAGCGCAGCCATCATCAGGGCGAAGGCGGTCATGGCCTCCGCGCCCCGGGTGATCGGCCTGCGCCAATCGGCTTTAAGAAGGCGCAACACGGCCGAGATCATTGTCCCCGCGTGGCTGATGCCGATCCAGAACACAAATGTGGTGATGAACAGGGTCCAGTAGACCGGCCGGGTCTTCCCGGTGACACCAATCCCCCAGTAGATCAAGTAGCCCCAGGCGAAAAGACCCCAGGCGACCAGACCTCCCAGGCCCGCCACGACCACCCAGAATCCCCGACCGGTCTGGATCATCGGCCGAAGGACCGCCTGATTGATCTCCGCGTCCGTGCGCTCGGCGAGGAGCAGCCGTTCGTCGTACTCGCCCGCCGACGTTGTTGGTCGGTCGTCCTCTATCGGCTGTCGACCCTCAGACATTTGTCTCGCCTCCCTTGAGATAGATCACCGCTGGGTCGGTGCCCAGTTCCTCCAACAACCGGAAGGCGCGATGGCTGCGCGCCAGCTGGCTCGCTCTACTCCCTGTGTCATTCAGGTCTCCGAACGCCAGCGCTCCGGGGGCACAGGTCTGAACGCAGGCCGGCACAATCTCTCCGTCCACGGGCTCGCGGCCCTGCGCCCGGGCATCGAGTTCGACCCGTCGGATGCGCTGGATGCAGAAAGTGCACTTCTCCATGATGCCGCGCGATCGCACCGTGACGTCCGGGTTGAGCTGCTCGGTGAGCGGTTCGGGGAACTCCGGCCGGAACCAATTGAAGGTGCGGACCTTGTATGGGCAGGCAATGCCGCAATAGCGGGTGCCGATGCAGCGGTTGTAGATCTGCGCGTTCAGCCCTTCCGGGTTGTGGTAGGTAGCAAACACGGGGCACACGGGCTCGCACGGCGCCTCGCCACACTGCTGGCACATCACCGGCATGAAGCGCGCCTTCACATTGGGGTACTCGCCTTCCCAGTAGCGCTGGATGATGATCCAGTGCATCCAGCGCCCATAGGCAGCCTGCTTCTCGCCCGCAACGGGCACATTGTTCTCGGCATGGCAGGCCACAACACAAGCCTGGCATCCTGTGCAGCGATCCAGGTCAACGATCAGTCCCCAGCGAGGCCCGCTTTCAGCCAAGGGATTCGCGTCCTGCGCCATCCAGACTTTCCAATCGCGCCAGGGTCAGCTTCCGGCCAGTGGCCTCCAGGCGCACCCGGGTTGCCCCCCATGCCAGCGCTCCGCCGTCCGCCGCTGCAATCGGCGCTACCAGGTCGAGGGGATTCGACCCACGCCGCTGGGCAAACCGGCCGTAGTCCGTATGCCCCTGGCCCACAGGAATGGCGACTACGTCTGGGCGAATCCCTGGGTAGACAACCACCGGCGCCTCGAGTTCCCCGTGCGGGGAGATCACCCGGACGATATCGTCGTCACCGATGCCGAGCGATCGGGCGACTTCCGGGTTGAGTTCGACCCAGGTGCCCCAACGGGCGGTGGTCATCGGGTCAGGGGTCTCTTGCAGCCAGGGCAAGTTCGCTCCGCGGCCATCGGACAGGGCGACCGACGGGTAAGGATGGAGGTGGAAGGGGTAGGTCTGCTCATCACCCGCGAACTCAGGCGCGACGACCGGTAGGGGCTTGATTGCTGCCTCCGTGACTTCCGGCTCGCGCGGCAGCTCCTTCTCTGCCCACCAGCCGCCGTATTGCCTCCAGAGCGCAAAGAAACCCGCCGGAGTGTCGGCATCGTAGGCTCCCAGGCTGGAGCCGTGAAGGTCGCGGACGGTTTCTTCCAGAAACGAGACCTCGTCTGGCCAGGGAAGCGCCTCGGACGGCCGGCCGCCCAGTCGGGCGGCAAGGGCGAGGAAAACGTCCGCGGTGGCGCGGGTGTCGTGCACCGGGCGCACCACCGGCTGCTGGCCGCTCACCGCCGGCCGATCGGCTCCCGGTTCCAGTACCTGGTAGCCCCACGATTCCAGATAGGTATGTTCGGGCAGGATCAGGTCGGTCTGCACGGCCGTTTCGTCCACAAATGAACCGAAGGAAACGACGTTCGCCACGCGCTCGATGGCCGCCGCGAACCCTGCTGCGGCCGGCAATTCGAAGACAGGGTTGCCGCCAACAGCAAGCAAAAGATCAACCGCGCCCGCCTGCATCCGTTCGATCAGGTCCTGTACCCGGGCGAAAGAGTCCACCTTCGCCGTCGGGCGAAGCACCGAGACAGGCCCGGGGGAGGAAAGAAACACCCCGCCCACTCGGCCCACCTGAGCCACGACATGATTCAGGGCTTGGACCGCCAGCATGCTCGCCGCGCCGTTCTGTTGCCCGGCCAATGACCCTCCCGGAATGGCGACCGGGTGCTCGGCATCGGCGAAGAGCCGGGCCAGTTGGCGCAGGTTCTCGATCGGCACCTGGCTGGCTACCGCCATCTCGGTCACGTCCACATCCTGATACAGCGCCGCGTGAGGGCGATGGCTGCCGACGTGCCCGAGACGTTCCTCAACAATGATTCGACCGAGGGCCAGGGCGACAAACCCTTCGCTGCCAGGCCGCAGAGGGATCCATCGGTCCGCGGAGGCAGCCGTGGCGGACAGGCGTGGTTCGAACTGGACCAGCAATCCGCGGCCGCCGAAGGGACCCTGGCGCATATTCCCGTAGCCAAAGCTCTGTGCCACCGGAGACATCCAGGTCTCGAGGAAGTTCGCCCCGAAGGAGAATACGACGTCGGCGCGGCCCAGGTCGTAGACCGGCAGCTCAGCCGCCCCGAAGAAGACCTCAGACATTTGTGCCGCGGCCGCCCGGCCTTCGAGAGCAGAGTGGAGGTCGAATATGACCGGGGGAGGTGCACCGATCGACTCCAACAAGAGGGAGAGCAGCCGGTAGAGGTGGTCAGGCATCAGCCCGCCCAGCACCGCGAGCCGGCCTGGATCGCTCAGGTCCCTGATCCTCCCGGCCAGGAGGTCCAATGCTTCGTCCCAATACAGGGGCTCAAACTGGCGGGAGCCGCGGCCCCCGGTCTGACGGACCGCGTTCCTCAGCCGATCGGGATGGTAGAGCACTTGCAGGCCGGCCTGTCCTCGGGCGCACAGCTTGCCCCGGTTCAAGGGGTGGAGCGGGTTGCCCTCGATCTTCTTGGCGCGGCCATTGATCACTCGGACGATGATCCCGCACCCGGCCGGGCACTGGCGGCAGGTGCTGGCGTACCAGACCGCCCGCCCCGGAAGCACGTTCTCGGGTGGGCGGACGAAAGGTTCCTGAATCAGCCGCTTCAGGTTTGGCGCGGCACCGGTGGCCGCCGCGGTCCCCGCCGCGATTCGCAGAAACTGCCGCCGCGAGATCTTTTTCGTCATTGGTCAGCTACTTGTGACAGGCCAGGCAGTCCGCCAGGCGGGCCACCTTCTCCGGTGGCTGCTCCAGGTGACAATTCAGGCACCAGCCCATATCCATCTTAAGGACCGGCCGTGCAACCGTCATCCGGCCCACGTCGCCATGGCAGGCCTCACAGCTGAGACCTGCGCCCAGATGCGGTTGATGGCTGAAGAATACGAAGTCGGGCTGTGGCTGGACACGGACCCAGGGGATTGGCTCGCCTCGCTCCCAGTAGCCGGCGAGTTCTTGGATGGGTTCTTCTTCCGCCGAGATCAGAGTGTGGCAGCCGATGCATTTCTGCACTGAGGGCAGGCCAGCGATGTCTGAGCGGAGGGCGCCGGTGTGGCAAAACAGGCACTGCACGCCGGCCTCCGAGTGAACCTTGTGGCTGTAGGGGAGGGGTTGAGTTGGGGCCGCGAGCGCAACGGCGCGGGTGAGAAGAATCCCGGCGACCACGGCACCCACGACGAGTAGCCCGGCCGCCAGGACCCAGCGGGACGTTCCGGTGAATGGGATTCCCCTCCTCTCAAACATGCCGCTAATCTTTCCTCCGAGACCTTATCGGACACAGTGGCTATGGTCACGTTCGTTTGTGACAGAAGTCACGCGGTCCATAGCCACCGGGCGCCCTATGGCGCCCGGTGTTTCCTATGCTGGGTTGTCAGAATGTTGTCTGGCTCGCCTACGCTACTTCATTGTCTCCAAAGCCGACTCGAGCAGCGCCTTGGTGTAGGCCGAGTTGTGGGCGCCCATGCTCAGATCATAGACTACGAATTTGTAGTTCCACATCGCGTTTGCGACCGCTTCGGGAACTGTCAGGGGAGCATTGGCGGAGGGATTACTCCATGTACTGGTCGCCGGGTCGTAAATCCCCCATAGATCGGTGTCCGGATTCAACAGCTTCGCATCGACGAATACGGTATGGAGCTCTTCAAGCATCGCCGTGATTTCGGTCTGCACGCCGTTCACGTCAAAGTTCTCGGCATCCGTATGGCAGGCCACGCAGCGCTCCACGTCGGGCAGGTAGGTATGGTTGCGTTCATCACCCATGTGGCAGGTCACGCAGGTATTCTCGACTACTGCGTAGTGGGGGCTTGGGCTGCCGGTCACACCCAATCCACCTTCGCCGAGCAGCATCGGGGCTGGTATGCCGTAATGGGGGCCGAACCGGCCGGAGGTAACCTCAACGTTCCCTCCAGTGACAGTGGGCGCTGCGTTGCGGACCTGGTGGCAGTTGGCGCACAGATTGCCCTGGCCGCCGTCGAAGGTACCCCCGGTCATTTCCATGAACACCGGCTGTTCAGCTCCCGTTAGGGAGAAGTCGGCCCTTGTGTAGGTCGTGTGGATGTTGTGGCAGGTCCGGCAGTCGAACGGCGAGACATTCACGATGCCGACAACCGACGGGTCGTGCGGGGGCAGGCCGGCGTTGATACGGGCCTTGGCGCCCTC
>CAZPZD010000060.1:0-12576 GCA_964590515.1 uncultured Anaerolineaceae bacterium | reverse complement strand
GGAATCCCCAGCTCGACCGAGGCGTTTAGGTGCGGATCGATTCCGGTTGGAGCGAGGGTGAGCCCGTAGCGCAGGGTACCGACCGACGGGTCGCGCCCGCTGCAGGCCACCATCAGGACTGGGAGGATGAAAACGGCAGGCCGAATCAATCGAAGGAGTAGCATTGAACCGATCAGCTGGAGGGAATGGGCGTGAGTTGCGACGAGACCACCGCTGGAGCGGGTCGAATTCTATCACGGGCATCTCGGACGATCGCAGTAGAATGCTGAGTGATGAAGCTGAGCCCGGTTCGCCAACAATATCTGGAAATCAAGCGGCAGTATCCGGATGCGATCCTGTTCTTCCGCCTGGGCGACTTCTATGAGACTTTCGACCACGACGCCGAAATCGCCGCCAGGGAACTTGAGATCGTGTTGACCTCCCGCAACATTGCGAAAGGGACTCGGGTGCCGATGGCCGGGATTCCTTTCCATGCGGCGGAACCGTATTTGGCCCGCCTGATCGAGAAGGGTTATCACGTCGCCATCTGCGAGCAGGTTGGCGATGGGCCGGTGCAGGGCCTCTTTCCGCGGGAAGTCGTGCGAGTGGTGACTCCAGGGACAGTGCTCGAGGCCGGCCTGCTGCCGGGCGACGCCAACAACTATCTGGCGGCCGTGGTGGGCAGTTCAGCTGGCTTTGGGATTGCCTACGCCGACGTGACGACCGGGGATTTCGCCGCGACCGAAGTGGCCGGCACCGATGCCATGCGGCAGGAGCTGGACCGCCTAAGCCCTGCCGAGCTGATCTACCCAGACAACCTCGAGCTGGACGAGCAGCTGCCAGGCCACCGCGCGCCGAGGCCCGAGTGGCAGTTCGAGCCAGGCACGGCCGAAGAGCAGCTGCGGGCTCACTTCCGGGTCGCTTCTCTGGAAGGGTTTGGATTGGGAGGCAAGCCGCTGGCGACGATGGCTGCCGGCGGGATTCTGGGCTATCTGACCCAGAATCAGCCCACCGCCCTTGCATCGCTCACGAGGCTTTCGACTTATTCGACGGCCGATTTCATGGTGCTCGACGCAGCCACTCGCCATGACCTCGAGCTGACCGAGACCCGCCGGACCGGGGCACTGAAAGGTTCGCTGCTGGGGGTGCTGGACGAGACGGTCACCCCGATGGGCCGCCGGCTGCTGCGCCAGTGGCTGAGTCAGCCGGGGCTGGACAGGGTGCAGATCGAAGCAAGGCTCGATCAGGTGGAAGCGCTCTTTAAGGATGGGATCCGCCGCGCCGAGCTGCGGCAGCAGATGGATGGGCTGCCGGACATCGAGCGGGTGACCAATCGAGCTGCCTCCGGGGTGGCCACCCCGAGAGATTTGAGTGCCTTGCGATCAGGGTTGAGTGAGCTGCCGGGAGTTTTGAAAACAGTGGCGGGCGGGTCGTTGGGAGACCTGGCTGCCAACCTCGACCCCTGCGGCGAGGTGCTGCAAGAACTGGAGAGCGCGCTGGTGCCCGATCCCCCGCTGAGCCTGGGTCAGCCAGGGCTGATCCGGCCGGGGTATTCTGCGGAACTGGATGAGCTGGTCAATTCCTCGCGTCAGGCGCGGGATTGGATCTCAGGCTTGGAAACGGCTGAGCGGCAGCGCACCGGGATCAAGACCCTGAAGGTCGGCTACAACAGGGTGTTCGGCTATTTCATCGAAGTGACGAAAGCCAACAGTGCGCATGTTCCGGGGGATTACCTTCGGAAACAGACCCTGGTGAATGCTGAGCGCTACATCACGCCCCAAATGAAGGAGTACGAGTCGTTGGTGCTGACCGCCGAGGAGCGAATCGTTGAGCTCGAGAGCGAGCTGTTTCGTGCGCTTTGCCGGGAACTGGGGCTCAACTCTGCCCGGCTGCTCGCCACCGCCCGCACGCTGGGCAAGCTCGACGCGGTGGCGGCCCTCGCTGAAGCCGCAGTCAGGCAGGGTTTCGTGCGCCCGGAACTGGTGGAGGGGGAGGTCTTGGAGATCTGGGAGGGCCGCCACCCGGTGGTCGAGCAATTCATGCCGGCCGGTCGCCGCTTTGTTCCCAACGACACGGTGCTCGAGCCGGGTGAGCGGGTGCGGGTGATTACCGGCCCGAACATGTCGGGCAAATCGACCTACCTGCGGCAGGTCGCCCTCATTGTCCTGATGGCCCAGATGGGGAGCTTCGTACCCGCCCGGGCGGCCCGGATCGGAGTGGTCGACCGAATCTTCACCCGAATCGGGACCCAGGATGAAATCCATGCCGGACAGTCGACATTCATGGTGGAGATGCTGGAGACCGCCAATCTGCTCCACCATGCCAGTCCGGCCAGCCTCTTGGTGCTAGACGAGATCGGAAGAGGGACCAGTACCTACGACGGGCTGTCGATCGCCTGGGCGGTCGTCGAGTTCATCCACAGCCACCCTCGGCTGCGCTCCCGAGCCCTCGTCGCCACCCACTATCACGAGCTCACCCGGTTGGCCGAAAGCTTGCCGGCGGTACGCAACTACAACGTCGCGGTGTCGGAGGAGGGCGGGAAGGTGGTCTTCCTGCACAAGATCATTCCGGGTGGGGCGGATAAGTCCTACGGGATCCATGTCGCCGAATTGGCTGGGCTGCCGCGGGCTGTTATCCATCGAGCCCAGGAAATATTGATGAACTTGCAGGCCGATGCCGCCCGGGGCAGGCCGTCCGCCCCCAGTCAGTTGACGCTTTTTCCCGACCAGAGCCCTCTGCTGGGGGAGCTGGAACGGCTCCAGCTGGAGGCGCTCAGCCCGCTGGAGGCGCTCAACCTGCTCTACGAGTGGCAGGGTCGCTTCAGCCAGCGATAGTCACCAGGTCGGGGTACTCGTCTCGGACCTCGGATACCCCCTCGACCCCCAGAATCTTCAGCAATTCCAAGATTAGTCCGGCCTTGATCTCGGCATCGCCGCGTGACCAGGTTCGGCTCTTGATCTCCAGGAAGTGGCCCTCGACGGCCGGCTGGAGCAGCCGATCGATATTAATGAAGAACTCCTGGCCGTTGTGCCGGACCAACCAGCGCAGCCGGTCCTTGTGCACGACAATTTCGCCGCTGGGAGTGAAATACTCCCGGTAGAAACGCTCGCTGTGATTGGCCGGTGCGATGAAGCGGGAACGGGACAGCAGGACCGACTGCGGGTACTCCCGCTCGGCAGCCGGCCCGATCAGGGTCAGCCGGGAGCGCACGGTGTAGACCTCTCCTTTGTCATCGACGAACTCGTCTTCTCGGTAGCGCAGCCTTCCCTGCCGCGGGTCGGAGAAGGTGAAGTAGGTGTCGAACTCGCGATAGTGAACGTGGCGCACAATCTCCAATCGATCTGAACTCAAGGTCTCCCGAAGCAAGTTCGGCTCCGGTAGGCGCATCTTCATCTGAATCTCGTAACTTTCTTCCCGCTCCGCGCCGCCAATGGCCACCAGCTTCGAGAGGACTGAGTCTTCGCGCTCAATCAGGAACGCATCGATCCGCTTTGCGATTTCAGCCGCGGCGGGGAGCAGCTCGTCGGTGCGGATGGTGAGCAGCTCACGCTCGCGCATCAACCAACGCCCAGCGACCATGACGTCGGTGACGTCACTCGCTTTGGCCGTATAAACCAGTCGTGAGTAAATGGATTCAGGGTCGTGATCGAAGTGGGGAGACGAATGCAGCGTATCCAGGTCGACCAGCGCCAGGTCGGCCTGTTTGCCGGTCTCCAGCGAGCCGGTGAGGTGACCGAGGTGCAGCGCCTTGGCGCCAAGGATAGTCGCCATTGCCAGCGTCGTCCGGGCGGGCGCGGCGGTCGGGTCGCCAGAAGTGATCTTGGCCACGAAACTGGCCAGCCGCAGCTCCTCGAACATGTCGAGGTCGTTGTTGGAAGCGGGTCCATCGGTGCCGATCCCGAGATTGATGCCCTCCGCCAGCATCTGAGTGACGGGGGCAAAACCGGAGGCGAGCTTCAGGTTGCTGGACGGGTTATGCGAGACTCCCGCCCCGGCATGCTGCAAGGTGTGGATCTCGCCCAGGTCCACATGGACACAGTGGGCGGCCAGGACCTTGGCCTCGAACAGGCCCAGCTTCTTCACCCACGGCACGACCGGCATGTCGTAGCTCTTCCGCCAATCCTGCACTTCCTGGGCAGTCTCTGCGATGTGGATATGCAATGGAACGTCGAATTCGACCGCCAGATCGGTGCAGGCCCGCAGGATTTCCGGTGTGCTGGTGTATGCGGCATGGGGTGCGATCGAGGGCACAATCAGCGGATGCCCCCGCCAGCGTTGGATGAACTCAGAGGCCCGCTGCAGGGCGTCCTCGAAGGATTCGGCATCCGGTGTCGGGAATTTCAGCACCGTCTGCGAGCAGACCGCCCGCATCCCGGCCTCGGCTACCGCCTCGGCCACGGTTTCCTCGAAGTAATACATGTCGGCGAAGCAGGTGACCCCGCTGCGGATCATCTCGGCGCAGGCCAGCGAGGTTCCCAAACGCACAAAGTCAGGTGTGACGAACTCTCGCTCTACCGGCATGACATAGCCCAACAGCCAGACATCTAGCCGCCGATCGTCGGCCATTCCGCGCAGCAAGGACATCGCGGCATGGGTGTGGGCATTGATCAGACCTGGGATGAGCGCCTTGCCGCCGCAGTCGACCAGCTCGGAGCCCGGGTAGGCCGCAAGAACCTCGCGGGCCGGCCCCACCGCGACCAGCTTCCCGCCCAAGATCGCCAGCGCGCCGTCCCGGAAAACCTGAAAACGGTCGTCCATGGTCACGACGTGCGCATTGGTGAGGACTAGATCGGCCCCGGGCATGGGGCTGGATTATAGCAGTGGGGTGGAGCCTATAGTATGCTCATGCCATGCGGGCGGTCGACGTCATTTCCAAGAAACGTGACGGCGGAGAGCTCACGAAAGAAGAGATCGAGTTCTTCGTTGCTGGATTCGTCCGAGGTGAGATCCCCGATTACCAGGCGAGCGCCTGGGCGATGGCGGTGCTGCTGCGAGGGATGAACGCCCGCGAGACGACCGACCTGACCCTGGCGATGGTCGCCTCCGGAGACCGGCTGAACCTCTCGCAGGTCGTACCGCTGGCGATTGACAAGCACTCGACCGGAGGGGTGGGCGACAAGACGACTCTGGTTGTCGAACCGGTGGTGGCCGCCTGCGGAGTGCCAGTTGGGAAGATGACCGGCCGCGGGCTCGGATTTTCCGGCGGTACCCTGGACAAGTTGGAATCGATCCCGGGCTTTCGTGCCGATCTGACAACCGAGGAGTTTCTGGAGCAGCTTGCCCGGATCGGAGTAGTGTTGGCCGGGCAATCCGCGGCCTTGGCGCCGGCGGACGGCAAACTTTACGCTCTGCGCGACGTGACCGGAACCGTACCATCCATTCCCCTGATCGCCTCCTCGGTGATGAGCAAGAAGATCGCAGCCGGCAGCCAGGCGGTCGTCTTGGACGTCAAAGTCGGGGTGGGGGCATTTATGCAGACGCTAGAGCAGGCCGAGCAGCTCGCCAAGGTAATGGTTGAGATCGGCCGTCAGGCGGGCCTGAAGGTTGTGGCGCTGCTGTCGGATATGAATCAGCCGCTCGGCAATGCGGTCGGCAATGCACTCGAGGTGAAGGAAGCCCTGGCCACCTTGAAGGGCGGAGGGCCGCCTGACTTCGTGGAGCACTGCCTGGTGGTCGCGGCTCAAATGCTGCGGCTGGCAGGCAGGGCCTCAGACCTGGCGGGGGCCCGATCGCTCGCGCAGGCTGCGCTCTCTGACGGGTCGGCGCTGCGGAAGTTCCGGGCGCTGGTTGAGGCCCAGGGTGGAGACCCGCGCTACGTAGATGAACCGGAGCGGCTGCCTGCGGCCCAACTCGTCGAGGAATTCCGTGCGCCGAGGGCCGGCTACCTGCGTTCGATCCACGCGGCAGAGATCGGGTATGCAGCGGTCCAACTCGGGGCCGGCCGGTCAAAGCAGGGCGACCCCATTGATTATTCGGTGGGGGTCATCGTGCATCGCAAAGTGGGAGACCGGGTGGTTGAGGGAGACCCGCTGTTCAGCGTGCACGCCAACGATTCCCCGCGGATGAGATCAGCTATCGAACGGGTCCGCGCCGCCCACCAGATCTCGACCCACCCGGTGGACCGGCTGCCGCTTTTCTACGGAGTCATCGAGCAGACGTGATCGTTCACCAAGGTGCCCGGAGGCGGCGCCCGGCTTTCAGCACCATCGGGCGAGGGTCAGAGGTCAGTCCGGCAGGTTCTTGATCTCGACCGGCTGTGGTCGATCCGGAAGATCGAATTCGAAGATCCGCGAGTAGAAGTAGAGTTCGGCCTCCAAGGCCCGGCGGATATTCTCTTCTTTTCGAAATCCATGGGCCTCGCCTTCGAACGCGAGGTAGGCGTGTGGCAGGCCCTTGGCCTGCAACGCTGCCACCATCGTCTCGGCCTGCGCGGGCGGGACGACTCGATCCTCAAGTCCTTGGAAGAGAATGATGGGACAGCCGAGTTGGGCCGCAAAGTGGATGGGTGAGCGCTGCCGGTAAGTTTCGATGGCCTGTGGATAGGGACCGATCAAGCTGTCCAGGTAGCGCGACTCGAACTTGTGTGTGTCGCGGGCGAGCGTCTCCAGGTCCGCAACTCCGTAGTAACTTGCCCCGGCCGCGAACTCATTATGGAAGGTCAGGGCGCAGAGGGTAGTGTAGCCTCCTGCGCTTCCGCCTCGGATGATCAGCCGCTCCGGGTCGGCTTCCCCTTGGTCCACCAAATATTTGGCGGCGGCGATGCAATCTTCGACGTCGAACACTCCCCAGGTTCCATTCAGTAACTCTCGATAGGCCCGGCCGTATCCCGAGCTGCCCCGGTAGTTCACATCCACGACCGCGAATCCGCGGCTGGTCCAGAACTGGAGAGGCAGGTAGAACTCGGAGGTCGCGTTGCTGGTTGGCCCCCCATGGCTTATCACGATCAGCGGTGGAAGGGTGTTCGCCGGGCCGTGATGATCACGGTTGTGGGGAGGGTAGAACAAAGCATGGGCAACCTGACCGCCAGAGGTGGGGAAGGTAATCGGGCGAGGACGGGAAATGTAGCCCGGGTCGGGGAGCTCTGGGTCGATGGCGCTGAGAGTTTCAAGTTTGCCAGAGTCAAGTTGCAGTGCGTGCACCGCCGGGGGTCGGTCCGGCGCGCCGCCGACCAGCACCAGTCGGCCGGAACCGCCGTCGAACTGAAGGCTTGGAGGGTCGAAACTGGTCAGCCCGGTCTCGATCCGGGTCCATTCTTGACCTTCAGCTGGGAACCAGCCCAGGTGGTCGATCCCGTTCGCTATGTAGACCGCTGCGATCCGGCCGTCGGGAAGAAACGCGTAATGAGAGTATCCGAATTGCCATGCCGGAGAACCGAACTCGGCCTCCATCGGCAGGAGTGGATCGGCGCGATCACCGGCCCAGCGATACAGGTTCCACCATCCGGTTCGGTCCGAGACGAAGTGCAAAACCCCGCTTGGGCTCCACTCGGGCTGAAAGATGGATTCGGTCGGTCCGCCGGCAACTTTGCGCGGATTTGCGAGCGAGATTCCGGACGGCAGATCGGCTGCCCAAAGCTCGGTACCGTCCCACGGCATTTGTGGATGGTCCCATTCCAGCCAGGCGAGGGACCGGCCATCCGGGCTGATGCGCGGGCAAGCATAGAAGTCACGACCGCGGACCAACGTGCGGGGCGCAAGCGACCCATTTGTGGGAACTATCACAATCTCGTTGCTTGCTTCGCCGGTCGCTGGGTGTCTTTCGCGGACGCACACGATCCACTGGCCGTCCGGTGTCATTCGGCCGTCGGCATAACGCAAGCCGGCCGCAACCGGCGGTTCCGGGGTGATGGCGACCGGATCGGATCCCGGTTCGATCCGGTACAGCCGCTGGTCCTCGAACTTTGAACAAAATAGAGTCGTGCCGTCAGCGAGGAACGCTCCACCGCCGTATTCGTGCACCCGGGTGCGGCAGTCGAAGCCGGGCGGGGTGGCTTCCTCCGGAGGCGTTCCTGCGGCTTTCCGCATCACGGCTACCCGTCCGCCTTCATCGGGGCGGTTTTCGGTCCAGTAGATGAATCCCCCGGATACGATGGCCTGATTTCTGCCTGATCGTCGGCCGGCCGCCTGGGCGGCACTGATCGGTGAAGTCCAGCTTCCATAAGTTGCTATCGTGGGTTTAGACATCCGGGTTCCTTTAAGGGCAAGCGTTTGCTAGATGCTGCTCGAAAGTCTCGGCGAACGAGTGGCGACCCGACCCATCGCAGGTGGCCCGAAAGTACAGGTAGGACGTCTCGGCCGGTGCGGCGACGGCCATCAGGGAGGCCAACCCGGGATTGGAGATTGGACCGGGCGGTAAGCCCGTGTTCCGATACGTGTTGTAAGGCGAGGCAGTTTCCAGGTCGATCAGAGTGAGCGGGGATTTCCACCATTCGCCGCCTGTCTGCTGGCCCAGCGCGTACTGGACCGTCGGATCGGCCTCGAGCGGCAGTCCGTTACGCAATCGGCGCAAGAATACGGCGGCGATGAGGGGTCGTTCGTCCGGCACGATCGCTTCGCGTTCAATGATCGAGGCCAAGGTTACGGCTTCGTAAAGGAGCAACCCCTGGGCGTGAAATGCCGGCAGTTGGTCGGCCGTCATGCGCAGCTGGAAGGTCCCCAGCATCGAGTCCACCAGGTCCTGGGCAGTGCCGTCTAGTTCCAAGCGATACGTATCAGGGAATAAGAACCCCTCCAGGGATACCCCACCTGGCAGCTCCGGCGCCAACGGGTGATCGGCTGGGATGGAGCTCGCCGCCAAAAGAAACTCGCCTGGACCGTAGGGCAGGCCGGCCCGTCCTACCGCCTCTGCGATTTGCTCCAGGCGCCAACCCTCGACCACGGTCAGGACAATCTCGGGGGGACGGGCTTGCTGGAGCGTCGCCGCGACCCCGCGCACCGTCATCGACCCGGAAACCTGGTAGGCGCCGGCCTGCACGCCGAGGTCCAGCCCGCGGTACTGCATGTAATTGCGCAGCAGCAGACCGTTGTCCACGACGCCGGCTTCCACCAGCTCGTCGATCACCGATTGAGCGGCGGCGCCCTCCGGCACGTGAAGTTCGAGGGAAGTTTCTGGATCGCCTGCCGGTGAATCGAGCGATCGCGCATTGAGCAGCAAGTAGACCGCCAGCGAAGCCCGCTGCACCGGGGGCAACTGGCCTGAGGCCGGACCAAGTTCCACCACCAGATCTGTCGCGGACAGTAGGGCGGCGGCAGCACATCCGGTCAGCCCGCAAAACAACCCAACCCCTAGGGCACCGCGCATAAGCCTCTTCACGTTCTTCCGCCAGACTGAGGTGTGGTCAAACGAGGCGCTCAGGTGTCGTCGCGTCGGGCGCGTTCCAGCCGGACCGGGAGTCGACATAATCTTGCAGCAGAAACGCTGCAGCGCGGGCATCCTCCTGGGCAGCGCGATTCACGGTCTGCCGTGCGAGCTGAGTGGTCCCGCTCTCGTCCCAGGTCTCGATCGGGACGGAACAAACCGATCGCAAGGTTTCCACCAACCGAAGCGAACGGCGGGCCTGGGGGCCGACCCGCCCTTCCGAGTCGAGCGGCAGGCCCACCAGGATCAGTCCGGCTTGATACTGATCAGCCAGGTCGCGAATGGCGGCTACGTCGGCGGCGCGGGAGGAATGCCGGATGACGGTGAGCGGCCTGGCGATCGAGCCGGTGGGATCAGTCAACGCCACGCCAATCCGAACCTCGCCCGGATCGATCGCCAGAATCCTGGGCATCAGGAACCCTCCCACGCCCAGCCCACCTCGATCTGCATTTCCAACCAGGGTAGCCAGGGCAGCCAGCCGGGCGAAGTTTGGATTGTAGGCGGTTGAAGGAGGTCGAACTGTGAACTCAGCTCACCGGCGATCCGGGCGGTGGGAGCTCCGCGAGCCAGGCGGCGGATCTGATCGAAAGAGACCTCCCGGGCTGTATCGGCGCGAACTTGGAATGAACCCAAGGTCGCAGTCCGATCCTGTTGCTGAACCTCCGGCTCAACCGCTTGAAAACTGACGGTGCCAGGGATGAGCTGCCACCCGTCCGGAAGCTGCTCAGGAAGCAAGGCCTCGATCGCGGCCTGCGCCTCAGAGCGACGGAAGCCTACTCCCTCCACTTCGAGGGTCAATTCGAGCCCAAGCGACTCCGCGGCCGCGCCCGCGGTCCGGTCGAATCGCTCCTGCTCGACTCGAACGACCCGCAAGCTGCCCGGGACGAATTCGTCCTCCAGCGACAGTTGGGCGCGGAGGTCACGGGCTGCCTGATCGAGCAACTCGAGCTCCAAATTGCTTCGGAGCGAGACGAGGTTCGCGGAAGTGACCGCTCCGGCGAGCACATCTTGCCCGCCGCTGGTCGGTTCGGGGTTGTTGACAGTGAGCAAGAATCCAAGCTCTCCCTCGACTGCATCGATCATGCCGGCCGCAACATTGCCGGATCGCCCGGGCAGCGCGGCCAGAACACCGACGGTGACCTCCGCATCCTGCTCCCCTGCCAGGGTCGCCAGGGCCTCGGTCAAGAAACGGAGGTCGCCGGCCCGCACTCCGGTTCCCGCCGGGATCTCGACTTGCTCGTCGGTCAGGTTATTGAACGTGACCTCGCCGGCCGCGGCAGCGGAGGGCAGCCTTGTCCGTCCGGAAGTCTCGATCCGGGATTCACCAGAGACTGAGACAGTGATCTGGCGGCCCGGGATCCGCTCAGCGGATGGCCCGCTCTGGAGTTCGGGATCGATCCAGAGTCCCACGGTTCCGACAAAGGGACTTCGATCGGGCCGGATGATCACCGACGCGCGCGGGATCAGCACCACTGCGAGAATCAGGATCGATCCGACGGCAACCCCAAATCCAATCCGGCGGGCTCTGGGCGGCAGTGGCGAAGCGGGGTTTCGGGCGGAGTTTCGGGCCTCCCTCAGCTCTGCGATCGACCCTCGGTCTTGCAGGGGTGGCAGTCGAAAGGCGGGCGCCTGGGGCGAGGTGTCCGGAGAGGGCGAGCCCTCGAGCGAGTCGAAGACGGCGAGTCCGAGTCGGGCGGCCAGCGCCCGGATTTCCGGGTCAAATACGACCAATCCCAGCGCGATCCCCCGGCGCCGAGCGTGCCGGGCAATCAGCTCCAGATCGAGGCGCCGGGCCAGCGGTCGGCCGCGCCGGGGCCAGACGAGCAGCGCACTGGGGGCCTTGACCTGCGAGAGCTTGTCCCGCGCCGAAGAGTGGTCGTCTTCCGGTTCCAGCTGGATGATCTGAATCTTCACGGGGAGGTGACGATCTCAGTCCTGCTTGAGGTGGGCTTCTACCCAACCCGGGACGAGGGCCAGGGCGGTGGGCAGTTGGCTTGGGTCCTTGCCGCCAGCCTGAGCCAGGGTCGGTTTGCCACCCCCTCCGCCGCCGACCTGCTGAGCGACTACCTTGACCAGCTCGCCCGCGTGCAGCCCGCGGGACACCAGGTCCTGGGTCACGGCCGCCACGATGATCGGCCGGTTGTCGATGGCCGAGGCCAGAACCGCCACCCCGCTGGGATGGTCGGAGCGGAAGCGATCCACCAATGCGCGCAGTAACTCGGCGCTGGCGTTTGGAATCAACCCGGCCAACACCGGCACCCCGTCCACCGACTGGGTGGCCAGCCGCTGGAAGTGTTCGAGGGCCAGCGCCTCTTGCAGCCGGGCGAGCTCACGCAGGAGCCGGTCTCGCTCCTCCAACAACGCAGTCAGGCGCGCGTTGGCCTCCGCGGGGGAAGATCCCAAATGCTCGGAGACTCGCTGCAGGTCCTGGAATCGTTCCCGGATCAAGTCCAGCGCCCCCCGACCGCTGACCGCCTCGATCCGCCGAATCCCGGCGGCGACGCTGCCCTCGGAGGTGATCAGAAACGTTCCGATGACTCCGGTCTCCTGGACGTGGGTTCCGCCGCAGAGCTCGTAGGAGATCGGCTCCGGGTCCCCGATGCGGATCGACCGGACGGTCTCGCCGTAGGCCTCGCCAAATAACGCCATCGCGCCCTGGCGGATCGCCTGCTCGCGCGATTCCTGTCGGATCGTCAAGGTGTAGTTGGCGAGTATGTTTACGTTGACCATTCGTTCGACCCGCTCGATTTCTTCGGGGGTCATGTGTTCCGGGTGGGTGAAGTCGAATCGCAGCCGATCGGGTGCGACAAGCGAACCTGCCTGACGGGCATGCGGCCCGAGCACGGTCCTCAGAGCGGCGTGCAGCAAGTGAGTGGCGGTGTGGTTGCGCATGATGTCGTGACGGCGAACGGAATCGACCATAGCAACCGCGCGATCACCGACTTTCGGCTCGCCGCGCAGGACCGTACCGTAGTGGACGATCAGGCCGTCGACGGGTTCGCGGACGTCTGCGACCGCGATCTCCCAGCTCTGTCCGTTGGCGGACCGGATGGTTCCGGAATCGGAAACCTGTCCACCGGATTCGATGTAGAACGCGGTCTCCGGGAGCACCACTCCGACAGACTCCCCGACCCCAGCCGCGGCCACAGCCCGCCCATCCCTCACGAGCGCGAGCAGGCTGCCCTCGCCACCCAGACTCGAGTACGGATCGTAGCGGACGCCGCTCTTATCGAGCCGGCC
>CAZPZD010000059.1:7951-12823 GCA_964590515.1 uncultured Anaerolineaceae bacterium | reverse complement strand
GGGAGCCATCCCGCCCATGGTCGCCAGCCTGCCAGCGAAGTTCGATGGCTGCATGGCATCAGCCGGCATGGTTGCGAACGTCGGGATGAATAGGCCGAAAGCGACAAGCAGCACAACCCCGAACAGGACAGCAGACCACCCTCCGATCCGTCGAGTGTCATTCATCGAAGCCCTCCTCTCTTCGCGGCGTCCGAAGCCGCGCGTCCAGCAACATAACCCTGCTCCCCGGGCGGCAGGTGCGAGCGTCCCTCTCCGTCATGTCTGCCCTGCCCCACAGCCGGGCAGTGGGTAAAGACCAAGCCACAAGTGCTACCGAAGGCCGATCCACCCCAGCACGGCGGCGATCGGGACCAGAACCAGGATCGTGATGAACGGCGGCATTTCGCCAATCCCAGGCACCGCTCCAGCACGGGCATAAGGGCCGATTGAGATCCAGATGCCTGGAACCATCGCCAGGCCCGCCAGTGTCAAGCTCCACAGGGCCCAGCTCTGCCCGGACCGGAGGCCGAACCACGACAGGGCCACCTGCAAGATGCCAACGCCGAGCATGTACGCAGCGAACCAGTTGACCGTCACAAACCGCACGAGCCCCAAGGGAGAGTCCTTGGCCACCAGATCCTCGGGCGAAGCCCCGAACAGGGCGGTGTCGGTTCGCGTCGAGGTGAGAAGGCTGTTCGAAGTCAGCCGGTCGGATCGCACAAAAAAGGGGGTCAGGATCCCGATCACAGCGTTGAATACTCCAAGGATCAGGAACAGGATCACTGAGATCCCCAGCGCGCTGAGCCAGCGGAAATCGGAAATCTGAGTTGTGGTCATTGGAACTGTCACTCCTTCTTCGGAGAGGGTCTCAGCCGGAGCAGCCCCGGTCGAGGCCCGCGAGTTGAATGTGTTGCTTATGACTGATCAGCTATCTACCATAGAAGGCCCCCGTGTAGATCAGTTTGGACCCGGTGGCCAGGTAGCCCAGCCAGCGCCGAGCTGCCGGGCTGGCTCTTCCGTGCGAAATTGCGACATCGCTTGATCTCCGCGTACTTCTCGCCAAAGGCCTCGCAGTTCCATGAGATGCCCTAATCAACCGGCGGAACTGTCTGTAGATGGAGCCAGATCGCGATCAGCTCGGCGTCCGTCAGCTTGTTCAGGCTCTCCCACGGCATGAACCGGCTCTTGCGGGTCCGGACGGCTGTCAGGAAGTCCTCCTCCGACCAAATTGCCAGGTTGCTAGCGGTAGTGATGCTCGGCACCGCAGGTCCATTCGGCTCCGGATGTTTGCCTCCTGCAAAGTCCGAACCATGGCAAGCCTGACAGCCGAACGTCAGGGCCAGGTAGTTCCCATACTCAGCGTTCACGCCCGGCTCCGGCGCAGCGGGGCGCGGCGCAATCTGATCGATGCGCTCCGCGGCGAAAGGGTTGACAAAGACCCCGGCAGCTACGAGCAATCGGGCCATTGGCGTCACACTGATCTCGCCTGGGTCGTTGTCGACCGGCGGGACAGACTTCACATAGGCGATGATGGCCCCGAGGTCGCGGTCGCTGAAGTAGTAATAAGCTTCCGAAGGCATGACAAACAAGGCCCTCCCTTCCGGGCCGATCCCATGCCGGATGGCCCGAATCCAATCGACATCGGTGTAGCTGCTGCCGGCGCCTCCCTCCCCTGCAGTCAGATTGTGGGCCACGATCCGGCCGATCGCCGGGTCCTCGAACATGACAGTCCCTGCGAGGTCCTCCCCGTGGCACTCGGTACAGAGGTTGCTCACCCAACGTTCCCCGAGGTGGATCGATTCTGGGTCGGATGGGATAGCGACGACCTAGGGCTGAAGGTCATAGGTACGAGTCATTCGCACGCTGGCGCTCACGTAAAGCCCTACGGCGACGAGCAACGCCAGACCGACGAGGCCGCCCAAGACAATCCCGACCCACTTGAGAACTCTGCGCATAACTCCTCCTCCCCCAACTCGGATTGAGGCCAGATGCAACCGCCGGACCGAGTGTCGCGCCGCGAACGTCCCGCTGTCATGGGGCCAGCGTCCCGCGTTGACCGGGAAAATGCGCTCGGCCATGGGGACCGAAACCCCGGAGGGGACGGAAGTCACCCCGAAGTGGGGAAGCTCCTCACTGCGCAAGCGGACCGTTTGCGCCTATTATCACAAGTGCCGGCCACGCCGGAGGTTTCACATGCCCCCACCGTGCGAATTAATCGTGTTGGGGGCCCGTTGAGCTAAGGAGGATTTGGCCAAATGGTTACAAAGGCTAGGCCCCGAGACGCTGAACGCGCCGAGGGCGCCACTGACGGGCATCTGACTATCATCGATCACCGCACCAAGAAGGAGTACGACGTTCCGATCGAACACGGCACGATCTCCGCCATGGCCTTGCGGGAGATCAAAGTTGACGCCGACGATTTTGGGCTGATGAGCTACGATCCGGCCTTCAAGAACACGGCTTCCACGAGGAGCAGGATCACCTTCATCGATGGCGAGCGAGGCATTCTGGAGTATCGAGGCTACCCCATCGAGCAACTGGCGGAGCGAAGCACCTTCCTCGAAGTGGCCTATCTCATCATCTTCGGGGAGCTGCCCACCCAGCCACAGCTCGACGGGTGGGTGAACGAGATCACCCATCACACCTTCCTGCATGAAAACCTCAAATCGCTGATGGAGTCCTTCCGCTACGACGCCCACCCGATGGGTATGTTTGTCAGCTCCGTGGCGGCCCTTTCAACGTTCTACCCTGAAGCGCGCGACGTCACCGACCCCGTCACCCGCCTCCACCAAATCAGGCGCCTCATCGCCAAGGTGCCCACCATAGCCGCCTATTCCTTCCGCCACAGCAAGGGTCTGCCGTATGTCTATCCGGACAATGACCTGAGCTACACCGGCAACTTCCTCGCTATGATGTACAAGATGTCCGAGGCCAAGTACAAACCGAATCCGGTGCTGGAGCGCGCCCTCGACGTGCTGTTCATCCTGCACGCCGACCATGAGCAGAATTGCAGCACCAGCAGCATGCGATCCATTGGCTCAAGCCAAGCGGATCCTTACAGTTGCTTGGCCGGCGCAGCGGCGGCCCTGTCCGGCCCGCTACATGGCGGGGCGAATGCGGCCGTGCTCAAGATGCTCCAGGAGATCGGCGATAGGCAGCGGGTCCCTGAGTACATTCAGCGGGTGAAGCAAGGCGAACTCCGCCTGATGGGATTTGGGCACCGGGTCTACAAGAATTACGATCCGCGGGCCAAGATTATCAAGGAGACCGCCGAGCAGGTCTTCGAGCTGACCGGCCGGAACCCGCTGATTGACATCGCGCTGGACCTGGAGAAGATCGCCCTGGAGGACGACTTCTTCGTTTCCCGCAAGCTGTACCCCAACGTCGACTTCTACTCGGGCATCATCTACCAGGCCCTGGGAATCCCGACCGACATGTTCCCGGTGATGTTCGCTATCGCCCGGACGGTCGGTTGGCTTGCCCAGTGGCAGGAGCTGCTTGCGGATCCGGAGCAGAAGATCGCCCGCCCCCGGCAGGTCTACTTGGGTGAGAGGCAGCGAGATTTCGTCGCGATGGAGCGGCGCTAGCTCGCCCTCGGCCGCGGTCTAGAGAAGGCTGCGGTCATCAGCCGCCGGTGTCGATCTGGCAGCCGGTATCGAATTCCACGAGCAGACTGTATCCGGAGGAAGCTGCGGCCGCCCCGAATTCGAAGATGAGATCCTTGGCCGCTCCCGCGGCCAGCGAACGGTTCCCCTTCCAACCCGACTGAATGTCCGTTGCAGGAGAATTGTCGCCCGCGTTCCAGATCAGGGTCCCCGCCAGCCGGATCTTCTTGAGTTCGAGGTTCGATGCCGGCCAATCGAACAGAATCCGGGAGATCGTGAGGTCCGATGTGCTTCCATTCCCAATCTCCCAGCTCGTTTCGTTCGCGTTCACCGAGATTCCGCCCAGGACGAGCCTAGCGCAAGGATCGATCGGCGGGGGGACGGCCGGCGTGCTGCTGGGAGCCGGGGTCGAAGTCGGGCCGGAGGTATTCGTCGCCGTTGGGCCACTTGAAGGAAGGACGGATGTCGGGGTCGGGCCGGCGAGCGAGGCGGTAGAGGTCGCGGTCGGAAGCGGGGTAGAAAGGGAGACCGGAGTGAGAAGTCGCAAGCCTGTATCGCTGGTTGGAGAAGCCGCCCCAGCATGACCAGCGGAAGTCGGTCCCGGAGTCATTTGGCCGAAGTCGCCGGACGCTATCACCGTGGCCATCACCGCGGTTTGGACCTGCTCCGCCTCCATCAAGTCGGCCCGCGATCCGGCTAATTCGGTAGACATGGCCTCGATGGTTCCGCTCAGCAGGCGCAGCTGCTCTTCGCTGAGTTCGGCGGCGCTCGCCGGAGTTCCATCTGAGGCCGGTGAGAAGAGCTCCAGCAGCGAGCCGCGCCCGGAGGCCAAGACCGGATAGGCCAACGCCAGCAAGAGGGCCAAGCCGGCGACCGCGGCCCAGCGCACCCTGAAGGTCCGGGGCCGCCCACCCCGCTCGTCGAGCGACAGCGTCCGTTGGACTGATTCCGGCAGTGCAATCGAGGGCGCCGGCGTCGCGGAGGGATCCAGCGCATGGGCCACGGCTGCCTGGAGGGCCGCATTCATCTCCGCGACCGACTTGAATCGATCGCTCGGCAGCTTGGCAGTTGCCTTGAGGATCACCCGCTCGACGGTTTCCGGGACATTGGGGCTGACCGCTCGCACCGGCGGCATCGGCTCATTCAGTTGTTTCATCGCCACCGCGATGGGTACCTCGCCGTCAAACGGCAGCCGGCCGGTGGTCAGCAGGTACAGGATCACGCCCAGCGAATACTGGTCGGACAGCGGGCCCGCCTTCTCGCCCCGCACCTGCTCGGGCGACATGAA
>CAZPZD010000059.1:0-7851 GCA_964590515.1 uncultured Anaerolineaceae bacterium | reverse complement strand
CCGGCGTCCTCCACCGGAATTATGTTGGGGTGCTTCAATCGCATCAGCAGCCGCGCCTCGCGGCGGAACCGCTGCTCGAATTTCGGGTCATTGGTCAGATGGGGTGCAACGAGCTTGAGCGCTACGAATCGGTTTCGAGCCGGGTCATGGGCGCGGTAGACCGCGGCCATTCCGCCGCGGCCTATTTGTTCAAGGATCTGGTAGGGCCCGAGTTGGATTCCGGTGAGGCCGGCCATGTCAAAGTCAGTCTCGCCTGTCGCCGCGCAGGCTCATGGGTTTGACCCTACTTGCCTTTCGAGCTTTGGCGCAGGGCGGATCGGACGCAGCCCCAGTCCCCGGTGCAGGAGCCATTGAAGAGGGCCCACACCTCGGATTCGCTCACCGCAAATTGATTGGCCAGCCGAGCGGCCGTTTTCTCGTTCCTGCTCAGCGCTCGCTCGGTTTGGGCTTCTTCCCGCTCCTGGCCGCGGACCTCCTTCAGTCCGGATTCAAGGACCGTCATCCAGTCGGTTTCCGCATCCGCCAGCCGCTGGGCCTGGTTGATCGTGCCCCAACTCTGGCCGGCCGAATGCGCTTCCACCACCTCCTGCCAATCGCTCCCCCTCCGCGATGCCAGCCGTGAGGCATGATTAAGTTCCGCCAGGCTGACGCCGTCAGTCAGGTACTGATCCAACGCGTTGGGCTCAACTCCCAGCTCTTGGGCGGTCCGATACAGCTGGCCCAGCTCGCCCGGGGTCATTCCGTCTCCAAGCCTGGCTAGCGCGTCTTCGAAATCCGCCTCATATCGAACGACGGCGCGCACAGCATGTCGAATATCGCCAACGCTGGCTTCTCCACTGAGCACCCGATCAACGAGCTCATTCAGTCCTACTTGCTCAAGCGTAGCTGCGAATCGATCCAGCTGAACCAAGAGGCCCCATCCATTCCCGGCCAGGTGCCAGTCGCGGATCTCTTCCCAGGTCAGCTCTTCCATCGTCTGGCTGAGCTTGTACGCATGCCACAGCCGTCCGAATCCGACCTGAGATCCGGTGAGGGAACCCTGGAAGATGGCGAAGATGTCTTCGCAGGTGTACAGCGTTTCGGCCTGGTTGGGGAACAGGGTGTTGACCGCGTCCGCGATCCGCTGGGCCATTGGATGGCAGGCCACTGCCTCGGGGTCCGTCACGACCACCGGCAGAGTATCCTCGGCCGCAAGACCGCAAGCATCCACCACCAGAACGCTCGCCTGGAACTTCCCAGCCTCGGCATAAGCGAATGACGCCGTACCCGGACCGCTCTCCGGATCAGGCTGGCCATCGCCGTTCAGGTCCCAGGTGTAGCTGAACTGCGGGTGTTCCCCCTCCACTTCAGCCGTGAAGTCAACGCTGGCCGTTCCACCTTCCAGGACGACCAGGGGCGGAAACGGGACGCTGGTCAGCCTGACGGTTGGCCCCGCGATCAGGACTGTGCCGCTCGCTTCGCCGGTGCCGTCGCGGTCATCCATCACGGAAAGCGACCAGTCGTACTCGCCGGCGGCCGGATAGGGATGCACAACAGGACCCGGGTTGGCGGTTTGGTTCACCAGGGTCAAGGTCTCCAAGTCGCCAAACTCCCAATCGAAGGTGTAAGAGGAGCTAACGCCGTCGAGGACGGCGGCTTGAAAGGTGGCGAGATCACAGTCAACGGAGACATCGACTTCGACCTCCAGTTCACCGGCCGCAAGGGCCGAGACCGGAGTCAGTGCAATTGATACGGCTGCAATTGTCGAGAACAGTCGAGAGTTTCTCATCCTAGTTCCCTCCAGCCTGAGAGTTAACGGTTGGACTCCCGCTTTCCATCATGGAGTGGGAGTCGGCGTGCAGTAGTTCGGATGGGAAGGTTTGTCATTGCATTTCTTGTCGTTCGGCGTCGGCACCACCTGAGTCTGGGTCGGTGCCGCGGTCGGAGCGGGCGAATTCGTCGGTGTCGGGGCGGGCGAGGTTGCGGTGGGGGCCGGCGCTTGAGCGGCTGCATCGGGGGTGGGAGTGGGAGCCGACACGCTCGGACCACCGGCCGTCGATCCCCCCGTGTCAGGTGGCTGAGCGAGATCGACTGCCGACGAGGTAGGCGATCCCGCGGCGACCTCTGCTGGCGGATCGATCTGTCCAGTCTGAGGCGAGAGCTCCGTTGGAAGTAGGATCGCCGGATCAGACGATGTCAGGCCCTCGATTGATCCACTCCCGCTCCCAGACAGCCAGCCTGGCAGTTCAATCAAGCCGGCCGCCAGGGCCGGGACAATGCCGACCACTGCCAGCAATAGGACGACGAATACCGCAGCGGCGGCCCGCCTCCGGCGAGGTCGGACTCGAGGCGCCTCGGGAACGTCGGCCGGCTCGGGCGCGATCACAGGAGCCAGCTTGCCCAATGCGATTTGCAAACTGCGGTTGGCCTCGCCGACGGTCGCGAAGCGCTGCCCTGGGGCGGCCGCCGTCGCTTTCGAGAGGGCCAACAGGGTTTGGGCAGTCAGGGGAGTCCGCAAGTTCCGGTTCTCGTAGGGCCGGCCGACCGACCTGGCCCTCAGATACCCGAGCGCATGTTCGGCGGGCAGACCGGTCAACATCTCTGCGGCCACGACCCCGAACGAGTACTGATCCGCGCCCGGGGTCGGGTCTTGCCCCGCGGTAACCTCCGGCGCTGCGTAGAGTACGTCGGCAGCGCCGGTCTGGGCTCTCTCGGTGGAGTAGATGACCGATTCGCCCAAGCCCACCAGCCGAATGCTGCCGCTTTCCGGGTCGAACAGGAGGCTGGAAGGCCTGAGCGAGCCGTGAACGATCCCTCGTTGATGGGCCGCATCCAGCACGGCAGCGAGCTCACTCAATAGCTCGCTTGGATTAAGCGAGCTCGCAAGTCCTCTTTCATACCGGTCGGCCAGGCTGCCCGCATTGAAATGAGGCATCACAATATAGGGCTGCCCCTCGACTACCCCGGAGCTAAGGATTGGCGCGGCACCGGAGTGGCGAAGCTGGGAGACAGCCCGCAGCGAATCGCGCAGGCGGGTCCGGGACTCCGGCGAGAGCAGCTTCGCCGAGAACACCTTGATCGCGACGGCCTCTCCACCGCCCGAAGGGGTCGCTCGGAAGACCCGCGACACCGATGGACGATCGGGGGCCGATCCTGGGCGGCCATCGATCCGCTCGACGATCTGATAAGCACCCAGCTGTTTTCCGGTCAGCTCTATCATGCGGTGAGGGTAAGGTTCCTGGTCTCCGCCGTCATGGAGGGGCGTAGAATGCCCTCTCGTCGAAACCGTTGAACTTGGGCCGGCGCCAATAACTCCGTCTGCGCATGGCGTTGCGGTCCTATTAGGAGAACCGGGGAAATGCTTTACTGTTACAGGGCTTCCCCATGACCCTGGTCCTACCGCCGTTAGGTGTGCTGAGCTCCCTGTAACGATGCCAAGCTTCATTCGTTCTCATGGGTGATTACGAAGAACCGTCACCCAGCGACGCCGAGCTGATCGCCCGGGCAAAAGGCGGGCAGGTTGAGGCGTTCGGTCAACTCTATGAACGCTACCTGGATCCGATTTATCGCTTCATCCGGATGCGGGTCGACGGCGAGCGGGACGCGGAGGACCTCTGTGAGACTGTTTTTCTGCGAACCTATGAAGCGCTGGACCGCTATGAGGACCGGGGCCACCCATTCTCCGCCTACCTATACCAGGTGGCGAAGAATCTGCTGGCCGATCACTACCGCCATCGTTCAAGGATGGAGCTTGAGGGCGAGTCCGAGAGCGCTGGCGATGACTCCGGTGGAGATCGCGAGCAACAGGAAGAGCTCCTGGGGATCGCTCAAGCCCTGGGCCAGCTCTCAGAGGACTACCGAGAGGTGATTAGGCTGCGAGTCGTGCTCGAGCTCCCTACGGAAACAGTGGCGAGTTGGATGGGGCGCAGCTCGGGTGCGGTGCGGGTATTGCTGCATCGGGCGCTGAAGGAGCTTAATCAGAGATTGGACCAGGATGGCGCATAGGATGGACGTCGAGATTCTGGACCGCTGTCTCCAGCGGATCCAAACCCACCAGAGCTCGCTGGAGGAGTGCCTGCGGGAGTTTCCAGACCAGGCGGATGAGCTGCGTCCGCTGTTGGTCGCGGCTGCAACGGCTCAACGGAATCTGGCACCTGCCGCTCCGACGGAAGCCTTTCGATCCAGCGCTTGGAAGCGGCTGGCTGGTCAATCCCGGGAGAACCCCGCGCCACGCCCGTTCCCAGCGGTCCGGCGACCCAAATTTGGGTGGCGCCTAGCTTACACGTTGGCGAGCATGCTGATCGCGGTTACTTTGTTGGCCGGTACGGTCGGGGTTGCCTACGCCTCCGGCGAGGCGCTGCCAGGCGACTCACTGTACGGTGTCAAGCGGGGACTCGAGCGGGCGGCGCTGGCGCTGTCCACCAGCAACGCAGGCGATACCCGGTTGCTGCTGCTGCATGCCGAGCGCCGGTTGGGCGAAGCTGAGCAGCTGCTGAAGCTTGGGCGCCCGGCGGACGTCGGCCGGGCCCTCGATGGGTATGAGGGCGCAGTCACCGAACTGCTCGACCTGGCAGCGCAGGAACCCGATCAACTGGATGGGCTGGCGGATGCGCTCGCTACCCACGAGGCCAAGCTGCAGCTCGTCCTTGAACAGGCGCCTGACCAGGCGAGACCCGGTCTGAACAGGGCCCTCGAGAAGTCGCACCAGGGGATCGAAGAAGTCGAGAAGCTCCGAGGCGAGGGCCCCCAGGGCGAAATCCCTCCGGGTCAGCTCAAGAAGACCCCCGCAGCCGAAACTGCCACCCCTCGAATCCCACCCGGCAAGTTGAAGAAGACCCCCGCGCCGGAAGGCTAGCCAGCTTACACCTGATCGCGCGGCCGGCCTAGCGGCGCAACCCACTGGGCATTTTCACGAGTTTCTGGGTTCACTCTTCCTCGGAGTCGTACAACGACGCAATCCCCTCTCGCAGGGCATACAACGCGGCCTGGGTCCGGCTCGCGAGATGGAGTTTCCCCAGGATATTCCCGACGTGGGTCCGGACGGTTGCCTCGCTGATCACCAGCTGGTCGGCGATCTGCCGATTCGCCAGCCCGCGTGCAATCAGGCCCAATACCTCGACCTCCCGCGCGGTCAAGGGATCGCTCGTGAGCGGTTCCTCTGCCCGCCGCGCGATGTCCCGCAGAACTTTCTGGGCGATGGCGGGCGAAAGCGGATACTCGCCGCGGTGGACCTGCTGAATCGCCCGCACAAGATCCTCCGGCTCGGTATCTTTCAAGAGGTACCCCATCGCGCCGGCCTTGATCGCTGGATAGAGTTTGTCGTCGGAGGCGAAGGTGGTCAGCACCAGGATCCGAACGCCTGGGTTTTGGGCCTTGATCTCTCGAATCGCACCGGTCCCGTCCAATTCGGGCATCACCAGGTCCAGCAGGATCACGTCCGGATGGGACTGATTGACCGCGCTCACGGCCTCCCGGCCGTTGGTTGCCTCGCCCACCAACTCGATTCCGGATTCGGTCTCCAGCAGGTGGCGGATCCCGGTCCGCACCACGGGATGGTCGTCCGCAATTAAGACCCGAATTGGGTCGGCTATTTGGGCACCTCCAGCCGGATACGAGTGCCCTGACCAGGCCCGCTCTGGAGGCTGAGCTTGCCGCCAAGTTCTTGGGCGCGTTCGACCAACCCGCGCAGGCCGAGCCCGCCGCCGGTGTGGGCAGCCTGGGGGTCGAAGCCTATCCCATCGTCGGCCACTTCGAGCGCAACCGCCTCCGATTCGATCTTCAATGACACCGTAACATGGGTTGCTCCCGAGTGTTTCAGTGCGTTGTTGAGCGCTTCCTGCACGACCCGGTAGAGCCCGGCTTCTACGTCGTGGGGCAACCGCCCGTCCCCCACGACTTCAAGTGCGGTGCGCACTCCCGCCCGATCTTCGACCGATTCCAACCGGGCCCGCAAGGCGGCGACCAGGCCCTCTTTTTCCAAATCTGGCGGTCGCAGTTCGAAAATGAGGGAGCGCATCTCACGCAGCGCGGCCTGCGCCGTTCGCCGGATCTCTTGCAACCGCTCGCGAACCACGGCAACCTCTCCCTCGGCGAGCTTTCGGGCCGCCCCTTCGGCGGAAAGCACCAGACCGTATAACGCCTGAATCGCGGAATCGTGCAGGTCCCGCGCCATCCGCTGCCGTTCCTCCACCACCGCCAGATGCTCGGCTTGAACGGCATACAGCTGCAGCTGTCCGTGGGCCTCCTGCAAGTCCGAGAGCAGCGCCTCGCTTCGGTGTTGAGCGGCGGTGGCCCGCCCGACTGCGCCGGCGTAGGCGCCGGTGAAGAGATAGCCACCGATGAAGAGCAGGCCAAGGGTCAGGCCGTTGAGCAGACCCTGGCCCCACACGAGGCCGAAGAGCATAACTCCGATGAAGGCGCCGATCCACGCGTAGGCTTGCCGCCCGGGAAGCAGGAGAACTGCTTGACCACTCAAGACCAGGCCGAGGCCCGCGGAGAAGAAGTGTTGGGGCGGAAGCAGCAGGATCACCAGCGCAAGCACAGTTTGGATGGCCAGGTACATATGCAGGTAGACCGGAAACCGGCGTGAGATCAAGCGCTCAGTGGAGTACAACAATCCGAAAGTGGCCAGCAGCGCCGAGGCAACCCACCTCAGCCCGTGCCCTTCAATGAAGTAGTAGCCAAGCGATCGAAGGCTGACCGCCAGGATGAACAGGAAACCAAAGGCGTAGAAGAAGGCCGGGCTCTGCCGATGTGTGGCCACTTCCGGATTATACGGTGCGAGCAGGACCGGCAAATACGCATTTTGGTTGATCTGCGGCCGGCCTAGGGCGAATAGGATGCTTCCCAGAAAGTCGGAGGAGTTCCTATGTTCAGGCCGCGCATTCATTTCGTGCCAGTCCTCAGAAGCCCACTCTTGAGCCGGCCGGCTCAGCGCGAGCTGTTCGGGATCCTCGCGATCGGAGGCCTGGTCCTGGTTGGGGCCACAGCCGCAGCACCCGGTGGGCATTCAGCGAGCACCGCATCGCAGCCAGACCCGACCAGCACGCCCATCCCCGGATCCGACCTGGCGCCGAGCACGGCCCTCGAGTTCACTTCGCCATCGGGTAAGTTACCGGCTCGCGCCGCGTCGGCGGCCGAAGCCCAGGCGTCTGGTGTCGACCTCACAATCTCCCCCAATCAGGATGGCTGGCCGGACTTCAATCCGCTGATCATGCAGCTCACCCTGACTTGTCCCGCCGGAGGCCCGAACTGCGCGAGTTTCCTGCTGGTGAAGATCTACTCCAACGATGGCGCTCGGTTCTGGCTGTATGGCGCGCCGGACGAACCGGAGTGCGGATGCGGGCAAATCTTCGAGGAAAGCGGCCCTTACTCCCTGCGCGGGTACTCGGCCTTCTCGGCCCGGGTTTCCGTCCCGGCTGGCACCCAGCGGCGGCTGTATTGGTCGCTCTGGATTCAGCCATCTTCGGCTTCGACCCTCTTCATCGAGGCAACCTGGTTTGGGACCAACCAGTTCGTGATCGCCATGGAGCAGATGCGGATCCACCCGCTGGTCTTCATCCCTGGCATCCTGGGGACGATGCCGCCGACTTTCTCGGGCATCATGGACCCGGTCATCGGCATCTACGAACCCCTGTTCGTCCATTTGCAGAAGACCGGGTACGTTCTCGATCAGACCCTGTTTCCCTTCTCGGTGGATTGGCGTCGAAGCATCCTGGTGGCGGCCCAACGCCTCGAGGAGGGCCTCCCCGGGATCCTCGAGCGGGCAAACCAATTGGACTACGTCGGGGAGCCCGTCTCCGGCCATCCCGCCACGAAGGTGGACCTGGTGGTTCACAGCATGGGCGGTTTGATCACCCGCGCCTATGTGGA
>CAZPZD010000058.1:4328-13315 GCA_964590515.1 uncultured Anaerolineaceae bacterium | reverse complement strand
GGGTGTAACCTATGTCCCTAGAATAAAGTGTTAACCATGTCTCCGGAATGTACCTCCCGGCTGCCTAGCCACTCGCTGGAGCGGACGCAGCCTCGGCGCGATTTCATGTACCATGTAGCAGTGCTGCGCCGCTCAGCTCGAGGCCGTTAGGCGGCACGAAAGGTTTCTCCGGTGAGGAAGCTTCTCACTCTCAGCTTCGCGGTCATCGTCTTTGCTGGAATGCACGAAGGGCTACACGCCCTCCCTGCGGCTCTCTACGGGGAATACCAGGGGTTTCACGTCCGGACGCTCGGTCTTGAAGTCGTCTTCAACACCCCCGTCGCCGTGAGGCAGGGGATTAAGTGGGCGGTGATCTCCGGCCTCCCAAACCTCGCGACCGTTGCCTTCGGCTACATTCTTCTCGTGGCGCGGGGAACACTGGTCTCCCATCGCGTTCGCAGCATACGCGATTTGGCCTACCGGTTGACGCTCGTTGTTCTGATCGCGGATCCCCTCAACCTGTCGGTGGGACCTCTCATCTATGGAGGGGACGCCAGAGGCATAGCCGTTGGGCTTGGGACAAGCGTTGCCGTGATTCAGGGGGTGGCATTCCTGGTCCTGCTCGTCAATCGGGAACTCGTCGTGCAGGTGCTTCTGCCGGCATATGGGGTCATCACGACCCACCCCCTGTTTCAACCACTCATCCGTGTGCGGGGTTCGTCTCATGCCGCCTCCTAACTAACTTCCCCGGGGCCACTCGGCGGAATTCTGAAAGGTGATTTGCGGGTGACGAGCACAAGAGCGGCGATGAGGGGCATCAAGAACGGGACGCATCGGGCGTGAAGGAGTGCAAGCGTGGGCAAACTTCTAGGCGGGATCAGGCGGCAGGCTCGTCACCAGTGTGGTTCGCGCTATGCCTTCAGGACCATGCCAACAATCGGGCATAATGCGCCGATGGCAACTCGGTCTCCGTGCCCGATGCATCCGCACATGGGATACTCCAACTCCGATGTGCGCGAAAGTTAATGCCGTTGGTTTGGAGGCCGGAGGCCTGCTTGAACCGTTCCGGGACATAGGTAACAAATGATTCTCAGGACATAGGTAACACATATTCTCAGGACATGGGTAACACTCTCCTCCGCAAGGAGGTGGCGCCCATGCCTTGGAAAGGTGTTACCGTGAGCGAACAACGGCAACGACTCCTCGATAACTATCAGCTGAACTACTACTCGATCACCGAGCTCGCCGAACGCTTCAGCATCTCCCGCAAGACCGCCCATAAATGGATCGACCGTTTCAAGCCGCATGGACAGGCTGGGTTTCACTAGCACCGCCGCCGGCCACACTACTGCCCTTGGCAGACCGATGCGGCGATCGTGGAGGAGCTGGTGGCGCTGCGCAAGCGACACCCCTGCTGGGGGGCACGCAAGCTGCTCGACCTGATGCAACAGCGGAACAACCGCCGGGAGCTTCCGGCAGTATCGACCGCGGCTCGGATCCTGGCGAGAGAAGGGCTGGTCAGGTCCAGGCGGCGCCACCGGCGGTCAGCCTGCGAGGCCAGCAGCGGGCTGCGGCTTTGCTTGGGCGTTGGGCCGCTGCGCGCGGCTAACAGGCCTAGCGTAGCAAGACGATCCCCGCCCCCAGCAAGGCGGCGAGAATCACCGCTCCAAGTACCGCTGCCGCCCATCGTCCGGACAGCACTCTTTGCCTGCCCTGGTACAGCGTCGTCACAACGCCGCTTACGATCACAAGCGCCAGCAGCTCCCAACTTGCTACCTGTTGCACTAGCCCACGATACGCCGCAATCAGAAGGATCCCGAAGGCCAGAAACAAGTACCCCCAGCGATAGCTTGCATTCTCGACAGAAACCGTCCGTTCGTCGCGCACCACGTTATCGCCCGTCATCTTCATCTCCTTCCAGGCTAAAGAGTTCTTCCACCGGCATCCAGAGGCGCTTCGCCAACACAAAAGCAAGCAGAGTAGAGGGCACGAATTCTCGGTTCTCGATCGAGCTGATCGTCTGCCGCGTCACACCGGCTAGGCGGGCCAGTTCTGCTTGGGTCAACCCTCGCTCAGCCCGACCCACCTTCAGCCTATTGCCCAGCTTTACGTTCATCACGGTTCTTTTCCTCGCCTCAAAGTTTAGCGTGGCTTGGCGGCAGACGTCAGTTACACTTGTCATCTTGCCTAGTATGACATACATCACATTCTCTGTTGACGCACCGCACCGACAACGCTTGAGGCTTGCCAGCGGCCCGACAACTCGGTGGAGCCGAGCCGGCCAGCCGGGCGTTTAGGATCGGCGCGACACTAGCCTTGGCTGGCCAGGCGGCTAATCAGTACGTCCCCCAATAAAGTGGACACTATTCCCTAACGCTACGGAGGTGTCCGATGAGAGGTGTCAAACAGATTGCGGGTTCGACGGGAAGGATGAAGAAACATCGCTACAGCCGCGAGTTCAAGGTGACCGCGGTGAAGCTGGCGAGCCATCCAGGAATTGAGACCCAGGAAGTGGCTGCGGCCCTGAACATTCATCCCTTTATGCTCTCGCGCTGGAAGAAGGAAGTTCGGGAAGGGAAGCTCAAGGGTCCCGCTCATCCCGATTTGAAGGAGATTGAGGGCATGGAGGCCACGGTGTCGGAGCACCGGCGCATCCGCGAACTGGAAGCGGCCTTGAAGAGGGCGAGAATCGAGAACGATCTCCTAAAAAAAGCTATCCAGTTCAATTTGGAGCGAAGTCGGAGATCTTCGCGTTCATAGGCCGGCACCGCCGTGAGTACGGGATCGAGTTCCTCTGCCGGCAGTACGGGCTCTCGAAGAGCGGCTACTATGCCTGGCGCCGCCGTGCCCCCAGCGCGCGAGCGGAGGCCAACCACACACTGCTGCAGCACATCGAGCGCATCCACCGCCGCTCCCACGGCACCTACGGCAGCCCCCGGGTCGCGCAGGCCCTGCGCAAACAGGGCATCGCCGCCAGCGAGAACCGGGTGGCGCGGCTCATGCGCACGGCGGGACTGCAGGGCCGGGTGGTGAGGGTGACCCGCCGGGCCCCGGGCGTGCACCGCTTCTTTGAGGCCACCGACAACCTCCGAGTGGCCACTGCTCCACCCACGGGGACCAACCAGCAGTGGGTGGGGGATGTCACCTTCCTCAAGGCCAACGGTCGCCCCTGTTTCCTGGCTGCGGTCATGGACGTCCGCTCGCGCCGCATCGTGGGCTGGGCGAGCGGTTCGGACCGCACAGTGAATCTCACTGCGCTCGCCATGCAGCGGGCGATCCGAAACCGAGCCCCTGCGCGGGCGCTCATCTTTCACTCCGACCGGGGGATTGAGTACGGGGCGTACCATTACCGCGCGATCCTCACGAAGCATGGGATCCGATCCAGCATGAACCGACCCCGTTGATACTCGGACAACGCCCACATGGAGTCGTTCTTCCACACCCGGAAGACCGAGTGGATTCGCGGCCGGTCCTTTGCCACATTCGCTGAGCTCGCCTGTCCTGGCCGGTCAGGCCAGGGACGCGGCGCTCAAGGCCTACATCCGCTTCTACAACCACCACCGCCACACTCCAGCATTGACTACCAGACGCCCGAAGAGTATGAGAGACTGGTGGCGTGAAACCGTGTCCACTTTTTCGGGGGAAGATCCCCCGGCCAGGGCGCGATCCTCACTTGAGGGAAGGCTTAGGGCGCCGATCCTTGGCCTAGCCTGGCGGCTATGCCAGCCTGCCCTGGCAGCAGGCCAGGGGACAGGCAGCTCGCGACCTTTGGGCGGCTCATTCAAAGCGTTGTGAGAGAATTGTTATCAACCTAGGCATCCATAAGAGGAGAATCGACATGTTTGATACAGGCAGTACCGGCTTCATGTTAGTGGCAACCAGCTTGGTCATGTTGATGACGCCGGGTTTGGCGTTCTTCTATGGCGGTCTGGTGGGACGGAAGAACGTTTTGTCTATCATGATCCAGAGTTTCGTGTCTATGGGCTGGACCACCTTGCTGTGGTGGCTCGTCGGCTATTCGCTGGTGTTCAGCGGCGGACAGGGTGGTGTCATCGGCAACTTAGACCACGCCTTCCTGCGCGGCATCTCGCCCAGTGATGTCCTGTCGGCCAACAACAACATCCCTCTATTGGTTTTCATCGCCTACCAGATGATGTTCGCCATCATCACCCCGGCCTTGATCACCGGGGCATTTGCCAACCGGGTGCGATTCAACGCCTACATGATATTCCTGACGCTGTGGCTGTTGTTCGTCTACTTCCCGGTCGCCCACATGGTTTGGGGTGGTGGAGCGTTCGCGACTAGGGGCGTGCTGGACTTTGCCGGTGGCACTGCCGTGCATACCACGGCGGGTTTTGCCGCTTTGGCCTCCGTCCTGTTCGTCGGACGCCGCAAAGTGGCGGAGCGCGGCCCACACAGCATCCCGTTGGTTGCGATCGGAACAGCTCTGCTCTGGTTCGGCTGGTACGGTTTCAATGCCGGTTCAGAATTGCGAGTAGACCAAATTACCGCAACGGCTTTCCTGAATACGGATATTGCGGCCTCCATCGCCGGATTGACTTGGCTGTTCATCGCCTGGAAAGTGGAAAAGAAACCGAAGCTCGTAGGCCTGCTGACTGGAGCCGTTGCCGGTCTGGTCGCCATTACCCCAGCCGCGGGCTACGTAAGCATCACCGGCGCGATCATCATCGGAGTATTAGCTGGCAGTGTGTGCTATCTGGCTGTGGCCTTCAAGAACCGCATGCGTCTGGATGACGCTCTCGATGTCTGGGCCGTTCACGGTGTCGGCGGCGTGCTGGGCTGTATCTGCACCGGGTTGCTTGCTACCACTGTCTGGAATCCGGCTGGCGCCAACGGCCTATTCTTTGGCGGGGTTAACTTCTTCCTGGTCGAGACGCGCAGCGTACTTATCACCGCCGCATACGCCTTTGGCTTTAGCTACGCCGCGCTCTGGGTCATTGATAAATTCGTCAAAGTCAAAGTGACGGACGCCGAAGAACAAGAGGGGCTAGACGAAGCCCTCCATGGCGAAACAGCCTACGAGATGATTTAGACCCAGTACCACCCCCAATAATTCGGTTGGGTTAGGGCTGGGCCAGCAGCTCGAGGGCCGCGGCCACTCCGGGATCGGTCTCAGCCGTAAAGTCCTCCCAGGCTGAGGCCACCACCACGTCCGGGACGACCCCGAGTTCTTCCCAGCTCGGCGCCGAGTTGAGCGGGTCGAATCGTTCGGTCGCCAGCCAGGCGAACGATCCGTCGGCGAAATCGAATCGGTGCAGCCGTTCCACGTTCCCCAGCGTGGTCCGCCCGACTAGCGTAGCCCGTGCGATGTCCTGCAGCACGCCGGCGAAGATTTCACCGTAGCTCACGGTGTCTTCACCGATGAGGATAACTAGAGGAACCGTCTGCGAATTATGCAGCGGGTTCGGGTCGATGGTGAGCAGGATCTCGCCCTGGCTGTTGACGAAATATCCCATTGGTCCCGCAGTGAAGAAGGCGAGCATCGCCTCGGCGACCGAGCCCAACCCTCCCCCATTCATCCGGTCGTCGATGACGAGCCCATCGAGGGCCCCGAATTCCTGAAGAGCCTGCTGCACCCGGCCAGGGAGTGACTCGTCGAGGAAAGTGGGCAGAAAGAGGTAGCCCACCCGGGAACCGTCAGCGGTTGGGAGCATCTGAGCGTCGATTGGCAATGCTCCGGTCAGCGCCGCCCGCACGAAACTTACAACCCGAATTGGCTCGCCTGGGGTCTGCACGGTAAGCACGACCTGGCTGCAGGCAGGGCCTCGCAGCAACTGCTGCTGCGGCGTCCCGCCTTCGACGATCGCAATTCCGTCGACCCTCAGAATGCTGTCATGGGCCCGAAGGCCGCCGTGATCCGCGGGCGAATCGGGGAAGACCGCTAAGATGGTCCCCAGCCCCCGCTCCAGCCGCGGGAGAACCAGCATGCCGATTCCAACGAAGTTCAATTGGCCCTGCAGGGTCGCCTGCTCCGCGGCGATTTCGGCCGGCGTTTGGAAGGACGAGTGTTCGTCCCCTAGCTTCTTGATCAGGTCTCGCAGCTCCTGGTAGAAGGTTTCGGTCTCCATGCCGGCTTCCACCCGGGACCGGACCTCAGCCACTGCCGCTGACCAATCGATCCCGCCAAAGTCGCGGTACAGGTATTGGTCGAGGACCGCATTCTCCAGACCGCCGAGCACTTCCAGTTGGACCTCGGTGGTGAGCGGTGTATTGGGTGATGGCGACCCCGTCGGATGCAGCAGCACCTCCGGCTCGACGGTCGCCAACGCCGCCCCGGCGCAATCCGGCGGGATGTAGGCCGGCGTCGGCGGCCCCAGCGCGGCTTCCGATTCGGTCGAGGTTGGCGCTGCCTCGGTTAGCGCGGGTGGCAGGCTGGTCGCGAGCGGACGGCCGAGGGAACAGGCGAGCACGGCTAGTAGGACGGGGAGGACGGCCAATTGACGATTCATAGCGGAATACTGTACTCGAGATCGAGGCTGACTAAACTTCGTGGCAGGCCACCCAGTGTCCAGGTCGGATCTCGCGCCACTCGGGAACTATCTGCGAGCAGTGGGCCTGGGCGATTGGGCAGCGGGGATGGAAGCGGCAACCGCTGGGCGGGTCTTTCGGGCTGGGGACGTCGCCCGCCAGCACCGTCCGCTTCCGCCGTCGGTCCAGCTCCGGATCCGGGATCGGCGCGGCCGACAAGAGCGCTTGCGTATAAGGATGAAGCGGATTCCCATAGAGCTCGTCCCGCTCGGCGAGTTCGACCATCACCCCCAGGTACATGACAGCCACCCGATCGCATAGGTGACGCACCATCGCCAGGTCGTGGGCGATGAAAAGATAGGTCAGCCCCAGCCGATCCTGCAGGTCCTCGAGCAAGTTGACGATCTGGGCCTGGATCGAAACGTCCAGCGCCGAGATCGGTTCGTCGCACACGATGAACACCGGTTCCGAGGCCAGCGCCCGGGCGATCCCGATCCGCTGACACTGACCACCGGAAAACTCGTGCGGAAAGCGGTTGACGTAGCGTGGGCTAAGGCCGACCAGTTCGAGCAGCTCCCGCACCCGCTCGAGCCGCTGTTGCTTGCTGGCGACCAAACCGTGCACCCGCAGCGGTTCAGCGACGATCGAGCCCACGGTCCAGCGCGGATTGAGCGAGGCGAATGGATCCTGGAAGATCATCTGAGTGCGCTGGCGCAGTTTGCGCAGGGAGTCCCCCTCGGCCCGCCCGACTTCGATCCCGTCGATCCACACCTGGCCGGCCGTGGCCGGGTACAACCCCAACACAGTGCGGCCGGCGGTGGTCTTGCCGCAACCGCTTTCGCCGACCAGACCCAGGGTCTCGCCGGCTGCGATCGAGAAGGAGATCCCGTCGACCGCCCGCACCTGCCCGACGGTCCGCTGCAGGACGATTCCCCGGGTGACCGGGAAGTATTTCTTCAGAGCCTCGACTCGGACCAGGAAGTGGTTCGTACTCATCGCAGCTCGCCGGTCTTCACATCCACCCAACAGGCGATTCGATGGCCGGCGGCTACCGGCTCCAGCGCCGGATTCTCTCCCCAGCAGCGCTCCACAACGAATGCGCATCGGCTCGCGAATGGGCATCCGGGTGGCTCGACCAGCATGCTGGGCGGTGACCCCGGAATCGACTTGAGACGCTCTTGACGGGGGAGGTCGGCCCGCGGCAGTGCCGCCAGCAGCGCCAGGGTGTAGGGGTGGCTCGGATTGGCGAAGAGCTCACCGACTGAAGCCTCCTCGACGATGTATCCGGCGTACATGACGAGGACCCGGTCGGCCAACCCTGCCACGACTCCCAGGTCGTGAGTGATCCAGATGATGGCCATCCCGAGCCGCTGTCTCAGCTCCAAGGCCAGCTCGATGATCTGGGCCTGAATGGTGACGTCCAGAGCGGTCGTCGGCTCGTCCGCGATCAGCAGCCGCGGAGTGCAGGCCAGAGCCATTGCGATCATCGCCCGCTGCCGCATCCCGCCCGAGAACTGATGGGGGTAATCCCGCATCCGCTCCGATGGCTCCGGCAGCCCCACCATCTCGAGCAACTCGACCGACCGAGCTCTCGCCGCGTCCGGCTCCAGTGCGATGTGGGCTCGCAGCGTCTCGCTTACCTGCCGCCCGATGGTAAGCACCGGGTTGAGTGAGGTCATCGGATCTTGGAAGACCATCCCGATGCCGGCGCCGCGGATCCGTTCCAGCTCCGGCTCGGCCGCGCTCAATAAATCCTGGCCTTGGAAGATCGCCCGCCCACTGACTACCTCGCCGGGGGGGATCGGGATCAGGCCGAGGATCGAGAGCATGCTGACCGACTTACCGCAGCCGCTCTCTCCGACGACCGCCAGAGTTTCTCCCTCGGAAAGCGTGTAGGACACTCCGTTCACCGCCCGGACTATCCCCTCCGGAGTGTGGAACCGCACCCGCAGGTCTTGAACTTCGAGCAAGGCGGCCACGGCGGCTTAGCTCGTCCGGCTACGGGGATCCAGCGCATCCCGCAGTCCATCCCCGATGAAATTGATGCTCAGCACCGTAAGCAGGATGAGCCCGCCGGGGAAGATCCACAACCAGGGAGCCTGCGCGATGTATCCGTGGGCCCCTTCCAACATGTTCCCCCAAGTGGCTGTCGGAGGCTGAACCCCGAGCCCGAGGAAGCTTATGTAGGACTCGGTCAGAATCGCGTTGCCGACACCCAGGGTCGCCGACACGACGATCGGGGCCACGCTGTTGGGCAGAATGTGTTGAAAGATGATCGAAGGGTTGCGGGTGCCGGTTGCGCGGGCGGCCAGCACGAAATCCCGCTCCTTGAGCGAGAGAAACTCGGCCCGCACGATGCGGGCGGTGTACATCCAGCTGGTCAGGCCGATGATCAGAATAATGACGATCACGCTGCCGCTGAAAGAACGACCGAGCAGCTCCACTTCCGGGACCCGGCCGCCAAAGGCCTTCGCCATGATGAGCAACAGGAACAGAGCCGGGATGTTGAGCCAGGCCTC
>CAZPZD010000058.1:0-4228 GCA_964590515.1 uncultured Anaerolineaceae bacterium | reverse complement strand
GCCCAGCGAGAGCGGCGGGGCTTCGAGCTGTTCCAACATCGCGGGGGAGGCCGGCAGTGCAGTCTGCATCTAGTCGTAGCGGATCCGCGGGTCGAGCCAGGCGTACACAATGTCGGTGAACAGCTGGAAGGCCACGACCGCAACCGAGATCAGCAGCAGGATCCCCATGACCACCGGGGTGTCGGTGCGTTCCAGGTGGTCGATGAACAGCCGGCCCATCCCGGGCCAGGCGAAAATGCTCTCGGTGACCAGCGCCCCCGCCAGCAAGAAGGGCAGATCCAGCCCCACGACGGTTACGATCGGGAGCGAGGCATTCTTCAAGGCGTGGACCAGCACGACCTCGCGCCGGGGCAATCCCTTCGATCGGGCGGTCCGTATGTAATCCTGCGAGAGCACCTCCAACATCGTGCCGCGAATGTAGCGGCTGTAGCCGGCAAGGCTGATCGCCGCCAGGCTGAAGACCGGGAGCGCCATGTGCCAGGCGATCTGGGGAATGGTCTTGCCAACGGTAGGATCGAACATCCCGACGGTCGGGAAATGAGGTAGCCCCCAGCGTTTGAAGAGCACTCCAAAGACGTACATCGTCAGCAAGGCCACAAAGAAGATCGGCATCGAATAACCGACGAAAGAGGCCGCAGTCATGAGGTGGTCCTGCCAGGAATACTGCCGCAGGGCGGAGTAGATGCCGACCAGCAGCGCCCCGAGCACGATGATGATTTCGGCCGGAATCATCAGCAGCAGGGTGTTGGGAATCCGCTGCCAGATCACCTCCAGCGCCGGGACGCCGCGATTGACCAATGAGAATCCAAAGTCTCCTCGCAGCACTCCCTGGCGCCGGCCGGGAGCTTCCTCGACCCCATCGCCGTCCAGGTCAAACGAATCCCAGTCGTCGCCGACCAGCCAGTACAGGTATTGGCGGTGGAGCGGCTTGTCCAGCCCAAGCTGACGGGTCAATCGTGCCCGGTCTGACGGACGGGTGGCCCGCCGGCCGCCCATCGTCGCCAGCGGATCGCCCACGCTCATCATGAGCGCAAAGATCACAATGCTGATCCCAAAGAGCAGAGGAATTGCCTGAAGGAGGCGGCGAGCGATGTATTGGCCCACGCTGGCTAGCTAAGGATCACAAGCGGGTCCCTTGGATCAGGGCGGGGCAGGCCCGATCGCGCCTGCCCCGGTTGTGTTCAAGAGGATACCGGTGCCGTCCGCTAGGGGGCGATGTCCCACTCCGCGATGTTGTAGAAGGAGGTGATTCCGCTGAAGCGAACATTGGTCAATCGTTCGTTGACACCCCAGAGATCCGGATCCTGCCAGATGCCCAGCCAGTAGACCTGCTCGTACATGTAGCGGCTGATATCATGGAAGATCTCCATCCGCGCCCCAGGGTCGGTCTCGGTAATCTCCGCTTCGAAGAGTGCCTGCAACTCCGGATCGCAAATAGCCTGCCAATTCCCGCCATCCGGATACTCGTCGCTGGGAATCTCTTCACACAACCAATAGTAGATGTCTGGGTCCGGGAAGTTGGTTGTGTCGGAATACTGCATGATGTCCAGCTGTCCGGTAGCTGCCGGACCTCCCTCGCCGTAACTGGCGAAGAACAAGTCGGAATCGTAGTTGATGAGCTCCAGCCCCACCCCGATCTCGGCCAGCTGCTGCTGGGCGACCGCCTGGGTATCCTGGCGGGTTTCACGGGTCGGGGTCCCGTAACTCAGGACCAGCTCGACGCCATCCTTGTCACGCGTCCCGTCGCCGTTGCTGTCCATCCAGCCGGCTTCATCCAACAAACCCGCGGCCCGTTCGGGATCATAGGGCCAGGGTTCGACTGCCGGATCAGCGAATGGCGTGTTGTCCCAATAGGTCGCTGGAGTGCCGGTGAGCCCCAACTGTAGGTCTTCGTTTATGGCGACCCGGTCAAATCCCATGGCTATTGCCCGGCGAACAAGGACATCCTGCAGCGCCGGGTGGCTGCCCTCGCCTAGGTAGAAGAACCAGCCTTCGTTGTACCCAGACGGCACCGTCAACAAATTCACGCCCGCTTCTTCCAGGGTTGGAACATCGGCATAGGCGAAGAAGGTTCCCAAGTCCCCATCGCCCGCCACGAGCGCGTTGACTTGAGAAGCATCATCGGGTACGAAGCGGATGAAGATTTCGTCCAGCAGCGGCCGGCCCAGCCAGTAGTCGTCGTTGGCCACGAAGCGGGCAAAACTGCCGGATTCCCACTCGGCGAATACGTACGGACCCGCGCCCACCGTGGGCGCGGTATTCCACTCGGCATTGTCAATCGTTCCCTCGGCTTCAAATACCGGACCCAGGATGTGCTCGGGGAGCAGACTCTTCCACAGATTGGCTGCCCAGGGGACAAACGGTTCGTTGAAGGTGACGATCACCGTTCGTTCGTCCACCGCTTCGACGCTGGCCACTGCCTCATCATAAGGATAGGCGGTGGACACCGCGTTGTTGGGGTCCACGATCATCTGGTAGGTGAAGACGAAGTCAGCCGCGGTGAGCGGCTCGCCATCCGACCAGCTGAGGTCGTCCCGGAGCTCCAAGGTGAGGACGGTTCCGTCCGCGGAGACACCGCCGTTCTCGACCGTCGGCATCTCGACCAGCATCACCGGATAGGGGGTGTTCGTATCGTCGAACTGCCAGGCCCACACATTCCAGAGCTGATCGGTGACGATCGAGAAGAACATGTTGCTGTAATACGGATTGAGGGTGTCAAACTCCTCGGTGAAGATGAAGACCGCCACCTTCTTCTCCGCTGGGGCTTCCGGCGGAGGCGCAGGAGCCTCCGGCTGCGGTGCTCCAGTTGCTTGCGCTTCCGGAGATGGCTCTTCGGTGGCGGCTTGGCAGGCCCCCAGGGCGAGAGCTGCCAAGATAAGCGCAGCCGATACGATCCGAATGAGGCGAGTTGACATGGGGTTCCTCCAGCGCGACATCCGTGCGCCGAGGATTATAGTGCACTGCGGCTTGATGAGCTGAGCTTCGGTGAACCAGCCGAACTGCCAACTATCCCGAGCGGCGCAGCCGTCCCCCGCGCAGGCCCAGGAAAATTAACCCGGTTCCGAGCGCCCCACCCCCGACACACAGGCACAGAATCCCGAGGAGCGCGGGCAGGCTGTCCGAATCGACAGGCAGCAACTGCTCCAGGCCGGCGCCGGAGACCTCGGCATCGCTTGCCTGTTCGGCAGCTGCCAGGTCTTCGTCGGTGATTCCCATGGCCGCGTCGATTTCATCTGGGGCCAACAGTCGGGCCGGGGCGATCTCGCCGCCCGGCATTGCCAGATCCGAGGGCAGACCGCTGGCCTCGACGCTGAAGGTCGCAAGCTCGCCGGTCCCGATCGGCAATCCGCCGTAGCCGTACGCACCGTCCGGGGTAGCCATCAGGGCATGGAATTCTCCGGACCCGGATCCGGTCAGTTCGACCTGGACCTCGAGCTCCGGAAGGAAGAACATCCACTCGACTTCTCCCGGCCGATCGGGGACCGCGAAGGCGTACATGTCGGCCTCCCCGGGCAGGTCGTTGACGATCGTCCCATCGGCCAGCGCCCCGAGCCGCCGGCCGTCAGGCAATGTAAGCATCAGCGTGACCGGCGACCGGACCATCAGCACCCGGGTCGGGCGAGCCAGCCCGCGGCTCAAGTCGCCTTGCACCACCGCGGCGGCGGGGTAGGACGACGTCCCCTGGGTCAGGTGCGGGTAGAGCGAGCCGGCCTCCCCATCGGGGGCCGGCTGATTGGCTCCGGAGACAAACCACAACCCCGCTCCCCAGTTGGCGATAGGCCAGGACAGCGGCTTCTGCTGCGGCCACGGATCGAGCACAGTGCCGGTCGAGCGCCAGTCGGTTCCCCGCGGGAACACCACGACCGCCCGGTGCCCTCCCCCATTGGTCTGAATCGGGCCGTAGTCCAGACCGCCCAGCACGCCTCTCACATTCGGATCGGAGCTGGTGCGGATCTCGTCCAGCCAACGCAGCACTCGCCCCTGATAGTCCGAACAGATGTAGGCGTTTCCATTGAAGAAGGCGATCAGGTTGTTGTTGACGTGGCCCGAGATCAAACCAGGCCAATTGACGGACCCGGTCGGGATCGCGCCCGTGAAGCTGCCCAGCAGACTCTGTAGATTGGCCTGGGCCTGCTCCGGGCTCACCGGGGCTAGCGGCTCGAGCCGCCGCACGACCTTGAGCTCCGCAATTGCCCGTTGGCCGGGCACCCAGGTAAAGGCGACCGTG
>CAZPZD010000057.1:0-13379 GCA_964590515.1 uncultured Anaerolineaceae bacterium | reverse complement strand
CGAACTCAAGATCGGCTCCGACATCCTGGGGGAAGAGATCCGGGAGGCCGAACTGCGCAACTGGCTCCACAATCTGGTCATTCCCCAAATGCAGCAGGCCGCCTGAATGAGGCTGCAAGACAAGGTCGCGCTGATCACTGGCGCCGGCAGTGGCATCGGCCGCGAGACGGCGATTCTGTTCGCAGCCGAAGGCGCCCAGGTTGTCGTCGTTGACGTCAACGATCCGGCCGGGGAGGAGACCGTGCGGATGGTGGGCGGCCAAGGTGGTACGGCTACGTACGCCCACGCCGATGTCTCCAAGGCGGCGGATTGCGAAGCCATGGTGCGGGTCGCCGAGGATCTCTACGGCAAACTCAATGTGATGTTCAACAACGCGGGGATTATGCATTCGGCCGATGATGACGCCATCACGACCTCAGAAGAGGTATGGGACCTGACCATGGCGGTAAATCTCAAGGGGGTGTTCCTCGGTTGCAAGTACGGCATACCGGCCCTGCGGCGGGCCGGGGGCGGTTCGGTGATCAACACCGCCTCGTTCGTCGCGCTGCTGGGCGCCGCGACTCCCCAGGTGGCGTATACCGCCAGCAAGGGCGGCGTGCTTGCCCTGACCCGCGAGTTGGCGATCGTCCACGCCCGCGAAAACATCCGCGTGAATGCCCTGTGCCCCGGACCCCTGCGCACCGAACTCCTGATGAAGTTCTTGGATACTGAGGAGAAGAAACAACGCCGCCTGGTGCACATCCCGATGGGTCGCTTCGGCGAGGCCAAGGAGATGGCACAGGCCGCGCTCTACCTGGCCTCGGATGAATCGTCATTCCTGACCGGGGCATCCTTCACCGTAGACGGCGGCATCACCGCCGCCTACGTCACCCCGCTTTAGGAGAGCCAAGATGGAGCCAATTCCCTTTCAAGGCCTAGCGGTCGACGGGAAACGGGCAGCCGCCGCCGATGGACGCGAGGTCGAAGTTTTCGATCCGGCCAACGGAGAGCTGCTCGCTAAGGTGGCCCAGGCAGGCGAGCCTGACGTAGAGCGCGCGGTGCTGGCCGCCCGAAAGCGATTCGAGGACCGAGCCTGGCGGACGATGAACACCCGCAAGCGCGGGCGGCTGCTCCAGCAACTCGCCGATCTGATCCGGCAGGAACGAGAGAGCTTGGCCCAGCTGGAGTCGCGCAATGCCGGCAAACCGATCAAGGCCGCCCGGGGGGAGATCGCGGGGGTCGCCAACTGCTTTGAGTACTACGCTGGGGCGGTCAACAAATTCCACGGGGAGACGATCCCGGTATCGGCCCACGGCACCGCCCTGACCTTTCACGAACCCTTGGGAGTGTGCGCCCTGATCGTGCCGTGGAATTACCCGCTGCTCATCACCAGTTGGAAAGTGGCGCCCGCCCTGGCCATGGGGAACACCGTGATCATCAAGCCCGCCAGCGCCACGCCGCTCAGCGCGCTGGCCCTGGCCGACCTGGCATTGGAAGCCGGTTTCCCGCCAGGGGTCTTGAACGTGCTGCCGGGGTCGGGCTCGTCGGTCGGGTCGGCCCTGGTGCGTCATCCAGCGGTACGCAAGGTCTCGTTTACCGGTTCTACCGAGATCGGCGCCGGGATCATGAGGATGGCCGCCGACGACATCAAGCGGGTCTCGTTAGAGTTGGGTGGCAAGTCGGCCAACCTCGTGTTCGCCGATGCGGATCTGTCGGTGTGCGTCGAATCTTCCATCTTCTCTGTGTACGACAACGCCGGCCAGGACTGCTGCGCCCGCAGCCGGATCCTGGTCGAGCGTCCGATCTATGATGAGTTCGTCGAGCGTTTCACGGCGCGGGTGGGGACTTTGAAGCTAGGCGACACCCAGGACGAAGCGACGGAGGTTGGGCCGCTCATCACGCCCCAGCATCGCCAGTCGGTGCAACGCTACCTGGAGATTGGGGATACCGAGGGCGCCCGGCGGCTCTGCGGTGGGGAGGTCCCCACCGAGGCACCGCTCGGCAAGGGGAATTACCTGAGCCCGGTAGTTTACGTGAATGTCACCCCTGACATGCGAATCGCCCAAGAGGAAATCTTCGGCCCGGTGGTGGGGATTCAAAGCTTTGAGGGCGAGGAGCAGGCGGTACAAATTGCCAACAATAGCAAGTACGGATTGTCGGGCTCGGTCTGGACCCGCGACATTGGCCGCGCCCTGCGGGTCGTCCGGGCGATGGAGACCGGGATGGTCTCGGTCAACAGCAGCTCCAGCGTACACATTGAGGCGCCCTTCGGCGGGGTGAAGCAGAGTGGGTTCGGCCGCGAGCAGGGCATGGCGGCCCTGCTGCATTACAGCGAGTACAAGTCGGTGTTTATCGCGGAGCAGTAGCTCGCCCGACGGAACCCGCCCGGCAGCAAGCGGTCTTTGTGAAATCAATCACAATCGGTTGGCTATTGACCAGGTCCCCCGATCCTTGATCGAGATCCCTCGACTGCGTTAAATCCCCTTCTCGATCCTTTCAAGCCCTTCTGCGAGCTCTCGCCTCCGCCGCCCCCCATCCCAATCCAGTTCTGCGGCGAGCAGTTCGACCACTCTCGGTAGCGCGGCCTTCGCCGCGGCTTGGTCAAGGAAGGCCAGGCGGGTCCGGCGGGCCAGCACATCCAGCGCGGTCTGTGCCAGTTCATGCCGCGCCGCCCAGACGACTTCCGCCTCGAGAAAAGGATGACCCGCTGCCAGGCGGGCCGACCCGACCTGGGTGAGCAGCCCAGCCACTTGCTCCGCCCTGCTACCGTAGGCGCGCAGAAGGTGCTGATCGACTTCTGCATCCAGCGCGTGGCGAGATCCGATCTGTGCTGCGCTGGCCGGGTCAAAGCCTTCCGCTCCAACTAGCGGGAGCGAAGCCGTCCTGCACGGAGCAGCAGCTTCCAAGCCGGCGTGCTGGATCGCGTAGTCCACCGCGTCCTGGGCCATCTTGCGATAGGTGGTCCACTTTCCCCCACCGATCGTGATCAAGCCACCCCGGCCTTCCACGATCACGTGATCGCGGGCCAGTCCGGCGGTGTCAGTCGCCCGCGGGTCACGGATCAGCGGGCGCAGTCCGGCCCAGGCCGCCTTGATGTCGGCCCGCTCGATCCCGCGGGAGAGGTACCGGTTCGCGTGCCGCAAGAGGTATTCGACCGCCTCATCGCCCGCGGTCGGCGGTTCGTCTGGGCTGGCGGCCTCGTCGGTCGTACCGATCAGAGTGTGGCCAAGCCAGGGCAGCACGAATAACACCCTCCCGTCTTCGGTCTTCGGGATGAGCAGCCCGGCCTCGGGCATCGAAAACTTCCCATCCACCACGATGTGGGCTCCCGAGCTAACTTGAAGGATCGGCTGCGCGCTGGCGTCCTCCATCCGGCGCACCCGGTCGCTCGATGGGCCGCTCGCATTGATCACGCTGCGGGCCTCGATCTCCCAGTTCCCGCCGCTCACCCGATCCTGGACCGCCGCGCCGATGATCCGGCCGTCCCGCTGGACGAGACCAACCACCTCCACATAGTTCGCCACCGCCGCTCCCTGGTCGATCGCGGTAAGCGCCAGGGTCACGTTCATCCGGGCGTCATCGAATTGCCCGTCACTGTAGAGCACTCCACCGCGCAGTCCCTCAGTCTTGACCTGCGGAAATCGCGCCCGCGCCTCGCGTTTGGACACAAATCGGCTCGGGATGCCTCCAGCTTCCCCGGCCAGGGCGTCGTAGAGTTTCAGGCCGGTCCAGTAGTAGGGAATCTGGTATGTCCGGTAGAGGGGTGTGAAGAGCGGCAGCCACCTCGTCAGGTGGGGGGCGATCCGCAGCAGGATCGATCGCTCGGCCAGTGCGTCACGCACGAGTCGATATTGGACGCGGTCCAGCCGCTTGAAGGCCAGTTCCAGGTAGCGGACTCCGCCGTGGACGAGCTTTGTGCTGCGGGACGAGGTCCCCGAACCGAAGTCCTCTCGCTCAACCAACGCCACCTGCAGACCGCGCGCCGCCGCGTCGAGCGCGATCCCGCAGCCGGTCGCGCCGCCTCCGATGACCAGCAAGTCGAAGCGCTCAGCCCTCAGCCGTTCGAGCAGTTGCTCTCGTTCCACCTCAAACCACCTTCAACCCAGACGTGGACGTGCCGCCGGCGAAGACGATACACTGGGGCCGCACAGTAGCCAGCCAACCATGAACCCGCGCAGCTCGCCCACCTTGAACGTCGGCCACCGGGGAGCCAGCCGGATGGCGCCGGAGAATACGATTGCCGGGGCTCGCAAGGCCCTGCAGGTGGGGGTAGACATGTGGGAGCTCGATGTCGCGGTGACCGCCGACGGCGTTTTGGTCCTGGCTCACGACGATAGCCTGCTCCGAACCTCCAACGCTCGAGAGGTCTTCCCGGAGCGCGAGCCCTGGCTGCTGAAAGATTTCACGCTCAATGAGTTGCGGCAGCTCGATTTCGGCTCCTGGTTTAATGTAAGCACTCCCCCCGGGCCTGATCCCGCTGATCCGGCGAACCCAGGTGACTATGCCGCCGAGCCGATCCCCACTCTCCGGGAGGCCCTGCTCTTCACCCGCGAGCACAGCTGGCAGGTCGATGTCGAGCTCAAGGACCTCAAGGGTGCTCCGGGTGAGAGTCACGTCGTCGAGGACACGGTCGCCCTCATCCAGGAACTCGGCGCAATGGAGAGCGTGCTGTTGACGTCCTTCCAGACTCGGTTCCTGCAGCGGGCCCGTCAGTTGGCTCCGGACCTCTCCATGGGTATCTTAGTCTTCACGCCGGACCCCGATCCGGTCGGGTTGGTCCAGCGGCTCCAAGTTCAGGCCTATCTGCCTCCGGCGAGTGCGACAGCACCCTCACAGGTTGCGGAGCTACGCGCCGCGGGCCTCGACGTCTACCCCTGGACCGTGAACGAGGAGGCCGCAATGCGCGACTATATCGCCGCCGGGGCCACGGGGATCCTTACCGACGTCCCGCACCTACTCAAATCCATCCTCGATGAATCCCGCCCCTCGTGAATCGTCCTTGCAAGCACTTGCCCGACGCCAAACTCCCACCCTGTGAGTGACTCACCCGCCACCAACCCTTTCAACGCGCCCGGCCAATGGTACCGCGCCAGCTTACACACTCACACGATCGAGTCGGACGGCGCCTGGTCCGCCCAGGCGGTCGTCGATTGGCATCGCCAGAACGGCTACCAGGTGCTGGCTATCACCGACCATAACCGGATCACCGTCGCGCCAATCCAGGCGGGTGCCGAGGGGCAGTCCCTGATCGCGCTCCCGGGCGCGGAGCTCAGCCTGGGCCGCAGCCGGCAGGGGTCTCCGGTTCACTGCGTTGCGGTCGGGCTGAGCGAGCCGCTCCCGGAACGGCTTCAAGGCGTATCCGCCATTCTAGAATGGATCTGGGCGCAAGGAGGATTTGGCTACCTTGCCCACCCGTACTGGTCCGGACTCTCACACGAAGAGTTGGCCTCATTCGAGGGGCTGCGAGCGCTCGAGATCTTCAACTCCGCCGCGACGTGGGAGAACCGTAAGGGCGAGGCCTGCGGCTATTGGGACGACCTGCTTGGGCGAGGCCAGCGAGCATGGGGGCTAGCAACCGACGACTCGCATTGGCGCGACCCGGACCATGGCGGCGGTTGGGTGATGGTCAAGGCACCCGAGCTGACTGCCGCTGCCATCCTGGATGGGCTGCGTCGAGGATTGTTTTTCAGCACCAACCACCCAACGATCGAATCGGTGCACTGGGAGGGCAAGCGACTCTGGGTTCAATCCTCGCCGGTCGAGGCCATCTACTGGATCGGCGCCGGGAGCCAGGGCTGGAGCCAGCACGCGGCGGCGGGTTCGTCGCTGACCGAAGCCGAGTTCAAGTTGAAGCGTCATCCAGCCTGGATCCGGATCGAAGTGCGTGATGACCGAGGTCAACGGGCGTGGAGCAATCCAATCTACCCGGATGAATAACCCCGGCCCGCGGCCGCCAGGCGTTGTCAACTGAACTCCGGGTCGCAGAAAGTCGGGGGTTCGGGAAGACCCTCCCGATTGGCCCCACTTGCGTTATAGTTTGCACCGGCAATCCGGACCAAAGACCCCCTTTGTACCCATCCCAAAGTTGACCTCGGCACTGCTAAGGAGGTGGTTTACCCGGGACAGACCCAATCCTGAAAGTTCCCATCGTGTTTTGGCCCGACCTCCTGCCTGCCGCTGCGCGGCGTGGCGAACGGAGGCCGATGACCCCATCTATGAATCCTGAGGAGGAGAACATGACTGTAAGTCACACCAACCGCGGTTTGAGCAAGACCCTGGCGACCTTGCTGGTCTTGATGCTCTTGACCGCGGCCTGCGCCCAGGCGACGGCTACCCCGGAAGAACCCGTGGCAACCACTGCCCCTGAGCCGGTAAGCGAGATGGATGCCCTGATCGCTGCCGCCCAGGCAGAGGGCCAGCTCACCACTATCGCCTTGCCCCATGACTGGTGCAACTATGAAGCGGTCTTCGCCGGCTTCAAGGCCAAGTACGGGCTCGAGGTCAACGAACTTGACCCCGGAGCCGGCTCGGCCGAAGAGTTGGAGGCGATCAGGGCCAACCAGGGCAACCCGGGCCCACAGGCCCCGGACGTGGTTGACGTAGGCCTCGCCTTCGGGCCAACCGCCAAGGACGAGGGCCTCATCCAGCCCTACAAGGTGGCGACCTGGGACGACATCCCTGATGACGCCAAGGACCCCGACGGCTTCTGGTACGGCGACTACTACGGGGTGCTCTCGTTCTCGGTCAATACGGTCGAGGTGGCGAACCCTCCCTCCGAGTACGCTGACCTGCTCAGCCCGGAGTACGCAGGGCAGATCGCCCTGTCGGGTGACCCGCTGACCTCCAATGCGGCCATCCTAACGGTATGGGCCGCCGGCCTCGCGACCGGCGCCACCGGAGAAGAGGCCGCCCAGGCCGGGCTCGAGTTCTTCAGGTCGCTCAACGAGGCCGGCAACTTCGTCCCGATCGACGGCGACTCCCGGACCGTTGGGATCGGGGAGACCCCGATCCTGATCGACTGGTCGTACAACTCGATCCTCAACGATGTGAACCTTGCCGGCAACCCCGAGCTGGAGACTGTCGTGCCGGCCGCGGGTCGGCTTGCCGGCGTGTACGTGCAGGCGATCAGTGCCTACGCGCCTCATCCTAACGCTGCCAAGCTGTGGATGGAATACCTGTACTCGGACGAGGGCCAGCTCAACTGGGCCTCCGGCTTCTGCTATCCGATCAGGTTCAACGCGATGTCGGCCGCCGGCACCATCCCGGCCGAGATGTTGGCGCAGTTGCCCAGCACAGAAGGGGCTTACTTCCCGTCGATTGACGAGATCAACGCCGCCAAGGCGGTCATCGTCGAGGGTTGGCCTACAGTGGTCGGTGTCGAAGTCCTCCCTCTGCCCTAACTCCCGACTCTCCGATCGAACCGTGGGGGGCGCCAAGCGCCCCCCACGAACCCAAATCGGGCGCTGGGTCGGCGTTCTTCCTTTCTTTATCTTCTCAGGCCTGTTTCTGATCGGGCCGACGCTGATCCTCGCCTACCGCAGCTTCGAAGGGTCGGAGGGAGGCCTGACCCTCGACAACTACCGCCAGCTAACGAGTGAGGCCGTGATCCGTTCCTACGGAATGTCGATCAAGATCAGCCTCACCACAGCCCTCATCGGAGGACTGGTCGGGTTCCTCATGGCGTGGGCGGTGTCGATGGGGGGCCTTCCCCGTCCGTTTCGGTCGGCTCTTACCACCTTCTCCGGAGTTGCCTCAAACTTCGCCGGCGTCCCCTTGGCCGCCGCGTTCATCTTCACCCTCGGCCGGGTCGGTGTGGTCACGGCTCTGTTCGAGCTGTTGGGGGTCGACCTGTATGGAACCGGATTCAGCCTCTACTCATTCTGGGGGCTGAGCGTGGTCTATCTCTATTTCCAGATCCCGCTGATGGTCCTTGTCATCCTCCCTGCCCTCGACGGGCTCAAGCGTGACTGGCGGGAGGCGGCCGAGAATCTCGGGGCCACCTCCGGTCAATACTGGCGCCACGTGGCCCTGCCGGTGCTGTTGCCTTCGATCTTGGGCACGATGATCTTGCTCTTCGGCAACTCGTTTGGAGCGCATGCCACCGCCTACGCCCTGACCGGCGGCCTGCTCAACCTGGCCACCCTCCTCATCGGCCAGCAGATCTCGGGCGACGTCCTCCACAATCCCGGGCTCGGCTATGCGGTGGCGATGGGGATGGTGATCATCATGGGCCTCTCCATCCTCCTCTACTCCGTCCTTCAGCGCCGCTCGGAAAGGTGGCTGGGATGACGATCTCCACCGCCCCTATCTCGGTCGCGGCTAAGGCGCCGGCGGCCGAGGCTGCAGCCAAGGGGAACCGGTTGTGGTCCTGGCTGTTCCTCCTGGCGGGGGCCCTCTACTTTCTGATCCCACTTGCGGCCACCTTCTACTGGTCATTGCGGGCGGAGAAGGGCAAGCTCGGCTTCGAGGCCTACCGGAGGTTGTTCGCCGACGCCAACTTCCTGCCGACGTTCAGCGAATCCGTGGTCAACGCCATCGTCGCCATCTTCCTCAGCTTGCTGATCATCGTACCTACTGCTTACTGGGTCACACTGCGATTGCCGGGGCTGCGACCGGTCGTCGAATTCATCACGCTGCTGCCGTTCGTGATCCCGGCGGTAGTGCTGGTGTTCGGCCTCATCCGCCTCTACAGCCGACCACCGCTGCTGCTGACTGCCACCTATGGCAGCTCGCGGGTGGTCCTCATCTGCGCATACGCCGCGCTCTCGTTCCCCTACATGTTCCGCTCGGTCGACAACGGGCTGCGTGCGATGGACGTCCGGGCACTGACCGAGGCGGCCCAGAGCCTGGGGGCAAGCTGGGCCACCATTCTTCGCAAAGTCATCTTCCCCAACCTGCGGGTGGCTCTGCTCTCGGGGGCTTTGCTGACCTTTGCCATCGTCATCGGCGAGTTGACCATTGCGCTTTTCATGGCCCAACAGACCTTCGGGCCCTACATGGCCAACCTGACCCGGAGCAAGGTGTATGAACCCTCCGCGATGGCGATCGTGGCCTTCGCCCTCACCTGGGCGGCGATGGGGATGATCGCCTACATAACGAGAGAGGGGAAGCGGCGGTGAGCGGCGGGTTCCTTAGCCTGGAGGGCGTGCGCAAGGAGTTCAAGGGGGTATTGGCCGTCGACACTTTCGACCTGGAGGTGGCGCCGGGCGAGTTCGTCTCGTTCCTGGGGCCCTCCGGGTGCGGGAAGACGACGACCCTGCGGATGGTGGCTGGCTTCGAGCAACCCAGCTCCGGCACCATCCGGCTGGCGGGGAAGGACGTCACCTTCGCCAAGCCCAACGAGCGCAACATCGGGATGGTCTTTCAGTCTTACGCCCTCTTCCCCAACATGACGGTGGCCGGAAACATCGGCTTCGGGCTCCGGGTACGCAAGGAGAACGCCGAGGCCCGAGAGGCGCGGGTGGCCGAGCTGTTGGACTTAATCCACCTTCCCGACAAGGGAAAGTCCTACCCCTACGAGCTGTCGGGAGGCCAGCAGCAGCGGGTCGCCCTCGCCCGGGCCCTGGCAATCCGGCCTCAGCTCCTTCTATTAGATGAGCCGCTCTCCGCGCTTGACGCCAAGATCCGGGTCGAGCTGCGCTCGGAGATTCGCCGTATCCAGCAAGAGCTCGGCATCACTACAATCTACGTCACCCACGACCAGGAGGAGGCGCTTTCGCTCTCCGATCGGATCGTCGTGATGAGCGCCGGCCAGATGGAGCAGGTCGGCACCCCCTTCGAGATTTACAACTTTCCGAAGACCTCGTTTGTGGCCTCCTTCGTTGGCACACTGAACCAGCTGCGCTGCACCGTGACCGACGCCGGGAGCGGCGCCGTGGCTTTCGATGGTCAGACCATCCGAGTGGGATCCCCGATCCAGTTCGCTAAGGGAACCCAAGTCCTGATGATGCTTCGCCCTGAGGAACTGCACCTGGGCGAGGGCGGCGGCGAGAACCGGCTGAGTGGCACGGTAGACTCGGTGACCTTCCTCGGTGGGGTCGTGCGGGTCCGGGTCGGGCTCGGCGACTCCAATCTGACCCTCGATATCCTAAACGAGCGCACGCTGCGGCTGCCGAAGGTCGGCGAACAGCAAACCCTCTCCTTTCCACCTCACGCCTGTTGGGTGATGGCGGAGAACTGACCTACTCTCCCTCCCGGCGGATCAGCTATTCCTAGCACACTCCACCCTATGTCTTACAGCAGGGTGAGCTCGCGCTGATGCCGATCTTGCCCGTCGGGCTGATCCTGATTTCGGCTTTCATGCATGCGGGCTGGAATCTGCTCGTGCGCGATCAGCGGGCGGGCGAGATCTTTCTGCGGATGACCGGAATCATCACCGCCCTGGGGATTCTGCCGGCGATCGCAGCCGAGTTCCTCGGCGAGCCGTTGCCCGCTCGAATCTGGATCTACATGATCTTTGGCGCCCTCTTCCAAGGCATCTACTTCTTCACCTTATCCCGCGGCTACCGCAGCGGTGACTTCACCGTTGTCTATCCATTGGGGCGGGCCTTGCCGGTCCTGATGGTCGCCCTGGCCGACGTGGTCATCGGCCGACCGCCCAACGCGGTCGGCTGGGTTGGGCTGGCGTTGGTTGCCGGCGCGACCATGTTAGCGCCGCTGCGTTCGCTGCGGGCCATCAGTTGGGCTCAGTACTGGAACCGCAATACGTTTTGGATCGTGCTGACCGCTCTCACCGTAGTGGGCTACACCGTCGTTGACAAGCGGGGATCCGAGCTGCTCACTCCCGGTGCAGCGACCGCAGCCCGCTACGCGCTCTTTGAGATGGGCTTTTCGTTTCTCGTCTTCGCGGCCATCCTGAAAGGGCTGCGCCAACCGATGGGCAATCAGCCGGGGCGGCGAGCCTGGCTCACGGCCGGCCTCGCCGGGCTGCTGCTCTTTGGGGCCTACTGGCTCGTTTTGTGGAGCTACCAGCTGACCGACCGGGCCAGCTACATCATTGCCCTGCGGCAGTTCAGCATTGTGCTGGGCGTCATTCCTGGGGTACTGATCTTCCGCGAGGGTGCCTCGGCCCTCCGGATCACCACCGCGGCGATCATCACGTTGGGAATCGTCCTGATCATCCTCGCCGGCTGAGGCTTACTGTGACCAGGGGGTCGGTCGACGATCCCAGCGGTGGGCCCTGAGTTGCTGGAGAAGGGCAGGCTCGAGGGGATCCTGACCGCTGGCCGCCAGGTCCGCTTCCACGTGGCCGATCTTGCGCATGCCGGGAATCACGGTGGCGACGTCGGGATTGGCCAGGATGAACCGCAAGGCCAGCTCCGGCAGGCTCATTCCCGGCGGGAGCAGCGGGCGGAGCGCCTCGGCGTGCTCGACGCTGGACTTCAGGTTCTCCGGGACGAAGTAGATGTTTCGCCAGTCGCCCGCGGGCCACTTACTGTCTAGGGTCAGCGTCCCAGTCAGGGTGCCCTCGTCGAACGGTACCCTCGCAATCACCGCGATTTTTAGCTCGCGGCACAGCGGGAAGAGGGCGTCCTCCGGTGCCTGGTCAAAGATGTTGTAGATGACCTGCACCGCGTCGATCAGCCCGGTGCGCAGCGTCCGCAAACAGTTCTCCGGCTCCCAGCGATTGATGCTGAGACCCACCGCCTGAACCAGACCCTCGCGCTTGAGGTCGTCCACTGCACGCTGCCACTTCTCATCTTCAGCCCAGCCGTCATCCCACACGTGAAACTGGATGAGATCCACCTGGCCGAGCCCGAGATTGGCCAGGCTCTTCTCGGCGTATTCGCGGATGTGATCGGGTGGAAAGGTGGCCGCGAGCGGGTAATCAGGCCGAGCCGGCCACTTGCGATTCTTGGGCGGGATTTTCGTCGCGGTGTAAAGGCGCTTGTCCGGGTGGGCCCGGACTAACTCTCCGAGCAGTCGCTCGCTGCGGCCGTTGCCATAGGCCCAGGCCGTATCGAAGAAGTTGCAGCCAAGTTCCACAGCTCGAGAAAGCGAGCGCCGCGAGTCCTCGTCGTCCGACCCGGTCCAGCCCCCCATGCCCCACATTCCGTACCCGACCTCGCTGACCTGCCAGCCGGTCTTTCCGAAGGCTCGGCGCTTCATACGGGGCCCGCAGTGCGCCGCCTACATGTGCGCAACGACGGCGTCGGCGAACTGGGAAGTAGACACGAGGGTCGCGCCGTCCATCAGCCGGTGGAAATCGTAGGTGACGGTCTTGGCCGCGATCGCGCCTTCCATCCCACGCAGAATGCAGTCAGCCGCTTCCCCCCAAACCAAATAGCGTAGCATCATCTCGCCGCTGAGGATGACCGAGCCGGGATTGACCTTGTCCTGGTCGGCGTACTTGGGGGCCGTGCCGTGGGTGGCCTCGAACACCGCGTGGCCAGTGACGTAATTGAGGTTACCGCCGGGGGCGATGCCGATCCCGCCGACCTGGGCCGCCAGCGCGTCGGAGAGATAGTCCCCGTTGAGATTGGTCGTCGCGATCACGTCGAAATCGCGGGCCCGGGTGATTGTTTGTTGGAATGCAATATCGGCGATGGTGTCCTTGATCAGCAGCCGGCCGTTTTGGAGCGCGACCTGCTGCTCGGCGTTGGCTGCTGCTTCGGTGCTCGCCTTCTTGGCGCGCTCCCATTGGGCCCAGGTGTAGACCCGGTCGCCGAATTCGCGCTCGGCGAGCTCATAGCCCCAGTTGCGGAAGGCACCCTCGGTGAACTTCATGATGTTGCCTTTGTGCACGAGAGTCACCGAGCGGCGTTTGTTTTTGAGGGCGTATTCGATGGCGGCCCGCACCAGCCGCTCGGTGCCCTCTTTGGAGACCGGTTTGAGGCTGAAGCCCGAACTCTGGGGAAAGCGGATCTTGTCGTAGGCCTCCGGCTTCTCTTGCTCCAGCCAGGCGAGCAGGTCCGCGCTGTCGCGGGTTCCCGCCTCGAATTCAACCCCGGTATAGATGTCCTCGGTGTTCTCGCGGAAGATGACCATATCGACGTCTTCCGGGCGTTTCACCGGCGAGGGGACTCCCTGGAAGTAGCGAACCGGTCGCAGGCAGACGTACAGATCCAGCGCCTTGCGCAGCGCCACGTTGAGTGAGCGAATACCCCCGCCCACTGGCGTAGTGAGCGGTCCCTTGATCCCGACCAGGAATTTGCGGAAGGCCTCGACTGTTTCTTCCGGCAACCACTCGCCGGATCGATCGAAGGCTTTCTGGCCGGCGAAGACCTCCATCCAGGCGATCTTCCGCTCGCTACCGTAGGCCTTCTCGACCGCCGCGTCGAACACCCGCACCGACGCCCGCCATATATCCGGCCCGGTGCCGTCCCCTTCGATGAAGGGGACGATCGGCCGGTTCGGCGTTTGAAGCCTGCCGTTCGAGAACTTGATCGGCTCTCCGTCGG
>CAZPZD010000056.1:7944-13677 GCA_964590515.1 uncultured Anaerolineaceae bacterium | reverse complement strand
GTCACCCGATGTTCGGCCAACTCGGATACGGCAGCCGCGGCCACCACATCCGTCGGTAAGTGCAGCCGGGTCCCTGCTCGAGCGAGCAGCTCGGCCGCAGTTGTCAGGGAGTCGCGCTCAACGAGTGATTCGGCCAGATCCAGCCCTTGGGAAGCCAAGAACGTGTTGGCCATGCCGCCCCCGATCAGCACGGCATCCGACTCGTCTATAAACTTTCGGACCAGACCCATCTTGTCTGATATCTTCGCCCCTCCCAGGACCACTACATACGGTCGTTCGGGGGATTTAAGCGCCTCCCTGAGGAATTGGACTTCCCGCTCGACCAGCAGGCCCGCCGCGCTCGGTAGATAGTGCGCGACCCCCTCGGTCGAAGCGTGGGCCCGATGGGCAGTCCCGAAGGCATCGTTAACGTACAGCTCTGCCAGTTTGGCAAGCTGTTTGGCGAAATCCCGATCGTTCTCGGTCTCCTCAGGGTGGAACCGAGTGTTCTCCAGCATCAGCAGGTCGCCGGGGTGCAGCCCCGTCGCCGCGGCCTCGGCTATCGGCCCGACACAATCTTCAGCAAACCCGACCGCCATTTCAAGCAGCTTGGCAAGCTGGATCGCCACCGGGCGAAGCGAGAGGCCGGGGACCACTTTGCCCTTCGGCCGTCCGAGATGCGAGCACAGAACCACGCGGGCGCCGCGATCGCGCAGAAAGCGGATCGTCGGAAGGGCTGCCCGAATTCGGGTGTCGTCGACGACAGTGCCGTCAGCGAGCGGGACGTTGAAGTCCACCCGCAGCAGTACCCGCCGTCCGCGAACCTCGAGGTCGCGGACCGATCTTAATTTGGACACTCTTGTCGGAGGGCTAGAGTTTGCGGGCCATCATGGCGGCCAAGTCCGCGGTACGAGCGGAGTATCCCCATTCGTTGTCGTACCAGGCCACTACTTTGGCCATGTTTCCGCCCATGACCATTGTAAACTCGGCGTCCACAATGCTGGAGCGGGGATCCATCTTGAAGTCGCTGCTGACCAGCGGTTCTTCGCTGAATCCGAGGATCCCCTCCATCGGCCCGATCGAGGCGGCCCGAAAAGCCTGATGCAGCCCTTCGGTGGTCGCCTCGCGCTCCAAGGTTGCCACGAAATCTACAACCGATACGGTGGCGGTCGGTACCCGCATGGCAAACCCGTCGAATTTCCCCTTAAGTTCCGGGATGACCCGGGAGATCGCCCGCGCCGCGCCAGTAGTGGTCGGGATGATGTTCAGAGCCGCCGCCCGGGCCCGGCGCAAGTCCTCATGGGGTAGGTCGAGGATCCGCTGGTCGTTGGTGTAGGCGTGAATTGTGGTCATCAGGGCTTTCTCGATCCCAAACTCGTCCTGCACGACCTTGGCGGCCGGGGCCAAGCAATTGGTCGTGCAGCTGGCATTCGACACGATGTGGTGGTCGGCCGGTTTGTACATGCCGTCGTTGACCCCCAACACGATGGTAACGTCGGGGTCTTTCGACGGGGCGCTGATGATCACCTTCCTGGCCCCGGCAGCCAGATGCTTGGAGGCCAGCTCGCGGGAAGTGAACAGTCCGGTCGACTCGATCACGATCTCGACTCCCAACTCATCCCAAGGTAGTTCCGCGGGGTCACGGATCGACAGGGCCTTAATGAGATCGCCGTCGACTCGCAGTCCGCCATCCGAGATCTCGACTACCCCCGGGTACTTTCCGTAATTCGAGTCGTACCTGAACAGGTGGGCCATTGTCGGCAAGTCACCCAAATCATTGAAGGCTACGATGTCCAGTTCACCCGGGTACTCCGCCCGAATCAGCTTGACCACCTGCCGGCCGATTCGCCCGAAACCGTTGATCCCGATCCGCGTTGTCATCGTTGCACCTTGGGTCTTGCCTGAGGCACTGCTCGGCCGATAGTGGGCGCGCCTATTTTGGCGACTCAGCCCGATCGAATTCCAAGGGACCGGTCTGTTCCTCGAGCAGTGAGATCAGACTGTCCGCCAGCTGGTCCGAATCGTGCCGCCATGGCCGCTGATGATCCACCAGGTCAGCGGAATAGGTGGGAACCCCCAGGAGTCCGTTCGCCGAGGCAAGCACCGCGACCGAAGTACCGACCAAAGGTAGATCGGTGCAATCGTTGGCCACGACGGTGTCGACCAGACCCTCCCCTCCATGTTCGCTGAGCGCGGTCCAATGATCCAGACAATCATAACGGTCGGTCTCACCCTGCTGGGTCGCCACATTGCACACGTAGACCCGAAAGGCCCGGCTCGCTCGGACCGCGTTGGCAATGTCCGGGACCAGCAGGTTTGGAAGCACGCTCGTATAGAGGCTGCCGGGTCCGATCACGATCATGTCGGCGTTCAGCAGAGCGTGGATCGCCTCAGGGTAGGCAGGCGGATCGGGCGGTTCCAAGAAGATTCTGCGAATCTTCCCAGGAACTTCCGGAATCCGGCTCTCGCCCTGAACTCGAATCGCCTGGACGGCCAGGGCGGGAGTCTTGTCGGCAACCAAGGCGATGTTGGCCAAGGTTGACGGCAGTACTCGCCCGCGGATAGACAGGACTCTTCCAGCCTCCAGGATGCCTCGGTCAAAACTACCGGTTACCCCACTCAATGCCGCGATGAACAGATTTCCGAAGGAGTGCCCGTCCAGTTCCTCCCCTTCTAGGAACCGGTACTGGAAAAGCTGGGTGAGCAGGTCTTCATCGTTGGAGAGCGCCGCGAGGCAAGCTCGCACATCTCCCGGTGGGGGTAAGCCGAGGGAGCGGCGCAGGCGACCGGAGGACCCGCCGTCGTCGGCCATGGTCACGATCGCCGTCAGGTTGGCGGTGTGCTTCTTCAGACCCCGCAATAAAGTCGAAAGCCCTGTTCCACCGCCAATGGCCACCACTTTGGGACCGCGACCCAGTTTGCGATGCGCGGCAACCACATCCACCACCGGTCTTCCGGCCCGGACATAGGGGCTCAGCAAGCTCTTGTTCAATCGGAGCATCGCCATCAGCGCCGAAGCCAGACCGACGAGGACCAAGAGTCCAGCGACCACGCCGGCGGGGATGGAGGCCAAGAACACCGGGTGAAGCGGGTTTGGCTCGATGCGGTAGAGGGAAAGCAGACCAGTCGCCAAACCGAGGCCGACAAGCGCAATGGCCAACACCAGCATCGCCAACCAGCGCTTCACTCCCAAGCCAGGCTGAAGCCAGCGCCAAAGTAGCCGAAGGCGCGTGGGCCTGCCCGGCTTTCGCTCAGTCACGCGGCTGACTATACCAAAGTCCAAAATGAGCGTCAAACGAGACTGTTCCTCGGCGCAGTTGGGCCGGTACCGCGGTGTATAATCCGGCTCGGGCTGTTGAGCCGCGGAGGACACAGCATGGCCAGCGTGACCTACGAGCATGTGTTCAAACGCTTCGGCGATGTCGTTGCGGTTCGCGACATGGATGTACAAGTCGCCGACAAAGAATTCCTGGTGTTCGTCGGACCCTCGGGATGTGGCAAGACGACCGCCCTGCGCTTGCTGGCCGGGCTGGAGGAGGTCTCCGAGGGTCGCATTCTGATCGACGATCGGGTGGTCAATGATGTGCCGCCCAAAGACCGCGACATCGCCATGGTCTTCCAGTCGTACGCACTCTATCCACATATGTCGGTTTTTGAGAACATGGCGTTCGGACTTCGTCTGCGGAAAACCCCCAAAGCGGAAATCACCCGCCGGGTCAACCAGGCCGCCGAAATCCTCGATATTCAGTCTTTGCTCGAGCGTAAGCCGCGGCAACTATCAGGCGGGCAGCGCCAGCGGGTCGCGGTAGGGCGGGCAATCGTCCGCGAACCTAAAGTATTCTTGTTCGACGAACCGCTCTCGAACTTGGACGCCAAACTGCGGGTGCAAACCCGGGCCGAGATCAGCAAACTGCACCAGAGCCTGGCGACCACATTCATCTACGTGACCCATGATCAGGTGGAGGCGATGACGATGGCCAGCCGCATCGCCGTGATCAACGGCGGGGTCCTCCAGCAGGTGGACAACCCCCAACATCTCTACGACCATCCGGCAAACGTCTTTGTGGCCGGCTTCATCGGCTCGCCAGCGATGAATTTCTTCAAGGCCCGATTAGTGCCGGCTAACGGACACCTGGTCGTAGACGCAGGCGCATTTTCAGCGGCCGTGCCGCGATCCAAGACCAGCCGATTTCAATCCTTCGCGGGCAAAGAAGTGATCTTTGGCATCCGGCCCGAGGACATCCACGATCCGAAATTCACGCCACCTAATATTGAACCCTCTCTGGTCGATGCCAAGGTCGATGTGCGGGAATTAATGGGGAACGAGATCTTCCTCTACCTGGACAGCGGCGGGGGGACCTTTGTCGGCCGGGTGGATCCGCGCAGTGAAATGAAGCGCGGCACTCAGACCCAACTGGCCTTCAACATGGACAACATGCACATCTTCGACACCCAGGGTGAACAAAAAGCGGTCGCCTAGCAGCCGGGTCTGGAACAGCCAAGCCCCCCATCTAGCGAGGTGCGGGGGCTTCTTGTTGAATCGAGTGAGGTTCGTTTGAACTTGCAGGAAGTTGTTCGAGGACTCCGACGGCACGCACAGACCAAGATCGTCCTGCTGGTCCTCGATGGACTGGGGGGCTTGGCGCTCGAACCCGGAGGTCCGACCGAGCTGGAAGCCGCCGCCACACCCACTCTGGATCGCTTAGCTCAGGAAGGTGCGACCGGCCAGAGCGTCCCAATCCTTCCCGGAATAACCCCAGGATCCGGCCCGGCCCACCTAGCCCTCTTTGGATACGACCCGCTGGAATTCCAGGTTGGTCGAGGGGTGCTTGAAGCGGCCGGAGTGGGCCTGGCTGTTGAGAAAGGCAGTGTGGCCGCTCGTGGTAATTTCTGCACCCTCGACGCTCAAGGCCGGATCACCGATCGGCGAGCCGGCCGATTGGCCGGCGAACAGGCCGTGCCCCTGGTGCAGCGGCTGGCTGCCATCCGAGTGGCAGGTTGTGAGGTGCAGGTCCGGCATGTACGCGATTATCGGTTCGCCTTTGTAATTCGCGGGTCGAGGCTTGGCGCGGCGGTCAGCGACACTGATCCGCAGGAGGCGGGAGCCCCCCCGCTGCCGGCCGCGGCCCAGGCTCCGGGTTCAGAGCAGACCGCCAAGCTGGTCAACGACTGGATCGGGCAGGCGATGTCTGTCCTCGGCGATCAACCGGTGGCCAACGGACTCACCTTGCGCGGATTCTCAACCGACCCGGAACTTGCCCGTTTTTCAGATGTCTACGGACTGACCGCGGCCTGTGTAGCGGTCTACCCAATGTACCGAGGTGTGTCGCGCCTGGTTGGGATGGATGTGATCGAGTTTGCGGGCGAGCGGCCGGAGGATGAGTTCGCCGCGGTGCGAGACAACTGGGCGGCCTACGAGTTTTTCTTTATCCATATCAAAACCGCGGACAGCCGAGGCGAGGACGGAGACTTCGAGGGCAAGGCCGCGGTGTTTGAAGCGGTGGACCGGGCCTTGCCCGATTTGCTCGAACTAAGACCGGACGTGCTGGCGGTGACCGGGGATCACTCTACCCCGGCCCGCCTCCAGACCCACTCCTGGCATCCGGTCCCCTTCCTGCTTTGGGCGCCGGATACGATTCGACAAGACGGCTCGCGTGCATTCGGCGAGTCCAGCTGCATGCGGGGTGGGCTCGGCACTTTCCAGGCCACCAGCGTGATGCCGCTCCTGCTGGCCCACGCTCAACGTCTCGACAA
>CAZPZD010000056.1:0-7844 GCA_964590515.1 uncultured Anaerolineaceae bacterium | reverse complement strand
AAAACCACCGCGAAGCCGACCACCAGTCCGGTCCCTAGCAGGACCATCAGGATCGCGGTCAGTCTGGATCCGGCTTGCAGCGATTCGAGTACCGGCCGGATCCCGGCGACCTGCCAGATCAATAGACTCAATCCCAGCACCAGGCCAACTCCAACCCAGCCAACCTTCAGGGCCGTCTGGGTCACCCGCTTCACATCCTCCATATGCTGTAACTCTCGTTCGTTGTACACCGGCGCTCCGTTCGTGAATTGCTGATCACCGAGGAACTCGATCCCGGCATCATTGAGCAAGTACTCCAGGGCAATCCCGGCGTGATGGCTCCGGTCCCTCTTCGTGAAGCCGTAGCGGTCGGCCGGAAAGCCGGGGAAGCCGTACTCCAGCCGCACAAACACCTCGGTCAGCAACAGACGCACGCTGGTCAGCAGCATGGCGACCGGCAGCAGCAGCTGCAGACCGCTTCTCGCCAGGCCAATCCAACTGGGCGTGGCGTTTGAGGTCTCCATCAGGGTAGTCCTTGTGCGCCCTGCAGCAGAAATTGCAGCACGATCGAATTGACCAGCTGCTCCGCCGGGGCCCGGTCGTCGGTAAAGATCACCTGGGATTGAGGGGTAGTTCGAATGTTTTGGATCGCCCGCTCTATGACCCCGAGCAGCGGCTGGGGCGCGTCCTGATCTTGCAGGGCGAGCAGGTTGTGGACGAGATTTTCAGCCTGGGTAGGCTGGCGGGTCGCGTACAGCATCGAGTTGAAGCTCCCCGGGACATCAACCAGGTGCACCGATGGGAAGACTTGCTGCATGGTTCCGGCCAGTGCCTCGATCAAGCGCCGATCGGTCTGGGTGCGTCCTACGTTGATCGCCACGACTCCTTGCTCGTCTAAGTGGGCCCTTGCCTCTTCGAAGAACTCGACGGTCGTGAGCTGCCAGGGAATGTAGGGTGTCCGATAAGCGTCGACTCCGATCACGCTGTACTGATGCTCACTGTGGGCCAACCCCCAGCGCCCGTCGGCGGCGATCGGATTCAAGTTCGGCTCGGTCATATCAAAGTAGGCCTGCCCGACCGCGATGATTTCCGGGTCGATTTCCCAGCCATCGATCGGGATGGCTCCGAAAATCTCGGTGAACTGTTTGGAAATGGTACCGGCTGCCAGCCCGACCACGCCGACCCGGCCCAGGCCAGCTGGCGACACTGGGGCCGCGTTGAAGAATGGCGCGACGAGGAAGAATTCCCAGGTACCGTACCCATAGGGAGCCTTTCTGTCACGGGCCAGATAAACGGAGTGCTCCGCCAGCCCCTCATTCAAGTACAGCACCCGCAGTCCACCCTGTTCGCTAACTTGAATGTAGTTGTAGGCCGACTCCGACTCGTAAAGCGCTCCGTTCGAGTTCTTCAACGGGCCGCCGAGGGCCAAGATCGCCAGCAGCCCGAGCGTGATTGGCATCCATATGTAACCCACCACCTTCCGAAGTCCGCCCTCCCGCGCCAACCCGATCAATCCCAGTGACAGCAGGCTGAAGCTGAAGACCAGGAACGTGCGCGCAGTACCGATACTCGGGATGAGCCAGAGGACCGGCAGAAAAGTGCCGAGGATCGAGCCGAGGGTCGAGGTGGCGTAGATCCGCCCCGAAACCCGGCCGGCCCGCTCGGGACCGGTGATCGCCAGCCGAATGGCAAACGGCGATACGCAGCCCAAGAGGGTCACCGGCACACTGAACAGCACCAGCACGGAAAGAAACGAACCGGCCATCACGACCGCGTCGAGCTTCTCGACCGCTAGGGCAGCCTGGTGGAGCACCGGGCGGGCGACTACCGGGACCAGGCCAGCGGTAAACGACCCCCAGGCGATCAGACGGAACAGTGTGTCGAAGCGAGGTGAGCGGTCGGCCCAGCGGCCACCGACAAAGTAACCGGCACTCAAGTAGATCAGCATCAGGCCGATAATATTGGCCCAGACGATATTGCTCGTCCCAAAGACGGTCCCCAGCAAGCGGGCGGCCGAAACCTCGATGGCCAGGGTGGTCATCCCCGCCACAAATACGGTTGGCATCAAGAGCGGGTTGGATTTCAATCGTTATCCTGGGCCGCTATCCGGGAGGCCGGAATTGTACCTGGGCTACTGGGCCACAAGGATAGCTAGCAGTCCGGACCAGAACAGGCTGTATCGAAGCGGCCGGATCAGCCGCCGGCTGCCGGCGAACAGGATGACGGACAGGACGAGCCCGTCGGCGAGACGGACCAGCCCCAGCGGTTCTCGGAACGTCGAGAACGGGAGCGCCATCACGATCCCGCAGTTGGCGAGCAGCGCTAGAGTTTCCGCGTCCCGGGCACCGCGCAGCAGCTCCCGTATGGAGCGGATTGCGCCCCAGAGCGAGGGGAGAACGATGCTGGGGCCGAAGATCAACAGATACAGGCCGAGGGCCGCCAGGCTCACCGAACCGATCCGGATCAGCCCCAGATAGGGTATCCATTCGAATCCAGTTGCCATATCGCCGCCACTGGCGATCCCCATGCTGCCAAACACCCGCGCCAACCAGACTTGCCATGCCGCGTAAATCACTCCGACCGCAAGATAGGCCCCAAGCGCTTTCGGCTTACGATCGGACAGCAATTCGGCAACAAAGGCGGCGGCCAAGAAAGGCAGGGTCGTCTCCTTCGCGAAGGCGGCGAGACCGAACAGTCCCGCGGCGAGCGGCTTCTGGCCGCGAGTCAGGGCCAGCATGGCCCCCGCAACCAAGCCATAGGCCAGCGGTTCGCTCAATCCGGTCCCGACCGGCGCAACCAGCCCCACCCAGAGCCCGAAGCTCAAGGCATACCACCGGCTGAGATTCCGGAGGTCAAGCAGCTCCGACACCGTGTAGGTCCCGGCCCAGATCGAAGCGAGTCCGACGCCCAGCATCGCCCACGGGATCCCGGCCTCGGTCCCGAGGGCGATGCCGCGCGCCAACAGCGGAAATAAGATCCGCTGATATCGGTAGGCGGGAACGTCCAGCTTCGGCGCCACCCTCGAGGGATTCGGATCGAGCGCAATGAAATAGAAGAACTGGCCGTCGTAGCCTTCGGAGCCTTCGGAATCCCGGGCCGAATAACGCTCACCGATCTCGAACAACGCGGATGGTTCCCAGCCGCTGAGGGCTAGCCGCCAGAGCACGTAGGCGCCGGCTACCAAGGTGCAGAGGGTGGCCGGGAGGACCCGCTTCATGTCCGGCGCAACAAAGCAACTAGGATCGGCCAAGTCAGCGCTGAGATGGCCAGACCCACTAATACGCTGGATGGCTGGTAGTCGAACTCGACCGAATGATCCCCGGGCGGCAACCAAGTTGACCGATACAGACCGTTGGCAGCATAGATCTCGGCCCGACCGCCATCGATTCGGGACGACCATCCCGGAAACCAGCTGTCGGCTAACACCAGCCATCCGCCCTGGGGCACCGACACTGACAGCAGAACCTGGTTGGGACCGGAATCGTCGAGAGCAAGGACTCGACCCGCCCCGCCGGTTCTGATGCTCGACGGCCCGGCCTCGATAAGAACAGTCTGCCGCGGATCAAAACCAGGCGCAGTCGATGTCAAGAGTCCTTCCTCGGAACTGCGGACCCACTCCGCTTGTGGCACCACCCAGGCGCGGACCGGCGATTCCACCGACTCGTACTCGATGGAAGTGCCGGTCAACCTGGCTTGCCACCCGACATCCGCTTGCTTGAGCATTCCATTGCGGACAGCAGTCGGTGCTGCCTCGAGTCGCTCGAGCCACGCAACGTATCGGGCAGGTAGGATGGGATCAAAATTGTTGACCGAATGCAGCCCATCCAGAATCGTTGTGTTGGGCAAACCAAACTCCCGCACCTCACTCCAATCAAAGTCCGGCTTGAAAGTATCAAAGCGGAAGGCGAGCTCGAATTTCACAAACTGCTGTACTCCGCCTTCCATGTACAACCGGTGCTCGGGTCTGACCAGCGTCCGCAGCGAACTCGGATTTCGAAGGGTGGCCAGGGGGAGGGTGGGATTCAGACCGCGGGCCGCGAAAATCAGGTCCAGCATCACGAACCCCAGCGCGGCGGCCGCCCAGCCCGGCGACTGAGGGTCGCGCCGGGTGAGCGCCAGGGTGGCAGCAACCAACACTCCCACTGCCCCAATCAGCACGGCTGGTGCGAAGGTGGGCTCGATCCCTGCCAAGTACCGCCCGCCGATCAATGCAGCCACGGCCGCCGCGGCCGCGCCAGCAGCTCCAAGCCGGAGCCAGTAAAGCCGCCTGCCGGAAGCGACCTGCCACCCTTCGGCCCCCATCCCAGCCAGCAGCGCGAATGAGAAGACGAACAGTAGGTTCCAGCGGGTGGGCGCCTGAAATAGGCCGAAGCTCGGTACGGATCGAAAGAGCCATGGAAACACGGGTGTGTTCTTGCCGAGTGCCAGCACGAGAGCAACCCCACCGGTCCCCAACAAGAACCACCTCAAACGATTCGCGTTGCGGCTGAGTAGCGCGCCGAAGGCCAATAGGATTGGCAGGCTGCCCAAGTAGAGGTGATCTTCCCAATAGTTACCGAAGCCCCAGTAGTTGCCTGCTTGTGGGTTGCCGAACAGATCGGGAGTCAGAAGTCCAAGCAGCCGCCATGGCCAAAAGGAATAGTTGAGGGCGAACTCCGGGTCTAGTCCGGCCGAGCGATCCGAGAGGCCCAGGTATTCGAGAGTTGGGATCAACTGGACCGCGGCCAGTCCGAAGGCAAGCGCGGAGGCCGCAGCCAGCCCATATGCGGATTTCCATAGACCTGACCAGCGGGTCCGGGTCCAGTCTCTGTATCCGATCCAAGCCGCGCAGAAGACCCAGGTATAGGCCGCGGTCTGGGCGTGTCCGGCCAGCCATTGCAGCGCCAGGGCCAGGGCGAGCAGTGCGACCCCGTGGGTTCTACGGCGGTTGAGAGTGTGCTCCGCGGCGACAAGCACCCAGGGAAGCCAGGAAACCGCGGCGTTGATACTCATAAAGCCCGACCGGGCGACAAGATACCCGGACATCCCGAAGCAGATCCCTGCCAGGGTTTGGGCAAATCGGCCGAGGCCGAGCCGGCGGACCAACACGGCCGTTCCAGCCCCGGCCCAGATCAGATGGAGCATAACGAGCAGGGTTTGTCCCCAGGCTACATCGATCAACAACAAGATCCAATTGGGCGGGTATAACAAAGCGGACTGGTAATTCGCGAGCAGAGGGGCCCCGAGCCCCAGCCAGGGATTCCACAGCGGAAAGTGACCTCCGAGGACCATCTCCTTTGCCGCCACCCGCCAGGGCGTGAATTGCAGCAGCGGTGCACCCCAGAACAACCCGCGTCCCCGAATTAGGGCCGGTCCAAATGCGAACACCGGGCCGGCTATTAGCGGCAACCACGGGAGCAACCTCCGCCGGAAAAACGCACTCGTCGGGTTACCCATCGGAGTGCGTACACGTGGAATAGATGGCATAAGCTCCAACAGCGTAGGCTGGGCGCAGGCAGTCCCAGCTGGCAGGATCCCATCCCCCCAGCGTTCGCTCCGCCGGGCCATAGAAGAGGTAATCCACCTGCTCGGCCTTCAACAGAGCGATCCGTTCGTCGGTGGTAGTAAGGATGTCAAAGAACTCTTCGACCTGGGGGGTGAGTTCGGCCAACCTGGGCGTCTCGGGCCCGTGCCCGGCAACCACTCTGACCGGCGTCCAAGCCGGAAGGGGGTTGCTGGTCTGGTAGGCTGCCAGCACCACCTCCCCATCAGCCGCCACCGTCCTAAGCCAGCCGAAGGCCGCCACCTCGGCCGCCGGTCGGAAGGCCGGCAACCCAGGCCGGGCCGCGGTCTGGATTCCAGCGATCAGGATCAACAGCGTGCTTGGCAGCAGGATGGCGGTGAGCCCCACTCTGAAGAGTACTTGCCATCGGGCGGCCAACCGTTGGGCTCCAACCGCACCAAGGACCAGCAGCGCCACCCAGCCTGCATCGGGGAGCCGACGCTGGATGTTCACTGGCGCGTAGGCGAGCACCGGGAGGACGAGTGCCCACCCCACCGGAAAGAGCAGGGCTGCCTCCCTGCGTTTCAGCAGCCAGGCCGCTCCCGCAATCGCAAGCGGCAGTACGGCGCCGAATGCCAACAGGTAGTGGAGGGGGTGCGGCGAGCGAATGATATTTTGGTCGGCCCAGGTTTGGAGGAACGGATCCCGGGCATAGGTCGCTCCCAGATAAGCCAGCAGCGGGAGGACCGGGACCAGAGTTCGCCCGAACTGCTTCAACCAAGCCGTGCGATCCGAGCCAGTCGAGGCGAAGCCGAGGGTTGCGATCAGGTGAGCAGTGATGGCCGCCAATCCCGAAACCACAATGGGGGGATGGATCAGGCCGGCGAGCAAAAGCAAACCACCGGCTGCCCATCCCCGAGACGGATTGAGGTAGAAGACGAACCCACCGAGCAGCACTGCCCGCGCCAAGACCAGATGCGGCAGTCCATAGAGCGCTAGAAATCCAAAGGTCTCCGGTGAGTAGAAATCGAGCGGCAGACTGCCCAGCCAGTCACTCTCCCCGGCAACGACCGCCACCCAGCCCAGTCCCCCACCGGCGGTCGCCAGCACCGTTGCCCATCGGCTCCACCGGGTATCGACCGCGAACAGACTGATAAATCGGTGGGTAGCCAGGACCAACAACGGCAGGGAGATCACCCGCAGTGTGTGGAAAGCCAGAATCGACAACTCGTGGGATCCGCCGGCCAATTTCCCGAGGAGTATGTAGGGGAGAAAGGCGACCACCCCGGACTGCTCGGCGGTGGTGTACGGTGTGCGAAAAAGCCAGGCCCCCTGATAGCCGGCGAGCATCTTTGCGATGTACGAGTTCCCATCTTCGACTCCAAACAGGAACCCAGTGAAGCGCCAGTCTGCACCTTGAGTTCTGGCCGCGGCCAGGTAGGGCAGGCTCGTAATCGCGGCAAGCGCCAAGGAGTATCCAAGGACCCACTTCAGTTCAGACCGGCTCATCGGCGGAACCACAGAGAGGCGAGCGCCAGCGCAGAGATCAAAGTGATTGCCAGGCCGGCCATAAGGCTTGCCGGGCGCAGCGTGAACTGGATCTCATGCTCGCCGGGTGGAAGCTCCACTGCGCGAAACAGACCGCCTTCCGTCTGCAGCACGCCCGGCTCACCGTCGACCGCTACCCTCCAGCCCGGGTAAGCCAGTTCGCTCAGCACCAGCCGTCCGGGGCCGTCGGCAGTGATCCGGATGTGGTTTGGCGTCCACACTTCGGTCGAGATCCGCCTCCAGCCGGGTTCCGCGCGGGTCTCAATCCAGGCTCGCGGCCGAGCAGCAGGGTTGGTGTACCAGTAATGCCCCTCGAGCCTGCCTGCCGGATCGAACCCGCCAGGCTCAACCGGATAGGCCGATACAACATCGGTAATGCTCAGCAGCCCGAGCTGCTCGGAATCCAGGCGGACTGCCCTGCTCACACCCGGCCCGCCTTCCGGGAACGGTGGAAGCGTCACTGAATAGACCCGACTGGGAATGCCAGTCGCCTCGCTCATGAACTCGTTGTAGCTGGCGAGCTGCAGCGGGTTGATCCCGTCCGCCGTCTCGAGCCAAAGCAGCGAACTAGACGGTTGCGGCAAGCTGTAAGACGGCGAGAAGACTCGTGAGGGTGGTCTCGCTTCGATCTGCGCAGCGATCGCACGGGTCCGCGGGTCGGGCGCCCCGGCTCCTGGCCTGACTTCTAATGTGACAAAGTTCACAAGCCCGAGGTCGAGCAGGATCAGCAGCAGCCAACCTGCCCAGGCTCTCCCCCCGGCCCGTCGGCTTACCGCGGCCCAGGCAGTCGCGGTCCCTACTAACCCGACCGACAACAGGTGCGGCAACCAGATCG
>CAZPZD010000055.1:0-14017 GCA_964590515.1 uncultured Anaerolineaceae bacterium | reverse complement strand
GGCGGCTCCTTGATGAATCCGCGCTCCATGTCGCTCTCGACCATAGCTCGGGCCCGCTGGATCCGGTCGTGGGCGCGCTGATACAGATCTGCTCTGGCGATCTGTATCTGCGCGAACCCTAGTTCTTGCGCTTTCATGCCAACTGCGGTGGCGACGCGGGGGAAGATCTCCCACTCGCTCATGCTTGGCAGGATTGAGTTGGCACCCAACCCTTTCTCTTCGGCGATGAGCGCCAGCTCTTCCGCGGCCGCGATACACATTTCATCGGTGATGCGCGTGCTGCGGACATCGAGTACGCCGCGGAAAATACCGGGGAAGCCGAGCGAGTTGTTGACCTGATTGGGGAAATCCGACCTGCCGGTGGCTATCACCCGAGCCCCCGCCTCTGCTGCTTCCCAGGGCCAGATCTCAGGGATCGGATTGGCGCAGGCAAACACGATCGGATCGGGGCCCATCACCCGGATATCGTCAGGTACGATGACGCCCGGCCCCGGCCTCGATAGGGCGATAACTGCGTCCGCTCCCTGGAGAGCCTCCCGGATTCCTCCGGTCCGTCCCTCGCCGTTGGTGATCTGGGCTAACTCCCACTTCTCCGGGTACCTGCCTTCCAGGTCATCCCTGCCGGCGTGGAGGATCCCGCGGCTGTCGAGAACGATCAGGTGCTTTGGATTGACTCCCGCCACCGTCAGCAACCTGGCGGTGCGGACGTTGCTGGCGCCGGATCCAACCAGGGTTACTTTCACCTGATCCAGCCTCTTCCCAACGACACTTAGCGCGTTCATGAATCCGGCCAAGACGACGGTGGCGGTCCCTTGCTGGTCGTCGTGCCAGACCGGAATGTCAGCTTCTTCGACAAGGCGATTTAAGATTCGGAAGCACTTGGGCTGGGCGATGTCTTCCAGGTTTATCCCACCGTAGGCGGGCTGGATGGCTTTGACCGTCTCGACGAACTCGTCGGGGTCCGTGCAACCCAGGCAGATCGGATGGGCATCCACTCCGCCCAGGTAGCGAAAGAGCAGCGACTTGCCTTCCATCACCGGAAGGGCAGCCTGCGGGCCGATGTCGCCGAGTCCGAGCACTCGGGTTCCATCGGTGACGATCGCGATCGTGTTGCCCTTGTTGGTATGGTCGTACACCCGCCGCGGATCGCGCTGGATGTCCTTGCAGGGTTCGGCAACCCCAGGGGTGTACCAGATCGCGAAGTCGTCCAAGTTCCGGACCGGCACCTTGAGGTTGATTTCGATTTTGCCATGATAGAAGGGGTGATAGCGCATGGCCGCCTGGGCAGGCTCATAGGCTTTGTTTCTCAGGAAGTCGACTTCCTCCTTAATCGTGAAGCGCTGGGCGATGATCCCCAGCGGCCGCTCGCCGTCCATGACCAGCAGCCTGCGAAATCCATTGCGGGCCATGATTTCAAGCGCCTCCCGGACTTTGGCCTCCGGGCCCACCGTTACGACTGGGCTCGACATGATCTCCTTCAATTTCACTTTGGCCGGATCTCGACCCTCCCCCAGCAGTTTACGCACCAGGTCCCGCTCGGTGACGATGCCGACCGGAGTGCCGTTCTTGGCTATGAACACGCTGCCGATATCGGGATCTTTCATCACCCTGGCGGCCTTGTCGCAGGTGTCTTCTGGATTGAGGAAATAGAGCGTTCGCCGCATGAAGTCCTTCACCGGCGCATCGAGATCGACGTGCAGCATTCGGGTCACCTAATGGGAGGGCGGTTTCTCTACCTCATTCTAAGTAGCGGGGGGTCGGCGAGGAATGGACGAATTCCCGCGTTTAGATGGAAGATCCGCCTATTCCACGGACCTCCCTCGAACCCAGGTTTCGGCCCATCGCTGTCGCCCGCACCGCAGGCCGTCCGTAACGGTCTCGTATCGGGCTGTGTGGATACTCTCAGATGGAGGTGGACATGACCTGGCTGACTTCGTTGAACGGAGCGATCACGATATCGGTGATCGCGCTGATGAGCTTCGTGGGGCGCTCGTTTCTCGATGCCCGTTACGTGCTGACCGAGGACATGCCGGACGCCAGCAAGGCTATGGTCGGTGGGTGGGCGCTGGGCACAATGGTCCTCGTGGGCGGCTGGGCATGGGCGCTCGTGGCGGCCGCGCAGGGGAGTCGGGCAGGGCTGCTCGCCGCGGTTCTGATCGCCGCCCTGGTGGGTCTGTACGGCGGCGCTTCGCTGATCGCCTTCCGGCCGATCATGCCGAGCGCCAAACCGCTGGGAGAAATCGCCATCTGGTCCAATCTGGTCTTCGGGCTGCTGGCGGCGCTGGCCGTCGGATTGCGGTTGAGGGGTTGAGCGCGATCTCTAATTGAAGGCGAATGAAATGAGCTCCGCGCTGATCGCCGGTGTCTTCTCTGGGCTCGCAGGGCTGTTGGCTTTCCTTGTGATTCATCACTTCTGGATCCGGCCGATCTGGTTCATCCTGCCGATCGGCCTCCTGATGGCGGCGGGCGGTGGGCTGGCGGTCGGATGGGCTTACTCAGAATTGCTTCCCGGCCTGCCGCCGCGGCCGTGGTCCGCGGTGGTGCTGATCGCGGTAATTGGGGCCTGCCTGACGCCGGCAGTGATCCTGGCCCAATTACGCCCGCCAATGTTCACCGCCATGAGTGAGAATGCCCAGCTCACGGTGAGCACGGGGCGGGCGGTTGCGATTTTCGTGTTTCAGTTGCTGCTCGCGGCAGCCGGGGTGGGCGCGCTGGCCGGCTGGTGGATCGGCGGAAGCGGGCGGGCTGCGCTGGCGACGGCGGTGGCCGGGCTGGTCTTCGCTCTCGGCCCTGGACATAACATCCCCTTCCTGGGCAACACAGCCGCGACCGGTAAGGGGATTGTCTTGTTGCTCTCGGTTGTCGTCCTTTCGGCGGTGGTCCTGGTGGAGGCTGAGGTCGCCCTGCGCGGTGGCAGGGCAAGTGGCTCGTAGGTCAGCTTACGGGTTGTCCGAGCTCCTTGAGCCTGGCCGCGATTCGCTCGGCGTAGATCGGCGCGCCGCAGGAATCGAAGCCGCCGCGGCCGAGCTCCTCGCCAAGCTTGTACCGGTCGCTAAGGATGGTTACTCGATTAGTCTGCGCCATGGGGCGATCCGGCGTTAATGGAAGGTCTCATGATGTGGCCGATTCAGTCTTTCCGATCAATTCCCAAGTTCAGCGAGGCGGGCCTGTACCCGCTCCACGTATCCAGTGGCGCCCATCTCTTCGTATTCCAATAGAGCTAGCCGCAGAAGCTCCGTTGCTCGCTCGGTATCAGTGGGCTCACCACGCGCCAGGTGCGCTTCCGCCCAGTCGCGCATTGCGGCTGCATGAGTGGGTCGAAATCCACCCTCGGCAAGCATTGCGACTGCATCTTCAAATGTGCGAAACGCTTCGTCCCACCGGCCCTCAGCCGCCAGGACGTTTGCCTGGCTCCAGCGCAGGATCAGCTCGGCCCAGGCTCGCGGTCTCTCCGAAAGCAGTGCCTCTGCCTGCTCGAGTATTTCTCTCGCGCGCTCAGCCAGGCCCTGCCTGGCGTAAACGATAGCCAACAAGGATCGAGGGAAAACTTGAAGCCAACGAGCCTTGTCGGCATGAATGATTGTCCCATTGAGAACGGCGGAGGCCTCATCGTAATCGGCAAGCTCAATGAGGATGAGGCCAAGGAAAAACCCGTGTGAGGCCAAGTCAAAATCGGATCCAGATTCAGTGGCCTTCTGCAATAAGTCTCGGCGAGCGATTACGGCTCGTTCGAGTTGCCCCTTTGCAAACTCGAAATTGTTGACCTCAGCGAGATAGTTTTCGCCCGCTGCCCCCGGGTCCGCCAATTGCTCATAGAGTTCTCGGCCATGAGCCAGCATCCTCTCCGCCTTCCGGAGATCCCCCAACCAGACCGTGTTGCTTATTGCATTGTTATACGCGTAGAGTTCTGAACTCAGATCTCCTATTTCCTGACCGATCTCAGCCGCTCTCAGGTAATGTTCGCGCCCGCTCTTGAAATCGGCTCGGTTGAGATCGAGGACTACGCCAAGATTATTGTGTGCTCTGCTTTCCTCAAGGAGCAGTCTGTCCTTTTGACAAATCTCAATTGCCTGCTCCAGCGCTGAGATCGCTTCCTCCGTCGATAGGCTCGGAATGATTCCCAGGGTAATTAGAGTGTCTGCCTCCACCGTTCTGGCTGAGGCTCGTCTGGCCGTCTCTAGGGCCTGCCCGCACAGTTTCAGCGCTTCATCCGAGGACCCAAGAAAATGATGGGCGCGCCCAGTTTCATGGATGAGGCCGGCGAGCTCGCCACTCTCCGGTGCACCCTCGGCCAGCTCGAGACCCCGCTGGCAGATCTCGAGAGCCCCCGCCATATCTCCCGCATGCCACCGGCTGCGGGCCATGCGCGTGTAGCACCAGGCCACCCGATGCTTCTTGTCTAGCTCCAGATACAGAGCTGCTGCCTCCTTCCAGCTCTCGATGGCATCTTCCAGCCGACCCAGGCGAGCGGTCGCTTCCGCCATGGAAGACAGCAAATCGGCGCGTTCATCCTGGGAGGGATGTAAATCCAGGGCGGCTTGCAAGTGGTCTTTGGCTTCTTGGTTGGCATAGGCGGCAGAGGCTCGCTCGCCGGCTCGCCAGTAGTAGGAGCGCGCCCGTTCCTCGTCGCCGGCTTCCTCGTAGTGATGAGCCAGGTCCTCAAGGTCAGCAGGCCGGGTCTGCTCAATCGCTTCAGCGGCGCGGCGATGCAGGCGCCGTCGGCGCAAGGTGCGAACGCCCTCCGCCAGTGTCGTGGGAATCAAGGCGTGCACAAACGAGAAGGTGGCGCCGCCGCGACCGCTGACCTCCTCGATCAACTGGGCTTGCTCGGCGGCTTCCAGTGCGTTGATCAGGGTATCTTCGTCGAGCTCGCTGGCCGCGGCCAACGTGTCGAAATCGAACTCGCGGCCCAGGACCGCGGCGAGATTGAGCGTGTCCTGATACTCCTCCGGAAACTTTGAGACCCGCGATTGGATCGCAACCCGCACACTCTGAGGAATCTCGAGCTCCTCCATGGTCAAGCGATCCCAGCCATTCTCCGTATGGAACACCTGGCCGCTCTCGACCAGCGCCTTGCACACCTCCTCGATGAAGAAGGGATTGCCCTCGGTCTCTCCGTAGATCCCTTCCAGGAAGTCGACTGTGATCTCTTCCTCAAAGATTGCCGTGAGCAAGTCGCGGGACTGTTGCTGGTCGAACCGTTTGAGTTTGAGGCGGGTACCCAGCCGCTTGCGATTGAGCTCGAGCAAGGCCTCGTGAAAAGGCCGTGCCTCATCGAGCTCCACTTCCCGGTAGGTTGCCGCCAAGAGCGTCCGCTGATTCTGGGTCCTCCCTGCCAGATAACGCAGAAGTGAGAGCGTTCCGCTGTCCGCCCAATGCGCGTCGTCAATAACCAGCAGCAGAGGGGCGTGCTCGCTGATGCTCCGACAGAAAGCCACCATGTTTTCGAAGAGGCGCCGCTGTTCGGCTTCCGGCTCCAGTTTGGGGTTCGGCGGGACACCGGGGTAATACGGCTTGAGCTCTGGAGCTAATTCCAATAGATCGCCCATCACGAATTCGGGGAGGTCGGGCCCGTTCTCAGCTCCCCGACGAAGCGACTTGCGAATGATCTGAGCGAACGGCGCGTAGGGCGCTCCGCCTTCCGATTCGCATTCCCCAATCAGAGACCGACCACCGGTGACTTCAACGTGGGTAGAGAGTTCACGGATCAGTCGGGTCTTGCCGATGCCAGGTTCGCCGCTGAGCAGCAGCAGCTGCCCTTCGCCCGTCAGGGCCCTATTCCACAGCCCGATTGCATCGGTCAGCTCCTGCTCGCGCCCGACGAATCGGCCGCGGGACATCCGGCGGATGACCGCTATTTCCTTAACACCCTCCGCCTGAGGATCGAGCAGGTCGCTTCGCTCGAGCGCTTTTTGGACTTCGCCGGCCGACTTCGGCCGGTTTTCAGGGGATTTCTCCATCAACTGCAGGATCAGGTCGTCGAGGCGCGGTGGCACCTGGACGTTCTTGGCTCTCGGCGGCACGACCGAGGCGTGTATGTGCTGCGAGATCACCGTGAGCGGATCGCCCTTGGAGAAGGGGAGTTCCCCGGTGGTGAGCTCGTAGAGCATGACGCCGAGTGAGTAGAGATCTGCTCGGCCGTCGAACTCTTGACCGAGCGCGATCTCGGGCGCCAGGTAGAAGACAGTCCCGACGATCTCGCCCTCGGTGGTCATGCGGGAGGTCACCGAGCGGGCGATGCCGAAGTCCATCAGCTTGGCGGTGCCGTCGGATGCGATCAAGACGTTCTCTGGTTTGAGATCGCGGTGGATGATACCGTGCTGGTGAGCGTGCTCGAGTGCCGCGCACATCTGTTGGGCGACTCCGGCGATGCCTGGGAAATCCTTCGGTGGATGATCATGCAGACTCTCCCCCTCGACCAGCTCCATGACGATGTATGGATTGCCATCGAGCTGGCCAGCGTCGTGGACCTGGACGATGTTCGGGTGGTTGAGCTTGGCGATGGCTTGAGCTTCCCGCAGCATCCGCTCGCGGCCCTCGGTTCCCAGGCCGCTCGCACTGAGGACCTTCACCGCCACGTCCCGGTCGAGCACCGCGTCGTGGGCCCGATATACGGCGCCCATGCCGCCGCGGCCAAGCTCGGAATCGATCCGGTAACGATCCTGGAGCAGGGAGCCGATCATTGTGCTAGTGTCTCGGAAGGAGCGCCACGGCGCGGCGAGAATCTCGTCTCAGCCTTCATCGATTATCTGCGTCAACTCTCGCACCACCCAGCTCAGCCAGGGCTGCCCGCGTGCGAATCACGTCCGGACCGGCGCCTTGTCTCTCGAATTCGGCCAGTGCATTCGTGAAGTGCCGAGCGGCTGCGGACGCATCCGCCTGGCCCTGAGCAAGCTTCCCCAACTCGAAGTATGTGCGGCCGGTCTGCCAACTAGTTTCGAGCTCGGAAAAGAGTTCCAGCGCTTGCTCCAAGCGAGCCAGCGCCCGGCTGGGTTCGCCCGCCAGCCGGTGTGTCACCCCAAATGCCCGGTGGGCAATAGCTCGATACAGCCGGTGGTCATAGCGGACCGCGCTCTCCTCCGCCCGGGGCGCGTAACGCTGGAGGGCGGTCAGATCGCCTGCAAGCGCCGCGGCGTCCGCCAGCATCGCGTACAGGTCATGGTCCCCGACCCACTCGGCCGTCTGGGGAAGCGCCGCCTCCAGGTGCTGCCGGACGAGGGCGAACTCGCCCTCCGCCATCAAGGGCTGGCACAGTCAGTAGTGGTTGTCCCGCCCCCAACGTTCCGGCGGCCCGGTCGCCTCGGACATGATGGTATGCGAATGTGCCCGGAGTCTGGCCGCCTCGTTGTGTTCGCCGCGCAAGGCATGGACGCTGGCGTCGAGGCCAATCATGAAACACATTGGCCCGATGCGCTGAAAGAAGTTGACGTAGGCTTGCTCCAGGCCACGCCACTTCGCGTCGATCTCCAATAGCTTGTCCCAACGGTCCAAGCGGAACCAGCTGAATGCCTGGCTTCGCAGAGCCGCCACCTGCAGGTCGACCGCCCGTATCTCTTGGGCAAGGCTCTCGGCCTGCTCGCCATAGGGTATGGCTTGCGCAAATTCACCAACGTGATGGTACGACCAACTCGTCCCCAGCAGAATCTTGGTCCTTTCCTGTAGGTCGCCGAAAAGTGAGTCCTGGCTCAGGGCCAACCGCTCGAGGGAGACCTGAAGCCGCTCACGGAACAGCCCGCGGGCCCCGTACACCCGCTCCAGGGCGTCGAGCGCGGCGGAAAGCGTGCCCGGGTCACTCAATTGCTGCGCAATGGCCAGCGCTGCCTGTGCGCAGCGTTCCGTTTCATCCCAATCCGGAGACCCGCGTTCCGCGCTGGCGAAGTATGAGAGCGCGATCCAGAAGCGTACGATCTCCCTGTCGGGAGTTTGGCCCTCAATCAGCTTCAATCCCGCTTGCTGGCTCGATTGTGCCGTTCCCTCGAAGCGTTGCCGATCGGCGTACCAGGTCATCCAGGCCACGGTATCCACGATCTTGCGATGCAGCCGGATGGCGGTCAACGTGATGGCGCTCGGCAGGCCTTGCCAGACCTCCAAGGCCTCCTGGTAGTGGGGGATAGCCTCTCCGGGCTCGCCTAGCATGGTGTGGGCATCGGCCAATTCCTCCAGCAGGCCCAGGCGGGTTTCGGGCATTTCTCCGGCGTCGAGCAAGCCGAGGGCGGTGGTGAGATATCGTTTGGATGCGTCATACGTATGGAGTCCATTGGATCGCCCCGCGGCCTTGCGGCAATACTCGATCGCCCTCACCCGATCCCCCGCCGCGGCGAAATGGTGCGCCAGCGACTCGTAGTCATCCGGACGAAGGGCTTCAATGGATTCTGCAGCCCGCCGGTGCATCGGCCGGCGGCGCAGGGCGCTGATTCCTTCATATAGGGTGGAGGGAATCAGGGCATGAGTGAAGGAGAACGACACCTCGCGTCCGGTGCTCAGCTCCTCAATCAGTTGAGCGCGCTGCGCACGTTCCAGCGCTTCGATCAGCATCTGTTCATCCATGTCGGAGGCTTGCGACAGGGTCTGGTAGTCAAACTCTCGGCCGAGTGTGGCGGCAAGCTGGAGCGTTTCTTGGGTCGTCTCAGGGAGCCTGCGAACTCGGGCCTGGACTGCCAGGCGGACGCTCTGGGGGATGTCCATTTCATCCACTCCCGGGCGGTGCCAACGCCCATCCTCGAAATACAGCTTGCCGCTGTCGATCAAGGCTTTGCAAACTTCCTCAATGAAAAATGGATTCCCCTCCGTTTCTCGATAAATGCCGTCCAGGAATTCAGGCGTGATCTCCTCCCGGAACAGAGCAGCGAGCAAATCGCGAGTTTCCTGCCGGTCGAGCCGAGTGAGTTTGATGCGTTTCGCAAGCCGCTCACGGTCCAGGTCGTGCAGCAGTTCAGTCAGGGGGAGGGCCTCGTCCAGCTCGATCTCGCGGTAAGCGGCGACGACCAGGGTTCGGCTTTGGCGGAGCCGCCGGGCCAGGTGGCGCAACAGCGACAACGTACCCCCGTCGGCCCAATGAGCGTCGTCGAGGATCAGCAAGAGCGGGGTTTGGTCGGCGAGAGACGTGGCCATAGCCGTGACACTCTCGAACAGTCGCTGCTTTTCCGCTTGCGGGTCGAGCGGCTGGTTGGAAGGCAAGTCCGGGTGCCGGGTCCGCAGGTCCGGTGAGATCGTTGCCAGGTCGGCCAGGACCGGATTTGGCAATGAGCGGGTCACTCCCAGGCTCAAGGCGGCCCGGATCATCTGAGCCATGGGTGCGTACGGCGCACCGCCTTCGGCATAACACTCGCCGACCAGGACACTGCCCCCTGACACCTCAACCCAGGTGGCAAGCTCGCGCACCAGGCGGGTCTTACCAACCCCCGGTTCGCCGCTGATCAGCAGCACCTGGCCCTGACCCTGCGTGGCCCGATGCCAGAAGGCTCGGGCTTCGCCGAGCTCGCGATCGCGTCCTACGAGGCGGCCCCTCACGAAACGGTCGAGCAGAGATAGTTCACGGACCTCGAGGTCAATGACCTCGCCGGCCTCCAGGTGGTCCAGCGCTTGAGCTACTTCTGCAGCAGAGGCCGGGCGATCTTCCGGGCGCTTGCTCAAGAGCCGCAGAATAAGGGCATTCATTGCCGGCGATATCCCTTCGCGATGGGCTCGCGGGGGAACCACGGAGGCATGCAAGTGCTGCGAGATGATCGCCAGCGGGTCCCCATCCGCAAAGGGGAGTATGCCGGCGGTGAACTCATAGAGCATCACGCCGAGTGAATAGAGATCGGCCCGCCCGTCGATGTCGTGTCCGAGGGCGATCTCGGGCGGCAGGTAGAAGACCGTTCCGGTAATCTCCCCTTCGGTCGTCAGCCGAGAGGCGACTGACCGGGCCAGGCCGAAGTCCATGAGTTTGGCGGTTCCGTCGGGCCCGATCAGCACGTTCTCGGGCTTGAGATCGCGATGGATGATCCCATGCGAATGGGCGTGTTCGAGCGCGGCACAGATCTGCCGGGCGACTCCGACGATACCTTCGAAATCCTGCGGTGGACGATCGTGCAGGCTAGGGCCTTGCACCAGCTCCATGACGATGAAGGGGATCGCCTCGCCTGCCTGTCCCGCCATCCCTGGCGGGGAGCCCGTCGAAGGCTCGAGCTGACCAGCGTCGTGGACCTGGACGATGTTCGGGTGGTTGAGCTTGGCGATGGCTTGGGCTTCGCGCAGCATCCGCTCGCGGCCTTCGGTTCCCAGGCCGCTCGCACTGAGCAGCTTCACCGCCACGTCCCGGTCGAGCACCGAGTCGCGGGCGCGATACACCACGCCCATCCCGCCGCGGCCGAGCTGCTCGCCAAGTTGGTAGCGATCGTTGATCAGGGTGTTTGGGCCGGCTTCACTCACCGCTAACTCTTCTGGAGTTGGCCAAGCGGACGACCGCGCGCCTAGGTTTGCGTACCATCGAGATCTGCGAGTTGAGAATCGATGCGTTCAACGTACGCGGTAGACCCCATGTCATCAAATGCGTCTCGGGCCTCTTTGAGCAAGTCCCGCGCTCGCTTCCTATCGTCCGGTTCACCGCGTAAGAGATGGCCCTCGGCCCAATCTCGAAGGACTCTGGCGTGGGCGATCCGCATTCCCATGCGGTCCAGGCGAGAAACCGCTTCCTCAAACGCAGACCAAGCGTCCGACCAGCGAGCCTCGGCGATCGCCATTTGTGCCTCGGCCCGGAGGACACCGACCGCATGCCAGGCGGCGAGCTCAACGGGTGTTGACTCCTTGGCCTGCTGCAGCATCTCCCGCGCAGCTTCGATCTCGCCTCGCTTGGAGAGTGCAATCGAGTTCCACAGGTGTCCCGAGCCCCGAGTTGCGCTATCCAAGCCGCCGAGTTCGATGACCTCTTGGGCGGCCTTCTCGGCTTCTACGAACTGGGACAATTCGACAAAGGCCTCCGCAAGATGGAGGTTGACTTCCCAGAGTGACTGAAGGTCGCCACTTTCGCGAACTTCCACTTGAATGGGTCGCAGAGTCTCGACAAGCTGCAGAGTGTGTCCGCGCGCCCACTCGAGGACCGCATGAGACTTCAACACCTCTGTGCCGCCCGTCCCGGGCTTGATCAATCCCTCCATTAGCTTGTCCAGCCGGTCCAGCTCTTTCTCGACCTCCGAAAGCTTGCCAAGGTAGATCCCATACAGAGCGCCGTGCGCGCCGGTGAAGAGCTCCATCCCGACATCGCCCCCCTCGCGGGCGAGTTCCGTAGCCCGGGCCAGCTGCTCTCGAGCGCTCCGGGGGTCGCCGCGTACCGGGCCGAGGATGTGCGAGAGGTTGTTGCGGGCGCGCAGTTCCTGAGTGATAAGCTGATGAGTTTCAGCCAGACTGATCGCTTCCTGGAGTGCGGCCTGCGCGGCGTCGATCTTGTCGCTATCCCCGTAATAGAGGAGCCCTTGGGTTGCCAGCACCTCGGCCTGAATTCGTACATTTCCCGTAGACTTGGCCATGGCGAGCGCCCGCTCGCTCACCGGAATCCCTTCCTCGCTCATCCCGTTGAAGAAGTAGGCGCGGGCGAGCTCGTGCAGCAGATCGGCATGTTCCTCGCTCTCCGAGGCGTCACCGACGATTTCGAGTCCCTTCTCCGCGAGTTCCAGTCCCAGCGGTATGTCGCCGGCGTCCCAGACGGCCCGCGACATACGCGCGTAGCACCAGGCTACCCGGGCAGCTTTACCCGCGGCCCCGTACAGCGCGGCAGCCGACTTCCAGGAATCGAGCGCTTCATCGAAGTTGCTTCGCCGTGCCAACACCACTGCCAGTTCGGCAAGGAGTTCAGGGTGGGGCTCGTTGCTTGGGTAGAGTGCCAGTGCGGCCCGGAAGTAGCCCTCGGCTTCCTGGTTCGCGAACGCATGTGAAGCCCGCTCGCCAGCTTGCGCGTAGTAGCTCCGCGCCCGCTCGTCGTCTCCGGCTTCTTCATAGTGATAGCCGAGGTCTTCGAGAGCTTCTGGTCGGAGAGTCTCAATCGCTTGGGCAACCTGGCGATGGAGCTTGCGGCGACGCAAGGTCCGGATGCTCTCGACGAGTGTGGCTGGAATCAAGGCGTGAGCGAAGGAGAACGTGGCTCCGCCCTCTCCGCTCACTTCCGAGATAAGCTGGGCCTTCTCCGCCTCCTCGAGAGCGTCGATGAGCCGATCTTCCTCCAATTCACTGGCCTTTAGAAGAGTATCGAAGTCGAATTCTCGACCGAGGATCGCGGCGAGGGTGAGCGTATCGTGATCGTCGGGAGAGAGCTTGGAGATCCGGGCCTGCACGACCTCCCGCACGCTCTGGGGAAGCTCCAGCTCATCCATGCTGGACCGGTGCCAGCGCCCTTCCTGGTAATAAAGCTTCCCCGACTCGACCAGATCCTTACAGATCTCCTCGATGAAGAAGGGATTGCCTTCAGTTTCACGGTAGATCCCTTCGAGAAACTCGGGCAGGATCTCCTCCTCGAAGATGGCGGCGAGCAGGCTCTCCGTTTGCTCCTTGGTGAGGCGGCTGAGCTTGATCCGACGCGCGAGACGCTCGCGGTTCAAGTCGAGCAGCACTTCGCGGAATGGACGGGCCTCGTCGATTCCGGTCTCTCGATACGTGGCGACCAACAGGATCGCTTTGTGCCGAATCCGCCGGGAGAGATGCCGCATGAGTGCCAGCGAGCCGCTGTCTGCCCAGTGGGCGTCGTCGAGAACGAGAAGAAGCGGCTTCTGCTCACTTAGCGTGCTGCAGAAAGTAACGACGTTCTCAAACAGCCGTTGCTGCTCCGCTTCTGGTCTCAGCGGCGGATTGGGTAGTATGTCGGGGAAGTAAGGCTTCAATTCGGGGGCAACGTCCAGCAGATCGGCGATTACGAACTCGGGAACTCCATGGCCATTCCTGTGCAAGGCGCGCCGCAAGATCTGGGCGAAGGGCGCGTAAGGTGCCCCACCCTCTGCATAACAGGCGCCGATCAGTGTTCTGCCCCCGGATACCTCAACGTGAGTGGAGAGCTCACGCATCAGCCGCGTCTTTCCGACACCCGGTTCGCCGCTGATGAGCAGCGTCTGACCTTCTCCGGCTTCGGCCTTGTTCCAGAGCGAACGGGCCTCGCTCAGCTCTTGCTCACGGCCCACAAATCGGCCTCTCACGATGCGATCCAGCACCAACACTTCGCGCTCGTCTTTGGCTGCCGGATTCAGCAAGTCGGACCGCGCAAGCAGCTTGAGGGTCTCCGCCGCGGAGGCGGGTCGGGCACGGGGGTCCTTGCTCATCAACTGAACGATGAGCGCGTCGAGCAGTGGCGGAATCTCTGGTTTCTTGGCTCTCGGTGGGATGACTGAGGAGTGGATATGCTGGGATATGACCGCCACCGGGTCGCCGGCCACGAACGGCAGACCGCCAGTGGTGAGTTCATAGAGCATGACCCCCAGAGAATAGAGATCGGCCCGCCCATCGTATTCCTGCCCGAGGGCGATCTCGGGTGCCAGATAGAAGACCGTTCCAATCGCAGTGCTTTCTGACGCGAAGCGAGAGGCCATCGAGCGAGCGATCCCGAAATCCATCAGTTTGGCATTGCCCTCGCGGTCAATCAGCACGTTCTCCGGCTTCAGGTCACGATGTACGATGTGGTGGCTGTGGGCGTGCTCGAGGGCGGTGCAGATTTGCTTTGCGACCTCTACTATGCCGGGAAGATCCTCAGGCGGGCGGTCATGCAGGCTCTCGCCTTTGATCATTTCCATGACGATGAACGGAGTCTCGCCGGTCTCGCCTGCGTCGTACACGGCAACGATGTTTGGGTGACTGAGTCTGGCGATGGCCTTTGCCTCGTGAAGAAGGCGCTCGCGGCCTTCGATCCCCAGGCCAAGCTCCGAAAGTATCTTGACCGCTACCTCGCGCTCCAGGGTCGGATCGTAGGCGCGGTAGACCGCGCCCATGCCGCCGCGGCCTAGCTCTTCGCCGAGCTCGTAGCGGTCGTTCAGGATCTTGGGGATCGGTTGGGAGATCA
>CAZPZD010000054.1:10841-14309 GCA_964590515.1 uncultured Anaerolineaceae bacterium | reverse complement strand
AAGGTGCTTTCGAACCCGGTGTTCCCGCTCGGGCTGCAGCTCGGATCCGAGGTCGAGCTGGGCGAGACGGCGAGGGTTGGGGTCGGAGTCGCAGTCGACGGTGCCGGGAGAGTGGGGGTGCGGGTCGCCGTGGGCGACGCAGTGCGGGTGGCGGTGGGCGAGCTGGTTCGGGTAGCGGTGGGCGAGCTGGTGCGGGTGGCAGTCGGCGACGGCGTCCGGGTGGCCGTGCCGGTCGGGGTGGCGGTAAAGGTGCTGGTGAAGGTGGGCGTGCTGGTAAAGGTGGGGGTCAGGCTTGGACTGGGTGTCGCGGTTACTGAAGCAGTGAGTTCGGCCGTCGCGGTAGCCGTTGCGGTCGGGCTCTCGATCGGGGACTGCGGCGGGGCAGGAATAAGCCCCGACTCCGGCACGACCGGTGGCAGGAAGGTTGGCAGAGCGGTCAGGCTTGGAGCGGGGGTGGGGGTTGCCGGAGCGGGGAAAAGATTGATGGCGATCTGACGCAGGACTTCGGAGCTGACCGGCGCCAAGCGAATCGCGTGGGTAGAGGCGTAGGCCAACCCGGCAAAAGTCACTGCCGAGATGACTGGGATGATCGCCAGCCCGATCAACAGGGTCGTGCGAACGGGGTGGCTGCGGCGAGCTCGGCGCGGCCGGCAGGGGCGGGTAACTTCGTCCATGGGGGGATGCCCCGTTCACCCGGAGACGGGCAGTCCGGGCGTAGGCATGTGTTGCGATTATCGGCCCAGGCCGGAAGGGCTAACCATAGCCGTGCAGTACCAGGTCGAAGGCGGTCGAGTTACGCCCCGAACGGGCCCCCTTAGCTCAAGCTAGAGATGTCAGAGCGTACCGGCCGCGAGCCGAACGAAAATCGCGGTCAAGACCGCAACCAGCACGTCGGTGATAAGAGCCCGGCGCCAGTGATTATTCTTATAGTACGGCAGCCGGACCGTCGCCCCCAGGGCAAGCGGCGGAACCGAGCGGCCGACCAGCAAGAAAAGCAAGCCGCTCAGGAAGGCTGCCCGGGCCAGCATCCGCGGCCACAGCGAGTTCTCGACCTCGGATCGGTAGCCGGTCTCAGCGTGGACCAGGGTCTTCTCAGTGACGAACCAGACATGGGTCACCACCACATAGGCAGCGGCAACAATCGCGAGGGTGGGCGTGATGGCCAACGGGAGCTCGGGCTTGAGCGAAACGATCCATAGGGTTACCAGCAGCACCGTCAAGATATGGACTCCCTGATCGATGAAGTAAGGAGCGGTCACCCAGGCCGGGCGCCGACTGCTGAGCCGATACTTCAGGAGGTCGATTGTGAAGTGGATGAGTGCCAGGGCCAGCAACTGGGGCCAAATGACTCCCCGGGCACTGCCCACCACCAGGAGCAGGGTCAGGAAGTGGACCGTCCCATGAACCGCCAAGCCCCAGAAAAACTGCTTAGAGCGCACCAGCCACAAAGGCTGGAGCGGGAAGTCGGCCAGTAAGTGGGCGAGCAAGAGCTGCCAAAACATCGCTGGATTCAGATGCCTCGGATCAAGAGCTGATGGTCGATCTTAATGCAAGAATCCATGACCACCTCAAGGCCGGCCACCCGGGCTCGTTCGGCGGCCGCCTCGTTGATGATACCAAGCTGCATCCAGACCACCTTAGCACCGATCTGGATGGCCTGTTCTACCACTGGGGGCACATCTTCGCTGCGGCGAAAGATTACGACCATGTCAACCGGCTCGGGGACAGACAACAAGTCCGGATAGGCCTTTTCGCCCAAGGCCGCGTCCAGATTGGGGTTCACTGGAATAATCCGATAACCGGCGGCTTGCATGTAGACCGGCACGTAGTGCGCCGGTCGGTCCTCGCGCCGGGACAAACCGACCACCGCGAGGGTCTTCGCCGCTTGCAGGATGCGACGTTTATCGGGAGCCTTCGTCAGCATACCGCTTTCATCCCGTCAGGCAGCCTCAAAGTTTAATGGCAGCCAGACCTCAAAGCGAGTATTTCCCGGTTGTGAGCTGAGCCGAATGTCCCCTCGGTGGTTGTTTACCACGATCCGATAGGAGATATCCAGGCCCAACCCGGTTCCCTTGCCCGGCTCCTTGGTGGTGAAGAACTGGTCGAATACCCGCCCCTGGATTTCTTCCGGGATTCCAGGGCCGTTGTCGTTGACCTCCACCACGACCCACTCTCCATCTTTGCGAGTGCGCAATACGATCTCGCCGGCGCCGCCAACGGCGTCCAGCGCGTTGTCGATCAGGTTGGTCCATACCTGGTTGAGTTCGCTGCCATAACCCTGAATGCGCGGCAGGTCCTCGGCATACTCGCGCCGGACGCTGATCCCCGGCTTCAGTTTCCCGCGCAAGATCATGAGGGTGTCCTCCAGTCCTTGATGCACGTCGACTGGCTGAACCGGGCCTTGGTCCAGGTAGGAGTACCCCTTGAGGGCGCGGACCAGCTCGGAGATGCGTCCCGCAGCCTGGCCGATTTCGGTCGAGAGCCGCTGGACCAGGTAGCTGGCGTTGAGGGCCTGGATTACCCGCCCCAATTGCTCCGGTCCGAAGTCCCGAGCGAGCTCCTCCAGCCGGGTTGCATCGTAGGCCAGATCGACCAGGGCAGGGGTAAGCTGCCAGGAGTCGGAGACGCCGTGCTTGTCCAGCCAGGACTCCAAGGCGCTCTCCTGGTCGCTGCGAGCCATGGCGTCGAGTTCCGGTGGGCGCCCGGCCTGTTCTTCGGCGCGTTGAATCTCGGCGCTGAGCTTATCTCGTTGGCCGGCAGTCAGGGCAAGCTGCTGGAGGGTGAGCTGAGCCTGCTTGAACCGCGGCAGTTCCTCGCGCAGTTGATCGGCCGCCCGGCGAACGGCGGAGGCCGGGTTGTTCAACTCATGGGCTACACCGGCGGTGAGAGTGCCTAGCTGGGCCATCCGCTCGCTGTGCTGGAGCATGGCCTGGGTTTCGCGCAGGCGGAAGAGGACCGTGTGCAGCATGTTTTTCAGTGCGACCGGGCTGGAGCCGAATAGCTCGTCGAATTGCTGCTTGGCGATGGCGTAAAGCAGGCTGTCCTGGCGGGCCCGTACCGCCGCGCTGCGGGGCGCCGCCTCGAGAAGCGCCATTTCGCCAATCAGCTCGCCAGGGTTGCGCACCGCGATCAGCACCTCCCGCCCCCCAGAGCTATTCAGAATCTCGAGCTGTCCTTCTTGAATGAAGTAGGCCCGGTCCCCGGGGCTGCCCTGGTCGAAAAGGGTGTCCCCTGCCGCTAATCGAACGTATTCAATGGTCAAACAGAGACGCTGCAGGTCATCGTCGGACAGTTCACTGAACAGTTCGGATCTGCGCAGGGCGTCGAACATCAGACGGTTTGCAGATATTGGTGCACAAAGCTGACCACCATCGCCCCCTCGCCAACGGCCGAGGCAACTCGCCGGATCGCGCCCTGCCGGACGTCCCCGGCCGCGAAGATCCCCGGAACGTTCGTCTCGAGCAGGAA
>CAZPZD010000054.1:5059-10741 GCA_964590515.1 uncultured Anaerolineaceae bacterium | reverse complement strand
ATCTGGTCGACCAGATATTGAGACATGCCCGCCGCCAGCGAGCTACCCCGAACCAGCATGGTGACTTGGCTGGAGTACTCGGCGAAGAACATTGCCCCCTGGCCGGCCGAGTTGGCTCCTCCCACGACGACCACGGGCTGGTCCTTATAGAAGGCGGCCTCGGTGAGCGAGGCTCCGTAGTAGACGCCACGGCCGGTCAGTTCCTCCACGCCTGGTACTTCCAACGTGCGCAGCGTGACCCCAGTCGCGATGACCAAGGCATGGCAGCTAAGCTCGGCCCCCCCGGAGCACCGAACGTAACGATATGGGCCCTCCACCCGGACCTTTTCCGCTTCAATGGCGGTGAGGATCTCCGCCCCGAAGCGCTTGGCTTGAATAGTGGCTCGCCTGGCAAGATCCGCTCCGCTGAGCCCCTTGGGAAATCCGAGGTAGTTCTCAATCCGGGAGCTGGTGCCAGCCTGACCGCCCGGTGCCTCTCGCTCGATCATCGCCGTCCGCAGACCTTCAGAGGTCGCGTACACGGCCGCTCCAAGGCCGGCCGGCCCGCCGCCGACAATAACAAGGTCATAAAAAGCCTGGCGGGCTTCGGTCTGCAAGCCGACCTTTTCGGCCAAAGCCCGGTTGTCTGGTTCGACTAAGAGGCTCCCATCCGGGAAGAAGACCACCGGCAGGTGGTGTTCTCCCCGATCGATCGCTTTTACCAGTTCTCTCGCCTGCGCATCGACTTCCACGTCCAACCATTGATAGGGAATTTGATTGCGAGCCAGAAAATCCTTCACTGCATGGCTGCCGGGCGACCAGAGCGTACCGGCCACCCGGATGCCGTCGAATGGCAGATCGACCGTTGCGTGCCAATCGCTGAGTAAGTCATCCAGCACCGGGAACAGGTTGTGCTCGGGCGGTTCCCACGGTTTCATCAAGTAGTGGTCAAGCCCGATGGTGTTAATGCTCTGGATGGCGGCCTCAGTATCGGCGTAGGCGGTGAGCAGTACTTTGCGGGCCTCAGGATACAACTTGATGGCCTGGGCGAGGAACTCGGTGCCGGTCATCTCCGGCATGCGTTGGTCGACGAGAAGCAGCGCCAGGGGGTCGTTGCGGCGCTTCAGTTCCTGGACGGCCTGCAGGGCTTGACTCCCCGAGCCGGCCTTGACGATCCGGTACTCGCCGCGGAAGTGCTGCCGCAGATCGCGCTCCACGGAACTGAGCACCTGCGGGTCGTCGTCGACCGTGAGGATGACGGGTTTGGCCAAGGGCCTCTCAGTCCACGCTGGTGACTGATTGAATCCTGGGGAGGGCGAGGAAGGACTTCCGCAATTCTTCCTCATCGACATGATCGGTGATGAACCTGACAACCTCCCTGGCAGCCTGCCGGCTGATTAGGGCTTTCTGTTCGTCGCCAAGTTCCCTTGCCAGTTCCGCCAGCTCCAACAGAATGGACAACAAAGTCATTCGCAGGCCCATTTCTTCGGCCTCGCGGTGTGCTAGCTCCAGCACGTCCCGGGCCTCGGCAGGCTTTCCGAGCCCGCGCAGCGCCCGGGCCCTGCTCAACCTGAACTGGGGCAGGAAGTAGCGAGCGTTCAGGGCCCCAAGCTGATCGAGTTTACCGTCCACCAGTTCGAGGGTGGCTTGAAAATCTTGGATCGCCAGCAATACCTCGGCACGCAGAATGCCGCCAAAGCCAATAAACTCGGAATTCGTGACGTTGGTCTCCATTGGCGCGCGAGCCAGGCTCTGAGCTTCAGCGAGATTGCCTTGATCCGCCAGCACAACTGCCCTTAATGCGAGGGCAAAGCCCCGGGTCTGCTGGTCCTGCTGGTCTGTAGTCGCCAGCGCGCTTCCGAGCAGCTCCAGGGCGCGGTCTCCCGCGCCGAGGCGGGCGTAGGTCAGAGCCAGGAAGGTTGGAACGAAGGTCCCTGCGCCGGCGAACGCCGCCTCTTTCCCCCTTGCGATGCTCTCTTGAAACGTGCGGATGGCTTCCGATAGCTCACCTCTTTCGAAGCGCGCCAGTCCAAGGCTCATCAGACTGTAGGCCTGCCCCCAGGTGTTCCCGGACCGGCGGCTGAGCTCCAGGGATCGTTCCGCCAGGGCAATCGCTTGGCCGAAATCTCCGAGCAGCGAGTAGTAAAAGGAGGAGGAAGTCAGGTTCTCGGCAATCATCTCGGTGTTCCCAAGTTGCTCCCAGAGTGCGCGGGATTCCTCTAGGGCTCGATGGCCGTCTTCAACTCGACCCGCCTGACTATAGGCCCGGGCCAGGTCATGTTGGGCGAAAGCCTGCTCTTCACTCAAGCCATGCCGGATGGCGATGGCAAGCGAGCGCTTGCCATAATCGATGGCAGCGAGCGGATCGCGCTCGGAATAGACTTCGACCAGGAGCAGATTCCACAGAGCCTTCGCCTCGCCCCGCGGGTCACCGAGTTCTTGGGCGAGCGTTAGGCCTCGCTTGGCGACCTGCTCTGCATGTTCAGGATTCCATTTGCTGCTCGGGATGGCGTAGATCGTCGCCTGGGCATTGAAGGCTGACATCTCCAGGGCCGGCTCATTAAGCTTGTGCCCCTGGTCCTGAAGTTCGCTATAGTTGGCCAAAGCCTCATCGTACCGGCCGGCGAGTTCGTACATCCGGCCCCGGCGGATATAGAGGAAGCTGAGCTGCGCCGGACTGGCGCCTATTTGATTGGCGATGTCCAGGGCGTGGCCGTACTGAGTGATGGCCTCCGAATAGGCCGAGAGTCGCCTGGCTAGGTTGCCGGCCAGGGTGTAGTACTTGAGGGCCTTCTCGTTCTCCTTAGCTTCCCGGTAGTGGTAGGCCAAACGGTGGGACTCCTCTTCAAGTCTGTCCGGGAACAACGCCTCGATGGCCTCTCCTACTTGCAGATGAAACTTCGATCGCTCCTTGCGAAGGATTGATTCGTACGCGGCATCCCGGGTCAGGTCGTGCTTGAAGACGTACTCCAGTTCAGGGATGCGAGCGTGCTCGTGGATGAGCTCCACCCGCTGCAGTACGTTCAGATGGTCGCGTAACTGCTCGTTGGTCGCGGCTATCCATTCCAAAACTCGATAGTAGAAAGCGCGTCCGATGACCGAGGCGAGTTGAACGGTTCGGCGAACCTCCTTGTCGAGCCGGTCAACCCGGGAGACCAACAGCGCCTGGAGGTTCTCCGGAATCGCGATCGCATCGACATCTCCAATCGCCCGCCAATGCGATCCGCTCTCGTCCCGTACGATCGCGCCCTCATCGATGAGGGTGCGGATCAACTCCTCCACAAAGAAAGGATTGCCCTCGGCCTTTCCCTGAATTAGCCGGCTCAGTTCGGGTGGAAGCTCGGATACGATCAACAAACTGTTGACAAGCTCACCACTCTCGCGGTCTGAGAGTGGCTCCAGGCCAACCTCAGTGAAGCGATGCGGGAAATCAGTCTCGGCATGCAGCTTGATTTGCCACCCGGGAGACTGGCGGTGAGGACGCATGGCGCATACGAAGAGTATCGGGATTTCATCAGCCAGCTGAAAGAGATGCTTGAGCAATTCGATCGAAGCCGGATCGGCCCAGTGCAGATCGTCGAACACCAACACCAGCGGCAGAACCGCGGGCTTTCTCCAGGCAGTCAGCATCACCTCAAACAGCTCGCGCTTGAGCGCCTCGCCCTCGGGGATGGGCGAGCTAGGCTCTTGGTGAAAAGTCAGGATGAGCTCGGCGGCACGGGCTGCCTGTTGCTCAACTTCGGGCTGAAAATCCTGGCAGAGCTTCTCAATCAGCTCGCGAGCTGCCTTGGGCTCCTCATGGGCGGAGATGCCACACAGCTTGAGGAACAGCTGCTGGAAAATGCTGTACGGGCGTGACATGTCATAGGACACCCCGCCGCTTTGGATCCAGCCGCCAGGTTGCCTTGCCCACTGCTGCCGAAGCTCCTCGATGAGCCGGCTCTTTCCCAGTCCGGCTTCGCCTACCAGGCATGCGATTCCGCCGCGCCCCTGGCGCAATTGGTCCAGTGTCCCTCCAAGCTGATCCAACTCTTTCGATCGGCCGATCAGCGCGGAGGTCAGCCCTTCGATTCCGCGCAACTTTCCGGGTTGTGCCTTGGCGCTGATTACCCGATAGGCCGAAACCCGATCCTTTCGGCCCTTGACCTCCATCCCGCCCAGCGGCTCCAAGTCGAAGAGCGGAGCAACCAGCTTGTAGGTCGGCTCGGCGATTTGTACGGTGCCCGGCAGGGCGGTCTGCTCCATGCGGGAGGCGACGTTGACCGCGTCGCCCATCGCGGTGTACTCCATCGCCAGGTCTGAGCCAATGTCTCCAACGACGACCTGCCCGGTGTTGATCCCGACTCGGACGCCGAAATCCAGGCCGCGTTCTGCCCGGACTCGCTCGCAGAAGGGCTTGATACCCTCCAGGATTTCCAGCCCGGCCAGGATGGCCCGCTGGGGGTCGTCTTCGTGGGCTAGCGGAGCGCCGAAGAAGGCCAGGATCGCATCGCCCATCAAGCGGGCCAAGGTTCCCTCGTACCGGTAAATGGGGGCGATTAGGTATTCGAAGGCCTGGCCCATGATTTCGGCCCAGTCTTCCGGGTCCATGTCCTCGGCCATCGCGGTGGAGCCTTTGACGTCCGAGAACAAGATCGTCACGACCCGCCGTTCGCCCTGCATCGCCCGACCGCTGCGGGCCGCCTTGAGTTTCTCGGCGTACTCCTGGGGAATCGGGATTCGGGTCTCGCTCACGGAACCTGGCTGACTAGCGCCGCAAGCCGCCGCGGAGCGATCCGGGAGGAGCGAGCAGGGCCTCGTCCTGGTAGCACCAGATCCAGTCCTCTCCCGGTGCGTAGGATTGGATCAACGGGTGGCCGGTCAGATCGCAGTGAGTCCGCATGTGGTGGTTCTTGGCCATGTCGCAGCAGCCAACATAGCCGCAGGTGAGGCAGATCCGTAAGTGCGGCCAGGTGTCTCCGAGCGCCACGCAGTCGGCGCAGACGTCAGTGCTGCTGGGGGTAACGGGGTGAATCAGCTCAAGGTGGCGGCACTCCCGCAATTCAGTGGTACCGGTCCAGCTCTGGCGCAGTGAGCGGTAGGGTTCTTCCTGCGCAGGGTCTCTCGGATGGGGCCTCGCCGGCTGGTCGGCTCTCCGGCTCATACGCTGCGGCGACCGGTCCCGCGAAAGACTCCGGCCAGGAGTATCAATCCGATCAGGATCAAAACGACCGGCCACCCCACCGAAACCAGGTCTCTCACCGCCTGACTGCCTTCTTGCAGGCCTTGGATGACCAGGATCCCACCCGGAATCAATGGCCACCAATGGGTGCGGCCCTGATACAGTGTGGCGATCGCGAAGATCGCAATGAAGCCAAGCCCCAAGGCGATCGAATCGAAATCCCCGAAGTCACGGATCGAACCCTGGGCCAGATCGCCCAGGCCAATTCCGAGCAGAATGCAACCCGGGATGAGCAGCCCATAAGCCTTGCGATAGAAATAACCGGCAACAAACGCGCCGCCAATTACGACCGGCCAGGCACGGTCGGCGAATCCCTCCATGAATTGACTCGCCAGCAGCATCAGACCGACCACGATTAGCACCGCCCCCAGCGCGACTCGTCCTTGACTAGTTTTAGTTAGAGATTTCATCTTGAATCACACCGTCGCTTTCCAATCTAGTTTCGCTTGGCCGGCCAGAGGGTCCAGGCCAGCGCGTTCAGC
>CAZPZD010000054.1:0-4959 GCA_964590515.1 uncultured Anaerolineaceae bacterium | reverse complement strand
AGGGAAGTATAGCTGTCCATCGCCCAGGCGACGGGAGAAACATGCCCGACTGCCCGCATGAAATCCGGCACCAGTTCCAACGGCCACCAAGCACCCCCCAGGGGTGCCAGGGTCAGCCCGAGCAGATTGGTCATGCCGGCGGCCTGCTGCTCATTCTTGAGCCAACTCCCCAAGGCAAACGAGAGGGCGGTGCAGGTCAGGGTGAAGGAGAGGATCACCAAAACCAACGCGACCAGGTCTCGTCCGAAATTGATCCCGGCCACAATCCCGATCGCGAAGACGACGCTGTACTGCAGGGCGCCGAGCGAGAATCGGCTGAGGATCTTGCCGCCGAGCAGTTGGCCCCGAGAGATGGGCATCGTCGCCAGGCGCTGCAGGGTCCACTGTCTCTTTTCGCCCACCAGAATGCCCATTCCGCCCAACACAGTGAACAACGCAAACATCGTCCCCATGCCAGGCACCGATTGCCCGAATCCACCGACATCAGGGGCCGCGCTGGGATCGGCCGCTTCGCCTGCGCTAGCCACGAAATCCACTCCGGCCGGGCTCTCATCCCAGAGCTCGACAGCTCTGGAGTAGACCCGCTGGGGGTAACCATCGTCGGCAAACGAGCTTGGCAGAACCGCTGAGCCGATTCGGGAGGCAACCACCGCACCGTTGACCCGGGTCAGGGCGGCCTCGACCGCCTGGCGAATGTAGCTGGGTGCGCTGAAACTCTCGAGAGACACGTACCGGATCTGAACCGGCTCGAATGCCCGAACCTGCTCGCTGAATTCGGCCGGAATCTCGATCAGGGCCAAACTATCGCCCTCCCGTACGCGTTTCAGCGCCTGCTCGCTGCCAAGGCTCGAACTCCCTTCCAATTGGCAGAAGTCCTCCTCGTCATTGTCCAATGGGCAGAGCACAATGCTGGAGTTGGCCTGTCGGAGGCTCTGTAGGAATTGGGCGGCCACCTCCCCAGAATCGTGGTCGATCAGATCGACCCGAATCCGAGACGGCCCGTCGCCGCTGGGGATGAAGATCCCCAGGATGAGCGTCATTCCCACCGGGATCGCCAACAATCCGATGAGATTGCCGCGGTTGACCATGAACAACCGTAGATCGTTGATGGCAATCTGGAGCACTTTCACAACTAGGCGACCTCAAATCGCCGATTGAAGAGCCACACCCCCAGCAGGTACATCAGTCCGCCCTGGACCACCAAGACCAGCAGGTTGAGGCCAATGTCGGAGTCTCCCCCGGCGAGCTTCTCGAAGGCCTCCCGTCCCCAGTACACCAGCGAGAAAGCCCCCGCGATCCTGGGGAGGGTGAATCCAAACGCGCCGCCGAGCACGCCCATCGCCATGTTGGTGATTGGGGCGAGGATGTTTCCCTGCTCAGGTGAACGCACGATCGCGGCCAGCAGGATCCCGAACCCGGAAACGGCCAGCGCCACCGTGAGCAGCAGGCCAGCGAGCAGCAAGAGGTTATCTCCCCAAATGAAGTCGAACTTGCCCTGCAGCAGGCTGCCCACCAAGGTCAGAGCGAGGATCAGCACTAACAGCTGAAAGAGTACGGTCAGAAAGACCCCGGCGAAGTTGCCCGCCAGAATCGCGGAACGGGGAGTGGGCGAGACCACCATCCGTTGCAGGGTTCCTTGCCGGCGCTCGTTGTGCAGCCCGAGTACCCCAAATTGGGCAGTAAACAGCGCGAAGAACATCGCCTGGGCGGAGCCGACAAAGACCAGAATGGCCTGGGTTGCTCCGCCGTCCGAGGACCCTTCAACAGTCTGAGAGTCCAGCCCGACAGTGTTGCCGGCCGGCGAGAAAGCGCAGCCAAATGCGGATTCGAAATCGACCTGGCCCAAACTGGCCGGGCCAAAGCTGGCTTGCAGCTCTTCGAAGGTGGAGGCCATGGCGATGTTGCCTGCGACGATCTGATTGGTAATGCCCTCGGCAATGCTGCGCACTACCTCGGAGGCGATCGGACTACCGCGGTTGGCGTAGACGGTGATCCCGGTCTGCTCCAGCGCGGGATGGACCATCGGCAGATAGGAGATTCGCTGGGTGAAGTCTTCAGGAATAATCAAGGCTGCTGTGTAGATCCCCTGCTCGACCGCAGCCTTGGCCACCCCCTCGACATAGGCCGGATTGCCCGGCACGAGATCCTGGAAATCCAGATCTCCGCTCGCCACCAGCGAACTGGCCATGCTCTCGTCGAACTCGACCGCCTCGGTCAAATCGAATAGGGTGACGGGACTGGGCGCGCTCTGATCTTGTTCGAAGAGCTGGCAGGCAGGAAGCTCGTTCTCGCCGCCCGAGCTTCCGGGCACCAACAATGAGACAAAGATACTTCCGTAGCTGAAGCCCAGTGGTCCAGGTTGATCGTGATTCACCACCGCTATCGGAATGTCGGCGATTGGAACGTCGCCGCTGCCGAGCCCGCCGAAGGCCAGTGCAACAATGGTGGAGAGTACCAACGGCGAAGCCACCATGATCAACACCAGATTGCGATCGGTGAAGGTGGTGTAGATCTCTTTCCAGGCGATCGTCAGGATCTTGCGCACGCTCGGCTCTCCGCTGGAAGGCCGAAAACCCGGCTCAATCTCGCAGGGCGCGCCCGGTCAGGTTCAGGAAGACGGCTTCCAGATCCGGCTCGCGGACTTCGACCGACTGGATCTCGACCCCGGCCCGGTTGGTGATCTGGATGATATCGGGAAGCGCCTTGCGGCCGCGCTTGGCATGGATCACGATCAGCCCGCTGGAGTTGGTGCTGGAGTCGCCTTCGGGCCCAGGGGGGCCATAGTCGGCCCGGGTGACCCCCGGCACGTTATCTCGGATCTGCTGCAGCAAGCCGGGTTCAACCACCTGGTCCCCGACCGTGAAGGCCAGCTGATCTTCTTCCCCGACTCGCTGGATGAGTTCCCCCTGGGTGCCGAGCGCGATCACTTCGCCGTGGTCGATGATCCCGACTCGGTCGCTCAGTTCCTGAGCCTCTTCCATGAGGTGGGTGGTGTACAAGACCGTCATGCCTTGTTCATCTCGGAGTTGCTTGACGGTGTCGAGGATCCGGCGCCGACTCTGCGGATCAATTCCAACCGTCGGTTCGTCCATGAAGACCAACTCCGGTCGATGGAGCAGACCGACCCCAACGTTCAGCCGCCGTTTCATGCCTCCAGAGAAGGTTTCGACCTTATCTTTCTGGCGGTCGGTGAGCTCGATAAAGGACAGCACTTCATCCACCCGACTGGACAGTTCGCTTCCGCGCAGGTCGTACATCTTTCCGAAGAATTCCAGATTCTGGCGGGCGTTCAGGCTGGGATAGAGGGCGATCTCCTGCGGCACCACCCCGATCAGCCGCTTGGCCTGGAGGGGCTGTTTGCTGATCGAGTGCCCTCCGATCAGGGCGTCGCCTCGGGAAGGTTCCAAGAGCCCGCTGATCATCGAGATGGTGGTTGTCTTTCCCGCTCCGTTCGGGCCCAGCAGGCTAAAGATTTCCCCCTTGCGAATCTCGAGCTCGATGCCTTTGACCGCCTGCACCTCGGAGCCATCCGGGCGGCGGAAAGTCTTGGCCAGGTCGTGGGTCTGCACCATGCTTTGCATGTTAGCTCCCTTATTGGATGACGACTTACTTCAGGAGAAGCGGTCTCAGCCGACGGGCGCCCGAGGGGTCAACTCGCCCTCTAGCGGATAGCCAGCCTGCTCCCAGTCGGAGAGTCCGCCCGAGTAGCGCCACAGCTTCTTGTACCCCCGACCGTCCAGGAAGTGGTAGGCCATGATGCTGGACGGACAAAGTCGGTCGGAGCAGTAGACCACGGTCTCCTGCTGGGGATCAAGCTTGGCCAACAGATCCTCTGGCTCGTAAAGGTTTCGGGATCCTGGAATATGTTTGCCCTGGAAAGCGAATTGTCCCAGGGTCATAACGAGGTTGAAACCGTCCCCGCGATCCAGCTTGGCCTTAAGTTCGTCGCGGGTCATCTCTTTCATGGTCAAATGTGTGGCGACGCGGCGCGCAGCCATTATAGGAGGATTCAACCGCATTCAGGGCTGAAGTTCAGCGAACGGGGATTGGAACTAGGAAAGCGGAGACCGGCCGGCGGCCTCCGGGCGGTAGCAGGGGTTAATCCCAAGCGGGCGGGTTGATAGGGATCATTGACCGAGGGGGTCCACCCGGCATTATTGTTAGTAGATTCTTCTTAATTATAGCCGGTAGAATTGAGTTGGACCCGCACGGTAAAGGATGGTCAAGTGAGATGAGGCTGCCATACTCCGCGCCCTCCCACCCACCGCTAGAAACCGATTCTCGGATTCTCTTGGGCCCTGGCCCCAGCAACGTGGAGCCGCAAGTGCTGCAGGCGATGGCGGCCTCCATGGTCGGTCACCTCGATCCCTTCTTCCTGGAGACCATGGACCGGATCCAGGACCTGCTGCGCTACGCCTTCCAGTCCAGAAACCCGCTCACCATTCCGGTCTCGGGAACCGGGAGTGCAGCCATGGAGACGGCCATGGCGAACCTGATCGAGCCGGACGATCCGGTGCTGGTCTGCGTCAGTGGGTTTTTCGGAGAACGGATGGCCGACATGGCTCGGCGCTACCGAGGCGACGTGCGCATCCTTCAGCGGCCCTGGGACGAAGTGTTTACCCTGGAGGAGATCGAGGCCGAGCTTAAGGCCCGGCCGGTCAAGGTCGTAGCGATCGTGCATGGCGAGACCTCCACAGGCGCACTGCAGCCGCTGGAGGGAATGGCGGAGATGGTCCGGGCGCATGGGGGCTTGCTGGTGGTGGACGCGGTGGCGACCCTGGGAGGGGTGCCGCTGCTGGTCGACGAGCTCGGGATCGACGTCTGTTACACCGGCAGCCAGAAGTGCCTGAGCGTCCCGCCCGGCCTCGGCCCGATCACCCTTGGCCCGCGGGCCGCGGCCGCGCTGGCGGAGCGGAAGACGACAGTGGGTAGCTGGTACTTTGACCTGACCGGCGTGCA
>CAZPZD010000053.1:0-14591 GCA_964590515.1 uncultured Anaerolineaceae bacterium | reverse complement strand
GACATGTACTGCAACGCCAGGGTGAAGGAAGTGAGCGGGAGTGCGGTGTTAATGACTCCAACCAGAGCGATATCCGTCCACATCCGGGTCCCCACGGGGAGGGGCGGCCGAAGAACTGCCAGGATGATCGCAAATGCGCCAGCAGCAAGAGTCATCCGGAGTGCGATCAGGGTGAATACCGGCATCTCGCCCAGGCCGAGCCGGCTGATCACTACCGAGCCGCCCAGGGTCACACCCGCCAGACCCATAAGCCCGAGGCGTCGCTTGTTCATGGGCGCTCCACCACCAGGTGTCGTCGTAGGTAATCCAACGCGAGGCTCGCCGCCCAGGCTGGCGCATTTGCCGGTGCGCCGCCATACATTCGCTGCCAATCCCGCGAGCCACCGGGCCAGCGCAGCGCCAAGTCGATCTCGTGCTGCTCACCGGTCTGCCGAAGCAACAGGAGCAGCCCGACCTGGGCTCCAGTGCTCACCTGCAATTGGTCCAGCGCCTCCCGCTCCGCTTGGGCCGACCCGGCCTCACTCAGTACTTCTCCCCCGCCAAATGCCTCGTCTGCCATGCCGGCCAGCGCTGCGGTCAGCGCACCCCCGGTGCCAGCTTCGACCACTGCCAGTTTCCAGCCAGCCTGGGCGACCGCCTGCATGGCCGCCGCTTCCAGCGTTTCAGTATCGACGCCATAAATCCGATCGGTCAGCCGCTCCCGTAACGTAATCTCGACGTCAAGCAGCAGCTCGTCAGCGGCCGCTTCGTTGGCGGCTTTCACCGCAATCCGGATGTCGACTCGGCCAGGGTGGGCGGCCAGGCCAACCGTCGGGTTGGTGAGCCGCTCCAGATCGCCGATCCGCTCGTCGAGCCAGGATTCGCCCACCCCCGCGGTGCGGATCAAACGCGACTTGATGACTCCGGTCAGCCCGCGCGAGTCGCGGAGATAGGGAACCACAGCCGCCTGGAGCAGGTATTTCAATTCGGCCGGAACGCCGGGAAGGGCAATCACCACCCGGTCGCCGCGTTCGACCCGGAAGGCCGGGGCAGTCCCGACCGGGTTCTCGATGGCACGCGCGCCGGTGGGCAGCATCGCCTGCCGTCGATTGTTCTCCGGCGGCTCCAGCCCGAAGCGGGCGAAGCGCTCTCGGATTTGCTCCCAGAGCTCAGGGTGGAACTCAAGGCCCAGCCCGAAGGCCAGGGCGATCGCCTCGCGGGTATAGTCGTCCACCGTTGGCCCCAGGCCGCCGGCCGTAATCACCACCTCGGCCCGATCCGAGGCCTCCCGGACGGCTTGGGCAATTCGTTCGACGTTGTCGCCCACGACGCCGGTGCGAAACAGATCGAGGCCGATGGCCCGCAGTTCGCGGGCGATGGTCTGGGTGTTGGTATCAACAATCTCGCCGAGCAGCAGCTCGGTCCCGATCGTGAGGATCTCGGCTTGGGTCATCTTGATGTGGCTCGTGGGCCATGCGCATAGCCATCCAGGATGGATGACGTGAGCTTGCGGAAACTAGTCAAATGACGTTGTACTCCCGGATCGGCCGGCCGGCCTTGAAGCGAGCCAGGTCGAGCATCGACACGTCGACCGTGTGGGCGCGGCCCTCCATCAAGAACTCCGACATCAGCTTGCCGGCGACCGGCCCGTGCATGAATCCGTGGCCCGAAAATCCGGCGACGATCCAGAAACCGTCGATCTCGGTCGGCCCGAAGATCGGATGGGCGTCGGGGGTAACTTCGTACAACCCGGCCCAACTGGCAAGGCGGCCGGCCTTTTCGAGAAGCGGCATCCGCTGCATGGCAGCCTCCAGAGCGACAACCTCCCAGTCCTCGTCGATCGTCTGATCAAAGTCAGCGGGCTGATCCGGATTGGACATCCCGGTAAGCAATCCTTCGCCTTCCGGATGGAAGTACAGCGAGCGGGCGAAGTCGATCACGAACGGGAAGTCGGGCGGCAGCTCAGGGATTGGAGTCGTGCTCACCATCTGGCGACGGACCGGCCGGATGGGGATCTCGAGACCGACCAGCTGCCCAACTTCGGCCGCCCATGGTCCGGCCGCGTCCACGACCTGCTCGCAGCGGACCGTCCCGTGGTTCGTGTTCACGGCAGCCACCCGATCGCGCTCAAGTTGGATTGCGATCGCTTCGGTCTCCATCGCGACCCGGACTCCGAGGTCGCGGGCCCGATTCAGATAGCCGAGATTGACACTGCTTGGATCCGCGAGGCCGTCCTTTGGGTGAATCGTGCCGGCCAGAGCATCCTCGAACCGCATCAGTGGGAGCCGGCGGCGGACACCGTCCCCGTCCAACCACTCGGTGTTCACGCCCATCCGGCGCTGCAGTTCGACCGTGCCCCTAAACGACTCGACGTCCTGCGGGCGGGTCAGCACAAAAAGATACCCGATCTGGCGATATTGCGGATCGACCCCTAGCTCGTCCTTAAAGCGCTCCAACATCGGCAGGCTGATTTTGGAGAGCTCAATGTTGACCGGGGTGGCGAATTGGTAGCGCACCCCGCCTGCGCAGCGGCTGGTGGCGGCGTCTTCGAGATGAGGACTGCGTTCCAGTAGCAGCACCTCCGTGGCGCCGGCCTTGGCCAGATGGTAGGCAGTGCTGGCGCCCATGACGCCGCCACCGATGATGACGATCTGCGCTGTGCCGGGGAGTTCAGCGGCCAAGGTGGATCCTCGCCATTGATAGGATGATTATAGCGAGGGACCCGGCCTCAGCTCATAGCTCGATAATCTGACCCAATCCGAGCTGCTCGGCTCGGGCAAGCGCCCGCCCGGCGGCGATCGCATCTTGCACCGCCACCCCCACCGACTTGAAGAGGGTGATCTGCTCCGGATCGGTGCGGCCGACCCGGGTGCCATTCACCACCTCACCCAGCTCGGCGTGAACGTGCTCCGCTGAGATCCGTCCCTCACGGATCGGAATGATAAGGTCCCCGGCCTCCGCCAAAGCAGCCTCCTTCGAATCAACCACCACCAGCGCTCTGGCGACGGTCGTGCCGTCCACTTCCTGCATCGCAGCGGTATATCCGCCGACCGCGTTGATGTGGGTGCCAGGCCGCAGGTCGTGACCGTCAAACACGGGTGTGCTGGAGGTGGTCGCCGTACAGACAATATCGGCCTCCCGAACCGCCGCGGCAGGGGTGTCGGCTACGGAAATTGTAGGCGGTGCCCAGGGCTCCCGGCCCATTTCTGTCGCAAACAATTGGGAGTGATCGGGGGAACGGCTGAAGACCCAGGCCGCCTCGATTGGACGAACGGCGCACACGGCTTCGAATTGGGTCCGCGCCTGGACCCCGCTGCCAAAGATGGCCAACGTCCGCGCCTCGGGCCGGGCCAACAGGTCGGTTGCGGCGCCGGATGCGGCCCCGGTGCGCAGGGCGGTCAGTGTCGCGCCTTCGAGCAATCCCAACGGGACCCCGCTTGCCGGATCGAGGGCGACCACCAGCGCGTGAATAGTCGGAAGCTCACGGGCCCGGTTCTCTCCGAACACCGAAACGACTTTGATTGCGAAATCGCCGGTCTTCGGCAGCAGGGCGGGCATGATGAGGATTACCCCAGCCGCTTTGGGGAGTTCGATCCGGCTGCGCAGCGGCAGCGTGGCCCGGCCGGCGGAGAGTTGGCCGAAGGCGACCTTCATGGCCTCCACCGCCTCGCGCATTGGCAGGGCCTTCCTAAGATCGTCTGAATTCAAGACCCGAAGCTGCATGTGTGGGTGGCTTAAGCACGGCACCCGGGGGCTGGAGGCCTTCGGGTGCATCGAGCAGCCAACCTTCCTGGGGGTTTCGTCAACCGGCGGTGAGCCGGATCGCCTCGCTGCCTACTCGACGCCGAGATAAGCCTTCTGGACCATGGGGTTTTCGCGCAGCGACTTGCATGTGTCGTGGAGCACGATTTCGCCGGTCTGAAGTACATAGCCGCGGGCTGCCACTCGCAGGGCCATATTGGCATTCTGCTCGACCAGCAGAACGGTGGTCCCTTCCCGGTTGATCTGTCGGATGGTCTCGAAGACGCTTTCTACCAACAACGGAGCCAATCCCATGGACGGCTCGTCCATCAATAGCAGTTGGGGCCGAGCCATCATCGCCCGGGCGGTGGCGAGCATCTGCTGTTCACCTCCGCTCAAAGTACCGGCCACCTGACCTCGGCGCTCCTTCAGCCGAGGAAAGAGGGTGAACGCGCGATCCAGGTCGGCCGCCATTCCCTGGTGGTCCTGGCGGCTGTAGCCGCCCATGTCCAGGTTTTCCTGGACGCTGAGGCGGGCGAAGATTCCCCGCCCTTCCGGAACCATGGCGACCCCTTGGTAGACGGCTTCGTGGGACTTGAATTCGGTCATATCCCGCCCATTCAGGAGGATCGCCCCCTTGCGGGGCCTGAGCAATCCGCTGATTGTCTTGAGGGTGGTGCTCTTCCCGGCCCCGTTGGCGCCGATCAAAGTGACGATTTCACCTTGTTCGACCGAGAGGGAGATGCCCTTGAGAGCGTGAATGTTGCCGTAGTAGGTGTGGACGTCATTGAGTTCAAGCAGTGGCATCTAATTCACTCCGAGTCCGAGGTCTCAGGCGGCCAGGGCCCCTTGCCCAAGGTAGGCTTCGATGACCTTGGGATCGCGCTGAATTTCCGCCGGGGGACCCTCGGCGATCTTCACACCATAATCCAGCACGCTGATGATCTCGGAGATCCCCATGACCACTCGCATCTGGTGCTCGATGAGCAGGATAGTGATGCCGAGCTCGTCACGCAGGCGTCGAATGAAATCCATCATCTCAATGGATTCAGCTGGATTCATTCCGGCAGTGGGTTCGTCTAATAGAAGCAATTTTGGCTCGGTCGCAAGCGCGCGAGCAATTTCCAGTCGCCGCTGCGCGCCGTAAGGCAAGTTCCTTGCCAATAAGTCGCCTCGGCCGGCAAGGTCGACAAACTCAAGCAGGCGGCGGGCTTCGTCGACGGCCCCTCTTTCCTCGTGCCGGGTCCTGGGACTTCTCACAATTGCCCCGATCCACGTCGCATGCAGATGAAAGTGCCGGCCGACCAGGATGTTTTCCAGTGCGGTCATCTCGGCAAAGAGCCGAATATTTTGATACGTTCGACCAATCCCCAGTTGAGCGATCTTGTCAGGCCGAAGCCGGTGGATTTCTGTGCCATCGAACTGAATCTCGCCCGCGTCGGTCCGCACGAAGCCGGTAATGCAGTTGAACACGGTTGTCTTGCCCGAGCCGTTCGGGCCAATGATGCTGTGGATCGAGCGGGAGGCGACTTCCAAGTTGATGAGACTTGCGGCCTGCAGCCCACCGAAGGACTTGGAGACTGCGTGGGCAACCAGAATGTTCACGCGATCTGTGGGGCTAGTCACCGGCCGCGACCTCGACCGCTTCCGGTAGGAGTTGGGCCTCCTCGCGGGCACGCAGCTCGCGCCGAATCACGGTGGAGGGCCAGAGTCCTTCGGGTCTAGCCCGCATCACAATGATCAGCGTCGCACCATAGAACAAGAAGCGGTATTCCGCCAGCTCGCGGAAGAGTTCGGGCAGCCCGACCAGCGCCAGCGCCCCCACCGCCACCCCGGGGATGCTCCCCATGCCGCCCACGATAATGAGGGCGACGACATTGATCGAGACCAGCAGTTGCATGCTGCTGGCGAAGATCGAGCCCACCAGAACCGCGAAGATAGCACCGCTGAGACCGGCGAATGAGGCGCCCAACATGTAGGCCAGCAGCTTCGTCTGGATCAAGTTCACTCCCAGGGCCTCGGCCACGTCTTCGTCCTCGCGAATCGCCATCCAGGCGCGTCCCAAGCGCGAGTCGCGCAGGCGCGTGGCGACAAACGCAACGATCAGAGCACCGAGCACGGCCAAGTAGTAGATTTCTTTAGGACCGCCCAGCTCCAGCCCGCGGCAAACTCGTGGGACATCAACCGCTTGAAATGGACCGAGCAGGCCCAGGCACGGCTTCTGGATTCCAATGATCCCCTGCGGGCCTCCCAACCACGGTCCTAAGAAGTCGGATCCGGCCAGCAGGCGCACGATCTCGCCAAAGCCCAGGGTCGCGATCGCCAGGTAGTCGCCTCGGATGCGAAGGACTGGAAGTCCCAAGAAAGCTCCGACCAGCATGGCGACGAGGACGGCGATCGGGACGGCTGCCCAGAAAGGAAGATGCAAGAGCCCCAAGGGACCGTAGGAGGTCAACAGGCCAACCGTATAGGCGCCCACGGCGAAGAAGGCGACGAAACCCAAGTCCAGCAGGCCGGCAAAACCCAGGGCAATGTTCAGTCCCAGACCCGACAGTGTATACAGGGAGACCAAGACAACCACCTGAGCAATAAACGCGCCCGAGAACTGGGGCAGCAACAATGCGAAGGCGATGCCAAGGGCCAACAGCCCCGACCGGATTACCCTTCGGCGGGCGGCCGGCAGGCGGCTTAGGGAACCCTGAACCCGTTTCCCATTTGCTGACCAGACCAAGGAGGTCCCACTCGTGGCGGCCAGCGTAATCACCGCCCCGGCTACTGTTAAACCTGCCTGGCCAAATAGGAACCGACCCACAGCCTCCGCCACGCCGCCTGCACCCACCAGCAGCACCCGCACGAGTCCAGCGAACAATCCCATGAAGAGGACGGCCACGAGGCCGAGCACAAGCGGCCGTTGTTCCCGCGTGGGCAACAGTCGAACGATGGCACCCACGACTCCGAGCAATCCCCCTGCGACAGGAAGCAGCCAAGCGCCTGCCACCCCGCGTCCGAATGTGAGCATCCCATAGAGAACGGGGGAAGCGTGGATGAACACACTGCGCAAGTCGGCCCGACCGCCAACCACCACGAAGAGAGCGAGCACAGCACCGGTCAGGGAACCGGCCAATACTGCCGCTAGCAGCGGCGGCCCTATGGTCCTCGGCGAACCGGGGCCGCGGGGGCTCTGCGCGGCGACAAAGCCGCTGCCCAGCGCCGTCAGGATTAGCACGAGAGAACCCAGGGAGACAATGCCTTCGATAAGCGGCCGCTCCCCGAAGACCTCCACCATCCCGACCAAACACAAATAGACCCCAATCGCCCCTCCGAGGAGGCCGATCTGCAACGACTTGCTATATCTACGTGGATGCTTTTCGTTCACGACGTTTTCATCCTGGCCGGACGGGTTGTCATGCTTTGGTGGCGGTAATCCGTTCCCCCAAAAGCCCGGAGGGCCGGAACAGCAGAACCATCAGGAGCATGGTAAAGGCGATCGCGTCCTGGAGTTGATAAGGTCTCGTGATCCCGAGGCCGTCCAAGAAGAGGGCGGGGCCGACCGACTCGAAGATTCCGAGCAAGAGTCCTCCCAACATCGCGCCCGGGACATTGCCGATGCCGCCCAATACGGCGGAGGTGAAGGCCTTGATCCCGGGAACGAAACCCATGAAGAAGTTCACCTGCCGGAAGATCAGCGCATACAGTACGCCGGCCGCGCCGGCCATCGCCGCCCCGATGGCAAACGTGATCACAATAATGCGGTCCACATTGATCCCCATCAGGGTGGCCACATCCTTGCTTTCCGATACCGCCCGCATGGCGGTGCCGGTCTTCGTCCGCATCACGATGGTGTAGAGTCCGGCCATCATCACGAAGGCCCCCACGATCACCACCACCTGGCCCTTCAGGATGTCCAACCCCAAGATCGTCCACGAGCCCTGAAGGATCTCGACCGTCGGATAGGCGTAAACACCCGGTCCAAACAGACCCCGAAAGGTGTACTGAAGAAAGAAGGATGCCCCGATGGCACTGATCAGCGGGACCAGGCGCGGGGCCCGGCGCAGTGGACGGTACGCGATCCGTTCGACGAGCAGGGCCACTCCTGTGGAGATCCCCATGCCGACGAGAATCGCCAGCAAGATGGCGGCATACGGGTTCCGATCAAGGAAACCGGACCTGCCCAGCGCGTCGGCCACGAAGTAGCCGCCGAAAGCCCCGGTCATGAAAACCTCTCCGTGGGCGAAGTTGATCAAGCGCAGGATGCCGTACACCATCGTATAGCCAAGAGCTAGGAGGGCGTAGATGCTGCCTCGGGCGAGGCCGAAGACCAGGAAGTCGATCCACTGCTTGCCAGTGTATTTCCCCTCCCGGATTGTGAGGATGGTTCCCACCACAACGACAAGCACCATCAGGATGCGGAACCCCCAGAGGAATCCCGCAACGGCCAATTCGGTGAACCGTTCGGTGGACGAAATGCGCATGGACCTCTTCCGCGTGACCTAATAGAGATGAGTCAGGCTACGCGCCTGACTCATCTCTATGTGGAACGTTCCGCCTCTATCCGAGCTCTATGGATAGACCTTCTCCGGGTTGACGCCCGGATTCCATGAAGCAGCATCGGAGGACACAACCTGGTAAACCGCGATCACCGGAGCGCCGCAGTCACCGTACTGGCCGCAGGTAAGCTCGCCGGTGGCGCCCCGCCAGCCTTGGGTGGCGTAGATCGCCGCCCGCAAAGCCGCGCGTCCGATGTGCAGAGTACCATCCTCATCCTGTACAGCCACCTTTTCGATGGCGGCGAAGATGATATTGGTCGCATCGTACGCATGGGCGTGGAAGATGGACAGTGGGGCTCCTCCGGATTTCGCCTTGTACTTGTCTAGGAACTCCTGGTAGCCGGCCGGGAAGAGGCTGAAGTCAGGGCTCGACAGGTACATGCCCTCTACAGCCGCGCCAGCCGCAGTGACGAAGTCGGGTGAGAACATGCCGTCCGATCCCATCAGGATGGTATCCTCCAGACCGGCCACTTCCTTGGCCTGAGCCGTGATATAGCCACCTTCAGCGATGAAGATCGGGTAGTACAGAAAATCTGGCCCGGAAGCAGCGACCGTCGTCAAGACGGCATGCATGTCAGTATCACCCTTGGCTACGGCTTCCTGAGCGACGATCTCGCCACCAAGCCGAGCGAAGTTGTCGACAAAGACCTGCTGCAAGGCCTGGGCGTAGGCACTGCCGTCATGGATGGTCGCGGCCTTCCTGACGGCGAGGACGTTATAGGCGAACTCGGCTACGGCCTTGCCTTGGAAGGCGTCACTATGAGCGGTGCGAAGGTAGCCGGCGTAGTCCGGCCCGCGGTCCGGAGCGGTCAGGGCCGGGCGAGTGTTGGAGGGCGAGATGGTAGTAAACCCCGCATTGGTGAGGGTTGCGATGCCACCTACCGTCTCGTCGGAGCACGAGGAGCCGACTAGAGCAACGATGGTAGTGTCTACGGAGAGTTTGGTCGCCGCGGTGGCTCCCCCCTCTGGCGTGCACAGAGCATCCTCGGTCGTCAAGAGGATATCATGGCCGAGTAGCTTCCCACCTTTATCGTCGATCGCGACTTCAACGCCGTACTGCGAGTCTTGCCCAAGCGAGGTATTGGCGCCAGACAGGACACCCCAGAAGGCGATGTGGACCGGGTCGCCAGGAGCAATGTCCACGCAGCCGATCGTATCGGTACACGTGGCGGCCGGAGCGGCACAGGCGCCTAAGATGAGCGCCGCGCCGACCAGCCCGCCGAGTATTAGAAACTTACGATTCATGTAATCCTCCTCCTCAGGAGATTCGGTTCAGATTTGGCCAATTTGCGAATTAAATGGAAACCGACTGATTTGGTGGCGTCTCCTCCTTCTGTGAACTCGCAAGCCCCCAAGCTCGGCTTAGCTGCGGATGGGCTACTCGACCGAGCGGCGCTCGGCCGGCTTGGGGTGGATGCACCATTCTAACGGTGGGTCAATCCCACTGTCAACCACCACCGGAGGTCGTTTGCTCTCCCCGTTCGTAGAGCAATTCGCCTCGAATTGCCAGATCGGTGTTGCGAATCTTGAGTGCCAGATCGGCGGCCAGGTTGCGCATCAGGAAATAGCCAAGGATTGGATCGGTCTCACACAGCCCCATCAAGCGGTCGTGAGGAATCACCAAAAGGCGGGTCCCGACGCTCGCGCTGCGGGCGGTCGCCGAGCGCAGCCCCTGGTCGACCAGCGCCACCTCACCGAAGCACTGGCCCCGCCGCAGCTTGGCGATGGTGGTCGGCCGTCCTGGGTTCCGGCCCGGCTGGCTAACCAGGGCCGGATCGATCAGGATTTCAACCTCGCCATGGGCGATTACGTAGAGTTCGTCGCTGGCCGAGTTCTCCTCGAATACGGTTTGCCCGAGATCGTAGGCCTTGTCCTGGCAGATGGCGGCCACCGCCTCGATCTGGGAGGGGCTGAATTCATAGAAGATGTCGGCCTGGCTCAGGACGCCGGTATGGCTCATCGATGCGGGCGATATTCTTGCGTGGAAGCGCCTAGCATACCACTGTTTCCGGCCGGACTTGCACCAGAACCGCCTCCGCCGAGCCCCCTTGGGCGGGGTCGAGCCCATGCTAGGATTCCCAGAAGGAGCACTGCGGAGAATGGGCCCAGCAACGAAAGAAATCGGCGCGCACGGCGAAGAGCTGGCTGCGAAGCACCTGGCCGCAAGCGGTTACCGGCTACTGCATCGTAATTGGCGCTGGCGCCAAGGGGAGCTCGATCTGGTCGTGGAGAAGGACGGTGAGATTGTTTTCGTGGAGGTCAAGGCCCGCCGCAGCCACGCCTTCGGCACCCCGGAAGAGGCGGTGACCCGGACCAAGCAGCGGAAGCTTATTCGAACCGCCTATGCCTACCTGGCGAGGCAAGGTAACCCGAACACCCGCTGGCGGATCGACGTCATCGCGCTGGATCTGAATGCTCAAGGTGAGGTGGTTCGCCTCGAGCACTTCGAGAATGCGGTCGGAGAGGGCTAGCCCCGAGGATGCCGGAGCTGGGTGCGCTGGTCGCGCTGGTCGGGCCCACTGGGGTAGGCAAGAGCCGAGTGGCCATTGAGCTTGCCGCGGCACTCCAGGCCGAGATCGTCTCGGCCGATTCGCGCCTGATCTACCGTGGGATGGATATCGGCACCGCCAAACCCAGCCGAGAACAGCGGCAGCGAGTGCCGCATCATCTGATCGATGTGGCGGAGCCCGAGGAGAACTGGAGCCTCGCTATGTTCAAGCAGGCTGCCGAGGCCGCAATCCAGCAGATCCAGGCCAGGGGGCGACTGCCGCTAATGGTTGGGGGGACCGGCCAATATGTCACAGCCATTCTGGAAGGGTGGTCGCCGCCCGGGCAGGAGCACGGCCGCAGGCTGCGGGACTCTTTCGAGGCGGTCGCCGCCGCAGAAGGTCCCCAAGAGCTGCACCGCAGGCTCCAGGCCGTCGATCCCGAATCCGCGCGTCGGATAGCGCCGACCAACATTCGCCGGGTCGCCCGGGCGCTGGAAATCTTTGAGCTGACCGGCGCTCCGGCCAGTTCCCAGCGGCGAGCCTCCCCGCCGCCCTATCGAACCCTCAGATTAGGACTCAGCCTGCCGCGCTCGGAGCTCTACGCCCGAATCGATCGCCGGATCGATGAGATGATCGAAGCCGGACTGGTGGCGGAAGTCCAAAGCCTTCTCGACCGTGGGATAGGGATTGATCATCCGCCCATGTCGGCGATCGGATATCGGCAGATCGGGGAGCATCTGCTCGGGCGACGTTCGCTGGCGTCTGGAGTCGCCGAGATGCGCCGGCGCACCCGCCAGTTCGTCCGCCGGCAGGCGAACTGGTTCAAGCCCAGCGATTCACGGATTGAGTGGAACACCGCAGATCCGGGAGTGGAGCGCATGCTCACGGCTCGGATCCGGCGGTGGATGGATGAGGATCAGCGGGTGAGCAGCTCGATCGCCAGGTAGGCCAGGGCCGCCAGCCCACCCGTCACCGGGATGGTCAGCAGCCAGGCGGTCAGCATCTCGCCTAGGACGTTCCAGCGCACCTTGCTCGCCCGCTCGCCGGCGCCGACCCCGACAATCGCCGAACTCATCACTTGAGTCGTGCTGACCGGGCCCCCCAAGAGGGCAGCCCCCAGGATCACGCTCGCCCCAGCGATCTGCGAGGTGAGCCCATGGATTGGCCGCACCCGATACATACGCGCTCCCAGCGTGCGAATCAACCGCCAGCCGCCGAGCGAAGTTCCGAGTGCAATCGCCAGGGCGCTGACTGCAATCACCCAGATCGGAACCGAGAACTGTTCCTGAAAACCGGCGGTCACCAAACCCAAAGTAATCACACCCATCGTCTTCTGGGCATCGTTCGCCCCATGGCTCAGGCCGAGCCCCACCAGGGTCACGATCTGAAGCCGGCGGAAGGCATTATTAACCCCAGGAGTTGAATTGCGAACCAGCCAGACCGTCAGCCGCATGATCAGAAACCCGACCATCAGTCCGACCAAAGGAGAGGCCAGCAGCGCCAGGAAGATCTTGAGCAGGCCCTGGAGCTTGACGGCCTCCAGCCCGGCTGCCACGAGTCCGGCTCCGAGCAGCCCGCCTAGCAGCGCGTGGGAGGAGGAGGACGGGATCCCGAAGTACCAGGTCAGAAGGTTCCATAACACCGCCGCGACTAGCGCAGCGACGATAACGCTGGTCGTCAACGCGGCAGTGTGCAGCAGCTCATCCCCGACGGTCGTGGCGACGGCGACCCCAAACAGGAAGGGACCGGTCAGGTGGGCGAGGGCGGCCAGAATCAGGGCGACCCGCGGATGCAAGGCCCGCGAGGCGATCACGGTTGCCACGATGTTGGAGCTGTCGTGGAAACCGTTCAGAAAGTCGAAGGTCAACGCAAGTGCCAAAAGAATGGGAAACATGGGCAGTCGCGCCAGCTAGGTACCCCCGGAAGCCGTCGAGCATACCAAATGCCGACCCGAGGCGCCAAGCCTACGGATTCGCGTGTTCCGTTTTGCTCTGCCGGGTCAGTGCGTGGACGGAGAGAATGGTCAGGCTGATCGCCAAGGCCGGGATCAGGACCAGCCGCGGCGCGCTCACCAGCGAAACCCGGCCGGCATTCAGCATGGCGCCCCACTCGGGGACGGCGGGGTCGCCGGCCAGTCCCAAGAAGGTCAGAGTCGTTATCCCGAGAAAGGCCCAGCCGAATTGGGTACCGGCGAGCGGCCCGAGCTGTGGCAGCGCGTTGGGCAACACATGCCTGAGGCTGGTCCACAGCCGGTCCGCGCCGGCGGCCTCGGCGGCCGCAACATAACCCGAGCCGACCAATTGCGAGACGACGGCCCGAGTGACTCGAGAGAACACCGGCGCGCCGCCCACCCCCACCGCAGCAACTACCGCCGGAATTCCCGGCCCCCAGGCGGCGACCAGCAGCATGGCCAGCAGCAAGCTCGGGATGGACAACAGCACGTTGGTCGTCCAGAGCCAAACCCGATCGGCGGTGCTCCCGAGCAGCGCGCCAGCGAAGCCGGCGGCGCCGCCCACTCCAATCGCGATCGCGGCAGCCAGGCCGGCCAAGCCGAGGCTGAGGCGGCTGCCGAACAGCATACGGGTCAGGAAATCGCGCCCGAGGGCATCCGCCCCGAGCGGCAGGCCGGGCCCCGGGGGAGCGAGGGCCAAAGCGACCGGATCCCGGGGCGCGTTTTGAGTCAGCACCGGGGCCACCAGAGCGAGCGCTACGAGAAGCCCAAGCCAGAACCGCGCTAGGCGCACAGGCTGCCTCCGTTTTTCAACTCAACGCATCCCAGCCCGCGGATCTCAGGCGCGCCCCCGAAGTCGGGGATCGGCCGAGCGAGCCAAACCGTCTGCCACTAACTGGGTGGCGACGTAGAGCAGCGCCGACAATCCAACAAGCGCCTGCGCAATCGGGAAGTCCCCCTGAAGAATGGAACGAACCAGGATGCGCCCAAGACCCGGGCGGGAGAACACCGTTTCGATGACGACGGTCCCGGCGAAGAGAAAGGCCACCTCTACTGCGAGCAGGGAGGCAATGGCTGGAAGAGTGGGACGCACGGCGTGCCAGATCAAACGCCCGTTCTGGCGAAGCCCGCGGGCTCGGGCGGCAAGGATGAACGGAGCATGGCGGGTCGACTGCAGACCGGCCTGCACCGCCCGTGCGAAGGGTCCGGCCGCGGCCCAGCCGAGCACGGTTGCCGGCAGCCAGAGTCCGGGTTGGGGCGCAGGAGTATCGGCCCCGCCCAGGCGTCCCAATAACAGCAGTCCGATCACCCCGGTGGCCGCGACCGGCAGTGAGGTGGCAAGGCTGGCCAGCGTCCCGGCCAGGCGGCGGAGGGCCGGCCGGCTACCCCAGCCGGCCAGCCCACCCAGCACCGCTCCAAGTGGGATCGCGATCAACAGGCTCGACCCGGCCAACCTGAGGGTGCTCGGAAGTGCGGACCCAATCAACTCGGTTACCGGTTGGCCGGAGTACAGCGACACGCCCAAGTCGCCGCGTGCCAGCCGGCCGAGGTAATGGGCATACTGCTGGAGGAAGGGGAGGTCGTAACCGAGCCGGTGGCGCAGCTGCTCGGCCTGTTGGCTGGTCGTCAGTCCCTGGGAGAGCAGGCCGGCCACCGGGTCTCCGGCCGAGATCCGCAGCGCGAAGAAGGTCAGGCTGACCGCAGCCCAGGCGGTCAGCAGCCCGTCAAGCAGCCGGCGGGTCATACCGCTTACGGGCGCAATTGAAGATCGATTAAGTAGGGGAACCATCCCTGGGGCGAGAAGCGCAAGCCGTCGACCCGGCTGTTCACCCCGACCAGGTTTACGTATTCGCGGATCGGAAGGATCAGCCACTGCTCGCGCAC
>CAZPZD010000052.1:0-15179 GCA_964590515.1 uncultured Anaerolineaceae bacterium | reverse complement strand
GACGCCATCGCCATCCTGATCATCATCGTGGTGATGCTGACCCGGGCGGTCATGCGCGAGACCGATCCCCAGATCAACCGGACCTGGGTCTTCGCCGGGATGGCCGCCGTGCTGCTGTTCGCCAGTCTGCTGGCTATCATCTTCCAGTTGCCGGCCCCGATCCGACCCGTGCTGCTCGAGCCCGAGAGCGGTTTGGACGTTTTGGGCAAAGCCCTGGTCGATGTGGACGGATTCATCCTGCCCTTCGAGATCGCCTCCGTGCTGTTGGTGGCGGCCCTGATAGGGGCGATTGTTGTGGCCCGGGCGCCGATGCGGGGAGATTGAGGCGACCCCGCTGATGGTTCCGCTCTCTTGGTATCTGATCCTGGCCGCGGCCATCTTCTGCGTCGGACTCTTCGGGGTGCTGGCGCGGCGCAATGCGGTCGCCATCATCATGGGGATCGAGCTGATGCTCAACGCGGTCAACCTTAACCTGCTGGCCTTCTGGCGCTACCAGAGTCCGGCCGACGTCGCCGGCCAGGTATTTGTCATCATCGTCTTTGCAGTGGCGGCCGCCGAGGCCGCAGTGGGGCTGGCACTGATCATCTCGATCTACCGCCGGCGGACCACCGTTTCTCCCGAAGACATCGACCTGCTCAAGTGGTAGCCGTGACCGAAACTCTCACCTGGCTCATCCCGCTGCCTCCGATCCTGGCCTTTGGGCTGATCGTGCTCTTCACTCACCGCAGCAACCGGCTGAGTCACACCCTGGCGATCGGCGCCATGCTGATTTCCTGGGGGCTGGCGATGGCGGTCATCTGGCGGGCGGTGAGTGAGCCCGAGCTCGCTCAGCATCCGATCAGCTCATCTATCGACTGGCTGCCGACCGGCGACACCGCGTTGCGGATCGGGGTCTGGGTCGATCCGCTCACCGCCGTAGCGCTCTTCTTCGTCGCCTGGACCTGCCTGGCCATCTTCGTATACAGCGTCGGTTATCACAACTTTGGGCGACCGCGGGACAGCAAGGACCGGCCCGGCTTCCCGCCCGAGGCCGGCGGGATCGAGCCAATGTACGCCCGCTTCTTTGCCTTCATCTCGCTCTTTGCCTTCGGGATGCTGACCCTGGTGCTGTCCGATAATCTGCTGCTGCTATTCGTGGGCTGGGAGATCATGGGCTTGTGCTCGTACCTGTTGATCGGATTCTGGTACGGCAAAGAGAGCGCGAAGGCAGCCATGGTGAAGGCGTTCATCACCACCCGGGTGGGCGATGTCTTCATGCTGCTCGGCCTGGCTTATTTGTATTCAGTCACCGGCACCTTGAGCTACCGCGAGATTCTCTTCTCCGAGCAGACCCTGCAGCATCTGGCCGAGCTGCCGTCGGTGCTTGGCGGCGGAATCTCGGCTGCCGGCCTGATCGGATTGCTGCTGTTCATAGGGACCGTCGGCAAGTCGGCTCAGTGGCCGCTGCATGTGTGGCTGCCGGATGCGATGGAAGGCCCCACCCCGGTCTCCGCCCTGATCCATGCCGCCACCATGGTGTCGGCGGGCGTCTACCTGATCGTGCGTTTCTTCCCGTTGATTACCGCCGGCTGGGAGCACGGAGAGCCGCTCACGACCACGATGACGGTCGTCGCCGGGATTGGTGCCTTCACCGCCTTGTTCGCGGCCACGATCGCCGTGACTCAGAACGACATCAAACGGGTGCTGGCCTATTCGACGATCTCGCAGCTGGGCTACATGGTGGCGGCGGTCGGGCTGGGGGCCTTCGTCGCGGCCGCTTTCCACCTCTTCACCCATGCCTTCTTCAAGGCCCTGCTCTTTCTCGGGGCGGGCTCGGTGATCCATGGAGTCGAGCATGGCGTTCACGCCACCCATGAGCATCTGGACGCCAACGACATGACCAACATGGGTGGCCTGCGAGCGAAGATGCCGGTCACCTTCTGGACTTTCCTCCTCGGCGGTTTGGCCCTCTCGGGCTTTCCGATTCTGACCGCCGGTTTCTGGTCGAAGGACGAAATCCTGGCGGAGGCCTACTCCACCGGCCACCTGGTGGTCTTTGGCATGCTGGCGCTGGCCGCCCTGCTGACCGCCTTCTATACCATGCGCCAAATCTCGCTGACCTTCCTCGGTGGGCCGCGGACCACCGCCGCCGGCCATGCTCACGAGTCGACCTGGACCATGACGCTGCCGCTGGTCGTGCTGGCGGTCTTCGCGGTTGGAGCCGGATGGATCGGCATCCCCGAGGATTTTCCGGGGTTGGGTGGACTGGTTCCAAATTGGCTGCACGGATTCTTAGGCGAGACGCTGCTCGAGCCGGCCGAAGAAGTCGTCTTCAACCCGGTGCCGCTGCTCGTGTCGGTTGGCGTCGCGCTGGGAGGACTGCTGCTGGGTTGGCTGGTCTACCGCAACGCCCGAGCCGGGGCACCGGATCCGCTGGAACGAGCGCTGGGTCCGATCTACACGCTGCTCCGGCGCAAGTATTACTTCGATGAGCTGTATGACTTCCTGCTCGTGCGGCCGGCCTACTGGTTTGCCGAAACCTTCGTCTACGAACGGATCGATCGTGGAGTGATCGACGGAGCGCTGCATGCGATCGCCGGCCTTGGCTCGAGAGTCGGATCGTTCCTGCGTAACAAGATTGACTTGCCGGTGGTGAACGGCTCAGCAGATTTCGTTGGCGAGGGGATCAAGTCGGCCGGGCAAGAGATTCGAGTCGTGCAGACCGGGCGGGTGCAGCTGTACCTGATCGTGGGAGTGTTTTTCACCGGGCTGCTCTTGTCCTATATCCTCTTCTTGACCTAACTCATGATTGAGCGCTACCTCTTGAGCCTGATCCTGTTTACCCCGACCCTGGGTGCCGCGGTCGTAATGCTGATTCCGCGCGAACGGGTTCAAGCCATCCGCTGGACCGCTTTCCTGGTCAGCCTCATCCCGCTCGCGCTTTCGGTCTGGCTGTGGATCGCCTACCGCCCCGGCGAGCCCGGCTTCCAATTTGAAGAGCAAGTGACTTGGTACGCGGCGATCAACGCCAACTATCACCTGGGGGTGGATGGCATCTCGGTTCCAATGGTGCTGCTCACAACCTTGCTGACCCCGCTCGCCCTGCTGATCTCGTGGAGCATCGGTGATCGGGTCCGTACCTACATGGCGCTGTTCTTGCTGCTCGAGACCGGCATGCTGGGGGTTTTTCTGGCGCTGGACCTCTTCTTGTTCTTCGTGTTCTGGGAAATCGGCCTGGTTCCGATGTACTTCCTGATCAACCAGTGGGGGAGTGAGGCAGGGACCCGGGAGGTCGCCGGCCGGCAAATCCCGGCCCGCAATTACGCCTCCTTCAAGTTCCTGATTTACACCATGGCCGGCTCGCTCGGCTTGCTGCTTGCTATCCAGTTGATCGGGGTCGCCTCCGGGACCTTCGACATGGTCGAACTCAGCCGTTCCTGGCCGACTCTCGATCAACCGCTCACCCTGCTTGGCCTGCCGATCAGCATCTCGATCCAAACGGTTAAGGCGATCGCCTTCTGGGCCTTCGTGATCGCCTTCGCCATCAAAGTTCCGGTGTGGCCGTTTCACACCTGGCTGCCGGATGCGCACACTGAAGCGCCCACCGCCGGTTCGATGATCCTGGCCGGAGTGCTGCTCAAGCTCGGCGCATATGGCTTCCTGCGCTTGGTGCTGCCGCTTTATCCGGACCAGGCCAAGCAGTACGCCGGGGTGCTGGCGCTGCTGGCGACCCTGGCGATCGTGTTGGGAGCGTTCGTCTCCTGGGGCCAACGCGACTTCAAGCGTCTGGTGGCCTATTCCTCGGTCAACCACATGGGCTTCGTAGTCTTGGGAATTGCAGCCGCGGCCTTCGCCCGCGGCACCCTGGCCGCCGACGACGCGGTCATCGCGGTGAACGGGGCCGTGCTGCAGATGTTCAACCACGGCCTCTCAGCGGCCGGGATGTTTCTGCTGGTCGGAGTGATCTACGAGCGAACCCACACCCGCGATCTGGCGGCCTACGGGGGATTATTCGCGCGGGCCCCGGTTTATGGCGGGATCCTGATCTTCACGTCCATGGCATCCCTCGGCCTGCCGGGCCTGAACGGATTCGTTTCAGAGTTCATGGTGGTCCGGGGTGCCTGGCCGATCTTCACCGCCTTCACGGCCATTTCGATGTTGGGGCTCTTGATCACTGGCGCCTACGTGCTCAAAGGCGTTCGGGCTGCGCTGCATGGCCCGCTCAATGAGAAATGGGCCGATCACCCGATTGAGATCAATCGGCGGGAAATCCTGGCGATCGCCCCGCTGATGGCGCTGATGCTGGTCATTGGGATCTGGCCGAGCTGGATCGTGTCGGTGATTAACCAGACTGTGTTGAGGTTGCTCGGCTCATGACCTTCCCCTTCCTTTCCGTCATCATCTTCACTCCAATCGTCGCCGGGGTGATCCTGCTGTTCTTCCCGGCCGAGCGGCACGACCGGATTCGGCGGTTCGCCCTGGCGGCTGCCAGCCTCGATCTGCTGCTCTCCCTATATGTCTTCCTGACCTACGACCAGGGCCTGGCGGGTTATCAGTTCATCGAGAAGGCCAGCTGGATTCCGCGCCTGGGGATTTCCTATTACGTCGGCGTTGACGGGATGAGCGCGCCGCTGGTGCTGCTCACCGGCGTGGTGATCTTTACCGGCGTGTTGATTTCGTGGAAGCTCGACGACCGGCCGCGAGAATTCTTCACATTCCTGTTCATTCTGGCCACCGGCGTATTCGGGGTCTTTGCCTCCCTCGACCTGTTCCTGCTGTTCTTCTTCTATGAGATCGCCGTGTTTCCGATGTTCCTGCTGATTTCGATCTGGGGCTGGAAAGTGACCCGCGAATACGCGGCCATGAAGCTTACTCTCTACCTCTTCATCGGATCGGTGGTCTCGTTGGTCGGTGCGCTGGTGATGTATTTCACTTCCGGCCTGAATACGTTTGACATGCTGCTCTTGGAGGGCGCCGGGTTCTCGACCGCCTTCCAGCAGCTCTGGTTCCCATTTGTCTTTTTTGGTTTTGCGATCCTGGGAGGGATCTTCCCCTTCCACAATTGGTCGCCCGACGGCCACGTAGCGGCTCCGACCGCGGTCTCGATGTTCCACGCCGGAGTCTTGATGAAGTTGGGAGCCTTCGCCGCATTGCGGGTCGGGATCATGCTGCTGCCGGAGGGCGCCCGCTTCTGGGCGCCGCTGATCCTGGTGCTGGCGAGCGTCAATGTGGTCTACGGGGCCTTCATCGCCATGGTCCAGACCGACTTCAAGTATGTGATCGGATTCTCCTCGGTCTCCCACATGGGCCTGGTGATGCTCGGGTTCGCTACCCTCAATCGCAACGGTCTGACCGGGGCGGGCCTGCAAATGTTCTCCCACGGAGTGATGACGGCCCTCTTCTTTGCGGTGGTCGGGATGGTCTACGATCAAGCCCACACCCGGGACATCCCGAAGCTGGGCGGCTTCGCCAAGGCCATGCCGTTAGTGGCCGTGGCATTCATCGTGGGGGGCCTGGTCTCGATGGGCATGCCGGGCTTCTCCGGCTTCATTGCCGAGTTCCCGATCTTCATGGGATTGTGGCAGACCCAGCCGATCGTGGCCCTGGTGGTTGTCATCTCGATCGTTGTGACCGCGGCCTACGTCCTGCGAATTATCGGGCGGGTCTTCTTTGGCGCAATGCCGGCGGAGTTTGACGGCCACATTGGGGACGTGATCCTGCAGGACAAGGTCGCCCTCGTCCTGCTGTCGGCCATCCTGATCGTGGTGGGCATCTACCCGGCGGTCATGGCCCCGATGGTGCAGACTGGGGCCGATGCGATCCTGAGGCTGATCGGAGCCGGATCGTGACCATCGCCGAATTCACCCCCCGGGACATCCTGGCCATTCTCCCGGAGATCCTGTTGGTCGTGCTGGCCGGGGTGTTGTTGGGCCTGGACCTGCTCTGGCGGCCGAGCCGCCGGGCCGCCTTGGGTTGGATCGCGGCCGGCGGGGTCCTGGCGATCATCGTAGCGACGGCGATCTTCAGCCGGCCAGACCCCGACGAGCCCCTGCTGCTCGGGGGCATGGTGCGCCACGATTGGCTGGGGTTCACCTTCACGATGCTCATCCTGTTTGCCGCGATGGTGAGCAGCCTGATTTCCACCCAGGTGAACGGGGTGGGGGACCGCGGCGAGTACTATGCCCTGCTGCTCATCACCACCATGGGCATGACCTTGATGGTCTCGGCGGCCGATCTCATCCTGCTCTATCTCTCGATCGAAACCACTTCGATCCCGCTCTACATCCTGGCCGGGTTCCTGAAGTCGGACGACAAGTCGACGGAGTCCGGCCTGAAGTACTTCCTGTTTGGCGCGCTGACCTCCACCGTGATGCTGTACGGCTTCAGTCTGCTATATGGACTCAGCGGCGAGACCAATCTGTATTTCTTGGCCGAGAAAGTGCACGCGGCTCAGGTGTCGCCGGTGGTGCTCGGGGCCGGCGCCATTCTGGTGTTGGTGGGGTTCGGCTTCAAGGTCGCAATCGTTCCGTTCCACTTTTGGACTCCCGACGTCTATGAGGGCGCGCCCACTCCGATCACTGCCTTCATCTCGACGGCCTCCAAGGCCGCCGGGTTCGCCGTGCTGGTGCGGGTGATGGTGCTCGGCTTTCCCGGAATCGAAGGATTTTGGGCGGCGGTCCTGGCTGCGATTGCGGCCACCACGATGACCCTGGGCAACATCGTCGCCCTCACTCAACGCAACATCAAGCGGCTGTTGGCCTATTCGTCGATCGCCCATGCCGGTTACGCGCTCATCGGCCTGGTGGCGCTCTCCAGTTTCGGGGCGGCCAGCTTGATGTTCTATCTGTTGGCTTATGTAGTGACCAACCTGGCGGCGTTTACGGTCGTCATCCTGTTTGCCCGATCCGCTGGATCGGAGGAGATTGCCGACTACGCCGGGCTGAGCCGCCGATCGCCCTGGCTGGCCCTGGCGCTGCTGGTGGCCCTGCTTTCGCTGGCAGGGATGCCTCCCATGGCCGGGTTCGTGGCTAAGGTCTTCGTGTTCGCGGCCGCGGTCCAGAGTGGGCTGATCTGGCTGGCCTTCGCCGGGGTATTGAACGCGATCGTCGGCCTGTACTACTACCTGACTGTACTCAAAGTGGTCTACCTCTACCGGTCGGACGACGAAGACAAACCAATCAGCGTTCCTCGCTCCTATGCGATCGCGTTGGTGGCCTGCATCGCCGCGATCCTGATCGTGGGGATCGCGAGCGCGCCCTGGCTTGAGTGGACGATGGCGGCTGCCGCCAGCCTGTACTAGCCTCACCGGGCTCTCCAAATCGCACAACTGTCCCCGCCAGCCGACGTTGTCTGACATTGTGATACAATGCGCAAATACCCGAGCCAGGAGCCCCGATCGCCCGACCTGCCCCTCGCGCTGGCCGGGCTGCTCGGCCAGGTTGGATGCGTAACGCTCATCGTCATCTTCGCAGCGCTCGGCATCGGCCTGTGGCTCGATTCGCAGTTCGACTCCCGTCCGATCTTCATCCTGATCTTCGTCCTTGGCAGCGTACCGGTCACCATTTACCTGATGGTCCGGATAGTGCTGACTGGGATGGCGAGGATCCAAGGGCGGGCGGACATTCGGAGTGGGGTAGAGCCATCCAGTGAGCGAGACGATAACCCGTAGCTGGCGCTGGGGCACCAATCGTTGGATGGTGCTGTTTCTTGTCATCCTGAGCGCGGTGTTCGCCGGGATTTTCCCGCCGCTGCGGCCTCACGTTCAGCTTCCCGCCGAGCTCCTCACCGATCCGCTGTTCACTCTCCCGCTCATCGGGGATTTCCAACTTTCGAACACCCTGGTCGCCCTGCTGCTGGCCGACGTCGTCTTGATCGGGATGGCGCTGTTAGTTTCCCGGGCGGTGCGCCGAGGGGAACTAACCCTCGGTGGATTGGCCGCCGCGGTCGAAGGCCTGGTCGAAGGTCTCTATACCCTGACCGAGTCGACGGCAGGCAAGTGGGCCAAAACCATCTTCCCCTGGATGGCCACTATTGTGCTGCTGGTGCTGATCGTCAATTGGACCGAGTTGATCCCGGGGGTCGACAGCATCGGATTGCTCGACCAGCATCACATCGAGAATCCAGAGGCCTGTACTTTCGACACACTCTTCCGCCTGGGTTCCACCGAAGTGGTTGCGGTGGGGGGTGAGAGCGAGTGTGCCGCCGGAGTGGTGCCATTCGTTCGGGTCGCTTCCACCGATCTCAACTTCACGATCGGGCTGGCCATCATCTCGGTCGTGGTCACTCAATTCATCGGCCTGCGGGCCCAAGGCCGCGCCTATCTGAGCAAGTTCTTCAACACCCAAACCCTCTTCAAAACGCCGATGTTCGGAGCGATCAATTTCGTGGTCGGGTTGCTCGAGGCCATCTTGGAGTCGGTCAAGGTGCTGTCTTTCTCCTTCCGGCTCTTCGGTAACATCTTCGCCGGATCGATCCTGCTGTTCGTGGTCGGCAGTCTGGTCCCGATCTTCGCCCAATCCGCGGTGCTCTTGTTCGAATTCTTTGTTGGCATGATCCAGGCCATCGTCTTTGGGATGCTCACGCTGATCTTCATGTCGCTGGCCACGGTCGGCCACGGTGAGGCGGAAGCCCATTAATCGCCAAGGAGGCAGAGGAAGCAATGGAAGGTGACATTGTTGAGGCCGCGACGATACTAGGCAAGCTGTTGGGGGCCGGCATGGCCGCCATTGGGGTGCTCGGCGGTGGGATCGGGGTCGGGCTCTCGGCGCTTGGAGCGGTCCAGGCGATGGGTAGGAACCCTGACGTGACCGGGACGATTCAGACCAACATGATCCTGGGCTTCGCCTTTGCCGAGGCGACCTCGATCTACGCCCTGGTCGTCGCCCTGCTTATCCTGTTCGTGTTCTAACGGGGAAAGGCCTCATGGAAGCACTGGGGATCAATCTTGGCTATCTGATCGTACAGATCCTGAATTTTGGGATCCTCTTCGTCGTGCTGCGGGTGTGGGTTTTCAGGCCTATCGTGAGCCTGCTCGAGAAGCGGCGACAGACGATCACACAGGGGTTGGAAGACGCCCGGATCGCCGCCGAAGCGCGGGCCAACGCCGAGGTGCAAGCCGAAAAGGTGCTGGCCGACGCCCAGGCTCAGGCCAATCAGCTCGTTCGGCAAGCCACCGAGCGGGCGGAGCAGGCGGCCGTCGAGATGAGGGCAGCCGCCGACCGGGAAGGCGAGGAGCGGCGAAAGTCGGCCATCGCGGAGGGGGGCCAAATCAAGGCTCAAGCCCTAGGAGAGCTGCGCGGCCAGGTGGCCGCCCTGGCGATCGCAGCCGCCCAGAAAGTGATCGGCGAGACCCTGGATGAGAAGCGCCAGCAGCGGTTGATCGAAGAGTTCTTCAGCGGGATCGAGTCGGGTAAGGTGGTGGTTTTGGAAGGGCAGAGCCTGCGGGGCGAGCGGGCAGTCGTCACCAGCGCCTTGCCATTGAATGCCAAAGAGCAGGAGACCATAACCCAAGACCTGCGCAAGCAGATTGGTTCCGGAGCGGCAATCGAGTTTCAAGTGAATCCGTCGATCCTGGGCGGGTTGGTCGTCCGGCTGGGAGACAAGGTGATCGACGGATCCGTGGCCGCCAAGCTCAATGAATTGGGGCAACGGCTGAGCTAGACCCAGGCCAGTAAGGCCACTGACAAGATGACTGAACGACCGGCGGGCAGGCTGCCCGCCGGTTTTGTACAATTGGCCGCCGCGGCGTCTCAAACACAAGAAATGTGTCTTGACAGACACGGGTCTAAGGCTAGAATACGTACAGAAATCATAGGTGAATTTGGTACCTAAGTCCGTACCGAATTCTGTACTGAAGTTTGTACATAATAGCAGGTGAATGATGATTCGAACAGTCACAGTTACTACACTTCGCGCCGAACTATCCAACTACTTGGATGGTTTGGCTGAGAGCCCTGTGCTTGTGCTAACTCATGGCAAACCGGCGGCAGTGCTTCTGGAGCCCGCAGATTACGGGTTCCTGGTCGAACGGATTGAACTGCTCGAAGATCTCCTGGATGGCAGGCGGGTGGCCGAGGAATACGTTCACGATCCCAGCGTTGCGATCGATGCGGAGGAGGTCTTTGAGCGGCTCGGCCACTCGTGATGGCCTACACTCTCAAACTTCATCGCGCGGTAGAGAAGCAACTTCAACGAATACCCAAGAAGCAGAGAGAGCGCCTGGTGCAGACCATGCGCTCTCTGCGTACGGAGCCCCGTCCGAACGGATCCGAGAAGCTGGAAGACGACCTCTACAGAATCAGGCAGGGTGACTTTCGAGTAATCTATGCGGTCTTTGATAAGGAGGTCGTCATTGTGATCTGCAAGGTTGCCCGAAGGGCAGAGTCGACGTATCGGGACCTGCAACCCCTTCTGGAGAGGGCGCGCAGTCTACTCGTCGAGGATTGAGCATGCGAGGCTTGCTGACCTGTCAACCGCGCTCACGCAAAGATTGAGTTCCTGCGATGCTGCTTGCTGAACTTCTCAAGGAGCTCCACGGAATCCATGCTTCCGGGTTTCCGGAGGTTGAGGTCAACTCAATAACTCCGGATTCGCGGCGGGTAATCCCTGGAACCCTCTTTGTGGCCATTCAAGGAATAGAGGCAGACGGGCATTCCTTCCTGAAGCAGGCCGAGCAGGCGGGGGCGGCCGCGGCCGTCGGGCAGCGGCCGGCGCCGGGTCTGGGGATCCCGTATCTGCAGTCGGCGGACTCCCGCCTTGCGTACGCACAGCTGGCCGCGGCCTGGCATGGCCATCCGGCCCGACAGCTGACGATGGTTGGAGTGACCGGGACCGATGGGAAGACGACCACTGCGAATCTGTTGTTCGAGATTCTCCGTTCCGCAGGTGCCCGCAGCGGTTTGATCAGCACCGTCAATGCCCGGATCGACGAGCAGGAATTAGATACCGGCCTGCACGTCACCACACCCGACCCGATGGACCTGCAAGCGCTGCTTGGCAGGATGGTGGCGGCCGGGTTGACCCACTGTGTGCTGGAGACCACCTCCCATGGCTTGGCTCAGCAGCGAGTCGCGGCCTGCGCATTTGATATCGGAGTGGTCACCAACATCACCCACGAGCACCTGGACTTCCATGGCTCGTTTGAGGCCTATCGCGAGGCCAAAGGGAAGCTCTTCCGTGAGCTCTCGGATACGGCCCGCAAGCCGAATGGTCCGGAAAAGCGGGCGGTGCTCAATGTCGACGACGAGTCCTTTGACTACCTGACGCAGGTGACGCGGGTTAGCCGCTCCACCTATGGGTTCAAGGCGGGGGCTGACTTTGCCGGCAGTGGGTTGTCTGCCAGCAGGCGCGGAATCGAGTTCCGGTTGAGAGCCCGGGGAGCGGAGTTCGGGATGCGCTCGCCGCTGCTTGGGGCCTACAATGCCTCGAACATCCTGGCAGCTCTGGCGGCCGCGGGTGACGGGCTTGGGATTGAGTTGGAAGCGGCGATCGAGACGGTAGCAAGCTTTGCCGGAGTTCCGGGGCGCATGGAGGTCATCGACCTGGGTCAGCCGTTCCAGGCGCTGGTCGATTTCGCCCACACTCCGAACGCGCTTCGACAGGCGTTGCTCGCGGCCAAAACCATCACCCCAGGTCGGGTGATCGCGGTCTTCGGATCGGCAGGATTACGCGATCGGGCCAAGCGGCGAATGATGGCTGAGATTGCGGTCGCGCTCGCCGATCTGACCATCCTGACCGCGGAAGACCCACGCACTGAATCCCTGGATGGGATCCTCGCCGAAATGGCTGCTGGAGCGGTCGCCAAAGGTGGAGAAGAAGCTGCGACTTTCTGGCGAATCCCGGACCGTGGGGAGGCGCTGGAATTCGCGGTCCGGCAGGCGCGTCATGGCGACCTGGTGATCGCGTGCGGCAAGGGCCACGAGCAATCGATGTGCTTCGGCGAAACCGAGCATCTGTGGGACGACCGAGTTGCGATGCGGGCAGCGCTGGCCAGGCTGCTCGGGATTGAGGGTCCGCCGATGCCGTGGCTCCCGACCCGGGGCGCATGAACTCGGTGATGTTTGTGTGCACGGCCAACATGTGCCGTTCGCCCATGGCGGAGGCGTTGTTCCGCTCGCTGGTTGCGGAGCGGGGCGAGTCAGACGAGTGGTGGATTGAGTCGGCGGGCGTAAGGGCCAGCCCGGGCCAGCCGGCAACCGGGAACACCCAGGTGGTCGCGGCCGAGCGCGGGATGGACCTCAGCGGACACCGGTCACAGATTGCGACCCGTGCCACGCTCGAGCCGTTTTCGCTCGTGTTGGTGATGGAGGAGGGCCACCGCCGCCAGTTGCGTGAGGTGGCTCCGGATCTTGCGGGCCGGGTCTATCTGCTAGGTGAGTTGGTGGACCAGCGATCCGACATCTGGGACCCGGTTGGAAGTGAGCTCGAGAACTATCGAGCCATGGCTGATCAGATTGATGGGATACTTCGGACCGGCTTGCAAAAGATTCGTGAGTTGGCGGGCACCTCCACTTCGCCCGGTTCGTGAATAACCCGAACCCCCCGGTCTACGAGTAGTTGGGTCCTCCCCTGACTTCGGTTCTTCAAGAGCCAGCGAGACTCAGTCGGAGACCGAAGCAAGAATCCCCAGAATCCTCTCGAGAATTGCCCAAGCTTCCTCCGGCGCGCCGGACTCGCCATCAACGAGCGTAATTCGGTTGGCCTTCCCCTGATACTCGGCCGTCAGGGAGTAGGTAAAGCAGTCCGCGCAGGTCTCGAATGACCGGGGACGCGGGGGCCACTCGAAAAAGCCAGCAGCTTCGATCTCAGCCAGCAGCTGGCCCACCTCATCGGCTGAAATTCGGGCTTCCTCTTCTGCGGGGCCGATAACTCTGCCATCGAGGGTGATTGTCCAGTGCTCCGAAATGCCGGCGATGCCCCCGCTTCGGTCGAAGGTGATGACCGCCCCGCCGGAGCGGCTGCCAGGCGTCGGGGTTGCTGAAGGAGTGGGTGTTTGGTGCTGGCCGGTGGGTGATTCGGGCGTGGGGGCCCTTAGCGTAGGCGGGATCTCAGCTGCTGAAGCACACCCAGCGCTTAGCACCAAGGCAAGGCCCATAGGGATCAAACTCAATCGTTGGACGGACATATTCTCGTCTCCTCCACTCGATTCGCTTGCTTGACTGACGGACGCCTTTCCCTGTGCCAAAGTTCGCCCGAAGTGACCCAGCTGCCCGGGCGAGCAACAGGCGATAACTTAGGCTCAGCGCCTCCTTAGCTTAGGCGGGCCTTCCTAAGCGCTCCGCCCCCTTCGCTGATCCTATTGACACCGCCCAGCAACTCAATGAAAGTGAACCGAGGGAGGGGCAATCAAATGCCCCTTTTCTTTTGCTATCAAGGGTAGTGCTTGTGTCCACACGGATCAAGGCGCTGATCGGTTCGCTCCTGCTCTTCACAAGCCTGGCCACCGCAAGCTCGGCGCTGGCGGGGACGTCCGGCCACCTCGGGAGCAATGTAACACCTCAAGCTCAAGGCAGAGTCCGTCGAGACTACCACAGTCAGACCGGCCAGCTGACCTTTCTGGGTGCAGATCCTTCCTCCCCGATTGAGGTTCCTGGAGCTCAAGCTCACGGGGCTGCTGGCGCGCCGGCGGCTGCGCTTCTGGAAGTTTACGGCAGAGAGTTCGGCCTCAGCAACCCTTCCGAAGAGTTAGCGCTCATAAGGTCGACCCAATCCGGCCTCGGACCGACCTCGACTCGCTATCAGCAACAGTATCGAGGGATCCCGGTCATTGCAGGGGAGCTCACGATGAACCGAGATGGCCAGGGCCGCCTGCTCTCGATGATTGGTGAGGTTTCGCCCGGCCTCTCCCTGTCCACCGACCCGACCCTCTTAGCCGAAACGGCAACCGCGCTAGCCCGGGGCGTGATCGCCAAGCAGTACGCCCTTTCAGATGGAGATTTGGCGGTAAGCCCCCCGGAATTGTGGATCTACGACGAGCAGCTTCTGAGGCCCAGCAGTCGGCCGGCCGCCCTTGTTTGGCGAATCGAAGTCAGCGGGATCCAGCGCCTAGACATTCGAGAGCTCGTCTTGGTTGATGCTCACAATGGAGCGATCGTCCTGCACTTCAATCAGGTCCACACCGCGCTGAACCGAATCATCTACGATAACCAGAATAGCTCTGCCTTTGGCCTGCCTGGGAATGGTCCGGTTCGAACGGAGGGCGGTCCAGCTTCTGCCATCACGGACGTCAACGCGGCTTATGAGTATTCTGGGAATACGTACGACTTCTACAGCAGCCATCACAGCCGAGACAGCCTGGATGATGCCGGCATGAATCTGGTGTCGACCGTTCGCTATTGTGATCCGTTCGATGTTTGCCCCTACGCCAATGCTTTCTGGAACGGATCGCAAATGGTCTACGGCGCGGGATTTGCTGCCGCAGACGATGTTGTTGGGCATGAGCTGACCCATGGCGTGACCGAATTTGAATCGAGCTTGTTCTACTACTATCAGTCCGGTGCAATCAACGAGTCGTTCTCGGATGTCTGGGGGGAATTCATCGATCAGACCAACGCCCTCGGTACGGACACGCCGGCGGTCAAGTGGCTGATGGGGGAGGACATACCCAGTTTTGGTGCCATCAGGGATATGGAAGACCCCACCGCGTTCGGCGATCCGGACAAGATAACGAGCCTGAACTACTACACCGGCAGTTCTGACAACGGGGGAGTGCACACCAACAGCGGGGTGAACAACAAGGCGGTCTACTTGATGACCGATGGTGGGGTCTTCAATGGAAAGACGGTGGATCCGCTGGGGATCGACAAGGTAGCCGCCATCTACTATGAGGTGCAGACCAACCTGCTCACGTCAGGATCCGATTATGGCGACCTGTACAACGCCCTCTACCAGGCCTGCCTGAGCCTGGTGGGAGGGGCAGAGGCCATTACTAACGCCGATTGCCAGGAAGTGCGGGACGCGACTGATGCGGTTGAAATGAGCCTCGAACCCTCCCTCGGGTTCAACCCGGAGGCCGCGATCTGCGCACCTGATGAGCTCAAGGTTGACTTCTTCTTCGACGACCTCGAGAGCGGGGTGGGCAACTGGAGCTTCGGATTGGTGGGTGGAATCAGCAGCTGGGGGTTGGCGAACGGGTATGCGACCAGCGGAACCCAGATGCTTTGGGGGAATGATTCGAACCCAGCCTCCGACTCATTTGCGGC
>CAZPZD010000051.1:0-16101 GCA_964590515.1 uncultured Anaerolineaceae bacterium | reverse complement strand
GAATCAGCAAGGTCGGCGGGATCCTGGACCTGGCGGTTGAGAATGGGTTGGTGGAGAAGCGCGGGTCGTTCTTCTCGGTTGGCGAGACCCGAATCGGGCAGGGCCGGGACAACGCCAAGAACTACTTGCGGGAGCACCCCGAGCTGATGCTCGATCTCGAAAGTCGAATCCGGGGACTCAGCGGGCTGGCTTTCGTCAGTTCGGAAGGCGAGAGCGAGGAGGAGGACCGCCCAGCGGCAATCGCAGAATCGCGATTGGCCTACGCCGCCTAGCGTTCAGATACTTTGCGCGGCTTGCCCCGCTCTCCGGATCGGGCGATGATTGGGATGATGAGGCGGTCGGCCGAGAGTCTGAGTTGGCTGAGCACTGCACTGATCGGCCTGTGGCTTGCCGGTTGTGGAACGTCACCGGTTGCGACCCCGCTCTCGACGGATCTCATCGAGTTAGAACCGCTCGCGACGAGCACCGATGCGCGGTCAACTCCCGCACCACCGGTCGTGCTGACTCAATCCGGGTGCGTGGACCAAGCTCGGTTCATCGAAGACCTCTCCGTCCCCGATGGAAGCCGGGTGGAGCCAGGGGCGTTGATCGACAAGCGTTGGTCGGTCATGAATTCGGGGACCTGTAATTGGGGGCCTGGATACCGGCTGATTCGGACAGACGGCGGATTGCTCGGCGGTCCGACCGAGTTGGGGTTGTATCCCGCTCGGGCTGGCGAGGCGGCAATCTGGCAGGTGCTGCTGACTGCACCCCGCGAGCCGGGGGAGTACCTTGCCAGCTGGCAGGCCAAGACGCCGACTGGTGAACTGTTCGGCGACCCGGTATTCGTCTTGGTTGAGGTCAGGCCCTGAAGGGACGGCCTCGGCTAGGTACCTTCTTCCCAGGAGGTCAGGTAGCGGGCCTGCTCGGAGGTTAGCGAATCGATCCGGATCCCCATCGTCTCAAGTTTCAAGCGGGCGATTTCCCGGTCGATCTCCTCGGGGATCGTGTAGACCTGGTCGTCCAGTTCGCTGGCGTGCATCATGATGTACTCGAGCGAAAGGGCCTGATTCGCAAATGAGAGATCCATCACGCTGGCCGGGTGGCCTTCGGCCGCTGCCAAGTTAACCAGGCGGCCCTCGGCGAGCAGATTCAGCCGGCGCCCGTCGGCCAAAAGGTATTGGTCGACGAATTCGCGGACCTTTCGTTTCTCGCCTGCCATCCCTTCGAGGGCTTCCAGGTTGATCTCGACATTGAAGTGCCCAGAGTTCGCCAGGATGGCTCCGTCTTTCATGCTCATGAAGTGCTGCCGGTCGAGGACATGGACGTCGCCGGTCAATGTGCAGAAGATATCGCCTAGCCTCGCGGCCTCGTCCATCGGCATCACCCGGAACCCGTCCATCACGGCCTCCAGTGCCGCCAGCGCATCCACCTCAGTGACGATGACATTGGACCCAAGTCCCCGGGCCCGCATCGCCAGACCGCGGCCACACCAGCCGTACCCCGCAACCACAAAAGTCTTGCCCGCCAGCAGAATATTCGTGGCCCGCAGGATCCCATCAATGGTGGATTGGCCCGTTCCATAGCGGTTGTCGAAGAAGTGCTTGGTCATCGCGTCGTTCACTGCCAGGATCGGATAGCCGAGCCTGCCCGCTTTGGCCATCGCCCGGAGCCGGATGACGCCGGTGGTGGTCTCTTCGGTACCGCCCACCACCTCCGAGAGCTGGCCGGCACGGTCCTTGTGCAGCGAGCTCACCAAGTCCGCCCCATCGTCCATCGTCGCCGTCGGCCGGTGATCGAGGGCGGCTTTGATGTGGGTGTAGTAGGTGTCCCGGTCTTCGCCCTTGATCCCGAACACCGGGATCTCCTCATTCACGACCAGCGAGGCGGCCACGTCGTCCTGAGTTGAAAGTGGGTTTGAGGCGCACAGCACGGAGTCGGCACCTCCCGCCTGCAAGGTTCGCATCAGGTTTGCGGTCTCGGCCGTGATGTGCAGGCAGGCCGAAACTCGCAGACCCTTGAGCGGAAGCTCCTTCTGGAATCGTTCTCGAATCTGGCGAAGGACCGGCATCTCCAGCTCGGCCCAGCTAATTCGCCTGCGTCCGCCTTCCGCCAGGCTGGCGTCTCGAATGTCATAATCGTCGGACATAGTTTCCTCCGGTCTTAACCCAGTCGCTGTTTGAGCCCGCACTCTGACCCGAATTCCTGTTCGAACCTAGACACATATTCACCCAGGTCATACTGCTGCCCCTGTGGCCCCAGACTCTCGAGGCAGTAGGTGGCAGCCAGGGCACCCATCCTGCCGCAGCACTCGAGCGGAAATTGGTGGATGTATCCCTTCAAGAAACCGGCCCGATAGGCGTCCCCGACCCCGGTTGGTTCCGCCGCTGCCTTCGGCCGCACGGCGGGGATCTGGACCCGCCCGTCCGGCGTGATCAGCTCGGATCCCAGCTCGCTCCGGGTAATGATCGTGAACCGGGTCCGCTCGGCGATTCGGGCCAGGGTGAGGGAGGTCTTGTCCAGGATCAGGGCGAGTTCGTAGTCGTTGACGAACAGCGCCTCCGCACCTGCGATCCCCTGCTCCAGCTCGGTGCCCTCAAGCCGAAGGATCTGCTGACTCGGGTCATAGAAATAGGGAATCCCGAGTTGCTGACATTCGGATGCGTAGCTGACCATGGCTCGCGGGTCGTTAGGCGAGATGAGCACCAGCTCGGGGCGCGGCTCAAGGTCGGCCACCCTCAGTTCGGCCGCGTGGGACATTGCCCCGGTATAGAAACTGGCAATCTGCGCGTCTACCGCGTCGGTCGTGACAAAGAAGGAGGCAGAGTGAATGCCAGGGATGACCTTAATCTCAGCCGTTTGCACCCCGATGCTCTCCAAGAAACGACCATAGGGCTCGAAATCTTCGCCCACGGTCGCCATGATCCGCGGGCGTTCACCCAGCAACGCCATCGAGTAGGCGATGTTGGCTGCGATGCCACCTCTGCGCTTGTCGAGGGTGTCCACCAGGAAGGACAGGCTGAGGCTGTCGAGGCGGTTCGGGAGGATGTGTTCGCCGAACCGGCCCGGGAACCGCATGATGTAATCGAACGCGATCGAGCCGGTCAGGACGACGTCCACAGGCTCCGGGCCGAATTGACGGCTTCCGCAAGTACCAACTCGTAGGGTGGCCGGAGGACGCCGACCTCGGTCACAATCGCGGTCACTAAGCGATGCGGGGTGATGTCGAACGCCGGATTGCGCGCCCGGCTCCCTGAGGGCGCAATGGGCTGCCCATCGACCTGCAGGTTGAGCACCTCGGCGGCGGGCCGCTCTTCGATCGGGATCTCCACGCCGCTGCCCACTAAGAGGTCAATGGTCGAAGTGGGTGCCACAACATAGAACGGGACCCGGTTGTCGTAAGCAGCCAGCGCCAGCATGTAGGTCCCGATCTTGTTCGCAACATCGCCGTTGGCGGCGACCCGGTCGGCTCCCACAAATACCGACGCCACTTGGCCGGCCTGCAAGAAAGAGCCGGCAGCAGTGTCGGCGATGATCTCATGCTCGATCCCGTATTGATCGAGCTCCCAAGCCGTCAATCGCGCCCCTTGCAAGCGCGGGCGAGTCTCGTCGACCAGAACATGGATCGCCTTTCCGTTTTCGTGGGCAGTGCGCAGGACCCCCAGGGCGGTGCCGTAGTCCACGGTGGCAAGCGCGCCCGTATTGCAGTGGTGGATCAGAGTGTCGCCATCTTGAACCAGAGCCGCCCCGTAGCTGCCCATCCGCCGATTGATGTCGACGTCCTGGTCTGCGATGCGTTGAGCCTCAGCGACAAGCAGGCCGCGCAGCGCAGCCGGGTCCGCATCCGCGTGAGCCTGGGCTAGAGCCAACATTCGGTCGAGCGCCCACCCCAGGTTGATTGCGGTCGGACGGGAGGCCCGCAGCACTTGCTCGGCGGCCCGCAGGTCCGTCCAGAGCTGCTCGGAACTCGAGGCGGTTGATCGAGCGGCAGCTAGCGCCAGCCCAAAAGCGGCGCTCGCCCCGATAGCCGGAGCGCCGCGGACTACCATGTCGTGGATTGCCTCGGCGACGGCTGCTGCTGATTCCAAGGTGACGATCGAGTACTCAGCAGGCAAGCGCCGCTGATCGATCATCTTGACTGCCGAGAGGGCTGGGTCCCAAGATACGGTTCTCACCGGCAAGGCACAAAAACGCGCTCTCCGCCGAGAGCGCAGTGGAACTGGGCGGAAAGTCTAGCACGCCCACAGACGGCTTGCAAGGGAATGATGATATCATGCCGGCCGTGTTCTCCGGCCCTCGACTGGCGGGTGCGGGGCTTGCCCTGCTGACCCTCGCCTGCAGCCTGGCCTCTCGCCCGGTGCCAACCGCGACCCTCGAGCCGGCCGCCACCCCAACCGGGACTGCCCTCCCCTCTCCGACTCCAGCTCCTACCCGCTCGGAGTTGAACAATGCCGGCCAGCAGGCGCTGTTCAACGGAGATTGGGACCAGGCGTACGTTGAGTTCAGCCGGCAGCTTGAGCAAGCCGGCGGACCGGCAGAGATCGCTGAGGCCCTCTATGGGCGAGGGGAAGCCTTGTTGCAATCCGGACTGTACGCCGGCGCCCAAGTTGAATTTAGCGAATTGATCGATCGCTTTCCAACGAGCGAGCGGTCGGCGCAGGCCCGCCTCCTGCGAGCTGAAGCGTTGCTCGGTCTTGGTCAGCCCCAGCTGGCTGCGACGGACTACGCCGCCTATCTCGAGCAGCGGCCAGGAGTACTCGATGCCTATGTGCAGGAATGGCTCGCCGACGCGCTGCGGCTGGCGGGACGGCCGCTGGAAGCCGTGGGTCATTACCAGAATGCGATCGCCGCACCCCGCATCACAGACGTCCTGCCGCTGCTGGTAAAGATTGGTCGGTGCTATCTCGAAGCTAGTGAGCTCGAGCTCGCCCTGACTCAGTTTGACTCGATCTCGGCTCAGACTACGGACCCAGGAACCCGGGCTTCGATGAATTTGCTTGCCGGGGAAACGCTGGAGGGGCTGGGTGACTTCGAAGGAGCTGTCTCCCGCTACATGGACTCGGTAAGCAACTTCCCAACCGCCTATGACAGCTACATTGCCCTCATTCGGTTGGTGGAGGCCGGGATCCCGGTCGACGAGTTCCAACGCGGTCTGGTGGATTATCACGCCGGGGCCTACGAGCCGGCGGTGGCGGCATTCGACCGCGTGCTGGGGAGTGTGCCGAGCCCGGCAGGCTTCTATTATCGAGGCTTGAGCCACTTGGCGCTCGGGAACTCCCAGCAGGCGCTCGCCGATTTCGAATGGGTGGTCTCCAACTTCCCGGCAGACGCCCTGTGGCCCGATGCGGCACTGGCCAAGGCACGCACCCAGTGGGCCTATCTTGATCAGTATTCTGCGGCTGTCGACACCTACCTGGCGCTCGCCGCCGCCCGGCCGGAGCCGGGTATCGGTTCCGAAGCACTGTTCGCCGCGGGCCGGACGGCAGAGCGGGGGGCTGACCTGCAACGGGCAGCCGAGATCTGGCTCCGGTTGCCGGAGCTGTATCCGGGCCAAGATCTAGCCCACCAAGCTGCATTCCTATCTGGGGTGGCGCGGTTTCGCCTCGGGCAATTCGCCGAGGCGGATCTGGCCTTCAAGAGCGCCTTGGCCAATGCAATAACCTCGGCAGATGCAGCGGCGGCGGAGCTCTGGATCGGAAAGACTCAGCAAGCCGGCGGTGACCCGCAAGCGGCGGAGGCCGCCTGGAACCGAGCGGTGGAGGCAGATCCAACCGGATACTACTCGGTCAGGGCGGGGGAGCTCCTGGTGGGTCGTCCGGTGTTCGAAGGCAGTGGAGCTTTCGACTTCGCCTACGACCGGGAAGCCGAACGCTCCGAGGCCGAGCAGTGGCTGCGCCAGACCTTCAGCTTGCTTGGGCCGGATCCGTTGAGCGAGCCAAACCTGGCCATTGCCGGAGACCAACGCTTTGTCCGCGGCCAGGAACTCTGGGCGGTCGGGGAATTGGAGCTCGCGGCAGCCGAGTTCTCGTCGCTGCGGGGGTCGTTCGAGAGCGACCCGGAGGCGACCTACCGCCTCATGCATGAATTGCTCAGTTTGGGGCTGTACCGGGAAGCGATCTTTGCCTCCCGGCAGATCCTGAGGCTGGCTGGGCTGGACGATGCGGCGACACTGGACGCTCCGGTGTACTTCAATCGGATCCGGTTTGGCCCCTACTTCGGAGAGCTGATCTTGCCGGAGGCCGCCCGCTATGGCCTGGACGGCCTGTTCCTGCTTTCGGTCGTCCGACAGGAGAGTCTCTTCGAGGGGTTCGCCACGTCATCGGCCGCCGCCCACGGCCTGATGCAGGTGATCCCGAGCACTGGCGAGTCGATTGCCGCCCAGCTCGGTTGGCCCCCGGCCTACACCAGTGCTGACCTGCACCGGCCGATCGTTAGCGTCCGATTCGGGACCTACTATCTGGCTAGCCAACGCGATCGTTTCGAGGGAGATCTGTTCGCTGCCTTGGCAGCCTACAACGCCGGTCCCGGCAACGCCCAGTTCTGGAAAGAGTTGGCCCCCTCGGATCCAGACCTCTTCCTGGAAGTAATCCGCCTCGATGAACCCCAACTCTACATTCGGGTCATCTTTGAGGTGTATGAAATCTACCGAAATCTGTATTCGGGAGGCTGAACGCCACCCCGCTTCGGGGTCCGCAACGATTGCCAAGTGGGCAGATCTATGGTAACCTACAGGTTCGCCCAAACTAAAGGGGCTCAACCGCGCCCGGACTGCTGATCCGGTTGCTGGTCAGGCACTTGGCCCCGGCAATGACCGAAGCAGGGTAAGGTCATCACCGGTTTCTAACTATCTCCAACTTAGAACCTCGCACGGACGAAAGGGAGCGGTATGGCTAACAAAGGCCTCAAGAATTACTCGCGCATTCGCTACACCTTCCCACTGCCTTCATTAATTGAAGTGCAACTCGATTCGTTCGCATGGCTCAAAGTTGAGGGACTTGCTGATTTGTTCGATGAGGTCTCGCCGATCGAATCGTACAACGGGGGGATGAAGCTCTATTTCCCAGGCAAAACCCAGGAGTCTAAACAGTTCGGACTCAAGTATTGGTTTGAAGAGACCAAGCACGGCCTGGAGGAGTGCGTCGAACGCGATCTGACTTACGCCGCCCCGCTCTATGTCTCGGTACTGCTTGCCGGCACCGAAGTTCCCGAGCCGATCAAGCAGGACATTTTCCTGGGCGACTTCCCAATCATGACCGAGAAGGGCACGTTCGTCATCAATGGGACCGAGCGGGTGGTGGTCTCGCAGCTGATCCGCTCCCCGGGTGTGTACTTTGAGGCTCCGGAGGATCGGACCACCGGCCGCCGATTGGCCTCGGCCAAGCTGATCCCCGACCGCGGCGCTTGGATGGAGTTTGAGAGCCGCAAGAGCAACTACCTGACCTTGAAGTTCAACCGCAAGCGAACCATCCCGGTCACGATCCTGCTGCGGGCGCTGGCGGCCATCAACGACGGAACCAAGAAGCCGGCGATCAAGGACGGATCGGACGAAGAGCTGCTCCAGCTCTTTGCCCAGGCGGACGTCGATCCTGACCACCCCTACATAGCCACGACCATGCGGCAGGAGCCGACTTGGGAGCGGCGCGACAATCGCACCGTCGCGGAAGAGGCACTGGTCGAGTTTTACCGCCGAATGCGCCCCGGCGACCCGCCGACCCTCGACAACGCCCGCGAGTATTTACGGGATCAATTGATCGACCCGCGGCGTTATGACCTGGAGCGGGTAGGCCGTTACAAGCTGAATGGGAAACTCGAGTTGGGAAAACTGGTGGCCGAGGACCATCGCCAGGTAACCAGTTGGGATGTCGTCCGAATTGTCGAGCGAATGATCCGCATCAACAATGGGGCTGCCCAACCGGATGATATCGACCACCTTGGCAATCGGCGGGTAAAGACGGTAGGTGAGCTCATACAGAGCAAGCTGCGGGTTGGGCTGCGCAGGATGGAGCGGGTCATTCTGGAGCGAATGTCGATCCGGGATCAGGAGCAGCTCTCACCGGTCTCGTTGATCAACATCCGCCCGGTCGTTGCTGCGATCCGAGAGTTTTTCGGCTCCAGCCAGCTATCTCAATTCATGGATCAGACCAATCCGCTGGCCGAGCTGAGACACAAGCGCACCTTGTCTGCTTTGGGACCAGGCGGCCTGCGGCGGGAACGGGCCGGCTTTGACGTGCGCGATGTACACCACTCCCACTACGGCCGGATCTGTCCGATTGAGACCCCGGAAGGCCCCAACATCGGCCTGATCGGGAGGTTGGCTTCCTACGCCCGGGTGAATCGGTTCGGTTTCATTGAGACCCCCTATCGCCGGGTGGTGAACGAGTTGAGCTCCAAAGACAAGCGGTTGGTAGGAAAGCGATTGCGGGGCAGCTGGAAAGACGCCAAGGGGGACAAGGTCCTGGCCAAAGACGGGACAGTGGTCAGCGACAGCCTGGCGAGCGGGATGGCCCGACGCAAAGCATTGATCCCGGTAGTTCCTTTCGTCTCCGATGACACCCAGTATCTGTCCGCCGACGAAGAGGACAAATACGTAATTGCCCAGGCGAACACCCCGCTGAATGAACGAATGGAGTTTTCCAATCCGCGAGCCTCTTGCCGCCGTCACGGTGATTTCTTCTTCGCCACCCCAGACCAGATCAACTTCATGGACGTGGCTCCCCGCCAGATTGTGGGGGTCAGCGCTTCCTTGATTCCGTTCCTGGAGCACGACGATGCGAACCGGGCTTTGATGGGCTCCAACATGCAGACCCAGGCGGTTCCCTTGATCGATCCGGAAGTGCCTTTGGTTTCCACCGGAATGGAACGGCAGGCAGCATACGATTCTGGGCAAGTGATCCTGGCCGAGGAGAGTGGGGAGGTCGAATCGGTTTCGGGCAGTACGGTGGTTGTCCGGTCCAAGGGCGCGAGCCGGACCTACAAGCTGCGCAAGTTTAATCGTTCCAATCAGAGCACCTGCATCGACCAGCGCCCATCGGTGATCAAGGGTCAACGAGTAACCAAGGGGGATGTCATTGCTGATTCGACGTCCACTGAAGGTGGTGAGTTGGCGTTGGGGCAGAACGTGCTCTGTGCTTTCCTCTCTTGGGAAGGCGGCGACTTCGAGGACGCGATTCTGATTTCCGAGCGGCTGGTCCAACAGGATCGCTACACCTCGATACACATCGAGAAGCACGAGGTTGAAGCCCGCGACACCAAGCTTGGTCCGGAAGAGATTACCTACGACATCCCGAACGTGGGCGATGAGGCCTTGCGCGACCTGAATGAGGACGGAATTGTTCGGATCGGGGCTGAGGTTGGACCGAACGATATTCTGGTGGGCAAGATCACACCAAAAGGCGAGAAGGAGCTCACTCCCGAGGAGAAACTGCTGAGGGCGATCTTCGGCGAGAAGGCCCGCGAGGTGAAGGACACCTCGCTCCGCATGCCGCACGGGGAGCGCGGCAAGGTGGTCGATGTCAAGGTCTTCACCCGAGAAGAGCACCGCGACCTGCCTCCTGGGGTCGAGAAGATGGTGCGGGTATCGGTTGCCCAGAAACGCAAGGCCACCGAAGGGGACAAGATGGCTGGGCGGCATGGCAACAAGGGCGTCATATCCAAGGTCGTTCCGATTGAAGACATGCCGTTCCTGGCGGATGGAACGCCGGTGGATCTGATTCTGAATCCGTTAGGGGTACCCGGGCGAATGAACATCGGCCAGCTGCTCGAGGCCCATCTTGGCTGGGCGGCCCACCGGCTCGGATTCCGGGCCATTACTCCGGTGTTCGATGGCGCAGATGAAGAAGAGATCGAGGCCGAGTTGGCCCGGGCCTGGCTGATCGATCGAGCCTGGCAGGAAATCGGGACCGCAGCCTGGGATTGGGTAAAGGAGAAGGGCTACTACGATGAGGAAGCCTTTGAGGACGACGAGGAGATTCGGCGTCTATATTTGGAAAACTGGTTGAAATCTAAGCATTACGACATCGATCTGATCGCCACCGATCGGAACTACGCTCGCCGGGTGGCGCTGAGAGAATGGCTGCGCCAGAAGGATTACGACCCAGACAAGCTGCTCGTGTTCGATGACTCCGAGACCCCAGTCAACGAGCGGGAGCCGTTCGACAAAGCCGTGATCGATGTTTGCCTGCGGCTGTGGATCGAGTCCAAAGGTCGCAAGATAAAGCCCGACAGCAGTCCCGAAGCGGTGGCCAAGCAAGCGGTCAAGGTGATGCTGGAGACCCACGAGCCGACGCCCACCCTCGGGAAGCAGGTCCTGTTTGACGGCAAGAGTGGTGAAGCCTACGATAATCCGGTCACGATCGGGGTCGTCATGATGATGAAGCTGCACCACCTGGTTGAAGACAAGGTGCATGCGCGCTCGACCGGTCCGTACTCGCTGGTTACCCAGCAGCCGCTGGGCGGAAAGGCTCAATTCGGCGGCCAGCGCTTCGGTGAAATGGAGGTCTGGGCGCTGGAAGCGTACGGCGCGGCCCACATTTTGCAAGAGATGCTGACTGTAAAGTCCGACGACGTGCAAGGCCGGGTCAAGACCTACGAGGCCATCGTCAAAGGCGAGCAGGTAGAGGAACCGGGGATCCCGGCCTCTTTCCGGGTGTTGGTCAAGGAGCTGCAAAGCCTCGGACTATCGGTGGAGGCGATCAACGAGGTCGGGGACACGGTGCGATTCGGCAAGCAAGACGACCGCACCCGGCCACCGCGGTTGGGGCTCGGGCTGCTGGACCTCGACCCGGAGCCGCGCTGATAGAAACCACTGAACTTGAAACCATGGCGCCCGCATTGCGGGCGCCATTTCGTTCCGGGACCTGAGTTCAGCTGGCCACGAAGGCTGCTTTGCGCCGCGACTGGCTGAAACCGCTCTCACTCGGAATTGGATGCCTCCTTGCGGCGGCCCTCTTCGCCGCCGGCCGCGCCGGACCGGACTTCGATCACTACCTGGATTGGAGCCGGGCCTTCGCCCAGGGTGACATTTTCGAACTTAGCGGTTCGATCCTTTCCCCCAACAAAGTTCCGCTGACTCAGTGGTCCCATGGGGCCGGTTTGATCTTCGCCCTGCCCCAGCTTCTCACCGGAGGTAAGTTCGGCCTGGGGCCGAGCGCGCTGGTCGCAGGCTGGTTGGCCGGGATAGGCTTCTGGTGGGCGATGTGGCGGCTGCTCTTCCGCGCCGCGGCCGGAGACGTTCCGCTAACGCTTTTTGGGATGGGAGCTACCTTCGTTGGAACCCATGCCGGGTTCTATTCCCATACCTACGGGTCGGAGTCGGTCGGCTACGCTCTGGCCGCAGTGCTGGCCCTCGTCCTGGTTAGCGGCCGGCCTTGGCGGATTCGGGAGGCTCTGGTCGGAGGGGCAGCGGCCGCGCTGCTCATCATGCTGCGATCAAACCTGGCGCTCTTCGCGCTGCCCGCGACAGTGCTGCTAGGCGCTCGGGCGGTTGCCGCACGGCGGGTTGCCGGTCTGCGGAACATGAACTTGGCGCTTGGATGGCTGATCGGCACGACCGTGATCGGACTCCTGGAGGTCGCACTGGTCAACCGCTGGATGACGGGAAACTACCTTCAATCACCCTGTGTCTTCGGGGGAGACGGGTTTCATTCGTTCGAGTTCGGCAGTCCACAAGTCCAGGCGGTGCTCATCCATCCGTGGCACGGGCTGCTGTCCTACCATCCACTGTATGCCATCGGGATGGCGGCAGTCATAGAGATGGTTCTGCTGCCCGGCCCGAGGCGGGCAAGGCTTGGCTGGCTGGCGCTGGGCGGCCTCGTCTTGGTTCAACTCTACCTTCAGGGCAGCTGGTATGTATGGTGGTTGGGAACCGGAACCTTCGGGCAGCGAGGAATGTCGATCACCGCGGTCCTGCTGGTCCCGGGACTGGTGACCGTGATTGGGCGCGATCAATCGGGCAAGGGGCTTGGAAGGGGACTTTGGGTTTTGCTGACACTGTTCGGGTGCCTGTGGTCGTACTTGCTCTTGTTACAGGGGGAGACCTCCTTTTACAGCGTTGCCGAACTGACGGCGGCCCAGCTTCAGCAGCTCGCAATGCTCACCCGGACCGCGACCCTGCTCCCGCTCTTGGGAGGACTGATCATCCCAGGTGGCATCATTGTCTGGATTCTCCGGCGGAATCGGCCTCAGCCGTCACACCCACTTACCAATTGGGCCGCTGGTCTGCTCTCGATCCTGAGCCTCAGTTACCTCGGGTTGAAACTGGCCGGCGGATCGGTGGAGTGGGTCGCCATCTTCGGACTGCTGGGACTGGCCCTTGCCTGGGTGGTTTTCCTTTCCAGCTGGGCGGTTGGCCGGTGGTTTGTTCGGTCGGCGGATGAAACCGAGCGGCAGGATTGGGCAAGCACAGCAGTCGGGGTGGCCTTGGTTGCCACGTTTCTTGCGACAACTGCACTCTTCGCCCGGTTGGCGGTCCGGACCGAGCGATGGATCGCGACGGACAACCCACCACCCCGCGCCATGGGGTGCAGCAGCAGTGTCCTATGGGACGAGGTCCGGGAAAGCTTTGAGGAGTACCAATTCGTTGCAGGTTTCGAGAGCCAGAAAGCAGCATTGGAAACCTTCCTCAGCCGCAGCGGGGGAGCCGACTGCCCCGAGCTCGCATTGCCCTAGATCGGATCTGGGCTCTGAGTCCATGCCGGAGAGCAACGTCGGCCGAAAACGGCCGGTGGATCGGCCTCTGATGCGGGTCGGCAGGTCGCCTAAAGGCCTGCAAATTTCCTTGACGCCGCTTTGGCCGTTTGGTAGAATAACCCCTCGAGTGTCTGGGGAGCTCGAGCTGCGCGGTTTGCGTGGCTCGAATTCATCGTAGATTTCGGAGGCCCTGGCGAGCACGGGGCCTTTGCGTCGAGCGACCCGGGGCCCGTGCCCCGGGATTTGTGTCGAGGGAGTGTTTGTGCCAACCATCAGTCAACTAGTCCGGAAAGGGCGGAAGAGCAAGCGCTCAAAGACCAAGGCACCCGCGCTGCAGTACACGTTTAATTCCATGAATCAGCGCCGGGAGCTCCAACCGCGCGGCGCACCGCAAAAGCGGGGGGTCTGTACCCAGGTCCGAACCCAGACGCCAAAGAAGCCAAACTCAGCCCTGCGCAAGGTTGCCCGAGTACGGCTCACTAACGGCCTGGAAGTTACGGCTTATATCCCGGGGGAAGGGCACTCCTTGCAGGAGCACTCCGTCGTTCTGGTGCGCGGCGGAAAAGTGAAGGACCTGCCCGGCGTGCGCTATCACATCGTGCGGGGCACGATGGACACCACGGGTGTGGATGGGCGCCGGCAAGGCCGCTCGAAGTACGGCGGTAAACGCCCTCGAGAGTAAGTAGCCCAATCCATTTAGTAGCTCGGTTGCCGCGAGCGCGGCGGCCGAGGCTTGTGTGTTGAGCGGAGACCAAAGATGCGAAGGTCGAAACCAGAGCGGCGTACGACGACAGGCGATATTCGCTACAACAATCCGGCTATCCACGGTCTGATCAACCGGATGATGAAGCGCGGCAAGAAAAGCACCGCCACCCGCATTGTCTATGACGCCTTTGCCCTGATCGAGCAGAAGGTCAAGCGCAATCCGGTCGAGGTCTTCGAGGACGCCATCAAGAACACCTCGCCGGTCTTGGAAGTCAAACCGCGCCGGGTGGGCGGGGCGACCTATCAGGTTCCGGTGGAGGTCCAATTCGAGCGGAGGACCTCCCTGGCAGTCCGTTGGATCCTGGCCGCCGCCCGCAGCCGGTCGGGAAAGACGATGGCGGAGAAGCTCGCTGGCGAGCTGATGGATGCGGCCGCCGGAACGGGCTCAGCCATGCGTAAGCGAGAAGACACTCACAAGATGGCGGAGGCCAACCGGGCCTTCGCCCATTATCGCTGGTAGGAACCGCTTGCATGCCGCGTGAATTTCCGCTAGATCGCTACCGCAACATCGGCATCATCGCCCACATCGATGCTGGAAAAACCACGACTACTGAGCGGGTGCTGTTCTACACTGGCCGCACCCACCGGATGGGATCGGTGGATGAAGGCACGACGGTGACCGACTGGATGGATCAGGAGCGGGAACGGGGCATCACCATCGTGTCTGCCGCGGTAACTGCCAGCTGGCGGGATTGCGTGATCAACATTATCGATACGCCGGGCCACATCGACTTTACTGCCGAGGTTCAGCGCTCCCTACGGGTGCTGGACGGCGGGGTGGTGGTCTTCGACGCGGTCCAAGGAGTCGAACCACAGACCGAAACCGTATGGCGACAGGCCGATCGGTTTGGCGTGCCGCGGATTTGTTTTGTCAACAAGATGGATCGGGTTGGGGCCTCCTACGAAAACACCATCGAATCGATCCGTCGGCGGCTGGGGGCCAAGCCTCTCGCCATGCAGCTGCCGATTGGGAGCGGGGCAAACTTCAGCGGCGTCGTCGATCTACTGGACGACGTCGCTGTCATTTGGAGTGAAGATGCAGGTGCCTCACCGGAGCACGAGCCGGTACCCGCCGACTTGCGGGGCCTGGTGGCCGAGCAGCGAACCGAACTCATTGAGAGGATCGCCGAGACCGACGATGCCCTGTCGACGCGATTTCTCGAGGGGCATCCGATCCCCACCGAGGAATTGAAGGCGGCCCTGCGCCGGGCAGTCATCGCGGGCAAGCTGACCCCGGTCTTCTGTGGATCATCGCTCAAGAACCGCGGCGTGAGACGGCTGCTCGACGCAGTTGTTGACTACTTGCCCTCGCCGATGGACATCCCACCGGTCCGCGGAGTGAGACCGGGCGGGGAGGAAGAGCTCGTTCGAGAGGCCAAAGACGATGTGCCTCTCAGCGCGCTGGTCTTCAAGATCGTCTCGGATCCTTATGTCGGGCGGATGGCGTATCTGCGGATCTACTCCGGCACGCTCAACAAGGCCTCCTCGGTCTACAACTCCAGCAAGGACCGCAAGGAACGGGTCGGTCGCTTGATTCGGATGTACGCCGATCACCGCGAAGATGTCGATGAAGTGATGGCAGGTGACATCGCGGCGGTACTCGGGATGAAGTTCGCGTTCACCGGCGACACTCTCTGCGATCCGGCCGACCCAATCGTGCTTGGGAGCATCACATTTCCGGAGCCGGTCATCTTTACCGCAATCGAGCCGAAGACCAAGGGCGACCAAGACCGGCTGGGCGAGGCGCTGCAAAAGCTGGCCGAGGAGGACCCGACCTTTCGAGTCGGCGCGGATGAGAACACCGGCCAGACCATGATCTGGGGGATGGGCGAGCTGCACCTCGAGGTCCTGGTGGATCGCATGCGCCGAGAATTCAAGGTCGACTCGCGGGTCGGGCGTCCGCGGGTTGCTTACAAAGAATCAATCCGCAAGTCGGTACCGGAGGTCGATTTCCGCTATGTCAAGCAGACCGGCGGTCACGGCCAATACGCCCATGTGGTCCTAGCCCTCGAGCCGGGCGCGCCGGGCAGCGGTATCGAATTTGCAAATAAAGTACGGGGCGGCAAGATCCCCACCGAGTACATTCCGGCAGTCGAGCAGGGTGTTCGAGAGGCGGCCGAGGGCGGAGTACTCGCCGGCTATCCAATGACCGATGTGAGCGTCACGCTGCTCGATGGTTCATTCCATGAAGTTGACTCCAGCCCGATGGCCTTCAAGATGGCCGGTTCAATGGGTTTCAAAGAGGGTGTGCAGCGCGCCGGACCGGTGCTCTTGGAACCGATGATGAAGGTCGAGGTCCTCGTGCCGGACGAGGGGGTTGGCGAGATCACCGGCGATTTGGCCTCGAGGCGAGCTTCGATTGAAGGGATCGAGCACCGGGGTGGCAATACTCAGGTCATTCAGGCGGTCGCCCCGCTGGCAGAGATGTTCGGATATGCCACCGCCCTGCGCTCGCTAACCCAGGGCCGCGGGGTGTTCACGATGGAGTTTGACCACTATCAGGAAGTGGCCAAGAAGGTCTCGGAGACCTTATTGGCCGGGGTGTTCTAAAGTGCGCATAGCCGCCCGAGGCCGCCTCGGGTCGATGGAGCGACGGGCAGGCAAAGAGCGCTGCGGAGGAGAAAGAGAGCATGGGCAAGCAGAAATTTGAGCGGACGAAGCCGCACATGA
>CAZPZD010000050.1:0-16104 GCA_964590515.1 uncultured Anaerolineaceae bacterium | reverse complement strand
ACGAGCATCGGAGTGGAAGGGGAGTGGTCAAGCCGGCGGACCTCTATCCCGCGCGCTCCGCCTCCCAAATCAACCAGCCGCGGGTTGGCCGAGTCGCAGGCGGCCAGGATCTCGCTTTCGGCCGCTAGCAGGGCCTGCTCGGCGGCGACCGGATCGGCCAAGTCGACTAGTTGGATCTGCCCGATCATGTGCGAGGGATCGGCTTCCGCCCTAAAGCCCCCTGACTCACGAACCAACTTGGCCATGTGGGAGGCCCCAGCCACGACCGAAGCCTCTTCGATGGCCATGGGAATCAAGACGTCCTTCCCGTTGACGACGAAGTTGGCCGCAATTCCCAGCGGCAGCCCGAAGATGCCCACGACATTCTCGATCATGGCATCCGCCTGGGCAAGGCTGAGACCGGCAGACCCGGTGAGCGCTGAGAGGTCGAGCCCGGTCGAGGCGCAGAGCAGCGCCTGGCGCTGAGCCAGGTTCAGGTTGTAGAAACCCGCCAGACGCGAGTCAGTCATCGGTGGTTCTGCACCGACTGCTTATATCGGCTGCCGGCTGGCAAAAACTATCAGGAAACCGGGAGGCGGGCTAGCGCTTGAGGTACTGGGTCTGCAAGATCAGGTCGAGCCAGATGAAGGCCAGGCTGCCAAATCCGACCAGCAGCAGCAGCGGCAAGTCTCCCTTGAAGAGGAAGTTGGTCCAGAAGCGATTGAAGTTCGACCCGAAAACGAGGATAGTGCCGACTGTGCCAGCCACGCCAAAGCCAAGCGAAATCACCCACAGAACGATGCGTCGGGTTCTCATTGGTCCCTTGGAAACGGAACGCGGCCGATTGTAAATGGGCCGCGGGAATGGGTCAAGCCGGGGAGGACTTTTCAGGCGGGGCGGGCGACCCTTAAGTAATGGCCAGGGTGATTGCGGCAGTGATCGCAGGTGGCATCGATTCAATTCTCCACGAGATGGGCTCGGACCGTCGCCCGCAGCTCGCTGGCCGAGAACGGTTTGGCGATGAAGCCGTCTGCGCCGGCCTCCTTGGCGGACTCCTGAATGGCAGGTTCGGAATGGGCACTGACCATCACGACCGGGATCTGGGCCCAATCCGGTGTTTCTCGGAGGCGTCGGATCAGGCTCAAGCCATCGATTTCGGGCATCATCAGATCGGTGAGGATCAGATCCGGGACGGTCTCTGTGAGCAGGCCGAAGGCATGGTTGGCTTCGTGGGCCTGCTGTACTTCATATCCCTGGCTTTCCAGGATCACCGAGACCACGTCGCAGAACCCACGCTCGTCATCAATGACGAGTACGGTACGGGGAGCAGGGGTCTCGAAAAGATTCTTGCTCGGTGGCATGCGTCTATCCTTTATCATGAGGTCATTCTACATAGGCGAACTTTCGTGGACCTTGGTAGAACGAGGTCTGGGTTATCAGATTCCTTACAGTAGCGCGGAAGTACTAGCGGGCGAAGAAGCGGGCTAAGGTGGCTGCCGGGCGAAACTGGCGCATGTACCCCGAAATGTTCTCCGGTGTGAAGGCTCTCGGCTGGGGAACGAAGTGGGCAAGGCTGTTTCGCTCGGTTACATTGGGGACCGCGAGCAGTTCCAGCAGGCTGCGGGTGACGGGCGGTGAGGGCAGGAAACGCTCCATCACGGCTACGACCAACCGAATCACCGGAAGCGGGAAGCGGAGAAAGCGACGGCGGGCACCGACGGCCTGGAGCGTTCGACGCTCGATTTGCTCCAAGGTCAGCACCTCAGGCCCGCCCAATTCGTACTCTTTGCCGAAGGTGGACGGGTCTCCCAGTACTTTTGTGAGGCTGGTGACCAGGTCTTCGACCCACAAGGGTTCGAATCTGGCGGTCTCGTCGCCGATGATCGGAAAGATCAGGGGGGTGAATGGGACCAGCCGGGCGAAAGTATTGGCGAATTCGTCTTCCGGCCCCCACACCACCGAAGGCCGAAAGGAAGTCCAGTCCAGGCCAGAGGCGGCCACATAGGCCTGGGCCCTGCCTTTGGAAGCCAGGAAACGATACGGCAAGTTTGGATCTGCGCCGAGCTGCGACAGGTGGATAAAGCGCCGGACGCCGGCACTTTTCGCCGCAGTCACCACATTGACCGTACCCTGGAAGTTCGTTGCTTCGTATTGATGTCCCCCCTTCTCGATGGCAATCGCGACCGTATGGATCACGGTACGCACGCCCTGCATGGCCTGAGTAAGGCCGGCCGGGGAGCGGACGTCTAGCCCTACGATCTCGACCCCGGTCTCAGGCAGCCGGCCTTCGCGCTCCACCCTTGCTCGATCGCGCACCAGCGCTCGCACCGGCTCGCCCGCCGCGAGCAGCCGACGGACTAGATGGCTCCCGATGTACCCTGCACCGCCGGTGACTAGAATCAATGCGTTGAGCTCTCCGTAACGACCATTCTAACGTCCGGAGCGGGGCGGCGGGGTGTGAACCGGCTGCCAGAGACTGGTTGGGGGAAGCTTGGAAACGAGTTGGAGCTACAGGTCCGAGGGGGCCAACTGAGGCGATTCGGCGATTTCCAGCCGGTTGCGGCCGCCGCGCTTCGCGCGGTAGAGGGCCTGATCGGCTAAGGCGATCAGCTCGCCGACGCTGACTTCCGGGAACAGGTCGCTGGAGGCGATCCCGGCACTGGCGGTGACCCAGATCGGAGCCAACCCGACGGTCACGTGCTGTTTAGCGATCTCCCGCCGCAGCCGCTCCCCGAGCATTACTGCTTCTTCCACGTTGCAGCCCGGGAACACCGAGAGAAACTCGTCGCCGCCGTAGCGGCCGGTGGCATCATAGGTGCGAACACTGCCCCGCATCCGCTGTCCGCACTCCAGCAGCACACTGTCTCCGGCCTGGTGACCGAAGGAATCGTTGATGTTCTTGAAGTTGTCGATGTCGATGATCACAATGCCCACTGAGGAATTGATCCGAACCGCCCGCGAGAGCTCGCGCTCCAGGATCTCGACGATCGCGCCCCGGTTCCACAATCCGGTGACCGAGTCAGTGGTCGCCTGGGAGTGCAGTTGGTCCCGGGTCTTGATGAGCTGTTCCTGAATTTCAAGGATCCGCCGGCCGGCCTCCAAGCGAGCATGCAGTTCGTGGGCCCGGAAGGGTTTGACGATGTAGTCGTCCGCCCCGGCCGACAACCCGTCGACGACGTGGGTCTCGTTGTCGTAGACCGTGAGCAGCATCACGTAGATGTGGGGCTCTTGGCCCTGTTCTCGGATCTTGCGGACGATCTCCAGCCCGTCGATCCCCGGCATTCGCCGGTCGAGGATGGCCAGCCGGGGAGCATCCGGCTGGTGCAGCACTTCCCAGGCCCGGTAGCCGTTGTCGGCCGCGATGACCTCGTAGCCCCACTCGCCGAGCATCTGCCCCAAGTGTTCTAGCGTCTCTTGATGATCGTCTGCTATCAAAATCCGTGGACCAGACACGGACACCTCCCGCTAGGCCATTCGGCCGCGGTTGCTTGCGGATCTATTCTAGGTCGGAGGGCAGTGAGGGGAACTTACAGGGAACTTACGGTGTGGTGCCCCCACGGGGATTCGAACCCCGGTTTTAGCCTTGAAAGGGCCACGTCCTAGTCCCCTAGACGATGGGGGCGGCGGACGAATTCTAACATCTAGGTCCGCGTCCCCCGCGGCCGGAGCGCGGGCTGATCAGCGTTTGCGGCTCCCGCGGTAGGAGGGCGCGTTGATCAGCTTGCGGACACACAACCGGCGATCGTCCATCCGCGCTCGCAAACGCGCATCGATTTCATCCGGCGTGCTGGCGGAAGTGATCACGGTCGGGAGCTCCGCATTGTAACGATGGTTGAACAGTTGATAGAGCTTTTCCCGAACCCAGGGCGTGGTGGCCTGGGTGCCCAGGTCGTCCAGCACTAGCAGCGGGGCGTTGCGGATTTCCTCGAAACGCCGGTCGTAGGAGACCGTGCTGTTCGGGCTGAAGGTCGACCGCAGATGGTCGAGCAGGTCCGGCACGACGACAAAAGTAACCGGGTGTCCTTCGCTGGCCCGGTAGTTGGCGATGGCCGCCGCCAGGTGGGTCTTGCCGACCCCATAGCCGCCGCCGAGCATCAGCCAGCCCGTGGGTCCGGAAGCGAATGTCTGGGCGGCCTGGAAGGCTTCTTCGAGGGACTTGACTTGCTCGGGGGGCAGCTTTTCGCCCTTCCGCATGTTGAAGCTGCCAAAGGTTTGGTGACGGTGCAGACCAAGGCTGGACAGCTCGTTCTGACTGCCTTCCATCAGTGGGCGACGGTAGTCGGGGCCCTGGATGTACACCCGATCGACCAACCCTGGATCGGAAATGCGGGAGCTCAGGCGCGGGTCGATCTCTTCGAGGGCGAGGTTGGTGGTGAGCACGACGGGCAGGCGGTTGACGTAACGATGGTTCAGGATCTGGAAGAGCTTCTCCTGGGCCCACTCGGTGGCGTGGTGGCTGCCAAAGTCATCGAGCACGATCAGCGGGGCGGAGCGGATCTGCTCGAAGCGCTCGGGGAAGGTGAGGTCCCCATCACCATAGGAAGCCCGCAGCTCGTCCAGCAGGTCGGGCACCGTCAGGAATAGAGTTGGCACCCCGTCGGTAACCGCTTGATTGGCGATGGCGGCCGCCAGATGGGTCTTACCGACTCCGATCCCACCTTGCAGCAGCAGCCAGCCGTCCAGCTTGCTTGCGTAATGCTTCGAACGGCTGAAGGCGCCCTCAATCGATTTCTGCTCGAGCTCCGAGGTCCCAATTCGGCCCTTGGGCTTGAAGGTCTCGAAGCTCAGCTCTTTGAGCTCCTCGAGGCGGCTCTGGCTGAACAGCCGTTCCTGCAGCCGGGCTCGCTGCTCGCCGCTGCGGCAGTCGCAGATCGCGAGCCGGCCGAACTCCGGGTGGCCGCGCGGCACATCGGTCCGCAGGTAACCCAGCCCACCGCACTTCGGGCAGTCCGGGTCGCCTAACAGATCGCCCGAACCGTTAGGAGTCGAAGAAATCAGCGAATTCGCCCTGGCGGTATCGCCGGCGGGCTTTTTCCGTGTCGCCATGATCTTCACGCTCACGTTTACCGGAGGTCAACCAGTCTTCGAGAATGGCTTCCACATAGCGCCACTTGCGGACGTTGTTCTCGACCGCGATCCGCATAGCGTCTTCGATCCAGCTTGGAGGGTAGGTCTGCTCCGCGTCGCGCAGCCGCTCTGCAATCATGGGGGTCAGCGGGCCGATGTTCTGCTCGTAAAGGTTGAAGATATTGGGGCGCTCGATTCGGAGCTCGACCGGAGCCTCCGGCTCCCCACTGGGTCTCCAACTTCCACTCTCGATGGCCTCCAGCGCGGCCCGCCCCTGGGGGCCGTTGAGGAAATACAGCGCTTGCGGCCCCCCTTCGAGTTCCAGGCTGGCCTTTAGCAAGCTGCCCCGGGCGACGGACCGCTCGAGCGAATCATCCAGGATTTCTGCGGCCGAGTTTGGGGAGCGGTCGAATCCCTCCATCAAAAGCTGGTCCTCGATCAGCTGTTGTCGGGTCAAGTACGGGAAGTCGGCCTCCGAAAGGGAGAGGCTCCACAGGGCGTACAGGGTGACCTTCATCTCGCCCAGGTGGTCGATGGCCGGGAGCAGATCGCTGAAAAACAAACTGGGAATCGAGGTGGAGCGGATCTGGCCCGCCGGGAACCCGGCAAACCCCTTGCTCACGCCTCGACCTCTTCGATCCCGGTGGGTTCGGCCTGCCGAAATTGGCGAGTAGCCGCGTTCTCGAATTTCGCCAGCGATTTGCGGAAGATCAGCTCGACGCTGCCGACCGGACCATTGCGGTGCTTGGCCACCATAATCTCCGCGATGTTTTGCTTGAGGGTGTCGGTCTCGTATTGGTCGGGTCGATAGATGAACATCACGATATCCGCGTCCTGCTCGAGGCTGCCCGATTCGCGCAGATCCGAAAGCACCGGCCGCTTGTCCGCCCGCTGCTCGACCGCCCGCGAGAGCTGGGCCGCCGCCAGCACCGGCACGTTGAGTTCGCGGGCCAGCGCCTTCAGGTTGCGAGAAATGTAAGACACCTCCTGCACCCGGTTGTCGATGCGAGAGTCCCCGGTCATCAACTGCAAGTAGTCGATGATGATCAGGTCGATCCCAAGCTCCATATGCAGCCGGCGACACTTGGTCCGGAGCTGTAGTGGGCTGAGGGAAGGAGTGTCGTCCAGGTAGATGTGGGTGTCGCCCAACACACTCACCGCCTGGGTAAACAACGGCCACTCCTCGTCCTGGATCTCTCCCAGCCGCAGGCGCTGCGAATTGATCCCGGTTTCTTGGGCGATGAGCCGCTGCACGAGCTGCTCGTTCGACATTTCCAGCGAGAACATCGCCACCCGCTTCTTGTGGAGCTGGGCCGCGTTCTTGGCGGCCGAAATGCAGAAGCCGGACTTCCCCTGTCCGGGGCGGCCGGCGATGATCAGTAGGTCGCTGGGCTGCAGCCCACCCAACAGCCGATCCAAATCGATGAAACCGGTTGGCACTCCGACCGTCTCATCCTTGTGGCGGGCCAGGTAGTCGATCCGATCGTAATACTCGCTCAACACCTGCCGCAGCGGCTGAAGCTGATGCGGCAGTCGACGTTCGCTGACTCCGAAGACCGCCTTTTCCGATTCGTCGACCACGTCTTCGAGCATGGCGTCGGCCTGGTAGGCGAGCCGGGCGATCTGATTGGCGGCATCGAGCAATCGCCGCCGGGTGGCGGCTTCTTCGACCATGTGCCCGTAGGCCTCGGCGTGGATCGAGGAGGGGACGTTGTTGATCAATCCGGTCAGGTAGGACTGTCCGCCGGTCTCCACCAGCCGGCCGTGCCGTTCGAGCTCTTCGGCGACCGTAAGCAGGTCGATGGGAAGTCGCTGCTCCTGCAGATCGCTGAAGGCCTCCCAGATCCAACGGTTGCGATGAAGGAAGAAGTCGTCGGGGGAGAGGAAGTGGGCCAGGTCGTAATAGACCTCGGCATTTACCAACACCGAACCCAGCACGGCCTCTTCGGCCTCCCGGTTGTGCGGGATCGGCTGTCCGTCGGTTGTTAGTCGGGGAAGCGGCGATTCACTCATGGAAGTATGGCGAAAACCGGCGGGGTCGCCCGCCGTCATGTCTATGGATTAGGTTGGTTGAGAGCACAGGCCGGCGACAAATTGCGAGGGAGTTATTCCTCGGAATCCCCACCCGATGTTTCCATGTCGTCCAGGTCAAGCGATTCAACGAAGTCCTTGTAGACATCCAGCCGCTCATCGCTCTGTTCGCCAAGCTCATCCGACTCGAGCTCGTCCTCCGGCACTGAGGCGGCCTCCTGCATGACACCTTCCGAAACATAGATTGGCACGTGGGCGCGGACCGAGAGGGCCAGGGCGTCGGAGGGGCGCGAGTCGATCTCGAGCTCCTGTCCGTTCACCCGCATGATGATTCGGGCGAAGAAGACGTCGTCCCGCAACTCAGTGATGTTGACTCGTAAGACTTCTGCGCCAAGCGAGTTCAGCACGTTGCGCAGTAAGTCATGAGTCAGCGGCCGCGAGACTTCGATCTGCTGCAGACTGGCGGTGATGGCCTCCGCTTCGTAGGGGCCGATCCAGATGGGTAGAAAGCGGTCCGAATCGACGTCTTTGAGGATGACGATGCGGTGTTGGGACATGAGACTGACGCGGATGCTGTCGATGCCGACTTCGATCATGTGCATGTACTGCCGGGCTTTAGCCGAGCGATTCTAACATACCACATGCGACGGCGATGTTAATGGCCCCGCGGTATGGCGCAGGAGTTCAACTGAGCGCCATCGCGATCTCTGCCGCGACCCGCGCGTTATTGCGCAGCAGGGCCAGATTGGCCTTGAGCGCCCGGCCGCTGGTCAGTTCCGCCAGGCGGCTGAGGAGGAACGGTGAGCGAGCCGGACCGCGTACTCCTTTGTGCTCGGCCTCCCGTTCGGCCTGCGCAATGGCTTGCTCGATTTCGTCCCTTGGCAGGGAGTCGGACTCTGGGCACGGAACGCAGAACAGGGCTGCAGAAGTCGAGCCGAGCTCCCAGTGGGCGCGTAGCAACCGGGCCGCCTCGGCCGGCGTCTCCACGCTGGCCCCGACCATCAGACCGGATCCCTGAGCGTAGAAAGCGGGGAATTCACGAGTTTGATAACCCACGACCAGTACCCCGCCGGTCTCCAACCACTCGAGAGTCCGGGGCAGGTCCAGGATCGCCTTAGCGCCCGAACACACGACCCCCACCGGCGTGCGGGCCAACTCCGGGAGATCGGCGGAGACATCTCCGGAGTCGCCGCGGTGAACTCCGCCAATTCCGCCGGTGGCCAATATCCGGACACCGGCTGCGGCGGCGATGAAGATGGCCGCTGAGACCGTGGTCCCGCCAGACTGGCCGCCGGTCCGCACGGGTCCCAGATCCCGCCGGCCGACTTTCACCGCGCTGAGATCGAGGGCCAACGATTCCAGCTCCTCGGACGTCATCCCAAGGCGGATCATTCCCCCGAGCACTGCGGTGGTTGCCGGCACCCCGCCACCCTTGCGGACCTCTGCCTCCATTCGGCTGGCCAGCTCGAGGTTGATGGGGCGGGGTAGGCCGTGAGTGATCACGGCCGATTCAAGCGCAACCACCGGACGCCGGCCCTCAAGGGCCTCGCGGGTCTCGGGGTGGACGTGCAGCCAGGCTGGCAGACTTGCCTTCACGGCAGCAGAAACCGGCCCCGACCTCAGCGGGTGGGGCTGCGTTCGGTCAGAGTCTCGAGATGGAGCAGGACCTCCGGCAATCGCTCGGGAAGGTCCAGGTCAAGAGTTGAGGACGGCTCGATCCGGTGTTGATCTTCGACTCTCGCTTTGAGGTCGATCAGTCGGCGCCTGAAGCGGTCGAGCAATGCGTGGCTGCGGTAGCGATCAGGCAATTTCCCCTCGCCCCACGCCGCAATCAGCTCCTCGATGACCTCCTGGCTCAGGGCGAAGGCCCGCAGCTGCCTCTCCCGGGTGAGATGTTCGGCGGAGGCCAGCCGCCGGGCCCGCAGTTCATCCCGGGCGACTCCGGTAAGGGTCTGCCCGGCTGCAATCTCCAGGTCGGTGGATGTGATCTGGTCGTCCCGCACTTCCCAGGTCCCAACGCCAAGCCAGACCAGTTCCAGGCCGAGCTCTCTCATTCGCGCTCGCCGGGCCGCGGTGTGGAAACTTTCAGTGAGTTCGCGGCGCGGGATGTGGACATGGGTCGGCCCCGAATCACGCCGCTTGGAGGCTTGCTGCGGCAAGGCGAGAAACTCTTCCAGCGTTCGGCCGCCGACAAATGCTTCCAGCTCGTTGCGAGCCAGGTCAGGGAGGGTATCGGTCCAGTGGCTCGGCCCGCCCTCCGCTACCTGACCGCCATAGGCCAGGCTGAGCACACTGCGAGTTTCGACCGGCAGCGGGCTGCCGGCGGTCCGCTGCTCACCACCATAAGCACGAAAGACGATCTGGACATCGCGGGCGTAGACGACAATGCCATCCTTGGTGACCGTGCGTACTTCATCGAGCTGGCGCAGCTGATCACGCAGGTCGATAACTTCCCGCAGCCGTTCGAAACCCTGGATGAAGAACTCGCTGCGCTCGCGAGTCGGTCCATAGATCTTGGGTTGCCCGTCGATGGTCTCGAAAACTGCGGCGAACCCGAGGTACAGATTGAGATAGCCCGGACCTCCGATGCGGAGAAGTGGATTGGCTTGATCCAGCGCCTCCACCTGGCCGCGGTCAATCGAGAGCACGGGATACGAAAGCCCGAACACCGCCCCGAGCAAATAGCGGTGGGCAATGCCGGTGGACTCGAGCTCGAACAGATCGGTCAGGTAGGCCGCTCCCAGGTGCAGGGCGAGCACTCCAGCGATCAATATTGGGAACAGGAAGACGATCACCTGCGGACTGAAGAAAGAGGTGACGACGTCGAGCAACACGGCAATGAGGACCGGCAGCCGCTCGAAGGTCTCGGCTGCTATCAAAGGAGGAAAGTCCAGCACCAGGGTTACAAGGGACCAGTACGAGACGACCAGCGAAAGGGTGAGCACCAGGCGGGCGCGGGCCCCGGCCCGACCTCGGTCCAGCAACATCCCGATTGGGAGGCTCCCGAGTCCCCGGCGAAGCGGAGTGCTGTGAGGTGAAGACATGCGCGCCATCAGCCCTCCCCCCGCGGCCAACCTTCCGGATCGCGGGCCTTGACCTCTTCGAGGACTGAACGAACCGGGCTAGCCAGATGGGCCAACCGATTGTCTTCAGGGGAGTACTCGGCCGCGTCTTCCAGCATCAGAATCAGGGTGTCCCGCGGCCCGGGGGCAGGCTCGAGGCGCAGCTGCTGGCGAAGCTTGTGAGTGAGCCGGTCAAGCAGGCGGGCGCTGGTCTCGGCTTCGCCCCGCCGGCCGGCCTCCCGCAACTGGGTCTCGGCCTCCGCAAGCTGTTTCTGGACTGGGCCCGCCCAGCGATCGAACCAGGCATGCAGCCGCTCTTCCTGGATCTCTTCCGGCAGCTGCGGATTCTCGATGGCCACCTCTAGAATCTGAATGCCGCGTTCCCGCAGCAATCGAGTTTCGTCGCCTGGCTCGGAGCGGCCGCCTCCCGCCACCAGTCGGTCCTGGACCTGGGCGGCAATTGCGGCTACGGTCGCCGCCGGTTGGTTGAGAAACTCGTCCAGCGGATGCTCTTTGACGAATTCCCGCCACAGTTCTACGACCAGCCGCAGCGGGAGATCGCTCCAAGGCAGTCGGTCCTCGCCGGCCACCACCCTACCGGAGGCCGCGGCCTGCAGGGCGGGTGCGGAGGGCGAGATCGGCGGAGGGTCGGCGATCGTGCCGCGCTTGAATGGGGGGCGGCGTTCCAAGACAAAACTCACTCGCAGCGAGGCCGAAATCGGAATTCCGTCGCGGGTCACAGCCATCGAGCCCACTTCTTGGGCGGTGGCCGGAGTGCCGGCCGGCGGCGGAGAACTCTGTAGGCTGCGCCGCTGGCGCCGCAGATCGAGCCCCTCCGCCAGTCGCTCCCCCGGGAGCGTGAAAGCCAGCTGGCCGGGCAGAATGGTGCGGGTGAAATCCCGATCGGTGCGGAGCACCGCCGCGCTCAAATAGTCCACCCAGATCACCCCGGGTCCCCGCCCACCCGGCTCGGCTTGGGCCCGGCCCTCCTTCACGAAGGTCACGGTGCCCCGCTCGCCGAGGGTGTAGTTCAGCAGCCGGCTGACCACGGCCCGGCGTCCCCGCGAGTCCCGAACCGGCAGCACGAATTGAGCCACTAGCGACAGGGCCAAAAACAGCGCCGCGAGCGAGAGCAGGAAGTGGGCACTCAGCAGCTGGATGAAGCGGGGAAAGCCGCCAGCGACCGCGATCAAGAATGCAAGGTACAGGGCCGCAAGCAGCAGCCCGAGCCGTGGACCTCTTTGGCGGAACAGTCTTCGTCGGCGCATGGGGGCCGGATTGTATATCAAAGGAACCGGCGAGAAAACTAAGGCTTGCCCTGCCGACTTTGAGAGGATACTCTAAGGGCCAAGTCGCAGGCGAGGTTGTATCCTTCGCTGAGAGAGACGATGGTTACCCGTCAGTCTGAATTGTTGCGCGTATTGGAGCAGATGGCCAAGGACCTGCCTGCGCCGGAATGGGTCGCGTTGGTGGATGACAATGGGCTGATTGTGGCGTGCATTCCCGAGGAACCGGCGATCGAGCAGGAGCGGATCTCCGCCATGACCGCCGCTTCATTGATCATGGCCGATCGGGTACTGGGGGAAATCGAAGGGGGCCAGACCCGCTACACCAGCATCGCAGGTTCGCGCCGGCAGATGCTGACGGTGGTCCTCAGCCGAGACCGGCTGCTGGCACTGGGACTCGGCCCCGAAGTTCCGGCCCAAGCGACGTTTTCGGCGCTGACCCGCTGGGTTCCTGAAATCCTGGCGGTACTGAAGCGTAGTTTTGTCGCCGGGTGATCCAAGCTTCAGCGCGCTCGCAGCCGCGGGTTCAGCACTTCGTCCAGCGCTCGCCCCACCAGATAGAAGGCACTGCAGAAGAGCATGATCGCCATCGCCGGCGGCAGGATGGCGTGCCACTGTCCCTCCAGGGTGTGCCGGCGAAAGGTCTCCTGGCCCAGCCAGATCATCGTGCCCCAGCTGAGATCTACCCGGGTACGGTTGAAGTAGGAAAGCAGCGATTCAGTAAGCACCGCGCCAACTACGGTGAGAAATAGATTGACCGCGGTGAGTGGGAGCAGGCCGGGCAGCACATGCCGCCTAAATACATGCAGCCGGCTCCCGCCTGCCGCCTGGGCGGCCTCGATATAGGGCTTGGCAGTCAGCGAGAGGGTCTGTGACTTGATGATGATCGCCTGGGCGCCGGCACCGGTCAGCAGGCCATAGAGCACACCCATCGCCGGCCACTCCATTCGAATCAACAGCCCGAAGATCAGCAGCACCACCGGAGCCGGCATCAGCACCACCACATCGGCCAGGCCCATCAAGAGCTGGTCGATCAGACCGCCCAGAAAGCCCGCTGCCCCACCCTGAACAGTCGAGAGTACGGCTGCCACCAGCCCGGCTGTGAGCCCGACCCCAAAGGACACCCGAGCGCCGAACAGCAGTTGGCTCAGCACATCCCGGCCGAAATTGTCAGTCCCCAGCAGGTGATCGATCGAAGGCCGGCTGGGATGGGGGAAGTAGGCCATATCAAAGCCGACGATCGGATCGTATCGGCGTCGGTCCCAAACCGTCGACATGAGCAACGGATGGCTCGTCGCCAGCAGCATAAAGATCGCGATCAGGCCCAGGCCGATCATTCCCGTCCGATGCCCCCGGAAGAGCTGCCAGGAGCTCTGGGCCCGCTGCCGCAGCGCCGGCCTTCTTTGCGAGACAAGCGGATAGGTGGGCGCGAATTCCTGCTCAGCCATAGCGCAGCCGGGGATCCAGGATCAGGTAGAGCACATCGAGCAGGATGTGCGAGAAGAGCACCAGCACTCCGACCAGGCTGAGCACTCCGACGATGAGCGGCAGATCCTGGTACTCGATCGCATTGAACACCACCTGCCCCATGGCCTGCCAAAAGAAGACCCGCTCGATCACCAGGCTACCCACCAACACGAATGGTAGGCTGAGCAGCAGCCTGCTCAGCACCGGCAGCATGGCCACCCGGGCCACGTGTCGATCCCGCAGAATCGACTCCGGGAGGCCTCTGGCTCGGGCGGCGGTCACGTGATCGGCGCCCATGGTTTCGAGCATCGTCGCCCGCATCGTCAGCAGCGTCTCACCAAAGGACAGCAGCACCACCGTGCCCAGCGGCAGTACCAAATGGGCCGTGACATCGAGGGCCAGTCTGGCGTGCCCGGAGCGCGCCCACCAGGCGAAACAGACCAGCGCGGTGGCGAGCACGAGCGCGGTCCGCACCGCGATGCGGCGGGCTCGCTTCCGCACCCGCCGGACGATCGCGCCGGAGCCCAGCCCGGCCGCGAAGATTGCCCCCCCGGTAAGCACCATCCGCAGCAGAATCGCGTCGATCGAAATGTCCGTGTTCAGCCATATGTTGAAGTTGATCAAATGCTGGTATGGGAACCAGCCCAGGTTCCAGGCGAAGATATTTAGGGCTAGAAATCCGAGCCAAGGTGCAAAGGAAGTGTGAGCGGCCAGGCTGACAACGGTGGCCGCCAGTTCCAGCCTGCCGCCTCTGCGCCAGGCTACCTGCTTGCCGAGCCACAGCCCGAGTGCGTAGGAAAGGATGGCTGCGCTGGCAAAAACCAGCAGCGTACGCGGCGCCCGCTCCAGCAGCACATCGGTGACTCGCTCTGGCGAGTATAGAAATGACTCACCGAAGTCGAGATGGACGACCCGCCACAGCCAGTCCAGATACTGCTGTCCGAGAGGCTCATCCAATCCCAGCCGCCGCTGGATCGCGGCCCGGCCGGCGCGGCCGCCGAAGGCTCCCGCGATCGAAGCGTAGTCCCCAGGCAGCGAATGGACCAGCGCAAAGAGAGTGGTCTGAAAGAGGAACAGAGCGATCAGTCCACGGATCAGCCGCCGGGTCATGAAACCGATCAGCTTGTTGTTCATAACCCGATTACCACCTCGGACAGACGAGGTTCACCGACACGAAAAAACCGGACCCAGCGGGTCCGGTCTCATTGCTGCTCAGTTCTCCAGTATTAGTCTTCAGGCTTGGAATCGCCTTCGAAAAAGTCCTTGAAGACTTCCAGCCGCCGTTCTTCCTCGGTGTCTTTGCCGATCCGCCGTGGAGTGCGGCGCTGCAGACCGCTGCGAAGCCGCTGCGGAAGCTGATCCAGGATCCCCAGCCTGAGCAGGGCGAAGAAAACGACTGCCAGGCTCAGAGCGACAATTGGCAGCATCTTGGGACACCTTCGCGGCCCATTATATCCCAGCCGGCCGAAGGCCCCGGCGGGCCGGAGGTCCGATTGAGAGGGGAAGGGTTCTCAGGTATGATCGAACCGGAGCCTCCACGAATCCGCAACCAACCCCATGATCACTTTTGACCAGACCCTGGATGCGGTCGAACGGATCTATGAGCAGTTGAAGTCGGTCGATCAGGTCGAGAGCCAGATCGACCACGTTCGGGCCAACCTGGCCGACTTCGCCGGCATGCTCGAGTACGCCCATAAGAAGGAGTTCCAGAACACGGAGGAGGCCCTGCAGTACATCGATAAGGTGTTGGCGCCGAGCTTGCAAGGAATCATTACCGCGCTGGTGTCGGGGACCGAGGAACCGCTCAAGCGGCTGAGCACAGCTACCGAGGCCACCAAGCGCCTGCTCGGCAGCCTCGAGTTGGTGACCGGAGGCACGGGCGATGGCCTCTCGCGATAGAGCTCAGCCGGCGAAGGGTATGTTTTCGGCCGTTGGACCGGACTATGCCCTGGTCGTCGCGGCTGCCGGAGCGGGCCAACGGCTGAGAGAAATCTCGGGTGATCGGCCCAAGCCCCTCCTGCCGCTGGCCGGGATGCCAATCTTGCACCGGGCTTTGCGCAGCTTCGCCGAGCAGCCTCCGCTTCGAATTGTCATCGTGGCGAATCCGAATTGGCTGGACGAGTCGCAGGCGGTGGCGAGCGGGGCGCTTCCGGACGTGGAAGTCGTTGGAGTCGCGCAGTCCGAGCCGGTCGGTTCGCTGGATGCGTTTCGCCGCGGATTGGGTGCCTTGGCCGATCCGTATCTCAAGCAGCTGCCGGTCGCATTGCTGCATGCGGACAATCTGCCGCCCGAAGGATTGATCGAAGTCGGAAACAAGGCTTTGGCCAAATCCCAGGCGGTGCTCTTTTCCCGGTTGACGGTCCGCTCTGGCTCCAGCGCTCGGGTGGTGCGGGACGAGCGCGGGCGCCCGGTGGGACTGACCGAGGGCGGAGCCGGGCGGGCCCAGGTCGAGGTCGAAGTGTGTGGGGGTCTGTTTCTCTTTGGAGCATGGATCTGGGAGCGGTTCAGCTACGATCAACCCCAGCGGCGGGGCGAGGCCCAGATTGACTCGCTCGCCGATGAGCTGCTGCGGTCCGGCCGGGCGGCGGTTCTGCCGGTCGAGGCGGCTTGGTACCACATCAACACCCCAGAGGACTTCCTGCTGGCCGAGGAAGCTCTGCTGCGGGTGACCACAACTTCCTGAGTTCGCTTCATTATTGTGCCTCATTCAATTCAGCGGGCCGCGCGGCCTTAGGCGTTGACCTCCCCTTGCTCCTCCCTTAGACTGAGGACATGCTCGCCAAGGTGCACACCGCGGCGGTGGTCGGCCTGGAGGGGGCGATCGTCCAGGTGGAGGTGGACACCGCCCGCGGGTTGCCCTCTTTCACGATTGTCGGTCTGCCCGACGCGGCGGTGCAGGAGAGCCGGGAGCGGGTGCAGGCGGCGGTCAAGAACGCCGGCCTGGATTTCCCTCGACAGCGAGTCACAGTCAACTTAGCCCCGGCCGATCTGCGCAAGGAAGGGCCGGCCTACGACCTGCCGATCGCGCTTGGTACCCTGGCGGCCTCCGAGCAGATCCGGCCCGAGTCGCTGGAAGGCGCGCTGGCGGTCGGCGAGCTCTCGCTGGATGGCTCGCTGCGCCACGTGCGCGGGATGCTGCCAATGGCCGCGCTGGCGCGGTCCAAGGGTTTCATTCGGATCTTCGTTCCGGAGGTCGACGCACCCGAGGCCGG
>CAZPZD010000049.1:0-16134 GCA_964590515.1 uncultured Anaerolineaceae bacterium | reverse complement strand
TCGATTGTGCGGAAGCATTCCCCAAACGGCCGCCCGGATGGCCCGCTCCGGGGTGTGCGCCAGCTGATCACGCAGGGAGACCTTCTTGATCCCGCTCGGGTAGCCGCTGACCCGATAGTAAAACTTCTGTTCGAGCCGCTTCCCCGACACTTGAATCTTGGAAGCGTTGATCACGACCACATGATCCCCGACCTCGGCCCCCGGGGTAAAGGCCGGCTTGTCCTTTCCGAGCAACCGCCGAGCCACCTGGGTGGCGAGCCGGCCCAAATTCTCGCCGGCTGCGTCCACCAGCAGCCAATTCTGCTGGAGCTCACTTCGTTTCGGATGAAATGTTTTCTGCAAAGATGCCTCGCTACTCCGGGTACGTCACTTCTTCAAGGCAAAGTCCACGGGCCGGCGCCGGCCGGCCTGGCCAGACCTGGTCTGGATTCCGGATCCTGCCCGCAACCTCCTCCGGCTCGGCAACCCCTCGACCGACCGCCACGATTGCCCCGACCATCCGGCGGACCATTCGATTGAGGAACGAATCCGCCTCAACCCGCAGGCAGAGCTGGTCGCTCTCCCGGCTCCACTCCGCGGTCCAGAGCATGCGGACGGTGTTGCCGCCGGGCCTGGTCGGGCGGCCGAAACTTCCGAAATCGTGCTCCCCCACAAACATTCGACTTGCTGCCGCTAGCCGTTCGAGATCCGGTTGGGGCCACACCCGCCACGCGAACCGCTCTACCAGCGGATCTGCCTGCTCACTCAGGAGCAGCCGGTAGGAGTACCGGCGCCGCAGTGCCGAGAACCGCGGATGAAACCCGCTCGGCGCCAGCTCGGTCGAACGGACGGCCAGATCGGAGGGCAGCTGCGAATTCATCGCATCGGTCAGCCGATCCGGCCCGCGACCCCAGGACAATTCATAACCGATCACCTGGCCGATCGCATGCACGCCGGCGTCGGTGCGGCCCGCCGCCCGAAGCGATCCTGCCTGCCATCCCAGCTTCCAGAGCGCCTGCTCCAGCACACTCTGGACGGTGCGGGAGCCTTGCCGCTGGCGCTGGAAGCCCAGAAAGGCGGTGCCGTCGTAGGCGACGATCGATTTGTAAAGAGCGGTATCGGCTCGAGTTCCCAGCCGGCTATTCTTCCACGAGCTCCAACAGCACCAGCTCGGCCCCGTCACTGGTGCGGGGGCCCAGCTTCAACATCCGGGTATACCCACCCGGTCGATCCTTAAACCTGGGACCCAGGTCATCAAACAGCTTCTTGACCACCTGCGGGTCGTTGAGGCGAGCTGCCGCCAGTCGGCGGGCGTGGACCTGCTTCTCCGGCCCGGCCCGCTTGGCGAGCGTGATCAATCGCTCCGAATCTCCGCGAATCGCGGCGGCCTTGGCTTTGGTCGTCCGGATTCGTTCCCGGCGAAAGAGCTCGGTTATCAGGTTGCGCCTCAGCGCGGTTCGAACTCCGGAGGACCGACTGAGTCTGCGACCCCCGACTCGATGCCTCATCCCTCGGCCACCGCCGTTTCCGGTTCAAGCTCTCCCGGCGTCTCGTCGTTCAGATAGCCCTTCTCACGCAGGCGCTCTTTCAATTCATCCAGGCTCTTCTCCCCAAAATTTCGGATCGAGAGCATAGCGTCCTGACCCTTCTCGAGCATGTCCAGCACTTCGCCCACGCTGGTGATCCCAGTCCGCTTCAACGAATTGAACACCCGGACCGAGAGATCCAGGTTCTCGATGGGAATCTCATAGACTTCGCTAGCCATCTTGGGCTCTTCTTCGAGGGTGGCAGCCGCGATCAAGCTCTCTTCAGTGACGCCTGCCAGGTCGCGCAAGTGGGCGATCAGGATGGTCGCGCTGCGACTGAGAGCCTGTTCGGGTCGGAGCGTCCCATCGGTCCAGATCTCCATGGTCAGCCGATCGAAGCTGGTGTCCTGGGCCACTCTGGCCTGACCCACCTCGAAGTTTACCTTGCGAACCGGACCAAATATCGCATCAGTGGGTAGCTCTCCGATGGGCAGCCTGGCCCGTTCGTCGGAAGGCGAATAGCCCCGGCCGCGTTCGACATTCAGTTCAATTTCCAGATTTGCCTTATCATCGTCAACGGTGAAGAGATAGAGTTCGGGATTGACGATCTCGATCTCGGCCGGGGTGATGACGTCGGCCGCGGTCACGACCCCCTCTCCGCGTACTTCGAGCCGCAGCCGGGCTGTTTCCCCTTCGTGCAATACGAGCCGAAGCTGCTTGAAGTTCAACATCATTTGAACCACGTCTTCCCGAACGCCGGGGACCTCGGAAAACTCATGTTGAACGTCGGAGAACCGGACCGAAGTGACCGCGGCCCCCTCCAGTGAGGAAAGCAATACCCGCCGCAGGGCGTTCCCAAGCGTGATCCCATACCCGCTCTCCAGCGGGCTAATAATGAATCGGCCGTAGTTTCGAGCGATAGCATCCCGCTCGATCTTCGGCATCACCATATTCATGCTGAGTGGCACTGCCCCCCTCCCCGAGACCCGAGTCTCACTGCGCAATTGGTGTGGTTTGTCATTGGAATTGGGTTGGTAGGATCCGCAGGCGGCGGCCCTTACCTGGAGTAGAACTCCACGATGAGCTGCTCATTCAGGTTGGCGTCGATATCTCCCCGTTCCGGATGTTGAATGACCCGGGCGCTCAGACTGGCCGAGTCCCGCTGGAGCCATTTCGGAGCGGCCCGGCTCTCTGCGGATTGAAGTAGGTCTTTGAAATAGGTGCGCTTGCGCGAACCCTCCCTGACCTCGATCACGTCTCCCGGCTTGATCAACATGGACGGAATGTCGGTTCGACGTCCGTTTACCGAGAAGTGCCCGTGGGTGACGAGCAACCGCCCCTGGGCCCGACTCTCGGCGAAGTTCAGGCGATACACCACGTTGTCCAATCGGCGTTCGAGCATCCCCAGCAGGTTCACCCCGGTCATTCCCCGGGTCTGGAGCGCCTCCGCATAATAGCGGCGGAACTGACGTTCGGTCACATTGTAGACTCGGCGGGTCTTCTGCTTTTCCCGCAGCTGGCGCCAATACTCCGAAACTCGGCGACGCCGCCATTGGGCCTGACGGCCATGGTCCCCCGGCGGGTATTCCCGCCGCTCGAACGCGCACTTAGGGGTGTAACAGCGCTGTCCTTTGAGGAAGAGCTTCTCGCCCTCGCGCCGACACAGTTTGCACACAGAACCGGTGTATTTCGCCATGATTCCTTTCCGCTCAGACTCTCCGCTTCTTCGGGGGTCGACACCCATTGTGAGGGATGGGGGTGACATCGCTAATCGAACGAACTCTCACTCCGGACGATTGGATCGCCCGTATCGCCGATTCCCGCCCAGGTCCGGGACCGTTGACGAAAATGTCCACTTCCTGGAGACCCAGATCTCTGGCCGACCGGATCGTGACCTCGGCCGCAGTTCTGGCCGCAAACGGAGTACTCTTGCGCGAGCCCTTAAATCCGCGCGATCCGGCGCTGCCCCAAACCACTGCGTTACCTTGTGGATCAGTGATGGTGATGATTGTGTTGTTGAATGTGGCGTGAACGTAGGCCCTCCCGTGCGAGAGGGTCCGTCTCACCTTGCCTGGCTTGGCTTCTCTGCGGGCCATCCTTGTCTCCTCTTACTTCTTCTTCGTGCCGCGGCGCCGACCCTTACCGGCAACCGTCTTCTTAGGACCCTTGCGAGTGCGGGCATTGGTCCGGGTACGCTGGCCGCGCACCGGCAGCGACCGCCGATGGCGAATCCCGCGATACGCTCCGATGTCGACGAGCCGTTTGATGTTCATCTGCACTTCCCGGCGCAGGTTTCCCTCCACCTTCAAGTTCTGGGAAATGTGATCGCGCAGCAAACCGATTTCGGCTTCAGTGAGATCGCGTACCCGCGTGTTTGGGTCGATACTGGTCGCGGCCAAGGTCTTCAAAGAAGTGGTGTGGCCGATTCCATGGATGTAAGTCAATCCAATTTCCACCCGCTTATCCCGTGGGAGGTCAATCCCTTCAATTCGGGCCATGAGCTAACCCTGCCTTTGCTTGTGCCGCGGGTTTTCGCATATTACGTACACTGTTCCCTGGCGCCGCACGATCTTGCACTTGGGGCAGCGCCTGCGCACCGATGCAGATACCTTCACAGCGACTATCCTCTCACAGTTGCCGGCTGGCCGACAAAATATTGATTATACCCAATTCCATTCAGCGAATCATCCAATAAGGTGAGTATCCGAGGTCCTTCGGGGGTGACCGCTACCGTGTGCTCGAAATGAGCCGTCAGCCGGCCGTCGGCCGAGGCAACCGCCCAACCGTCGGGCAGTACCCGGGTCTCCGCCGATCCGGCCTGGACCATCGGCTCCAGGGCGATCGTCATGCCTGCCTTCAACAAGATACCTTTCCCGCGAGTGCCGTAGTTGGGCACCTGAGGGTCCTCATGCATCCGCCGACCGACCCCATGTCCGGTGTATTCGCGAACCACATTGAATCCGTTCGCCTCGACGTGGGTCTGAATCGCAGCAGAGACGTCACCGGTGTGGTTGCCCTCCCGCATCTGATCGATCCCGAGGAACAGCGCCCCGCAGGTGACGTCCAAGAGCCGGCGGGCCTGCTCCGAAATCTCCCCCACCCCGACCGTGAGCGCCGAGTCCCCGACATACCCATCCACGATCGATCCGCAATCGATGCTGACGATGTCACCTTCCCGCAGACGGCGCTTGCCCGGGATGGCGTGCACCAGCTCATCATTCACCGAGACCGTCGTCGTGGCTGGGTAGGGGAAAACCCCTGGGACTCCCAGGAACGCCGCGGTCGCCCCGTGGGCCCGCAATACTTCGGCCGCCACTTCGTCGACCTCGCGGGTCGTCACACCCGGAGCTACAACTCCGACCGCGGCGGCCAGGGCCAGCGCGTTCACCCTACCGGCTTCCCGCATCGATTCGAGTTCGGCCGGACTCTTCAACACGACCCCCCGGCGCGAGTTCAACGCCCAGCCTCCTGTCCGAGGATCGCCAGAATCTCGGCCGTGACTGCGGCCATCGGCTGGTCGCCGTCGACCACTTCAAGCACTCCCCGGGCGCGATAAAACTCAACCAAGGGTGCAGTTTGGCTCTCGTACACCCTTACCCGCTTGCGGACCGTCTCCGGCAGGTCGTCCTCCCGCTGAAACAATTCCGATTCATCGACGTCACAGATCCCCGGCTTTATCGGCGGGTTGTAAACCATGTGATATACATGCCCCAATTTCCGACACACTCGCCGTCCAACCATCCGATCGACCAATCGTTCGCTGGGCACCCGGATGTGGAGGGCGGGGCCAACCGTCGCACCCATTTCCCCGGCGATGACTTCAAAGGCATCGGCCTGGGGGATCGTCCGGGGAAACCCATCCAGGATGACCCCCGCTCTCGCGTCGGACCGTTCTAACCGGTCACGCATCATCCCGATCGTCACCTGGTCTGGCACCAGCTCGCCACGATCGATATAGTGCTGTGCTTCGATGCCGAGTTCGGTGCCATTCTGCATTTGCTCACGAAACAGGTCCCCGCTTGAGACGTGCGGAAGCCCGAGAGCGGCGCTCAGCCGCTTGGCCTGGGTTCCCTTCCCGGCCCCAGGTACCCCCAATAGCACGACGTACAACATTGACCTAGCGGACCAGCAGGGCCGAGTCGTAGCCCCGCAGTTTCAACTCGGCCTCGATGTTTCGATACGTGTCTCGAATCACTCCAACTACGATGAGCAGGCCCGCGGAAGTTACCAACTGAAGGCCAGACTGCTGGCCGCCAAGCGGGTAAATAACTCCGACCAGGAAGGGCATGATGGCAACCACACCCAGGAAGAGGGCTCCGGGCAGGGTAATTCGACGCATCACCCGGGTGAGGTAACGTTGGGTCGCAGTTCCCTTCGTGACGCCGGGGACTTGAGCTCCAGACCGCTTCAGGTTCTCACCGTAGTTCTGCTGTTGGAAGAGGACATCGGTGTAGAAAAAGGTAAAGCCCACCACCATGAAGAAGTACAGGATCCAATAAGTGCTGTTCAACCCCCCAAAATTGGTCTGCAGCCATTCCCCAACCCGGGCCACGAATTGGGAGCTTGAGTCAACGAAGAACTGGGCCAGCACCGCCGGGAAAGTCAGGATCGATTGAGCGAAGATCAGCGGAATCATCCCGGCCATGTTGACCATCAGCGGCAGGGTGCCTTTAACCGGCATCGACATCCTGTTTCCGACTCGGCGCCCCGGGTACATCACCGGCACGTGCCGCCTTCCCTCCTGCACGAACACGATCACGAAAATAGTGAGCACGGTGATAAAGACGAAGAAGCCTAGAATCGGAAATCGCTGCTGCTCGTTCTGCAGCAGCTGCCCCAGATTCGCCGGGATGCGTGACACGATCCCGGCAAAGATGATCAACGACAGGCCCTGGTTTCGGATCCCGTGTTCCGAGATCAGCTCACCTAGCCAGATTGCGAACATCGTCCCGGCGGTCATGGTCGCAATAATGGTCAGGGTCGGCAAGTTGAAGCCCAAGTTGAAGTTCAGGATATTTTGCCCGGCAAACTGCTGGAACAGCCGGATTTGTCCAACCGCCTGGAGGGCTGCCATCGGGATCGCCAGGTAGTAGGTCCACTTCTCCATCCACTTGCGGCCCTCCCGCGGATCCTCCTCCATGCGGGCCTGCAGCGGTGGGATGATCGGGACCAGGATTTGCAGGATGATCTGGCCGGTGATGTAGGGATACACCCCCATCGCTAATACCGAGAAGTTCGACACAGTTCCGCCGGAGAGCAGGTCCAGCAGCCCAAAAAGAGTCTGGCCGCCACCTGCCTGCGAAAACATCTGGGCGATCGCCAATCGGTTCACATCGGGGACGGGAACGTGAGCCGCCAGGCGGTAAATGGCGAGCAGCCCGAGGGAGATCAATAGCCGGTTGCGAATGTCCGGCGAGATCCACAAGAATCGCAATCGTTTCATCGGGTTGAGCGACCCTGGCAGGTTGGGCCGGTGTGAGCAGCCAGCTGGTGGGGAATCATGACATTTCCAAGAGTTCGACCCGCCCGCCCGCGCGTTCGATCTCGGCTCGGGCGGTCGTGGTGACTCGGTGGGCCCGAATGGTCAGAGCCACTTTCAGCTTGCCGCGTCCTAGAATCACGACCGGTCGGAAGGTGTCCCGGATCAGGCCGCTCGCTTTCATCAAAGCCGGAGTGATCTCAGCTCCGGCCGCGAAGCCGCCAAGCCGGCCGAGATTGACTTCATGCCACTCGACCCGCCGCAGATTGGTAAAGCCGCGCTTGAAAGGAAGTCGACGGTAGAACGGCAAGTTGCCCCCTTGCCGATAAAGATGGCCCCCTTCCCCGGCCCGGGCTCCCTGACCCTTGGTCCCTCTCCCGGCGGTCTTCCCCTGACCGGCGGAAATGCCGCGGCCCACCCGCTTGATACGCCGGCGAGATCGCGGACGGGACTGCAGCTCATGCAACTTCATGCTTCCTCCACCTTCAGCAGGTGCGGAATCTTGGCGATCATGCCTCGAATGGCTGGTGAGTCCACCACTTCCACCGTCTGGCGAATCTTGCGAAGCCCAAGGGCACGGGCCGTCCGCTTCTGGCGCAGCTCGTATCCAATCGGGCTTTTGATCAGGGTGAGCTTAATGCTTGCCTTCGCCATCTTTGCCTCGAAGCCAAAACGGGGTGACCGACTTTACGTCCTTGCCTAAGAATGCTGCCACTTCTTTGGCCCCCTTCAGTTCCCGGAGACCTTTGAGGGTAGCCTCGGCGACATTCAGGACGTTCGCACTTCCGAGCGACTTGGTCAACACATCCCGAACCCCGGCGGCCGATAGCACCGCCCGGACTGCGCCGCCGGCGATCACGCCTGTCCCCGGCGAGGCCGGCTTGAGCAGCACTTTTGCCCCGCCATGCTCCGCCAGGATTTCATGCGGAATGGTCGTGCCTTCCATCGAGAACGGCTGCATGTCTTTGCGGGCCCGCTCAGAGGCCTTCCGAATCGCCTCGGGGACCCCGCGGGCCTTGCCAATCCCGAGTCCGACCCGACCGCGATTATCGCCGACTGCGACTACGACTCGAAAATGAAACTGCCGGCCGCCTTTGACGACCTTCGCCACCCGAGCGATATCAATGACCCGCTCGTCAAACTCCGCGCGTTGCTCTTGCTCCTTGAATCCCCGCCTCACAAGCCCTCCCTCAGAATTTCAACCCTGCTAGGCGGGCGGCCTCGGCGACCGCCTTCACCCGGCCGTGGTACCGGTTTCCGCCCCGGTCAAACACTGCCCGATCCATCCCGATTGCCTTGGCTCGCTGGGCGAGCAACTCTCCCACCAACTTGGCCTGTTCGAGTTTCCGCAGTCCGGCCGCCTTGGGGCGAAGATCGGGATCCACGGTTGACGCCGAAACCAACGTATGGCCGCGGCTGTCGTCAATCAACTGGGCATAAATCTGGTCCAGACTGCGGAAGACGTTGAGCCGCGGGACCTGGGGCGTCCCGCTCAGCTTGGCCCGAACCCTGCGCTGCCTGCGCCGGCGGGCTTCTGCCCGAGTTGCGCTAGCCATGGATTATTGGGTCACCTTCCCGGCCTTGCCCGCCTTGCGCCGGACATGCTCGCCGTGATATCGAATTCCCTTGCCCTTATAGGGCTCGGGCGGACGAACCTTCCGGATGTCGGCCGCCACTTGCCCCACCAACTGCTTGTCATAGCCCAAGATCCTGACGACGTCTCCTTTGGCTTCGACCTCAAACTTAATCCCGGGGGCCGGGATCACTTCGACCGGATGGGAGAAGCCTACGTGTAGCATCAGGGTCGAGCCCTTGAGCTCAGCCCGGTAGCCGACCCCCTGGATCTCAAGGGTCTTCGTGAACCCCTTGGTGGTACCCAGGATCATGTTGTTCAGCAGCGCCCGGGTCAACCCGTGCAGGGCTCTCACCTTCGGCTGGTCCGAATTGCGGGCCACATGCAGGACACCCTGCTCTTCGGTAATCGCCATCTCCGGACGAAACTCCTGCTCGAGCTCCCCTTTGGGTCCCTTGACCCGGACCCGCTGCCCCTCGATCCGGACTTCAACCCCCTCTGGGATGGGTACCGGCGACCGACCAATGCGCGACATGGCTCAGCTTCTCCGCCTCACCACACTTCACAGAGTAACTCGCCGCCGACGCCGAGCTGACGCGCCCTAATACCGGTCATCACGCCTTTAGGAGTGGTCAGAATGGCGATCCCCATCCCCGAGCGGACCCAGGGGATCTTGTACCGGCTGACGTAGGTCCGACGGCCGGGTCGACTGATTCTCCGCAGGCCGGTGATGACGGGTCGCCGTGCCCGGCGCTCCCCGACGTACTTCAATCGGAGCCGCAGGATGGGGTGTTCGTTCTCCTGGGCGCTCTCGAAGCTCATAATGTAGCCTTCTTCCTTCAGGATGCGGGAAATCTCCAACTTGAGTTTGGAGCTGGGCATCGACACGAGCTGCTGGCCGGCCAGCATGCCGTTGCGCACCCGGGTTAGCATGTCGGAAATCGGATCGCTGATGGTCATTAATCGTGCTCCGGGTAGAGCTTCTCCTTCTCCAGTGTCATCCGGCCTACCACGATGCCTTCACCACGCCCGGGATAAGTCCCCGCAGCGCTTGCTCGCGGAAACATATCCGGCACAGGTCGAATCGGCGATAGTAACCGCGGGGACGCCCGCAAATATGACAGCGGTTGCGAACCCTCACCTTGTACTTGCGGCGCAATTCGCGGTACGGCATGCATTTCTTAGACATTGCTTTCCGTCCTTTGGAACGGCATCCCCAGCAGGGTCAACAGGCGCCGGCCCTGCTCGTCGTTCGGCGCGCTGGTAACCACGGTAACTTCAAATCCACGCAGCTTGTCAATCTTGTCGTACTCAATCTCAGGGAAAACCAGCTGCTCGCGCATCCCCAGCGTATAGTTGCCTCGACCATCAAAGCTGTTCGGAGAGAGCCCGCGAAAGTCTCGGGTGCGTGGCAAGGCCACATTGACCAACCGATCAAAAAACGACCACATCCGTTCGCCCCGCAGGGTTACCTTGGCCCCAATCGAATGCCCCTCCCGCAACTTGAAGTTGGCGATGCTTTTCTTGGCTCGAGTGACAATTGGATGCTGGCCAGTGATCACCGAAAGATCTGCAACCGCAGCATCCATCGCCTTTGCATTATCCATCGCTTCTCCCGCTCCGACGTTGACTACGATCTTGCGCAGGCGCGGGACTTCCATTTGATTGGCAAGCCCGAAGTCCTGCATCAATCTGGGGACAATCTCCTCCCGGTAGCGCTTCTTGAGGTAGTGGTCCATCGGCCTAACCGTCGACCTGGTTTTCACACTTCTTGCAAAAGCGCTGGGCCTGGCCGTCCGTCCGGTGGATTTCCAGCCGGGTCAGCTTCCCGCACTTCGGGCAGACCAACATAACATTGGACACGTTGATCGGCGCTTCGAACTGAATAATTCCGGGCGACATCGACCGGCCGGCAGCCTGAATTTGGCGCTGATGCTTCTTGCGCAAGTTGACCCCGCGCACCACGATGCCCCGGCCGTCGGGGACCACTCGAATCACTTCGCCCCGGGTCCCTTTCCCGCGGCCGGTGATGACTTCTACTGTATCGCCTCGTTTCAATTTGACTTTCATCCTCGGGCTCGCTAGATCACTTCCGGGGCAAGCGAGATGATCTTCATAAAACCCCGCTCGCGCAATTCCCTAGCCACCGGACCGAAAATGCGGGTCCCCTTCGGATTGACCTTGTCGGCGTCCAGCACCACGGCCGCATTGTCATCGAAGCGGATATAGGAACCGTCTGCTCGCCGGTACTCTTTGGCCGTGCGGACGATCACCGCCTTCACGATCTCCGACTTACGCACTGCACTGTTCGGTACGGCGGACTTGATTGTGCCAACCACCAGGTCTCCCACCCGGCCATAGCGACGCTTGGAACCGCCTAATACCCGGATCACTTCCAGCGTTCGTCCGCCGGTATTGTCGGCGATGTTGATCCGGCTCTCTTGCTGAATCACTCGACCACCTCCACCGGCGAGCCTCGCCGCAGGATTTCTTCCACCATCCAACGTTTGCGCCGAGAAATAGGGCGGGTCTCCACGATCTTTACCTGATCGCCGGGCTGGCAGCCCAGCTCGTCGTGAACCAGATACTGGGTGCTGCGGCGCAGCACCTTCTGGTATAGCGGATGTCGAAAGGTGCGGTCTACCTGCACCGTAATCGTCTTCTGCATCGCGGCCCGCACAACTTTCCCGGTCAATCGCCGCCTTAAGTTCCTCATTCTCTTGCGCGCTCCATTTCCTGCAATACCGTCGTAATTCGGGCAACTTCCCGACGAGCGACCTGCAGCTGGGCGGTGTTGGGAAGTTGGCCGGTGGAGAACTGAAACCGCATCTTGAAATAGGCCTCCCGCGCCGCTTCAAGTTTCTCGGCCACCTGCTCGACAGTCAACTCTCTCAACTCTTTCGCCTTCATAGCTACGGGCTCGACTGGGATAGGGAGCTGGCTACTCCGCGGACACGGTTTCGATACGAGCAGCGAATTTGGTCTTCACCGAAAGCTTGTGGGAGGCCAGCCGCATCGCTTCCTGCGCGGCGGTACGGTCCAGGCCGGAAACCTCGAATAACATCCGGCCCGGCTGAACGACCGCTACCCAGTGATCGACGGGTCCCTTGCCCTTTCCCATCCGGCTCTCCGCCGCGCGCTGGGTGACCGGTTTGTCGGGAAAGATCCGAATCCACACCTTGCCTCTGCGCTTCATGTAGCGCACCAATACCCGGCGGGCGGCTTCGATCTGACGAGCCGAAATCCAACCCGGCTCCATCGACTGAATCCCGTACTCTCCAAATTCGACTGAAGTGCCTCGGCTGGCGGTGCCCTTCATCCGGCCCCGCATTTGCTTTCGCCACTTCAGGCGCTTGGGCATCAACATCTGGTTGCCCTCACTCGCTAACGTAGACGTCCATGGTCTCGGGCTGGCCCTCAGCCTCCGGCAGGATCTCGCCCCGATAGATCCACACTTTGACTCCAATCCGACCGTAGGTCGTCATAGCCTCCGCCCGGGCGAAGTCGATATCGGCGCGCAGGGTCTGTGCTGGAACCCGGCCCTCTCGGACCCAATCGCGGCGAGCCATTTCACTCCCCGCCAGTCGCCCGGCACACATGACTTTTATTCCCTTGCCGCCGGCCCGCATCGCGCTGTCTACTGCCCGCTGCATGGCCCGACGATGACTGATCCGGCGTTCGAGCTGATTGGCGACGTTTTCTGCGACCAGCTGGGCATCCAGGTCCGGTTCCTTGATCTCGGCAATGTCCAGCTTGATGCTGGTCCCGGTCGCTTCCTGTAATTTCGTCCGCAGCTCCTTGACGTTGGCCCCTTTGCGGCCAATGACGATCCCCGGCTTGGAAGTGTGAACCGTGACGTGGACCGCGTTCGCGAACCGCTCGATCTCGACCTGGGAGATGCCGGCCCGCGGAGTGGTCTTATGGACCACTTCTCGAATCAGCCGGTCTTCGTTGAGCTGAGCGACATAGGCCGGCCGTTTTGCGATCCAACGTGAATCCCAACTCCGGTTTACCCCCAGCCTGAAACCGATTGGATGGACTTTACGCCCCATGCTTGCTCCTCAATCCGTCCCGATACACTTCGTCACCTCGGTCCTGCTGCTATGTGGTCGGTCCGCCGCGGTCGCGCAACACTAGGGTGACGTGCGCCTGCCGCTTGCGAATCGGCTTGAAGTGCACCCTGGCCCCAAATCGACGCCAGCGGCGAATGGGCCCTTCGTTGGCAAAGGCCTCGTGCACGTACAGATTGTCGCGGTTCAAGCCGAAATTTTGTTCCGCGTTTGCGATGGCCGATCGCAACAGTTTCGAGAGCGGGTCGGCGGCCGCCTTGTTGGTGAACTTGAGCAACTGGACCGCCTCGACCGCACTCTGTCCGCGGATCTGATCGAGCACCAGTCGCACTTTCGTGGGCGACATCCTCAGGTATCGGTGAGTCGCCCGTACATCTAGCCCATCCGTCATGCGACAACCTCTTCGGTCGTGGTCGTCTTTTCCCGGCCCGAGTGGATCCGGAATGTGCGGGTCGGGGCAAACTCACCCAACTTATGACCGACCATGTTTTCAGTGATGTAGATCGGAATGTGCCTCCGCCCGTCGTGCACCGCGATCGTGTGGCCGACCATCTGGGGAAAGATGGTGCTCGCCCGGCTCCAGGTCCGGATGACCTTCTTCTCGCCCCGCTGGTTCATTTCTTCCACCCGCTTGAGCAACTTCGGCTGGATGAAAGGTCCCTTCTTCAATGATCTGGACATTTGGATTCCTCGGCCTAGCGGCCCTTCTTGGCCCTCCGGCGAATAATATCCCGGTCGCTGCGCTTGTTGCGACGAGTCTTCTTGCCCAGGGTCGGTTTCCCCCAAGGACTCTTAGGTGACGGCATCCCGATCGGGGAGCGGCCCTCGCCACCCCCATGGGGGTGGTCGCGGGGGCTCATCGCGGTGCCGCGGACGGTCGGCCGGATCCCCAAATGCCGCTTGCGGCCCGCCTTGCCCAGTTTGATGTTGGAGTGATCCGGGTTCCCGACTTCACCAATCGTGGCGTAGCAGTCCTGCCTGATCCGGCGGACTTCGCCGGACGGCAACCGAATCGCCGCAAACTCGCCTTCCTTGCCGAGCAGCTGAGCGGCCGCTCCGGCCGAGCGTGCCATCTGCCCCCCTCGACCCTCCTGCAATTCGATATTGTGGATCAGGGTACCGAGCGGGATGCTCGCCAAAGGCAGGCTGTTTCCAGGCCGAATGTCGGCGGTCGGCCCCGCCATGACCGTATCGCCGACGCCCAGTCCGAAGGGGGCGAGGATGTAGCGCTTCTCACCATCGGAATAATGCAGCAGCGCCAGGCGGGCCGATCGATTGGGGTCGTACTCAATCGCCGCGACCCGAGCCGGTACTCCGCGCTTCCCACGCTGGAAGTCCACCTTGCGCAGGAAGCGCTGGTGTCCGCCACCCCGGTGGCGAACGGTCAGCCGCCCTTGCCGGTTGCGCCCGCCGCGGGCTTTGCGCCGCTGGATCAACGCCCGTTCCGGGGTGCTCTTGGTAACCTCTTCAAAGAGGTCCCCAGTCATACCCCGACGGCCAGGCGAGGTCGGTTTATATTTGCGAACTGCCATCAAGCCACTCCCTCAAACAAGTCGATCCGCTGCCCGGAGGCCAGGGTCACGACGGCCTTCTTATAACCGGACCGCCGGACCAGCAGCCGCCGATTTCTGAGGCGGCGAGAGCGCTTGGCCGGGCTGTTGATGACATTGACCTTGACCACGCTCACGTCAAAGAGCGTTTCGACGGCTTCCTTGATTTCCGCCTTGTTGGCCTCGACCGCCACTTCAAAAACATATTGACCGAGCTTAGAACTCAGGAAATTGGACTTCTCGGTGACGATCGGCCGGTGCAGCACTTCATACAATCCAGTCATTCGGACTTGACTCCCGGATCCAGGATGGTCTGAAGCATCCCGACCGCCTGAAGCGGCAAGATCAACCGCTCAAACTGGAGCAGGTCACGTATATTGACGTACTGGGCTCGCACGGTCTTGAATTCGACCAGGTTGCGCACCGACTTCTCGATGCTCTCGAGTTTCTCGGGGAGCAGGATCAGTGCACTCTGACCGCCGCTCAAATTTCGCAGCAGCTCCGCAATTTCCTTCGTCTTCGGCCCGCTCAGCTTGAGCTCGTCCAAGACCGTGATCTGCTTGTTACCGGCCTTCAGCGAGAGGGCCGACCGCAGCGCGGCCCGCCGCATCTTGCGCGGCATCCGCTGCTCATAATCACGCGGCCGAGGCGTGTGGGCTTTGCCTCCGCCGACCCAGATTGGAGAGCGAATCGAGCCATGGCGTGCTCGGCCGGTGCCTTTCTGCCTCCAGGGCTTGATCCCACCTCCCGCGACTTCCGCCCGGGTCTTGGTCTTGTGGGTTCCCAAGCGGGCGTTGGCTTGCTGCCTTACCAGCGCTTGATGCATCAGATCCGGCTTAACCTGTACCTTGAACACCGCCTCCGGCAATTCGGCAGTGTCCACTTTCTCGCCCTGCATGTTCAGCACGTCTATCTTCATTTAAGATCTTCCGGCTCAGGCGTCCAGGCCATTCCGCAAACCGAGGGTCGCCTACTGCTTGCGGCGCTCACTGATCACCACTACATCACCCGTCGCACCGGGCACACTGCCGCGCACCCCCAACAGATTACGCTCCGGATCAACCAGATCCACCCGCAAGTTCTGCGAGCTGACCCGCACCGAGCCCATGTGGCCCGGCCCGCGCTTGCCTTTGAAAACCCGTCCCGGCGTTGTAGTCGAGCTGCTCGACCCGGGGGCCCGTTCGCGATCGGAGGCCCCGTGGGTTTTGGGTTGCCGGCTGAAATGGTGGCGCTTGATGACTCCGGCGAACCCACGCCCTTTGCTGATCCCGATAATGTCCACTCGGTCCCCGACCTCGAACACTCCCACCGTGAGCTCAGCCCCTTCATGGAAGTCCTCGACGTTCTTTACCCGGAATTCGCGCAGGTAGCGCAGAGGCGGGGAACCGCCGCGTTTCAAGTGACCCAACTGGCCGCCGGTCAGCCTTTTCGGTTTGGCCGCCCCGAAGCCAAGTTGCACCGCCCCGTAGCCTTCGGTGGCAGGCCGGCGGATCTGAGTCACGACACATGGCCCGGCCTCAATCAGCGTCACCGGAATGGCCGCGCCGGTCTCATCAAAAATCTGGGTCATTCCCAGTTTCCGACCAATAAGTCCCTTCATCGCTAGAGCTTGATCTCGATGTCGACCCCCGCCGGCAGATTCAGCCGCATCAGGGTGTCGATCGTCTTGCTGTCCGGCTCCAACACATCGATCAGCCGCTTGTGGGTGCGGATCTCGAAGTGCTCGTGCGAGTCCTTATCAATGAAAGCCGACCGCCTGACCGTAAATCGTTCGATTCGAGTTGGCAGCGGAACTGGGCCGACTACTTTAGCCCCGGTTCGCTCGGCGGTCTCCACGATCCGCTGAGCGGACTGATCCAAGACTCGATGATCGTAAGCCGTCAGCCGGATGCGGATCTTCTGCTTAGCCATGCTGGGTATCCTATTCCAGGATGTTGGTGATCACTCCGGCCCCCAC
>CAZPZD010000048.1:14167-17103 GCA_964590515.1 uncultured Anaerolineaceae bacterium | reverse complement strand
GAGGGGCGTCCGCCCCTCAACAAGCATGAATGCATCTCGCTCAGAAGAAGAACGCCAGAAGGAGGACTCCAGTCCATGCCCGAGAACGTGAAGTTGACTCAGATTTCGGACCACAGCTCTCAAGGGAGGAGAGGTTTCTTCTACACGGTAGCCGGCGGCATCGTCGCCGCGCTCGCTGGTTGGATCTCGGGCGCGTTGCCTAAGGGTGCAGCGCTTCCTGAGGTCGAGGACCCAACTCCTGTTCCATCCGACTCTAGGATTGCTGCGCTTGAGGCTGAGGTCGCTCGACTGGCTGGCGGGCTCCGCAATGCAGGTGGGGGTGAGCCCCTCGGCGAGCTTGAAGGCGAGCTGAATGAACGCATCGTCTTCCATAAGAGCGAACTGACGCTCACCAACCCGGAAGGCGTCCTGCTCAACTTGGTAGCCACGAATGGCCATGTCGGGATCAGGTTCTACAAGGATTTTGACTTCGGAAACGAAGTCCATACCAGCCCCCTGGCACATGGGCTATATTGAAGCGAATGAGGGCTACCAGGGCCTCGCCATCCTGAGAGATTGGCGATTCACCGCCGCCCTCTGGGATGAGGATGGCAGGCTGACTCTGGGGAGGCTCGACCCCCATCCGCCCGCGAATCCCCCAGCCAAAGCCAGAGTCTACTTACGAGGCACCGTGGACGAAGTACAGACTCTAGTCGAGGCCAGCAGCGAGCAGACCACTGACGTTTTTCAAGTCATCGGGAGATTCCGGACCACGAACCTTGCGGTGGACGCTTTGGGCAACATTGTGGTGGGATCAACCGACGACCCCAAAGCGATAATTTTGTACGATTCAGAAGACGGAAGCGCCTACTCCCTCGTGGCGACGAACGGCCAACTTAGCTTGGCCAGGACCTAGAGTCTGGGTTGGGGCGTTCCGGCTGGGTGATCTACGCAAGTGAGGAATTCGGGGTCGTCCTTCAGTTCCCTTCCAGCTGGACGCCGTCTCTAGTATTCACAGCTGCCAACGAGACATGAGGATGTCGGGCTTACTCGATGCACCTCACTGAGCTTCGGATCGATGGTACGTCGCGGGTGGACCCTAGACAGGCCATCCAGGAGGCTGCTCAGGCTTCAGGCCTGGTCACCGCACAAGTCACGACGCTTGCCAAGTATCCCGGAAGCATTCATTGGCATTTCAAACGGGGCAAAGACCGTGGAACGCTGGAGGCCACCTACTGGCCCGATCAGAAGCGGGTCTGGCTGTCCTATCGATCCGGGCGCGAAGCGGATTGGATTAATCCAACAATTCAACAGTTAAAGAGATTTGTCGAGACGCGAGTAGATGATCGCTAGGAAACCGATGGTTGCCTAGCCAGCCGGGCCTCCAAACTGATCTCCACAGCGCCCAAGGCGCGAGAAATGGGGCAGTTCTTTTTGGCCGCATCTGCCAGCTCCAATAATGCGGATTCCTCAATCCCGGGAGCTTCGACCTCTGTGGTGAGATGGATGCGGGTCACGCTCCAGCCCGCCTCCGTCTTCTCGAGGTGCACTGCGGCGGTCGTGTGGACCGCCTCCGGTGGGAATCCGGCCTTGCTCAGGCCTGAGGCCAGCGCCATGGAGAAGCAGCCGGCGTGGGCTGCCCCTAAGAGTTGTTCGGGATTGCCTCCCGGATCCTCTTCGAAGCGCGTGCCCGCACTGTAATCCACTTCGAAGGCCCCCTCCCCGAACATCATGTGCCCGTGGCCTTCCTTGAAACTACCATGCCATACAGCCTCAGCTTTTCTTATCGGCATCGATTCCCTCCCCGTTGGTCGATCTCATCAAGATTGCTCTCAACCCGCTGCCGCTGGAAGCACCCGCTCGAGCGCCGCTTCCAGCTCCTCGATGGTCACTGGCTTGAAGGCAAAGGCATTGGCCCCCAGCCCCATGGCTTCATCAACCCGGATGTCGGTCGCTTCGGTGGACAGCATGATCACCGGCAGGTCTTTGAGCTCTGCTCTGCGACGCAGGAACTCCAGCATGTCCATCCCGGTCACTTCCGGCATGTTGATGTCCAGGATCATGACGTCCGGCCGCTGTCCCTGCATCAGTTTTTCGACCGCGGCCCGGGCATGCCGATAGGTCGAAACCTCGAAATCCAGCAATTCGAGCATCAGCCTGACGGCATGGGCCATCTCGTCATCGTCGTCCACGATCCAGGCCAATCGCATTCCAGCCATCCTTCGCGGTTCTGGATTCGCGCAGCCCATCCGGCCGCGGCGGATATTCTTAGGCGATCTCGGCTTTCACGCGTTCGGCGAGCTGTCGGCTGATCCCGGGTATCGAGGTCAGCTCACCGATGTCCGCTTGCCGGATACCGTCCAGGTCTCCGAACGCCTTCAACAGGGCTTTCCGGCGAGCCGGCCCGATCCCCTGGACGGCGTCCAGTTGAGAGGCCAGCCCGCTCTGTTTGCGCTGAGTCCGGTGGTGACCGAGGGCGAAGCGGTGAGCCTCATCCCGAATTCGCTGGACTAAGAACAGCGCCTGCGAGCGCCGGTCCAGGATCAGCGGATCGGTCCGGCCCGGCAGGTAGAGCTCCTCATGTCGTTTGGCCAGCCCAATGATCCGGACCTGGTCTGCCAGGCCAAAGCCGTTCAACACCGCCACTGCTCGAGCGAGTTGCCCTTTTCCGCCGTCGACCAGCACCAGGTCGGGAAGCAACCCAAAGGCCCGATCGAGTTTGACCCCCGGCCGGTGCGAGTCCTCCTCAGCGGCCTTCCAGCGCCGGAACCGCCGATGCATGAGTTCCTCCATGCTGGCGAAGTCGTCTTGTCCGCTCACCGACTTGATCGTGTATTTTCGGTAGAGGGCTTTGCTCGGAGCGCCATTTTCGAACACCACCATCGAACCCGCCGCGGCGGTTCCCTGCAAATTGGAGATGTCGTACCCCTCGATCCGAACCGGCGGCACGGGCAGCT
>CAZPZD010000048.1:0-14067 GCA_964590515.1 uncultured Anaerolineaceae bacterium | reverse complement strand
CGCAGCACGTCCAGGGTCTGGTGCACGGCCCACACGCTCGTATAGGGACCGTAATATCGGCTTCCATCTCCGATGACCTGGCGGGTCATGGTGACTTTGGGGAACGGATCCCCCCAATGCACCCGCACATAGGGGTAGCGTTTGTCGTCTTTCAGGCGAACGTTATACTTCGGCCGATGGCGCTTGATCAAGTTCATCTCGAGGATCAAGGCCTCGAGCTCCGAGGCCACCACAATCCACTCCACGTCGGCGACCCGAGCCACCAGTTCGGCGGTCTTGCGATCAGGCGAGCCGGACTCGTGGAAATAGGAGCGGACCCGGCTGCGCAGGTTCACCGCCTTGCCGACGTAGATCACCCGGCCGGCCTCGTCTTTCATCAGGTAACAGCCGGGTTTGGCGGGGATGCCTTCAAGCAGCGGCTGGGGCATGGCCAAGTCATTCTAGCATAGGGGTCCCTTTGACCTCAGTATAATGACCCGTTGGAGCTTGGGCATGACCATTCACTTCGGCACTGACGGCTGGCGGGGCGTCATCGGCGACACGTTCACCTTCCACAACCTCCGGATGGTGAGCCAGGCGATCGCGGATGCGGTGGCCTCTGAAGATTGGGTCCCGCGCGGCCAACCCTCTGGCGATCCGCGGCGGATGGTCGTCGGCTTCGACACCCGTTTCTTATCGGACCGCTTCGCGGTGGAAGCGGCCCGAGTGCTGGCCGGCAACGGATTCACGGTTTCACTCACGAGCGCCGATGTACCTACTCCCACCGCCTCGTTCGCCGTTCGCCAGCTCGGGGCGATTGCGGGGATTATGATCACCGCCTCTCACAATGCCCCGCGCTACAACGGGGTGAAGCTCAAGGCCGGCTATGGCGGGTCGGCGGCCCGCGAGCAGTGCAAGCAGGTCGAGCTGTGCTTTCAAGACAACGAAGCTCGCGCCCGAGGGCCCAATCTGATGGATTACGAGCAGGCCAAGCGGAGCGGGCAGATTGAGCGCTTCAATCCCACTCCGGCTTATCACGACCACCTGCGCACGCTGATCGACTTGAATGTGATCGCCGACCACCCACAGCACCTCGTCGTCGACGCCATGTACGGATCGGGTCGGGGTCAGCTCAAGGGCATCTTGCAGGGTACCGGCTGCGAGGTCCTTGAAGTGCGGGGCGAAATGAATCCAGGTTTTGGCGGGATTCATCCGGAACCGATCGCCCGCTATCTGGGCGCGTTGGTTGGCGCCATCGCCGCCGGTCACGGCCAGCTGGGGCTGGCGACCGACGGTGACGCGGACCGGATAGGGGCCGTGGACGGGCGCGGACAGTTCGTGGATCCCCACCGGATCATGGCCCTGGCTCTGAAATACCTGGTCGAACAGCGCGGCTGGCGAGGGACGGTGGTCAAAACGGTTTCAACCACCCAGATGATCAATCGCCTGGCCGAAAAATACTCCCTGCCGGTGATTGAGACCCCGGTCGGGTTCGACCACATCGCCGACCGCATGCTCCAGGATGAGGTGCTGATCGGCGGAGAGGAGTCCGGCGGGATGTCGATCCACGGCCACATTCCGGAGGGGGACGGGATTCTGATGGGACTGCTCTTGTTGGAGATGGTGGCGGCCTGGGGGGTGGCGCTTGAGGAACTGGTGGAACAATTGCTGGCCGAGGTCGGCCCCTCGCATTACAGTCGGCTCGACCTGCGGCTCGCCAGTCCGGTTTCCAAGCAGCTGATCGCCGACCGTCTGCGGGATGGAGCGCCGAGCTCGATCGGATCCTTGCGAGTCCATCACATCAGTGATCAAGATGGGATCAAGTACGTCATGGACGACGATTCGTGGTTGCTGATTCGCCCTTCCGGAACCGAGCCCGTGCTCCGGGTATATGCGGAGGCCAGGGAACCTCAGGCCCTGGAACTGTTGATCTCACACGGCCGACAGGTCGCTCAGGCCAGCTAGCCTCTCTTCCCATTTCAACTCACCAAAGGCTGCATGCTATAATTCCGGCCGACAGTCGATCCTTGTGCTAAAACGTCTGCGCGAGTTCTTTTCAGGCCCTCCAGCTGCACCTGCGCCGGCGCAATCCGCTCCGGCTGCGCCAACCCCTCCCGCGGCTCCGGCTCCAGCCAAGGAGCCTTCACCACTCGAAAATCCCCAGGCCTACTTGGAACGAGTGCAGACCAAGATCAACAATCTGGCCGAGGAATTCGCCAACGGGGCCGTCAATCGCCTTCAGTTCCAGGAACTGTACGAACACTACCGGCGGGAGCAGCAGACCATTAAGCGGTACCTTGAGATGTCGCCGGGCTCCGAAGAATGGAAATCGGCCACCTCCGAAGGCAAGAGTGTCGTCATCCGCCAGCAGAACGTGGCCAAGGTCTTGGGATACTCGGTGTACGAAAACGATTCGGGGATGCCGCTCAAAACCAACGGCGAGTTTGAAATCGAGGCGGAGTTGGCGGTGCCGATGCTCTCCTCCTATCGTTCTGCCACCAAGGAAATCTTCGGTGCGGAGATGAACAAGACCGCGATCGAGGGAGGCCGCTGGCTGAGCTACGTTCCCGGGGAGTTCACCACCCTGATGGCGCTTTTCTCGACCGATCCCGCCCCCCAAGAGCTCGAATTGATCAAGGAGCAACACGGCCTTTTCGAGCGCGCCAATCGGACCCTGCTCAGCAGCCAACCGGTAGACCCGGACGAGCTTGTTATCCCATTTTTCCTCGGCCGCCAGACCTAGCCCAGTCACATGAGCAGCGTTCCGGTCTTGAAAGTCGTCGTCGCCGGCAACGGCGCAGTCGGCAAAACCTCGCTGATTCGCAGATTCTGTGAAGGGAAGTTCGAATTAACCCGGGTGGCGACGATCGGGGTCGACTTCCAGACTCAGATGGTCGCGCTCCCTGAGCGGACCGTCAAGCTGTCGATCTGGGACATGGCCGGCCAGGACCGCTTCCAGGTGATTCGGACCGGGTTTTACCGAGGCAGCCGGGCGTCGGCCCTGGTGTATGACGTAACCGATCCGGAGTCCTTCAACAGCCTGCCGCGCTGGCACACCGAAATCATGGATGCGATTCAAAAACAGCCTTTCGTGGTGGTCGGGAATAAGACCGATCTCGAGCGAGTTCAGCCGCGGGCGGCCGCGGAAGCGTTCGCCCAAAGCATTGGCGCGAACTATGTTGAGACAAGCGCCCTTGATGGAAGGGGAGTCTCGGACTTGTTCGAAGCTCTGGCCAGGCTGGGCTTAGGCGCTTGAGCCGAAACTAAAAGCGACAGGGCTCATCGCCCTGTCGCTTCTTCAACGCCTCGGACGAAGCTCAGCCTGCCGTCCGAGTGCGCAGCCTTCGACTCAAGATAATCACTGCCAGGAACACCGCCGCCAGCCCCGCCAGCCCGGGCAGGCCGACTTCGTCCCCAAAGCCAGTCGTGGGCAACGCGGTCGGCGTGCGAGTCGGGGTCGCCGCCCCTCCCCCGAGGGCCAGCGCGGTCGCCGTCTGCTGAGCAGCCGCGGTCGCCGTCAGCGGGGCCACGGTCGCCAGAGTGGTAAACGGAGTGGGCGTGGAAGTCGGGGTATCGGTCGGAAGCACGATTACCGGAGTGGGTGAGGGAATGGGTGTGTTCGTCGCGCGCGGAGTGGCGCTGGGCTGTGGCGTATTGGACGGGAGCGGAGTGAAGGTGGCAATCTGCTCTGCCGCCGCCTCGGTCAGGCCCACTGCAACTGCGGTGTTGGTGAGCATGATTTCGGTCGGCCGTTCAAGCGCCGCCTGCCGTTGGCGCGGCTGCAGGACCAAGGCATAAACACCCAGGCAGATCAGGCTCAGGATGATCAGGGCCCCCAGCGCTGCGGCCACTATGACAAAGGTTCGATTCTCCCCCCGCTCTAGCGGCTCGCTCGTAACCTCAAAATCATCTGCCATACATTCCTCCCCTTACGCAACGGGCCGTACCGCGCGCAGGCGCTCGATACAGGATGAGTAATGCAAGATTCGAGCCATTAACCAAGGACCTCCAAGTTTGACAGCGGAATCGAAACCGGGCCAGTGCCTTCTACATCGACCAAAGCGCTGCGGGCCAGAATCCCGCTCGGAAAGCTCTCAGCCTTAGGATTCAAGTGCCGGATGGTCCCCACTGTGCCGGTGTGCGGTGCCCGCACACAGCGCACCCGAACGCCGGGTGCAAGCTGGATCGCCCGCTCTGGACTGCTAATCCGGGTAGAAGCGGGCAGCGGGATGATCACCTCCGGCAGTTGGCGACTGTAGGGCTCCCGCAGGGTCGCCTCCAGGCTGGCCTCCCGGCCAGCGTTCGAGTTCAGCAAGTCGTAGGCCAACCGGTTCATCGGCGCGGTTCCGAATCCCTCCGTAAGCAGGATCGGGTACACCATGCGCAGAGCGATCGGGATCAGCTCCGCCGAAATGCTCCCGAGGATCAACCCCCGGACCGCCAGCTCGGTGGCCTGGTGCAGGGGCGCCGCATTATCGCACACACCGGCCAGAAGCACCGCTCCCCTTAGGTTGACGTCCAGCTGGGTCGTGTGCAGCCGGTCTGAGGGCCCCTGGCCGATCACCCGCATGACCCCCCAGCCTCGTCTTCCATTCCCCCAGGTGCCTTCAACCAGCGCTCCGGTCGCCTCGATCGTCAGCGAGTTGATCCCATCCGAGGCCACGACGATGCCGGGTACCCCGGCATGAAGTTGGTACGGCTCCTCCAAGGCTTCAAAGAGGGCCCGGCCGCGCGAAAGGGTCAATACTTTCCCATTGGCCGGGGCCCGCATCGTCCGCCGCGCAAAGCCGACCGGCCCTGCGATCACCTGGCCCATTTCGATCGGGGCGCCGGGCTCCACCCGCAAGTAGCGGCTGACCTCCGCCTCGGGGACCCCCAGCCCGGCCGCCAAATCAAGAAAGTAGTGCTTGGCCGGCGGCTGCACCTCTGCGACGATGTCCGCCGGTTGGACCTTTTCCCGCACTCTGACCGTCACGGCCCCTGGCCCGGGAAGCTTGCGCTCCAGCTGGACCGTGGTCAGGGGCAACACATGCCGAATCGCAGGGAGCTGATTGCCAGCCATCACTCAGGGACTCCGTGGGTTCACTTCAGTGCCCCGACATCCTTCAACCACTGAAGGTTACGCTCCTGGCGCTCGGCTGGATTATTCGAAAGCTCCAGCGGCCGGCCGCGAGCGTCGATGATCACGCCCAGCGCGCCTCCGGCGACCCGCAGCGCCCCGGCTTTTCCCTGGCCGCCAAATCCAACGTCGAATCCGCTCTCCGGCCGGAGGGTCAGCCGGGCGTGCTCGCCCACCCGGAGCGGCAGCAGCACGACCTGACCAAATCGAACTACCCCCTCCGACATCTCGCCTCCCCCTTCGGGTTCCACCCGGACCTTCATCACCGGTCGCCCCTGGCGGGCGTGGCCGACCGGCGACACTGCAGTGCCCAAGCTGACAAAACTTCCGGATTCGAGCACCTGGACGGTGATCATGGGCAGCAGTCCGGCAGCGGCACCGACCGCAGGAATCAAGTTGTGAGGATCCACCACCAGGGTGGTGATCCCTTTAGGTTGGATCGCGTCCAATAAAGTCAGGGCCGCGTAGCCGGGCCGCGGGGCGCGGGCGATGGCCCCTCCGCTGGCGATGATCGGCTCAAGCGCAGGCAGCAAGGGGGTGTCGGCTCCCTTCTGCCAATCCCCCCGGGAGAGGGCAATCCCTGCCCGGATCAACTCACGGACCAGGGCATACTCGATGTACAGGTCCCCAAGTTCGGTCGGGATGCTGCCCGGATAGAGGGCCTTGTTGTACAGGTAGTCACGCACTCTTCCCGGGGACTCATCCTGTGGCAACCAGCGGGCAATATCTTCGATCGAGGCGTACCGCATCAGGCCCGGCATCGACGTTCCGAGTCCCAGATCTGAATTCACCCTCAAGCTCAGATTCCCATCGAAGGCGGCCGCCACCGTCACATGACTGGCGCCGACGTCAATCCCGAGCACGCCTTTGTCCGGGTCGTAAACCTGACTCAAATAACGCACCACCCGGCCAAACGCGTCGGAGGTCAGCATCATCGAACCACCCGACCACGCCGCCAAGTTCTCGAAGCCGCTGATCTTTTCTGCCCGCAGTTGGCTGATGATCTCCGATAGCTTGAGCCGGGCCGGTTCGAGCTCCTCCATATCGAGGCTGGGGCGGATATTGGGGACAATCGTGACCGGTGCCCGATCTTGGAAATACTCCGAGACCGCCGCCCCGAGGGCGCGATTGCCTGCAAACAACAAGCTCGGCCGCTGGGCGGTGGCGAGCAAGCCGACCGCCAGGCCGACCGTTTCAATCAACCTCAACACGGAGGCACTCGCGCCCCCGTCGGTTCCTCCGACCATCAGGACCAGATCGGGCTGGGCAGCCACAAGAATATCAATCTGTTCCTCTTCCCGGCGGCGGTCCAACAGCCCGATCTCTTCCACAACGTTGAGGTAGGTGGAACCGGCCAAGCGGCGGGCGCTCTCCATCGACACTCCGGGCATGAGGCCGACCAGTACGGTGCGAGGGCGGGGTCCGGCCGAGGCGGTTGCCACAAAAGCATCGATCCCTGCTCCCTCCGTCGTCATGGGGATAATGAGGCTGTCGGCCTCATCGAGCAGCGGTCGGCCGGTCACGGCGCTCAGCTCATCCACCGCCATGTGCATCCCCTCGCGGACGTCAAACAGCGGAGACCCGGTCGTGGAAGATGCTCGGCCGGTCGCCACCATCCGGTAGCGACCGTCGACGACGTCGAACAGGGTAGCCCGGGTATTGACCGAGCCCACATCCACCGCCAAGAGCGTGTCGGTTTCCAGGATGGTGCTCATGGGGTCATCCGCTGACGCCGAGCAGATTCGAGAGAGTGTCGCTCAGGAATTGGACCCGTTCTGCCAAGACGATCAGGCTAGCCGCCACTGCGCCGGCGTACATCACGCCGAAGGTGATCGCGATAAAGGCACCGCCCACCGAGCGCAGCAGGCTCAGCGGTCCCGGAATGCGCAGCCCGGCCAGAACGACCAAAGGGGTTTCCTGCCCGCTCGCTCGGCTCGAGAAGCGGAAGTAAAACAAAGTGCTCAAGGTACCTACCAGCACGATGACCAGCTCGAGCAGGCGCTCGAATGACTCGCCTGAGGCGACCCCAGCCGGATTGAGCGAGCGCATGGAGGTCAGGGTCTGGGGCAGCAGAGTCCCAGTGATGGCTCCCCCGACCACCACTGCTGCCCCCACTCCCACCAGCAGCGCCATGGCAGGCGTGCCAAATCGGGAGGTGGCGGGTGAACCTTTCAACATCAGAGTGATAACCAGAATCCAGGGCGGGATGAGGGTGACCAGCACGGAAGGGCTCAGCAGACCCTCGAGGCCTCCCGCCAAGATTGGATCGACCAGACCCGGCCTCAGCACATTGTTGATAGCGATGGCCCCAGCATAGCCGGCCGCCGTGCCGACCAACAAGTGCATCGCGACCCGGAACAACGGGTTGTCGCCCACCAGATAGCTCAAGACCATCACGGTAAGAATCGAGGCCAGCACACTCGAGATGAGGTCGGCGATGCTCATGGGCTTAAACCTGTCTTCCGTCCGAGCCACCAATTGGCGATCCCATAGGCTGCCCCGGCCAGCAAGATGAACTCGGCCGCCAGCATCCCGCTGCCAAAGGGATTCCAACGGGCCAGGGCCAACCCGGGTCGGTCATTGCGCAGCTCATAGGAAGCGGCCGCCGGCAGGCCGCTCAGGATCCCATCCACCAGGCGCTCGCCAGGCCGCTGCTCCTGGAGATCGAAGTAGGGTCGGACCAACGGCTCGGCGCCCGCGCTCAGCACCATGACCAGCGGGGTTTCACCCATCTTGCTTCCGGCCTGTTCCGCCCATATTCGGGCCGATTCGGTTCCGGAGGTAATCACCGCAACGACGCTGAAATCGGCCAGGCTTTGAATACTCTGAAGCAGCGGCGCGTTCCACAGGTCCTCTGGAATCCCTTCAGGAAGGTCAAATCCCTTCAGAATCGGGGCGCGGGGGCTAATGGTAAAGAGCTGCACCGCGGTAGGACCGCCGGAAAGGTAACCCAGGTGGAGCAGGCTTTGGCCCGGGACATAGCCGAATCGAGCGGATCGATCATCGAGGACACGTTTGGCCAGAGCCGAACCCGCCGGGCGGGTAGTCAGGGTCACCAGCGGTACTCCACGGGCCATGACCTGATCGAAGAAGGCCCCTGCGACCGCATCCAGCTCACCGGAATTGCCAGGCTCGTAATCGAACACAAAAAGCGCCGGTCGATCGACCGGCAATCGCTCAACGATTTCAACCAGGGCGCCCAGCTCTTGGGGAGCCAGCCTGGGCAGGGCAAATATCGGAGAACCACCGAAAACGGGCAGGGCGACCGCCAGCAGGACCAGGGTCGCAATCCCCCACCGAAAGAGCGCCAACCGAGTTCCCTTGCGCGGGCTGACCGACTGCTCCCGCTGTTCCTCTTCCACCATCTTGTGGATCAGCTCGGCCTGGGCATACTGGCGCTCGGTGACATCGAGCTGCATGGAGCCGACGGTCGACGTCCGCGGCATGGCCACAACCGGCTCTGCCAGCAGCACTCCTCGCAGGCCCTCCAGTGGCCCGACCGTTTCAACGGACTGATCTTCTTCCGCTTCGATCTGAACCACCGAGCGGAATGTCTCGACCGGCCGCATCGCCTCTAGCCAGGACGGCAGGGTCGCCTGTGCCAGGTCCGACCCAGTTACGGCGGCTGGTCCGGTCATCTCCTGCTCGAGCGATTCCTTAAGCGTGTCGATCTCTCCCAACCACTCCGGCAGGTCTTCAGCCGGTCGACTGGGCTGCGCTGGTTTCGGGGCTTGTCCGATGAGAGCAGACTGTGGTGGGTCGGGGGCCTCTCCGATGAGGGCCGGCACCCGCTGCGATCCCTCCCATTCCACTTCCGGCTCTGGGCTGACGTCTTGCAACCAGGTGGGAAGCTCCTCTGGCGCGGCGGCCGGTGCGGCTGGTTCTCCGGTCCCCTTCCCGGTAGGCAGGCTGGGCCCCAATCGCGCTCGCAAGGCGGACTCGTCGATCGCAGAGGGGTCACTCGGCGGAGCTCCACCCTCGGCCGCCTGGGCAGCGGCCTTCGCTCTAAGCTCACCGGTCTGGGTTTCCCGCATCCGGTCCAGCCAGTCCGGAATCTCCGCCTCGGCAAGTCTGTCCGACCCGGTCGGCGCGGCCGGCGATTCTCGTTCTTCCGCGGATTCGGACTCCAGCGACTCGTCCTCCCCGCTCAGCAACTCGGCCTCCCGCCGCATTCGCTCCAGCCAATCGCCGTTATCATCCGTCTCGTCCTTGTCGTCGGCGAGGCCGCCCATCAGAATCGGCTTAAGCCGCTCGCCGCAACTCCGGCATGCCGCGGCCAGACCGGAATTGAGGGTGCCGCAGGAGAGACAGCGAATTGCGAGCATGGGCTAGGACCCGTACGGTCGATCCGCCGCGAGCAGCACTCGCAGCCCGGTGGCGGTGGCACCGAGGGCGACTCCCAGCAGAATCCCTCGCGCGCCCCCGGCGGCCCAGACCTGGGAAAGCCAGGCCCGAAAATCGCGCAAGGCGATCACGACCGGTCCTTCCGACCCACCTGGAGCCGGCCCGGTACCCAGCAACACCAACAAGGCCGTTCCAACGAACAGCAAGCTGAGCAGGTCGCGCCGCCGATTTATCAGGCGGAATCCCGCGACCAGCAGGCTGACCGCCAGCACGGCCATCAAACTCGACTCCAGCGGCAGTTGAATCGTGTTGAAGATGAAGAGAGCCGCCTGGCCATCAGGGCGGAAGACCAGGGCCAGCACCAAGGTCACGGTGAAGGAGAGGATCAGCACCCCGCTGTAGATCCAGCCCTCCTCGGTAAGGCTGACCTTGCGCCAGTGGACGGCAAGCAAGTTGATCAGCCCGACCACCAACGCGGCTGCCGCCAAGAGCACGGCCCAGCCAAGGAGGGTCAGGCGCCAATCCCGGATGAACTCCACATCGACGAAATAGCCGAGCAGCACCAACAGCCCGACGCCTAACGCGAGGACGGCCCAGATCGAGGAGAGGCGGAGCAACCTCACAGCGGGCCCTCGAGGGTCCGAACGATGACTCCGAGCAAAATCAGAACGATCAATCCAAAACGAACAAAGTCCTGGGCGCGCAAGCTGGCCGTATGCATCGGGCCCACATCTAGGTACGCCCCGCTGGCGAAGACTTCCTCGCCGATAAGTGGGTGTTGGGAGACTGCGTAGAAGAGCGATTGGGCTTGTACGTCGTCGGACCCCCCGATAACGAACAGCCCCGCCCGTTCGCCGAAATCGGCGGCCAGGCCGGCCTCGACCCCGAATGCGCCGCTGAGCACGTGGACCGAGACTCGCTCATTGGCCAGCACTGCCGGCAGTCCAGCCGCATACGAAAGTGGAGTGGCGCCGAGCATCCGGCCTGAGGTCGGCTCGTACAGTTCGGACGCCCCGACCTCTTGATAAGTGGAACGCAGACTGTCCCGGGCCAGGATGGCCATCGCACCGTCGCCGGTGGTGACCACAACCGGTCGATCGCTCATCGAAGTTGCACGGGCGATCCGGGTCAGGGCGGCCAGGCCGGCCAGCGCGGGCGCGCTTTCCGGGCCGATAACCGAGCCCGTGCCGAGCGAGACGTGCACCCGCTCGCCGGCCTCAACCGCCCGTTCGATCGCTTGGCGGAGCGCCTCGTAAGCTGGGATGCGTCGAAAGTGGGCCGGCCAGCGCTGATTGACTGCCAGGAACCCCACCATCAAGGCTACAAAGACGGCCAGCACGACCAGTCCCTGCAGTCCGCTGACGGTCATGGGTCGGGCACTTCGTCGCGCAATTGCCGGATCAGCTCGGCGGGGTCCTCCAGCCGGCGACCGAGGTCCCCCATGCTATCGATGAATGGTGCTGCCAGGTATCCAAGCTGGGCGCCGATCGTTGCGAGTGGCGAGAACGCCTCAAGCGCCTCGGCTGCAACTGGACCCAAACCGGCGCGGCGCAGCCAAGCCACGATCCCCCGCGTAGCTTCTCCCCCGGCTCTCATCGCGCGCAGTATAGCACATCGGTTTTTTTGTGCGCCGCGCGCGGGCTCTGAGGGGGTTCAGCTTAGGTTGTTGGCCCTATTTTGACATCCGGACTCGATCGGCGACCATGGGTCGACGCCCGATTGCCTCAGGGGTACTTCTCGGCCAACAGCGACTGGATGGCCGACTCGGTCTCGGTGTAGCGGCCCTCACCGATGTGGGTGTAACGGATTTGGCCCCGCTTGTCGATCAGAAATAGGGTCGGCCAGAAGCGGGTCTGGTAGGCGGACCAAGTCGCGCGGTCGTTGTCCTGCGCCACCGGATAGTGAATTTCCAACTGGGTCAAAGCTTCACGCAAGTTGTCCAGATCATGCTCGTGCTTGAACTCGGGGTAATGGTTACCGATGACGACCAACCCTGCGTCTGTGTAACGATCATGCCAATCCCGCAGGTGAGGGACGACCCGTTGACAGTTGATGCAGCCGAAGGTCCACATGTCGAGCAGCACAACGTTCCCGCGCAGATCGGAAAGCCGGAGCGGCCGATCGGTGTTCAGCCAAATGTCGTTCAGCAGCTCCGGGGCGGTTCCCAAACTGGGTAATAAAAGCTCGACCGGGGGTTCCACCCTCAACACCTCCCTACCTTCTGCCTCGGCGGCTTCGCAGGCTGCCAGCGCCAAGCTTAGCAGCCCGATGACCAAGATTCTCACCCCGCTCCCGGCTCATCCCTGGGCAGCGAGAAGGTGATCCGAGTACCCTGCGCCGGCTCACTTTCGACCCAGATCCGGCCGCCGTGTCCTTCGACCAATTCCTTGGCGATCGCCAGACCCAGTCCGACCCCGCCCTTCTCCATCCCTTCCCGACTGCGGCTCTTGTCGCCGCGATAGAAACGTTCGAACACATGCGGCAAGTGCTCCGGGGGGATCCCCTCCCCGGTGTCCTGCACACTCACTTCTACTATCCCGTCTCGCTCGCGCACCTCGACCTGCACTTCCCCGCCTTCGCCGGTGTGCCGGATAGCGTTATCCAGCAAGTTCTGCAGGACTCGGGCGATCTTGTCTTCCGCCATCCACAGCGGCTTCAAGTTCGGAGGCGCGGCCCCGGCAAGCCGAATCTTCCGCTCTTCAGCCCGCAGCGCCGAATCCTCGATGGCGGCCTGCACAATTTGCGCAATCGAACCAGACGTTCGCTGCCAGCGAGCGGAACCACTGTCCAATTGGGCCAGCTCGACCAGATCGTTGGTCAGGCTCGACAGCTGAGCGACCACCCGCAGACTGCGCTGAATGTACTCGGCCGGCTGCTCGGCCACGCCATCGGCGATGGCGTCCAACATGGCTCGCAAGGAGGTCAGCGGAGTCCGCAAATCGTGCGAGGCGCCGGCGATGAAATCCCGCCGGGCTCCCTCCAGACGGGTGGCCTCCTGCTCGCCTTGCTCCAGCTTTTCTGCCATCCGATTGAAGGCCCGCCCCAGTTGGGCGACTTCGTCCCGGCCGCCGACGTTTACCCGAGCCGCGAAATCGCCTTCACTCAGCCGCCTGGCGCCGTGATCGAGCTCCTTCAGCCGCTCGGTGATCGAGTTCGATAGAAAATACCCGAAGGAGACGGCTACGCCGCCGGCGAACAGCAGCAGCAGGCCGGCCAGGGTGAGATCGTGTTTGTTGATGAACATGAGCCGGGCCGCTAGCATCACGATGGCCAACCCAACCAGCGTGGCCAGCAGGTGACCGACGGTCAGCGACTGGGTCAGGCTGGTGGCGCGCCGCCACCAGCCGAGTCGGTGAGAGACGAAACCCAGCAGCGAGGCTCCCATTCCAGTCCCCCCGAAAATCAACCCCAGCTCAAGCAGATCCTGACCCGGCGGGCGCATGATCAGCACCGTCAGCCCGAGCGTGATCGTGAGGGCGAGTAAGATGCTGCCGACGAAGGTCAGCCTGCCGCTAGGTATTCGCGCTCTCCAGGCGGTACCCGACTCCCCAAACGGTGATCAGGTAGCGCGGTTTTGCGGGGTCGAGTTCGATTTTCTCGCGCAGGTGGCGGATGTGAACCGTGACCGTGGACGGATCGCCAGCGAAATCCTCTCCCCACACGTTGTCAAGCAGCCGTTCGCGGCTGAAGACCTGGCCGGGATGGTTGGCCATGAACCACAGCAGATCAAACTCCTTGGCTGTCAACTTGACGCTCTGTGCTTCGACGGTGACCGTGCGCGAACCCTGATTCAGCTCGACCGATCCGAAACGGACCGCCGCCGCGGCGGCAGGAGCGCCCCGCCGCAAGACAGCCTGGACCCGGGAGACCAACTCGCGCGGGCTGAACGGCTTGGGGAGGTAGTCATCCGCCCCCGAATCCAACCCACGGATCCGGTCGCTGGTTTCGCCCCGGGCAGTCAGCATAATGACCGGCACCTTCGAACGCTGGCGCAGCTGGCGAGTAAGGGTGAGCCCATCAATCCCGGGGAGCATCAGGTCCATGACGATCAGATCCGGCTCGGCCTCCGCGATCAGGTCGAGTGCGGTGTACCCGTCGCCCGCCTCGCTAACCTGAAAACCCTCTCGTTCCAGATAGCGGCGCACGACTTCCCGAATGGTGGCCTCATCTTCGACGATTAGGATTCGCTTCGGCCTGCTCATGTCCGGGACGGATCGTATCAGGTCTGTCCCGGGCCTATGGCGCGATCAGCGGCGCGGCATTGAACGGAACCCGAAACGGCTGGCACCAGATCACCACCGATTTGAAGTCGCCCAAATTGAGTGTGGCCGGCAGATCGTAGTTCTGGTCCCCGATATTACCTTTCAATCGCCCTAGGTCAACGTATCCCGGAATCTCCACCCCGACCGTATCCGGCACCGGGTCGACCGGCACCAGCCAGACATGCAGATCAGGTCCATTGAGCACTTCGAAGTCCTCGAAGCGCAGCAGCCGCGAACCATCAGCCAGTTCATAAATCGTGGCCCGCCCATGGCCTTCGTGGGCCAGGTTGTAGAACTCGCCAAGCGCAAGAATGCGCATATCGGCCATCGCGTCGGCCGGCATCGGATCTTCCATTGTTTTCT
>CAZPZD010000047.1:5988-17225 GCA_964590515.1 uncultured Anaerolineaceae bacterium | reverse complement strand
GTGGGGGCCGGAGTGATCACCAACATCCTGGAATAGGATACCCAGCATGGCTAAGAAAGATGCCCGCCCGGTGATTACTTTGGAATGCTCCGAGTGCAACAGTCGGAACTACACGACCCAGAAAAGCCGAAGGAATGATCCGGGTCGGATTGAAATGAAGAAGTATTGTCCGGTGGATCGGAAACACACGCTGCACCGCGAAACGAAGTAGAAGCGTAGGCCAGTAGCTCAATTGGTAGAGCACCGCTCTCCAAAAGCGGGGGTTGCGGGTTCAAGTCCTGCCTGGCCTGCCTGATTGATCACGGCGTCGAATTGATGAGATGCCGAGGTTGGCCAGAGGAGAATGCGATTGGCAAAGGCGCAACTCGCCCGCCGGCGGTCAAATCCGATCGTCCAGCTGGCGCGGGAGACGACCGCAGAGCTGAGAAAAGTTTCCTGGCCGACCCGGCAGGAGGCGGTTCAACTTACTTTGATAGTGCTGGCGGTCGTCATCGTGTCGAGCGCATTGCTGGGTTTCCTGGATTTTCTATTTGCCCGGGTGATCGGCTTTATCATCGCCCTGGGGTGAAGGAATCGGGATAGTGGAAGAGCACAGTGATCAGGAGTCAGAGCTGAAGGGCGGAGCGAGCGCTGAAGCTGTGGAGACAGCCGCCTCGGAAGGGGCAGAGCTGGAGCTGCGTCCGGATTTGGAGGCCGAGTCAGCCGACGAAGCGCGGCCGCTTGAGCCTGACCAGGCGGCAGACGACGCCATGAGCGAGGGCTACCCGGCCCCTTCGGTCGAAGCCGAATCAGCCGAGCAAGTGCTTCCCTCCGCCGCTCCAATCCAGGAAATGCAGGAACCGGAGCCGGCCACTTCCCCCGAGCTGGTAACCGCAGTGGAGGCAGTCGGAACTGAAGAGCCGGAGCCGCCGGCTGAGCCGTCTGAGGCGCCGGAATACGAGGACGCCGGGTCGGACGGCGCTTTGAAAGCGCCCGAGCCGGCCAAGGCCCTCGCCGAAGTGAGCCTCACTGAACCGGATGACGGACGGCTGTGGTACGTGGTTCACTGCTATTCCGGATACGAGAACAAGGTTCGTCACAATCTCGAACAGCGGATCGAGACGATGAACATGAAGGACAAGATCTTCGATGTGGTCGTCCCGACTGAAGAGGAGATGGAGGTCCGGGAGGGCAAACGCCGGACCGTTGAGCGAAGGGTCTTTCCGGGCTACATCCTGGTGCAGATGATCATGAATGAGGACTCCTGGTACGTGGTCCGCAACACGCCAGGGGTGACCGGATTTGTCGGTATGGGCAATGAACCAACCGCACTTCGGCCGGAGGAAGTCTCCCAAATCATCCGCAGGATGGAAGCAGAGGCGCCCCGGATCAAAGTGACCTACAAGACCGGACAGAAAGTCCGGATCATTGACGGACCATTCAACGACTTCATCGGCACGGTAGATGCCATCGACATGGACCGGGCTAAGGTCCGGGTCATGGTCTCATTCTTCGGCCGTGAAACTCCGGTCGAGTTGGATTTCTTGCAAGTCGAGAAGGCGTGAGCCGAGCAGCGAGGAGCAGAGCGAGCCAGTGGCCAAGAAAATCAAGACGGTTGTGAAGCTGCAGATCACGGCTGGCCGAGCTACCCCGGCTCCGCCGATCGGGACGGTGCTGGCTCCCCATGGCATCAATCTCATGGCGTTCTGCAAAGAATACAACGCCCGGACGGTGAGCCAGACCGGTGAGATCCTTCCGGCCGAGATCACGATCTACATGGACGGCAGCTTCAGCTTCATTCTAAAGACCCCCCCCGCCGCGGTGCTGCTGCGTAAGGCGGCGGGGGTCGAGAAGGGGTCGGGCGAGCCCAACCGCCTGAAAGTTGGGACCGTCACCCGCGATCAGATTCGGGAAATCGCCGAGGTCAAGCTCAAAGACCTGAACGCAGTTGATCTTGAGGGCGCAATGCGACAGATTGAAGGCACCGCCCGCAATATGGGGATTGAGGTTACGGAGTAGCAAACAATGGCGAAACATGGGAAGAAATACCGGGCGGCGCAGGAGAAGATCGTCCCGCAAGAGCTTTACGAGCCGCGCCGGGCCCTCGAGTTGGCAAAGGAGACGTCCTTGTCGAAATTCGACGAAACCATTGAAATCCATCTTCGGCTGGGGGTTGACCCGCGGGACGCTGAGGAGCAGATCCGAGAGATGGTTCAGTTCCCCCACGGGCTGGGCAAGTCGGTGCGGGTGGTCGCCTTCGCCGAAGGCGACGATGCTCGGCTGGCAAAACAAGCCGGGGCCGATTTCATCGTGGATGACGAGATGCTCGAGCGGATCCAAAAAGGCTGGACCGACTTCGATGCAACTGTCGCCACTCCCTCGATGATGGGTAAAGCCGGACGGCTGGGCAAGATTCTGGGGCCTCGAGGGCTGATGCCGAATCCCAAGGCCGGAACCGTTGTTCCCGGCCAGGATCTGCCGCGGGTGATCAAGGAACTCAAAGCCGGCAGGGTAGAATTCAGGTCGGACAAGGGCGCCAACTTACACGTGCCAATCGGAAAGGCCTCCTTTGGCACCGAGATGCTCTACGACAACATGGCGGCTTTGATGGACGTCGTGAAACGAGCCCGGCCGGCCTCGGCCAAAGGGAACTACATCCGCAAAGTGGTCGTCACCAGCACGATGGGCCCGGGAGTGAAAGTGGATCCAACCGCAGCTCAGGCGATGGAGCTAGGAGCAGATAAGAACTAGTCCGCCGACGATCCGACCGCTGGACTTTCAGTGGGATCGAAGGCGGAGCGAACCAGTCAAGCTGATTCACCCGAGACAGCAGGCGTTCCGTTCCGCGGAGCTCAATTTCCTGCCGAGGTGAAGGACGATTTCCGATCCGATCGGAGAGGCGAGCCTTTGCCGGAGCAACCTGCGACGGTAAAGGCTTTTTCGTTCGAGTGAAAGGATAAGAGGTTGGCGATCACCAAAGCACGCAAGCAAGCCCTGGTGGCTCAGTACCAGGAGTTGGCCAGTCGGTCGAGGGCGATGATCCTGGCCTCCTATTCCGGCCTCTCCGTGAAGCAGCTGGAAGGGCTGCGCAATCAGATCCGAGAGCTCGGGGGCGAGTTCCACATCGTCAAGAACAGCTTGATGGGATTGGCCTTCAAAGAGCTGAAGCTTCCCGTCCCAGAGGCGTTGAGGCACGGCCCAACTGCGATCGGTTTTGCGGTCGAAGATGGTCCTGCCCTCGCCAAGCTGATCGTGGATCTCAGCCGAGAGAATCCGGGGATGCAGGTCAAAGCCGGGCTCATCGAAGGAAGCTTGTATGACGGGGCGCAGGTGATACGGCTGGCTGAACTCCCGCCGTTGCCGGTCGTGCGGGCCCAATTGCTCGGGTTGCTGACCACGCCTGCCAGCCAGGCGGCCGGGGTGTTGGCGGCGGCCTTGAGAGGATTGGCCGGCGTGATCCACGCCTATTCTCAGAGCAAGAGTCCGGAGGCCGCCTGAGCGGCGATGTCGACAAGTCTTATAGGCACACAACCCATACGAAGGAGAATGCAACGATGACTGACTTGAAGAAGATCGCGGACCAACTTGGAAATCTGACCGTCCTGGAAGCGGCCGAATTGACCAAGATGCTGGAGGAGCAGTGGGGGGTCTCGGCCGCGGCCCCCATGATGATGGCTGCACCGACAATGGCGGCGGCCGCCGATGCCGAGCCGGCCGAGGAGCAGACCGAATTCCTGGTGGTATTGAAAGATATTGGCCCGAAGAAGATCGACGTCATTAAGGCGATCCGCCAGATAACTACCTTGGGGCTCAAGGACGCCAAAGATCTGGCAGAGACAGCCGGGGCCAAAGTCCTGGAGGGTGCAAGCAAGGAGGCCTCCCAGAACGCCAAGTCGAAACTGGAGGCCGCAGGCGCGACGGTCGAAGTATCCTGAGCCTGTAGGGTTTCGTGGATTCCAGAACTTAGCTGGCGGCGACTCGCCGCCGGCTCTCACCCAATATTCACCAAACGGCTTTTGCCGTTTGCCGCCGGGGCTGTCCGCAGTGGACAGCCCGTCCTTTTCCCGGCACAACCCTTCAGCAACCAGACGTCCGCGGTACCATAGTTGGGATGCGTGAGCACATCTTGGTGATCGAGGATGACGCCAGCATCCTCCAGCTGCTCCGACGTGGACTGGCCTATGAGGGTTACTCGGTGGACACCGCCGCCAACGGCCCGGAAGGCCTGCTGAAGGCCCGCGAGCGGCCGCCCGATCTGGTCGTGTTGGATTGGATGTTGCCCGGCCTGGATGGCCTCGAAGTGTGCCGCAGGCTGCGCTCGGGCGGCCCGGTCCCGATCTTGATGCTCACCGCAAGGGACGCGGTGGCCGACCGGGTGGAGGGGCTCGATGCCGGGGCCGATGATTACCTGGTCAAACCATTCGATCTCGAAGAGCTGTTAGCCAGGGTGCGGGCCCTGCTGCGGCGGGCGAAGCCGGAGGAGGGGCCGGAGTCAATTTCCTTCGCCGACCTGCGCTTGGATACCGGCACCCATCAGGCCTTCCGGGGCAGCCGCGAGATCGCTCTCACTGCGAAAGAATACGAGCTGCTTGAACTCTTCCTGCGTCATCCGCGGCAGGTTCTAACTCGAGACCAGATCTACGATCGGGTGTGGGGATACGACTTCGGCGGGGAGAGCAACATCATCGAAGTTTACGTTCGCTACCTCCGTCAGAAGACTGAGGCCGCCACGGAACCGCGGCTGATCCACACCGTTCGTGGGGTGGGCTACGTGATGCGGGAGGAGTCGTGACCCTGCGGGCGCGGCTGACCCTCTGGTACAGCGGTCTGCTGACCGGCGTGCTGTTCCTGTTCGGGACTGCGGTTTACCTGCTGCTCTCCTACTTGCTGACCAAGCAGGTCGATGATTCGTTGGTCTCGACCGCCTCCGATATCCGCAGTGCCGCGATCCGGACCATGGACGGTGTGATCGGATTCCCTTCCTTGGCGCTGAACCTCACCGCCGAGGCGCAAGTTCAAGTCTGGCAATCTGATGGCGTGCTTGCCGTTCAGGCCCCTGGATTGGAGGATTTGCCGCTTGACGAGATGGCCCCCGGGTTGACCACTGCTCGCTACCGGAACGTCATGCTGGAAGAGTCCGAATACCGAGTACTGACCTATCCGCTAATCGCCCAGCCGGAAAACAGGGTTGTCGGCTACCTGCAGTTGGCCAATTCTCTGGCGACGGTGCGCCAGGCGTTGAGTAATCTTCTGATTCTGATGGTGGTGGGAGGAGTCATCGCGGTGGCAGTGGCGGGACTGGTAGGTTGGTCGACCGCTGGGGCGGCCCTGCGACCGTTGGATCGAGCCACCGAAACGGCCGAGCAGATCACGCGGGCCGATGATCTTTCGCGGCGTATCCCGCTGGCCGGCCCAGCGAGGGGCGAAGTCGGCCGGTTGACTCTGGCGTTTAATGAGACCCTTGAGCGGCTAGAGGGGCTGTTCGAGACCCAGCGGCGGTTCCTGGCCGATGTGTCCCACGAGCTGCGAACCCCGCTCACCACCATTCGAGGCAACGTGGATTTGATTCGGCGGATGAAAACCGCCGACCCCGAGTCGCTGGAGGCTATTAAGGCCGAAGTCGATCGGATGTCGCGGATGGTGAACGATTTGCTGTTGTTGGCCCAGGCCGAATCGGGTCGCCTGCCGCTGGCGATGGAACCGATTGAGCTCGACACCCTGATGTTGGAAGTGTTCAAGCAAGCCAAGGTTTTGGCTTCGAACGGAGTGCGGGTGGAAATCGGGCGGGAAGAGCAGGTCCAGGTGCGGGGGGATAAGGACCGGCTAAAGCAGGTGTTTCTGAATCTGGTCGCCAATGCGCTCGATCACACTGGATCCGGTGGGGTGGTGACTCTGTCCCTGGGTTGTGTGGAGGGCTGGGCTCGGCTGACAGTGTCAGACACCGGACGTGGGATGCCCCAGGAGGAGCTGCCCCACATCTTTGAGCGCTTCTATCGAATTGACCCCGCTCGTAGACGCAGCGATCTTGGGGGCGCTGGGCTCGGACTCTCGATTGCCTATTGGATTACCCGCAGTCACAATGGCCGGATCGAGGTCGCCTCAGAAGTGGGGAAGGGGACGACCTTCTCAGTCTGGCTGCCGCAGGTGGGTGAAAACTCTGTAAAGCCTTCACCCATTGCGGTCTGAGGTTGGGGCTCCCTCCAAACACAGCAACCCGGGAGCAGACCTCCTAGGAATCAATCGATCCCGAGAGCGGCGGCCGCCCGCCGACAAAGGCTGGCCCCGCCGGCGTCCAACCAGGCCGCGAGGCCGGGGCTGGGTAGCGCCCCTTCCCGAAGATCGGTCATTATCTGGGTGCCCCAACTCACGTAGCGCTGGGTTTCGGCGGGCCAGTCCGCCGAGGGTCGGCCGATGACCCCATGCCCGCCGTTGTATCCGGCGAGAGTGAGGGCGAGCTCACCGTCCGCCAATTCAAACCCCCGGGCAAGGTAGCCCAAGCCTCTAGCGGCGTTGACTTCGGGCAGCAGGGGATCCTCGCCGGCGCCAAAATGGAACGGCATGACTTGGAAGAGGCCCAGCGCGCCGGCTGTCGATTCCACCTCAGGATGCCCACAGGACTCGATCTGCATGACGGTCGCGATCAAGTCCGCCGGCAGACCGAATTCAACTGACCAGCGCCCAATATCGGGGGCCCAGTACTGCACCTCGGCCGTGAAGGCCGCCGAGACGGGGGCGTTCACCTGAAGGGACCTGGTAACTGGCTGCGGCTCCGACGGTGGCGCCGAGACCCGGTCGGGCAGCGCAGCCGTCCAGGCAGTCAGCAGCCCGATGGGAAAACTGGCTGCCAGGATGACTGGCAGCCAGACGACCGCCCGCGCCGGCCGCATTTCGGGGATCTATCGTTGGCGGATCGGCCGGGCGATCAGGGTTCGCCTAGCCGACCTGTCAACCCTATTTGTGGGCGCCATGGGCGCTATCGCAGCAGTTGAGACCGCAGGCTGCAGTTCAGCCCCTGAGGGGCGGCGAGAGGCCAGCGTAAAACTGCCGATCAGCAGCACCCGCAGCAACCAGATCAGTCCGGCCACAAAGACCGGCGCGCTGGAGAGCAGGGTCTCGCGAGCGATGATCTCATTGCCCAATGACTCATGCTGCAGTAGGGCGAGCGAGACCGACCACCAGGTCAGGGTCGCATTCATGGTAGCCGCCAGCAGCCAGGCACCCACCAGATACCAGGCCTCGACCCGGGCACCCTGTTTGGGGGAGAACAGCCAGGCCACTCCGGCGAAATCGACTGCGCTGAAGGCTATCGCAAGAATCGTCGCCCACTGGGCGGTACCCAACCGCAGGCCGCCCAGCAGATCCTTGAGCGCGAACTCCGTGGTGCTGAAGTTGAACAGCTCGAAGGTCACCAAGGCCGCGAGCATGATCAAGGTGAAAATCCGATCCCGCTCGCTGCGCAGCAGGCCGACCCACGGCCGAACTCTGCTCGCCGACCCTCCGACTTGCCTCAACTGCTCCGCATAGACCGACATAGCGCACCTCCCTTAGCACGTTTGTTCGATTGCAGAAGTATAGAACACATGTGCTACTGAGTCAAGGCGCCAGATTTGCGGGGGAAGTAAGAGTGTAGGGCTAGCTGCGGGGGAGGGGGGCGCGCTCAAACCTGTTCGGGGACAGCTGGCACGCCCGTGGCGGTCTCTCGATGGCGGGTGTACCACCAGATCAAGCCCGCCCCAAGGGCCATGGCGGGCAGTACGAGCAACCCAGCTTCTGGGCCAAACGCACCGCCAGTAATCAGCTCGGGCCCGTTGACGACATGCCGGACCAGGGAGGGGGTCGGGTTCCCGCTGACCTCAAACCCGAAGACCGGACCCTGCAGGAAATTCCAGCCGATATGGATACCGATCGGCAGCCACAGGGACCGGGTGCGTAGCCAGGCGAAGGCCAGGAATAGTCCGGCAGCAAAGATGCCAAGGGTGGAGGTCAAGGAAGCATTCAGGTTGCCGAGGTGCGCCAGCCCAAAGACAGCCGAGGTCGCGAGCACCGCGACCGTCGGATTGATACCATCCTTGAGGTTCTGGAGGTAGTAGCCGCGGAACAGCAGCTCCTCGTAGAAGCCGACCGCTACGAAGGCCAGCAGCATGAGCATCACCCCGACCGCCGTAGCCAGCACACCACGCTCCGCCCAGCCCCAACTCTGTAAATGGAGCCAGCCCATTCCCAGCTCGAAAAGAAAGATCAGGGCGAATAGCGGTATCGGAATGGCGAACCCAACCAAGAGATCACGCTGCCAGCTCGCCGTTCGGTCAAAGCCGAGCGACCGGAAGGAGCGCCGGTCCAGCGCCCTGCGGGCAATCCAAGTCGCAAGAGTGACGGCCGGCAGCGAGACCACCGTGCTCAGCGCCAGGACCGCATTGGTGAGATTCTCACCGCCGACAAATTGGAACACTGCCAGCGGGATCGCCAGCGCGATCGAGAACACGACGCCGAATACCAATAGCAAGGCGGTGTGACCCAACAGCCGCCAGGCAGTCCGAAGCCGCCTTTCGTTGAAGGAGATGAACAGCCGCGAGAATCCGCTGGTCGGCACTGGATTCTCGATCATCGGATCATGCGAATGGCGGGCGGCAGGCGGAGTGTTCGACGCTAACGGATCAGGCTCTGGATCTGCTCGTGCATGTACAGCTGCAGGTAGTGCACGCCCCCCGCGTTCTTGCCAGAAGAGCCCGACCCCTTCCAGCCTCCGAAGGGCTGGAAGCCCGGCCAGGCGCCGGTGGTCGCACCCTGCGGCCGATTGGCGTAGGTCACCCCGGCTTCGATGTGATCAAAGAACCACTGGGCCTCTTCGTCACTGCCGTAAAAACCGGCGGTCAGGCCATAGCTCACATCGTTGGCCAGTTGCATACCCTGGTCCAAGCTCTCAATGGAGTGAACCATCGTGATCGGCAGGAACATCTCGTGCTTCCACAGTCGATGGCTGGGTTCCACCTCGGAGATGATCGTGGGTTGACAGAAAAACCCCTTCCCCAGCTCCCCGTTCGTAAGCACATGGCCACCGCTCAAGAACCGGCCACCCTCGGAGAGCTCTTCGTTGTAGTCTTTGTAATCCTGATAGGCCTTGCGATTGATCACCGGGCCCATGAACACGGACCGGTCGGTGGGGTCGCCTACCTTGATTGCCTGGGTGGCTTCGACGAACTTGGTCAAGAATTGACCGTAGACTGCTTGCTCGACGTAAATCCTCGAATTGGCTGAACACTTTTGGCCCTGCAAGCCGAAAGCGGAGCGCACGATACCGGAAACCGCTCGCTCCAGGTCTGCATTACGCGAGACCAGCGAGGGGTTCTTGCCGCCCATCTCGAGAATACTCGGCCGGGGGTATTTGCCATGGGCGAATTTCCGATAGATGTGGATGCCGACGCTGAATGAACCGGTAAACGTGACACCATCCACCAGGGGGCTATTAATCAATGCCTCCCCGAGCGTGCCTCCCGGGCCGGTCACGTAGTTCACTGATCCCTTGGGCAGACCGCCCTGGTGAAAACACTCAGCCAGCAACCGGACTGTCCAGGGAGTGTCTGTCGCCGGCTTCATCACCACGCAGTTTCCTGCGACCAGTGCCGCCCCGACCGGACCGGCGGTCAGGGCAGCCGGGAAGTTGAACGGGCTGATTACGACCCACACTCCGTACGGTCGCAGCAGCGAGAGGTTGTGGGCCGAGAAACCCTTTAGCGGGTCTTGCCGCATCTGGAGGACAAAGCCGTCGTTGGCCTCCATCTGATCGCAGGCATAGCGGATCAGAGCCGCCGCCTCGGCCACGTCAGCTATGGCTTCCATCCGGTTCTTGCCAACCTCCAGCGAAGTGGCGGCCGCTAACTCGTACACCCGCTCGTCGATCCGGTCGGCCACCCTGCGCATTGTTGCGACCCGCTCTCTCCAGGGGGTGCGCGACCAGCCGCGAGCCGCCTGACGGGCAGACTCCAGGGCCCGAGTCGCCTCTGCCTCACCGCCCGCTTGAAACTTACCCAGCATCCACTCCTGGTTGATGGGGGATCGGTCTTCGAATTGCTCCGCGCTTTGGACCTCGTCGCCGCCGATCAGCATGCCGTACTCACGCCCAAGCCCGGCCCTTTGCTCTCCAAGGGCAGACTCGAAGCGAGTGTGGAGCTCCTCCGGGGGATCAAACATCGTGGCATAGGTGAGCTCGAACGCACCATCACCCTTGAGTTTGTCTGACATCGGATCGACCTCCATCTGGAGAATGTCGAGGCCGCGGGGGATCATGGGGAAGACAGACAATAAGGATCCCCGCCGCTTTCTGGAAGTATACCTGCGTCCCGGCCTGCTCGATCTTGCGGGACGTCGGGGAGGCTAGTTTGACTGGCCGCGGTGAACGATCACAACACCAGCAAGGACTGCCGCCCCTCCCAGGATCTGGCCTGGAGCCAGCATTTCTCCAAGCAACGGGACCGCGAGCAGCGCGGTAATCACGGGTTGGCCGAGCAAGGTGGGCGCGACGATTGAAGCCGGGAAACGGCCGAGGGCGTAACTGACCGCGAGATAGCCGAATACCTGAGTGATGACCCCCATCGCCAAGAAGTTCAGGTAGGAACTGGCCGGGTAACCGGTAAGCGGCATCCGGAATCCGACAACGAGCAGCAGCAGGACGACCGCGGAGCTGGCCGAGGCCAGCCAAAAGTAAGTGAGGGAGTCCAGCAGATCCCGGCCGCGCTGGGTGACGAGGAAGTATCCGCCGTAGAATACCCCGGCGATCAGACCCAGAGCCGAGCCGGCGACCTTGTCACCGGTCTCGATCCCCAGCACCAGACCGGCTCCCAAGAGTGCCAGCAGGGTGCCCAACCAGAAGCCGGTCCGCAGTCTCCTGCGAAAGAAGACCAGGGTCCCAATTCCGACCCAGACCGGCGCCGTGTTGGCGAGCAGAGTGGGGGCGGTTGCCCCACTGAGGGTGACTCCGGTCGCCCAGGTGGCTAGGTCGGCGGCGAAGAGGGTCCCGCCCAGGACTGCGATCCAGATTGCCCGGCGAGTCGGAGGGCTTTTGGTTTGAATGCGTCGGAAGAACGGGACCGCCAGCAGCAGGGTTGCGATCAGCATCCGGTAGAAGCTGCTGACCACTCCCGGAGCGCCGGCCGATCGGACGAGAATCGCAGAGAGCCCCAGGCTGAGAGTCCCGGCAGCCAGCGCGGCGTAGCCAGCTACGTCTCTTGCAGAGTCCGCCTGGCTGGGCGGATCGGGTTGGG
>CAZPZD010000047.1:0-5888 GCA_964590515.1 uncultured Anaerolineaceae bacterium | reverse complement strand
CGGGTTCCGAGCTCAACCTCAACTCTGAGCTCTCTCCGACCGCGCAGGACCGCGAGCTCGATCCGGTCGCCGGGCTGATGGGCGTTGATTAGGTCCGGAAGGGGGTGCTTGCCATCGACGTCCTGTTCGTCAACCTGTTGGATGAGGTCACCTTCTTGCAGTCCAGCCTCAGCAGCAGGGCTGCCAGGAACCACCTGGGTGACCCAGGCACCCTGGTCCGCACCCAAATCCTCTTGCCTGGCGAGTTCCTCCGTCACCATCTGGAAGCTGACCCCGAGGAATGGGCGTTCCACTCGTCTGAGCTCGGGTAGCCCGAACTGCGGGAGCACTTCGCCCAGGAATGGCTCGACGCCGCGGGGCATGAATCCAGGTGCCCGCGTTAGAGCGTGAGATCTTCCTGCCGACCTCCCCCACTGATAGCCGAGGAAGACCCCGGAGACCATTGAGCCGGCCGCGATCCCCACCCCAAGCAGGACCAATACGATCACAATCCCAACCGAGAACCTTTTCTCGCTCATACACACCTCCCGGCAAAGTGCCGCAACTCGCGAGGTTCTACCATCGCGAAATTAACCGCAGATGAATTCGATGTGTTAACTGTGTGTGCTCATCTGCCCAGTTCGGAGTTGATCAGTTCAACGAACCGCAACAGCGGCTGGGCGCCGATGAGCGGGATGCCATTGATGAAGAAGGTTGGCGTTCCGGTGACTCCCAGGTCGGCCCCGTAACGGAAGTCTGCGTCAACTTCGGCGGCGTGGCGACCGCTCTCGGTGCACTCCATCAGTGCTGGGAGGTCGAGCTCGAGCAGGCGGCCGGCGGCTTCGAAGCCGGTCCGGGCGAACGGATAGTCCCCCGAGAACAGGGCGTTGTGGTATTCCCAGTACGCTCCTTGTTCGCCGGCGCAGTTGGCCGCCTCGGCAGCCGCAAAGCCGGGGGTCCCTTCGCCCACGATCGGGAAGTCTTTGTAGACGAACCGGACCTGAGTCGGATAGGCTGCCAAGAGCTCCTCGAAGACTTCCAGATGCCACTGCCGGCAGTAGGGGCAGTTGAAATCGCTGAACTCGATGATCGTGACTGGCGCATCCAGTGGCCCGATCGAGGGATCGTCTTGCGGGTCGACCTCGATTCGGCCGGCGATCGAGAACCCGGCCGCATCGCTGGAAGCGGCGTCCAGCTGGGGAGAGGCGCCGCCCCACAGCAGGTAGCCGTAGGCCAGCCCGGCTGCAAAGGCTAGCGGCAGCAGGGCGGCGTAAAAGTGGCTCCGCCGAATGTGGATGTAACGCCGGTCATCTCCGACCGGCATCGGCTCCACACCTGGCGCGGTTTCGACTGTCGGCAGCTCGTCAGCCAACTCGATCCACGGCTCCCCGAGAGCGGCGGGATTATAGCATCCGGCTCTGTGCCCGACTGAGCCGTCGGCAAACAGCCGAGAACTTCACGATGATCCTTCCTTCACATGGGTACCTTGTCTACGGGGCCTCAATTGACACACTTGTGGTGCACAGTGGAAGCAGATCCCTCGGCAAGGCCATCAACGTTTTCCGGGCGCCCCAAGGATCTGCTCCAGGCCGTACTCGCATGCGGCTCGGATGTTCTCAGGCGTGAGCCGCCGGTCTTGCGGCATTTGCGCCGCTTCGCGAATCGTGTCCGTAACGTCGGCGAACAACTCCCGAGCGATCGTCTCGGCTCGCTTGGCTGTCGTGGGGTGCATGGCTGGGCGAATTTGATCGACCCACAGCCGATGCAATTCGTCCAGCGAAGCGCCGAACAGCACCAGCGTGTCGTAGATGTAGATAACATCCTGGGCCTTCTTGCTGCCACGCCTGTCCGAATGAATGAGCACCTTCTGGACAATGAAGCTGGTCGGGTTCGGCACCTGCACATCCACGTCGGCCGCAACGGGCACGCCGAGCTTGGGTCCGACCCGGACGCTCCAGGGAGAAACAAGCAGCAGGTCCAAGTACCGCAGCTTCTGCGCCGTGACTCCGCCCCTCGAATCAGTGGCGTCGGGCGCTCCGCCGCGCTTCACTACGCTACCATAGAGCGGCGTCAGGAACTCCGCGTAGAAGCCCGCGTCCTCCTCCCCGAGGTGATAGTGCGTCGCAGGAGATGTGACGTCTCCAAACAGCTCCTCGGTGAAGCCAGCGTCCCTCAATGCCCTGTGGAGATCGCCAGCTAGGGCTGCATCCGTCGAGAAGGCAAGGTCGGCATCGCGCGTGCGTAGAGGTAGATGCGCTGGTCGGTTGCCCAGGGGATGAAACCGATGCAGCCGATGCGCCCACCCGCCCACCACAACCAATTGACTGAGCCAAGGTCCGAGGGCCGTGATGAGGCGCGCGAAAGCTGCGAAATCCTCCATGTCAGCGGACTCCCTCAATGATGTGGTCCAGCACGCGTCTGCGGACCAGGTCGGCCTGCTCACGTCCTCGCGAGGGGTGTCCAGCGACGTCAACCCAGACCTGCAGAACGTCGGAGGCTGCCATTCCTCCCGGCCGGACCATCCCTCGAAATACCGATTGTGGCGCCGGAGCCTGCCGGACGATGACATCCGGAGGTTCACCAGGCCCGCACGCTCTCAGATTTCTCCAGGCGGCCAGGCTCGCAGGCTGAACGCGCTGGACGTACACGTACGGTGGTACGCCGTGAACGAACCCGAGCTTTAGAGCGTCCGCTGCGGCGAACAGCGCTAGGCATGCCCGTCCGCTGCTCAGCATCTTGCTGAGCTGGGCTTGCGCGTCGCCCGGGAGCACGAAACGCATCGGCACTTCTCTAACCAAGCGGACCGACAAACCCTGCCAACGACTGAACAGGTCTTCGCGGCGTACGAGGTTCAGGTAGGGTGCCGATTCGTGGAGGTAGCCCTCGCGCTGGAGATGCCGGACGAAACGGTACGCACTCATCACCGAAACGTTGGCGGCGCGAGCAAGCTGCGACGCGTTCCGATACTGCCCTCGCGGTGCCGAGAGCAGCCTGTCTGGTAGCTCCGGGGCGAGCAACACCTTCAGCATCCACTGGCTCAGATCAGAGAAGATATCGCCCGAGTCGCGCACCGACCGTCTGACCGAGGGTGGAATATCCTTAGCAAGCGCGTTCATCTCCTCGAGGTGAGGGCCTTGGAACATACGGAGGCCATCGAAGTCGATGATGCCGGCGGCCGCGTCTGGTGCGTAGTCTTCAGCGAACTTGATCACCTGCTCGGCTACGCGCCGGGAGATCTTCGGCGCAGCAACCACCGCGAGAGGCGCGGCTTTCTGGCCGGCGGCGCGCGCCGACTGGAGCACGGCTTGGGCCATGAGAGGCACAAGGCGATCGCTGCGACCTTCGGGGCCTGCCCTCACCTCGACGGCGTAGGCGATCCCGGGCCGTCGGACCACCAAGTCGGGCCGAAACTGGTCGCGCTCGCTGTGAGGAGAGTGCTTGACATCCCAGCCGGCTTTCTTGAATATCGCAACCAAGAGGGATTCGGCGTGCCTCTCGCGTTGGCGCGCATCGGACTTTTGGGGAGGTTCTTGGTTCTTCATGCCTTTCATCTCCCGCGTGAGATACCATGGCCGTGTTAACTATCGTGGCCAAGGTAATTAACATGGCCATGATAACTCATTATCAGCGAAAACTCAAGGGAGCCAAGGACTACCCGACGGCACTTATGGCTAGCTATGTGGCCGAGAGTCATTCCGCTGGCGAAGGCCAACCCGTTGGAGACCCCGTAGAAGCCAGAGTGCGTCCGGAGCGATGCATCTAGTCATCCGGCAGGGGGAGAATCCGAAGCGGCCATGAATGGCGAGGCGCTTATTCGGGTAACGGCAGCATGTCCAGTTGCCGCCGGGTATGGGAGTTTATCGAAGGGTTCAGTGTGGCTCGCACCCAGCAATTCGGAAGCAAGCTAATTGAGGCTAGGACACCATGGCTATCGGGAATTCTTTGCAAGGATGAGCTCGGACTGCTCAAATGAGGGACAAACTGAGACGACCTCCAGAAGATAGGTCTAATTCAAGTTGCCTACGTACGGGTCAAACTTCAAATCAAGAGGCGACTCGAAGGATTGCCTCCGGTAGGTCCAGCCCTTATAATCCTGTTGCCGGGCGGTTAGCTCAGTTGGTTAGAGCGCATGCTTGACATGCATGAGGTCGTAGGTTCAAATCCTATACCGCCCACACAATTGAATAGCTAAACGCGACGACCGGGACGAGTAGTCGGAGCGCGGCGCTCACAGGAACGAGGATCCCCAGACTGAGAGACCCTCGGTGCTCCAGCCGACGAAAACCCCCCGCGAGCGGAAACCTTAAGGCCCGGAGCTGGGCAGCGATCGAAGTCGGCGAGTTCAATACTGGCCGAGGTCAGGCACCGGGAGGATAGGGCGACCGGTTGAGCCCCGTTACAGGCTAGCAAAGATGGCCTGACAGCTTCGGACTGATCGCAGTCCTACCGAGGCTGGCGGTCAATCTGGGTGGAACCGCGAGAGCGTCGGCTCTTGCCCCAGTCGGGCAAGAGCCGTTTGTTTTGTGTGGATAGAGCAGCGCCCGGCTAGATTCGGGCTGCGCAAGGTTGAGGAGGTCTGAGATGTCCAAGCCAAGAGAACCACGCTACGAGGAGTCGGAGCTTTACCGGCTCCGGCACTCGGCCGCCCACGTCATGGCCCAGGCAGTGCTAGAGATGTTTCCGGGCCAGGCCAAGCTGGCCATCGGGCCGCCAATTGCCGACGGGTTCTACTACGACTTCGAGCTGCCTCGACCGCTGACCCCGGAGGACCTGGAGGGGATTGAGCGACGGATGCGCGAGATCATCGGGGGCAACCATCCATTTGCCAAGCGGGTGGTCAGCGCCGCGGAGGCCCGGAAGCTTTTCGCGGATCAACCCTACAAACAGGAACTGATCGAGGGCCTCGAGGCCGGAGGCGTGGACGAGTACGGCGAGCCGATCAAAGAGAAGCCCGAAATCTCGATCTATACCCACGACAGTTTCACCGATCTGTGCCGCGGCCCGCATGTCGAGCACACCGGCCGCATCAATCCAGACGCCCTTAAGCTGATCAACGTGGCCGGGGCCTACTGGCGCGGCGACGAGCGGCGGACCATGCTGCAGCGGATCTACGGCACGGCCTGGCTGACTGGCGAGGAGCTTGAGCAGCACCTCTGGCGGCTCGAAGAGGCCCGCCGGCGGGACCATCGCCGGCTCGGGCGCGAACTCGATCTCTTTAGCATCAGCGACAAGGTCGGTCCCGGTCTGATTCTGTGGCATCCGAAGGGCGGGCTGGTGCGCAAGATCACCGAGGACTTCTGCCGATCCGAACACGAGCGAGCCGGTTATCAATTCGTGTACTCGCCGCACGTCGGCAAGGCCCAGCTCTGGGAGACCAGTGGCCATCTGGAGTGGTACAAGGACGGCATGTTCCCGCCGGTCGAGCTCGAGGGCCAGCAGTATTACCTCAAGCCGATGAACTGCCCTTTCCATGTAGAGATCTACAAGAGCAAGACCCGCTCCTATAGAGACTTACCGCAGCGATATGCGGAGTGGGGGACGGTCTATCGCTACGAGCGCAGCGGCGTGCTGCACGGCGTGCTCCGCGTCCGGGGCTTCACCCAGGACGATGCCCACCTCTTCTGCCGGCCGGATCAAATGCCCGAGGAGATCGACCGCACTCTGGCCTTCAGCCTGCACATCCTGCGCTCATTCGGATTCCAGGACTTCCACGCCTATCTGGCCACTCGAGATCCGGCCAAGGCTGCCGGTTCGGCCGAGCTGTGGGAGGGTCCGACTCAGGCGCTGCAATCCGCACTCGAACGCGCCGAGATCCCTTATCAGATCGATGAGGGGGAGGCCACTTTCTACGGACCCAAGATCGATCTCAAGTTGATGGACGCGCTGGGTCGGGAATGGCAGCTGACCAC
>CAZPZD010000046.1:9624-17268 GCA_964590515.1 uncultured Anaerolineaceae bacterium | reverse complement strand
GATGTCGAGTTGGTGGAAGGCCCGCCCGCCGGCAGGCGGCAGCAGCTGGATGCGATCCTCTCGCAAGCCGATCCCAGCTATGCCGCCGAACTCCTGGAATATGGAAAGGTCCTCACCCAGCGCAATGCCTTGTTGAAACAGCTTCAGGAACGAAGTGGAAGCTTGGATCAGCTCTCCTTCTGGGATCAGAAGCTAGCCAACAGCGGGGCTTCGCTGATGAGCCACCGGGCCTCCGCCCTGACCGAACTCAATCGGTTGGCCGGGCCCATCCACACTGCACTGACCTCGGGAGGGGAGACGCTGGCACTTGAATACCAGCCGTCATTCGATCCGAGGTCAGCGAACCCGGGAGAGCCCTGGGAGATCGGGACGCTGCGGCGAGGGTTGACGGCCGAGCTGGAACGGCTTCGCCCTGAGGAGCTCGCCCGAGGGATGACTCTGACCGGCCCGCAGCGTGATGACCTGACCCTTACGGTTAACGGCCTGGACCTCCGCCAGTACGGCTCGCGGGGGCAGAACCGCACCGCCATGCTGTCGCTGAAGTTGGCCGAAGCGGAGTGGCTGGTTCAACGGACCGGCGAGCACCCGGTCTTGCTGCTGGATGAGGTGCTAGCCGAGCTCGACCCTCAGCGGAGGTCGGATCTGCTGGAGCGGCTCGCCGCCGCACCCCAGGTCCTGCTCAGCGCGGCCGATGAGGACATGTTCAATGAAAACTTTCGAGAGAGCTCTACAATATGGAAGATCCATTCTGGTGGGATCCTGGTAGGGTCCTAGCGCGACGTTGGCTATGGCCAGTGGCTCACGTAAGAAGGCTTGGGGGGTTCTAGTCCTCCTGCTGGAGCAGTCTGCCTAGGCTTTCAAGGAACTCACTGGGAGAGAGGACTGGCACGCCTTCTTTGTCAAGAAGATCAAAGTGCCCGAGATTCCCTGTGACGAGCGCATCAACCGAGGCACTCATTGCAACTTCTGCGAATGGGATGTCTCCCGCATCCGGCAAGTTCAATGCGCGGATCGGAGCAGAAACTACCTGTTTCCCGTTGAGGCGAAGGTGGGCAATGAGCGCTTGGGTGTCCGTACGAGAAAAGCCAAATTTGGGCCTGGCTAGGACTTCTGAATATTCATCCAGGATGCGGTCATCGAAGGCCACCCTCACTGTGTTCGAAAGAACCTGATCAAGCACTCGCCCCGGGGGTCCAAAAGGGTTCAATAGACCGGAGACCAACACATTCGTGTCGAGCACAATGACCAAGGACCGCTTACCTACTTCGGGTCGACCTTACCGCGTTGATTTCCGCCTGAATCTCCTCCGGCGTCAACTGATCAAGACGGCGTGCCTTTGCCTCGGTTCTCATTCCTGAAACGGCCAGCTGAGCCCGGACTTGAGTGATGAGGCGCAGGAGCGTTTCAAGCGACTCCGAAGCGGCATCGAGTGCGATTGCGAACGGCTTGGAGTTCTTGCTTACCAAGACTACTCCCTCCCGGGAAAGAACTTGCTCGAATTCCGCCGGGGAATTCCTGAGAAGCCGGTATGGAACTTCCTTCATCGCTCCTCCTGTAGCAATATTGTAGCCAACTTAGCTACGTAGGCATTAGTACTCCAGTACCATCAGGTCCCGACGCGAGTAGCCGAGCTGGGGCGGGTCGTTTGCCCCGAGAGCTGTCTAGGACAAGAGCGGCCGCTTAGCCGCGATCCCCGGCCGCCGCGGATATTTCGCCGGCGTCTCGTTGATCTTCTTGACCACAATCAGGTAGCGACTCTCGCTGCCCCCGGGGAGCTCGACCGGGACGACCCGCTGCAGCTCACCGCCCAGGATCGCCAGCGCCGGCTGGGCCTGTGTCGCCTCTGACGGCCCGCTCTCTCCCTTCTGAGCGATCGCCACCCCTCCTACCCGCAGCAGCGGAATCAGGTATTCGAGCAGTACGGGTAATCGGGCAACCGCCCGGGCCACCGCCCAATCATGCTGGCCGCGGTACTTGGGGTCCCGACCGAGCTGCTCAGCCCGGGCCTGGATTACTTCCACGCCCTCCAGTTCGAGCAACTGGACGATTTGACGGCAGAACTCGGCCTTCTTTCCGATCGACTCTACCAAGACTACTCGGATCTGCGGACAGGCGATCTTTAGCGGAATCCCAGGAAATCCGGCGCCGGTTCCCACATCGACCACGGAGTCCCCTGCCCGGGGTTTGAGGGCCAACAGGCAGCTCAAGGAGTCCAGAAAATGCTTAACTTCAATCTCGTGGGGCTCGGTGATCGCCGTCAGATTGACCCGCAGATTCCAAGCCAGCAGCTCGCGGGCATAGAGGCTGAAGGCGTGGAGCTGCCCGTCGGACAGCCGCAGCCGGAACAGCGACTCCGCCGCCCGCGCCAATTCCTTAAAGTCGGTAGACATGGCTTGGATTGAAACGGATTCGACGGATTAGGTTTTGGAGGCGTGGAGCCGGGCATACAGGCCGCGCAGCCCGGTTTGCAAACGAAGGAGCACCTGGTCGCGCCGGGTACTTGGAATACGGTATGAGCGAATCAGCACCTTAGCCACTCGGGCCGCGCTTTCGGGTCTGCTCCCCAACCGTTTCAGCCGCAGCTGGATCTTGCGCAGAAAACGCGCCATTTCGGTCACCGCCTCGCGTTCGACGATCCCGTCTCGTCCGGAGATCAGCAGAAACGAGCTGAAGGCCTTGCTGCGCAATTCGTCCAGCGAGTCAAGCCAGCTGTCAAGGTCCGCCTCGCCAACGTAGGGCGGCTCTGCGACGGTCACTGTGTCTCCAATGAAGGCGATTTCGGCATCCGGCAGGATCACCCACATCGAGCCAGCGGTCGGGCCGGGTCGGTGCCAAAACTGCACCTCCCGGTCCCCGAGGTGCAAGGTCAGTTCGGTAGAGAACGAGAGATCCGGTACGGCCTTGCTGACCCCGGTGACTCGCTTCAGCCGGTCGGCCTCGGCGCCGATCGGCCGGGTGTTACCCTTGAAGGCATCCGGCCAGCCGCGCATGATTTGCAGCGTCACTTCGTGAGCCACGACAGGCAGCTCAAACACCCGGGTACCCAATGCTCGGTCGGGATGGTGGTCCAGCAGGGCCAGGTAGCGTGACCGACCGTGGGAGGCCAGGTCGGCGGCCCAGTCGCGCCCATCATCGGCCCGGAGCGGACAATCCACCAGGAGCAATCCCTTGGAGGAGGGCACTGCCCCGGCGATTACGCCTTGGTATTTGGTGGCCAGCAGCACGCCGGAACGCAGCTTACGCACGATGGACGCTAGAGCGGAAGGGTGAAAAAGAAGCTGGAGCCCTTGCCCACCGAGCTCTCCACCCAGATCCGACCCCCATGGGCCTGAATTGCCAGTCGGCAAAAAGCCAGCCCGAGTCCAAGCCCTTTCGGGCGTCCCCCACGAGTCACGCGGGCGAACTTCTGGAATATCCGCTCCTGATCGTCGGCCGGGATGCCGGGGCCGTTGTCGCTGACTCGCACTCTCAAGGACCCATCCTGGCGATCCAGCGCAACACTGATTTGGCCTTCTGAGCGCGAGTATTTGACCGCGTTTTCCAGTAGATTGATCAGCACCCGGCGGATCATGTCCGAGTCTATGTCGACCATAGGCAGGCCGCCGGCACCCAGGTCGAAACTCAGCACATGCCCCTTACCCTCGGCGACCGGGTGGATCTCCTCCACCGCTTCGATAATCAACGCACTCAGTGAACCCTTCGATTTGTAGAGCACGGCCTGGCCGGTCTCCAGCTGCTCGAGATCCAGCAGCTGCTCGATCAGGCGGGATAGTCGGCGCCCGGAACGGAGGGCGATCGCCAACACAGACTGCAGGGCCTCGTCGTCCGCCGGCACCGAGCCCTTTAGGACTTCCAGGCTGGAGAGCACATTGCCCAGCGGCGAGCGCAGATCGTGAAAGATCATGGAGGTCAGATCCGAGCGCAGCTCGTCGAGCGCCAACCGCTCGGAGATGTCTCGCAGGATCCATTGCAGATATGGCCGGCGCTCGATGTCGATCCGCTTAACATACAACTCTACCGGGCCGCTTTTCCCCAGCTTGGTCTTGGCATTCGACTGGTAGGAGATTGTCTGACCGAGCTCGAGCTGGCCAAGGTTGGGCGGTAGCCGTTGAGCATCCGGCTCGTGCAAACTCGAAACCGAGACCCCTAGCAGCTCGGCACTGCTGTAGCCAAGGAATGCTTCGGCCCGGTGGTTTGAATCGGTGATCCGGCCCTCGAGGTCGCTGATCAGGATCGGGTCAACGCTGTCCTCGAACAGCCCGGCATAGCGCAGGCGGGCGGCCTGGGTCTCGCTAAAGAGCTGGGCATGGGCGATCGCGGTTCCCGCCAGGCCGGAGATGCCGCGCAGCAGCTCCATTTGCAGCGGCGAGAATTCCGCACTGCGCGGGTTGATCGCTTCGAGCACGCCTATGATCTTGCGTTGGACCCGGATGGGGACCGCGGCGATGTTGCGGGTTTCGAAACCGGCCTGCTGGTCGGCCCCGGAGTAGAAGCGAGGGTCGGCGCTCACGTCCGGTACGACCAGCGATTCGCCATGCTCGGCGACCCAGCCTGCGATCCCTTCGCCCTTCTTCAGGCGCAGCCCAGTAATGGCATCCGCGGCTCCCCCGAGGGCGTTGCGGAATTCGAGCTCGCCGGAGTCCTCATCGATCAGCGCAACCGAGGCCCCCTCGCAATCCAACGAACGAACCGTCTCGGTGAGGATCCGCTGCAGCACTTCGTCCAACTTCAAGGTGGAGGTCACGGCTCGAGCGGTATCGGCCAGGGCCCGGGTGGCCTCCAACTGCCGCTGGCTGTCGGCGAAGAGCTGGGCGTTGGCGACCGCTGTGGCGGCGTGGTCCGCGAAGGAGGAAATCAGGTCGACGTGGCTTTGGTTGAATGCGCCGACCCGGTGGCTGTCCACCGAGAGCACCCCGACCGCCTTTTCGCGCAGCACCAGGGGAGCTCCCATCCAGCCTCGGATCCGTTCGGCGCCCGGGAAGGAGTCGGTCCTAATCCACCCCGGATCCGCCTGGACATCTGCCGAGAGCATCGGCTTGCGGCCGGCGAGTACCTTCCAGGCCAAGACCTGTGGATCCTCGACCAGGATCTGTCCGATCAGTGACTGCTCATTGTCCAGGCCCTCGGCGGCCACCAGGCGCAGCGAATCGTCCTCCACCACAAAAATGCTGGCGCTGTCATAGTCGATCACTCGCTTGAGCTGACGCAATACCTGATCGAAGACCAGCCCGGGATCCAGAGCTGAATTGATGATCCGGGCAATCTCTTGCAAGGTGGAGGCCAGACCGCGACGCTGCTGCTCGGCCCGGAACAGGCGGGCGTTTTCCACCGCGATCCCTGCCTGATCAGCGATCGCCCGCAGCAGGTCCAGATCATCCTCATTGAAATGGTCGGTCTCAGGATGGACCAGGGTCACCGCTCCAACGACTCGATCTCCCACGATCAGCGGCGCACTAATGGCCGCCTTCGATTCCCCGTCCCCTTCGTCGGCCGCTCGGCGCAGCCAGCGCGGGTCCTCCCGGGTGCTGCCGACCAGGGCGGCTGCTTTGTTTTCGACTACCCAGCCGGCAAGGCCGCGCTTGAAGGTCTCGACCAGCCGCTCGGCCGTATGGTCATGGACCTTCCCGTCGTAGGCCAACGCCCCTTCGGTGACCTGGCCTTCCTCGTCCAGGACCAGGATGCTGCCGCTCAAGGCGCCCGCGTTTTCCATCGTGAGTTGAAGGATCCGTTCCAGCAGGTCCCCCAGGTCGAGATTCGCGGCCAGCTCTCGGCTGATTCGGTAGAGCAGCTCGAGAGAGGTGCGCGCTCGCTCGGTCAAGGTGGTCTCGGCACTCACAGCGGGAACTTCAATCCTGGGGAAATAGGGGCTTATAGAAGGGCGACGTGGGGAAGTCCTCCTCACACTCCGGGGGACCCAGATGGGTGAGGTCGCCCATTGCTGGCGAAGTATAGCATAGCGACATTTCAGCCCATATGCGACATAAGTGTCATTCGCTACGCTCTACGGGCTTTGAATTCGTCCCGGAAGGCGAGGGTGAGCACCGTGTTCACCACCCCCACCACCAGCCCACCCAGGAACGCGGCCAGCACGCCCGGACCACCCGCCGAGAAGCTGTAGCCGATATCAAATACCTGGCCGATCCAGCCGGTCAACCAGAAGAGCACCCCATTGATGACCAGGGTAAACAGTCCGAGGGTCAGCAGGATCAGGGGGCAGGTCAGCAGCTTCAACAGCGGCCGCACCAGCAAGTTGACTGGGGCAAAGATCAATCCCAGGATCGCGAACGCCCACCAGGCAGTGTTCTGGGCTTCGATACCCGGGATCCATCCGGTCCCCACCGCGGCGTAAATCGCCACCGCGTTGATCGCAATCCGCAGCACTATTCGTTCCACGTTCTCCTCCATCGGTGCATCGCAGCAGTCACCCTCTACTCCACATAGATCTCAACCCGTTGACCCTCGTCCACATCCTCCACGTCCACAATCTTTCCGGTCAGCCCGGCCCGCAGCGCCTCCTGGATCTGTCGGAAATCGATCCCTTCGGTATCCGGGACAAACTGCGCCCCAAGTTTCAAGCCCACGTTCACCAGGCTCATCGGCAAGTTCACGTTCACCGAGCTGCGACCTGATTTCAAATCGGTCACCCGGACTCGCAGCCACTTGGCCTCACTGCCTGGGGGCACGGTCCGCCGCTCAGGTCTTGGCTTGCCAAGGGCTTTGAGCAGGCGAGCGGCTTCTTCGGCCGAGAGCTTCCCCTCCTCGAGCATCTTCAGGATTCTCATTCGTTCCTCAGGGGTGGCCATGATCTGTGCGCTCAGTATTCCGAAAGCCCACCGGACCGGCGTTCGTGGTCCTCGGCCACCCGGTACGCCCAGAATCCGATCAGCGGCATCAAGAGTCCGAAGAGGGTGACGATCACGATCTCGACCCCGATTGGGGCCAATTCGGGAAACCCTTCCGGAAACCCCATAAGGGTGGAACGGAAGGCGTCCACCCCGTAGGCCAGCGGAATGGTCCGCGAGATGGCCCGCAGCCCGGCCGGCAGGGCGCCGAAAGGAAAGAAGTTTGCGCAAAAGATTAGCATCACGAACTGCAGCACGCTGGCGAGGGTCTCGCCGGTTTCCTTGACCCGCAGGGTGAGGGCTGCAAATGCGAACCCGATTCCAAAGGTGCCCGAGAGCGACATCCCGAGCAGGTACAGCCCGAGGCCCGGGTTGGCGAAGGGCAGCTTGCCGACCAGCGCCGTCATCAGCGCCACGCCCGCCAGCGACAGCAGGGAGGTCCAGATCAAGTTGTTGCTCACCCGGGAGACCAGGCTGGCGAACTTGGAGGCCGGGCTGAGGTAGAGCGCCTCCAGCGTGCCTTGCTTCTGCTCGCGCCGGATGTTGTACCCGATCGTCCAGAGGGTATCGCTCAAGAACATGAACAGAATGAACCCGTAGATTATTACTCCGCCGAAGTTTCCATCCTCGCCCGAGGTCCCGGCAAAGGTCAACCCGGCGAGTGTGAAAATTGCCACAATCGCGAAGACCTGCCCGAAGGAGGCGATGAACTCCACCGGGTAGCGGGTCATAATCGTGAATTCCTTGCGGGCCATGGCGAAGAGCGAACTGAACAGCGCCGCGGCGCCGGTGAGCCGGTTGG
>CAZPZD010000046.1:1193-9524 GCA_964590515.1 uncultured Anaerolineaceae bacterium | reverse complement strand
AGGGCGATGCCGGCCGCATTCCAGACCCGGCTGGTCGGAGTCAGATAGATCGCCTCCAGGGTGCCGGTCTCCTGCTCGAATCGGATCCAGTAGCCCACCAGCCAGAAGGCGAAAGTCACGATGATGAAGGTGCTGGAGCCAATCAGCATAAAGGCCGGATAATTGGCCGTGCCAGTGTTCCTCAGAAAATTGGCTTCCGCCTCGGCGCCGCCGGTGGCGCGGCCAAGCAGGATCGGCATCGCGGCGAACACGATCGGGATCAGGATCTCGACGAACAGCTGGCCTTTGTAGCGGCTCACGTTGAGCATCCGCATCCGGGCGGTTGCCAAGATTATCGATAGTTTGCTGCCCAGGCTGGCTTCGGCGATCATCAAGTCACCCGGGTGTCCTCGGCCAGACTACGACCGGTCTTCGCCACGAACACGTCTTCCAGGGTCACCTCTTCCGGTGCGATGTTCTGTATCAGGGCACCGTTAGCCGTGAGGGCTTCGATCATCCGCGGCAGGGCGCTGCGCCCGTCGCTGCTGACCACCGTCAAGCGGGTGGTCCCATTGGACACACTGGTCGCCACCTTGGTGACCTGAGGCAGGGCGGCCACTGCCTTGCTGGCCCGCTCCGGGATGATCCCTTCGATATGGGTCACGTGATCCCGTTGAAGTGATCGCTTGAGCTCATCCACGGTCCCGAGATCGATCACCTGGCCGTGGTCGATGATCGCCACCCGCTCGCACAAGGTCTCGGCCTCCGCCATGATATGGGTGGTGTAGACCACGGTCTTGCCGGCGGCATTCAGCTCTCGCACGTGGGCCCTGAGCTCCCGGGCGGAGGGCACGTCCAGCGTATTGGTCGGCTCGTCCAGAATGAGCACCGGCGCGTCGTTGACCAGCGCCTTGCCGAAGGCCAGCATCATCTTTTGACCGGAGGAGTAGCTCTCAACCGCCCGGTCGGCGAGTTCCTGAAGGTGCAGGAGGGCGAGGATCTCCTCTGCCCGCCGGCGGCGGTCCTTGGGCGGCAGGTGGTACAGCGCTCCGAAGAAGATCAGGTTCTCCCGGCCGGTCAGCTTCCAATACAGCCCGCGTTCCCCCATCAGCATGCATCCGACCGCGGCCCGCACGAGGTTCTCCTGCTTAACAATGTGGAAGCCATGCAGCCAGGCGTCCCCGCTAGTGGGTAAGAGCAGGGTGGTCAGGCACTTGATCAGAGTGGTCTTTCCCGCACCGTTGGGGCCGAGCAATCCGAAGATCTCGCCCTTGTGAATCTCCAGGCTGACCTCGCGCAAGGCCTGCACTTCCCGCCGCTCCGATTTGAATAATCCTTTGCGCTGCTTCGGATAATAAGTCTTGCTCAGCCGCTCCACGCGTACTTCCGCATCCATGATTTCCTCGCTCACTCGCCGAGCCGACGCCGCATCCAGGTCAGCGTTCGCACCGGGCGGAATCCCAAATCCTTCAATGGCTGGGTGGCAATATCCGAGAGATAGTCAATCGCGACCGGCTTCCGGCCGCGGGTAATGCCCAATCCGAAGGATACCAAGTCTCGCTCGACCTCGCCTTGTGCTTCGGGCCGAGCCAGGATGACCATCCGCATCGAATTGCCCTCCCGAATGGTCAGGCTCCCCAGCAGCCGATCCCCCTCCCAAGCCAGCCAGTGACGCCGGCCGGGTGTCCCTGCCGCTCGAAAGAAAATCGGATCCAGCGGATAGGGCCAAAACAGACCCTCAGGGTAAACTGCGGCCACCAACTCCCACTGTCGGGCCCATTCGCCTCGCCGGCGAGGGCGGATCACGCTTCGCAGGTTGGCTGATTTCGGATATCGTCCGGCGGGCCGCCGCCAGGTAGTCCGGGTGGTCAGCTCTTCAAAAGCCAGCCGCCGGTAGAGCAGCTGGGCCGGCGCATTGTCCGGCTCGACCTGCAGATAGAGCGTGGTGGCGCCACGTTCCACCGCCAGGTCGATCGCGGCCTCCACCATTTGGCGACCGATCCCGCGCCGCCGATATCCAGGATCGACCGCCACGTTTGCCAGCACCCACCGCTCCGGGAAGCCGTTTACCGCCAGCAGGCTGGCATTCCCAACCACCCGCCCATCCTCTTCCCACACAAACCCATGAGGCCGCGCCATAGGCGGCAACAGCAGGCGGCTAAGCGCCCAGCCAAGGTATCCGGCCCTGCCCATCGCCCGCATTTCTCGCACCATGCGCAGCCCGAATGGGTCGAGGTCGCCCCGGAAAACCACTTCGATCAGATCGGCGACCTGAGCCATGTCCCTGCGAGAGTCAACCGGCCGGAGCCCGGACGTTGATCTCGAATCCCGGACCAGCAAACCAGCTGTCACGCTTAGGGCTCCAGGGCCTGCAACAGTTCCTCGGCCTGGGCGACGGTGAGCTTGCCTTCCTCCAGCATGCGCAGCACCGCGATTCGCTCCTGTTCGGCTGACCCGGTTGCGGGCTCGGAGGAGTCTACCTCGGCCCCGACCCGGTCTGCGATGGCCCCTCCCAATGGCTCGGCCTCAGGCTCCTTCGAGCAGCTCAATGGCCCGTTCCGAGCTGATCTGCCCACTGGCCAGTTCGTCCAGGATCTGGTGCCGCTGCTCGTCGCTCGTATCCGCCTGTTCGGGTCCGACCTCGAAGCCCATGGCTTGGATCACCTGAGAGAGCCGGGAACGCAGGGTCGGGTAGGACAGGCCTAGCACACCTTCCATACGATTGAGTTTCCCTTCGCAACGCATGAAGGTCTCGACGAAGCTGAGTTGTTCGGCGGACAACCGTCCCATCCGGCCCGTCTCAAAGTGGCCTTCGATCGTCGTATCGCAATTGCGGCAATGCAGGCGGGTCACTGTCAGGCGGTGTTCACAAACCGGACAGGTCATAAGCAGGCTATTCATAAGCGGCGCCTCTCGGTCATCAACAAACCTAAGGTCGGGATGAATATTATTGAGAGAATATACCAAGGAATTAGAACTTGTCAATACTGGCTTTAATAATCTCGCGGATGGTTTCAGGGCGCGGAGCCAATGCCCGCCGTTTGGGCTTCCACGGTGTGGACATCCATCCGGAGAGTTCGGGCCGAATGACCTGAGGCTCCCGAATCCTGCGCGGTTAGAATCGGCCCGCGTCGAGAAAGGCAAGCTATGGCGAGACTCTTTATCCCCGGCCCCACCGATGTCCACCCCGAGGTGCTGCAGGCCCAGGTGCGTCCGATGGTCGGGCATCGCAGTAAGGTCTTTGAGCAGCTGTACGCCAGCCTCCAGCCTCGGCTGCGGCAGATCTTTCAGACTGAATATCGAGTCTTTGTGGTGGCTTCCTCAGGCAGCGGGGTCTGGGAGGGTGCGATGCGCAGCGTGGTCGGCCGCAAGCTCTTGCTTTGCGTGTGCGGCGCGTTTGGGCAGCGCTGGGCGGAGGTGGCGGCCAGCAATGGCACCCCCTTCGAGCAGCTCGACGTGGAGTGGGGTCAGGCCAACCTTCCGGAACAGGTGGAAGCAGCCCTCACCCAAGGAGAATTCGACACCCTGGCGGTCGTCCACAACGAGACTTCCACCGGAGTTGAAAACCCGGTTCAGGAGATCGTGGCCCGCGCCCGCGCCCATCGTCCCGACCTGGTTATCCTGGTTGACGCAGTATCGTCGGCCGGAGGGGTCCCCATCCCGATGGACACCTGGGAGATCGACGTTTTGGTCGCGTCTTCCCAGAAATGTTTCGCCTTGCCGCCCGGGCTCGCCTTCGCCGCGGTCAGCGATCGGGCGCTGGAGCGGGCTGCCACGGTAAGCAACCGGGGTTGGTATTTCGATTTGCTCTTGCTCGAGAAGTACCACCAGCGCGACACGACCCCTGCCACCCCGGCCATCTCGCTGCTCTACGCGCTGGACTTTCAGCTCGATCGAATGCTGGCCGAGGGGATGGAGGCCCGCGCCGCCCGGCACCAACTGATGGCAGACCAGGTCCAGGCTTGGGCTGCCGAGCACTTCGAGTTGTTCGCCGCGGCAGGGTATCGCTCGAAAACCGTGACTTCTATTCGCAACACCCGATCACTCGGCATCTCAGCCCTCAACAAGCATCTCGCTCAGCACGAGATGTCGATTGCCAATGGCTATGGAGCGTTGAAAGACAAGACCTTCCGCATCGGGCACATGGGGGAGATCCAACCGTCGGATGTGACCGAACTGTTGGCCCACATCGACGAGTTCCTGCTGACCGCTCGCTGAGCCCAGCGCACCCGAGCGATCGCGCTACAATTGGTCGCGATGACCGATCCGGCTCCCATTCTGATTGTCGAAGACATCCCCTATCTGCTGGAGTTGATGGAGGTCACCCTCAAGTACAAGGGCTACCCAGTCATCACCGCCCGAGACGGCGACCAGGCCCTAAGCCTGATCGCGGTGGAGCGGCCGGCCCTGATCCTGACCGATATTCTGATGCCGAGGCTGGATGGTTTCGCCTTTGCCCACAAGGTCCGCAACAACCCGAAGACGAGCGACATCCCGATTATCTTCGTGTCGGCCACCTATATCTCGGAGCAAGACAAGGCCTTCGCCCTAAGCCTGGGAGCGGTCCGATTCCTGGAAAAACCGGTTGAAGCGGAGGAGCTGCTGCTGACGGTGGCCGAAGTGCTCACTCAAGATCCGAACACATTCCCCTCCGGGATCTCAAACACCGAGTTTTACCGCGGCTACCATGCCCGGCTAGAAGCCAAGCTGAAGGAAAAGAAGGACCAGATCACCCGCGCCAAACGCCTCGTCGACACGGTCTCCGATGAACAACGCCCCATGTTCGAGGCGCTGCTCGTCCAGACCGAGGTCCAGCGTGGCCATATTGAGACAGAGCTGCGGACGATCCAGGAACAGTTAGGCGACTCAGGCCCCTCGCCCATTTGATGCAGGGTCGGCTGCAACTTGCAGTTGAGCTCGCCCGCCGCGCCGGCGGGCTGCTTCTTGATGGCTACGGGCGCGCGACCCAGGTCCGCCACAAAGGGTCGATTGACCTCGTAACGGAATATGACCTGAGGTCGGAACAGCTCCTGGTGGAGGGGATCCGCAGCGCCTACCCGGCCGACGCGATACTCTCCGAGGAGGGCGGCGGCCAGGAGGGTGAGGGAGTTCGCTGGCTGGTGGACCCGCTCGACGGCACCACCAACTTCGCCCACGGGCTACCGATCTTCTCGGTTTCGATTGCCTGCGTGGGAGCCGAAGGCCTGCTGCTTGGGGTGATCTACGATCCCACTCGGGAAGAGCTGTTCCACTCCCTGGCGGGGGAGGGCGCCTTTCTGAACGAGGCGCCGATCCGGGTTTCTGCAGCCACGACCCTCGATGAGAGCCTGTTGGTAACCGGCTTCCCTTACGACATCCGCACCAATCCGGACAACAACTTGAGCTACTTCAACGCGCTGGCTGTTCGCGCCCGGGCGGTGCGGCGGTTGGGCTCGGCCGCCATCGATCTGGCCTACGTGGCCGCCGGCCGTTTCGACGGCTACTGGGAACTGCGGCTGAACCCGTGGGATTGGGCGGCCGGGGTGCTGATGGTCCGCGAAGCGGGTGGTCGGGTCACCACCTTCGTTGGCAACGAGAAAGTGCTGGACGGTGATGCAACCCTGGTTGCCACCAATGGGCCAATTCACGACGAGCTGCTCGCCGTGCTGAATTCCAGCTAGCCAGTCAACCAGTGAGCCTGCCGATTCCAGTCCCCATCACTACGCTCGCCGCTCAGAGGACTCGATGACATCCACAAGCACATGAGTTAGATAGACTTCCATGTATCCGAGTGACGCTCCGGCGTACAGATGGCCTGGAATATCTCGGACCAGTCGTAACCATTCCTCAATAATCATTTCGTCTTCCTCTGAAGTGAAGTCATACAAACCCAAGACGATATCAGCTTGTTTGCGAAGCCTATCGGTAAGTTTGATCTCCATCGCAAACAGTCCCTTAGGCCGCGCGTAGTTGTTGGGCCGCATGCCGAAGATAGGCGGGGTTCAGATCCACGCCAACCGCACGTCGGTGGAGTTGTTTCGCAACCATCACGGTTGTTCCCGTACCCACAAAAGGATCGAGCACAGTCCCCGGCACGGCTGCTTCAAGCGAATGGGAGTGATCGCAAGTACGACCATGATCCCGGGAGTTGACTCGGGGAGCCCATCCTTGACCGCATTGCGGACAACACCACTCAGGACAGGTGGCCTCAATCAGAGGGGCGATGATCTCAGCGGGGATGTCCTGCTCGAACGGAGGAAGGCGATACGGTTGGGTCTCAACATAGAGGACGGAGGTTAGGTCGTCCTTAGTCGAGTCGGCCCAGTACTGCATCTGTTTGGTGAGCATGAAGATGTACTTGTGTGCATTGGTTCGCCGCCACGAACCTCGGCGCAGCTCCCCGTTTTCTAGAAGCCTCCAGCCGGGAATGGTTTCGCGTTTGACGGCTGTGTTGGCCCAGATCACGATCTGGCGGATTATCCAGTCGTCGTCTTGAAGTGCTAGAGCGAGACGCTGTGGGATCAACAAACGATTGCCAACGAACTGAGGCGTCGGCACCCGGTCCACGGGATATCGATCTATGGGACCACCATAACTGTCGTCCATGAAAAGCCAAAGGACCCCATCCCTGCGGAGCACCCTTTTCACCTCGCGCATGATTGCCACTAGGCGCTCAAGATAGCTGTTGGCAGATAGTTCATTGCCAAGGTGCCTGTCATCGTATTCTCGAGTGTGCGGTCTTAGGGTCCAAAATCGAGGTTCTGTGATGGCGCAGTGAACGGACTCATCGGCCAGGGGCACCCGAAAGGAGTTGCCCAGAATTAGAGCGCTATGTCCCCGGCCCATTGACTAAGTTGGTTTCGCCCCTTATGCCTCATCGAGCAGCCCATTCACAACCGCCTCAAGATCCAGCTTCATCCCACCCTCAAGCCCGGCTTGGACCTCCCCTTCGGGCACCTCACTTCGGATCTCAGCCACAACCTGTTCGACTCGTCTTCTGCCGTAGGCCTCCAACGCCGGATGGGTCGAAGCCAGTCCAAGTATCGAGAGGGCGACCATCCGATCACCCTCCCTTGCTTTCAACCGCCCGTACTCAGTCAGCACGACCAGGATTGCGGCGGTCGAACCCAACTCCCTGGAGAGCCGAAGCGCTTTGTCGAGGTGCTGGCGGGCCGATTGGTATTCCTCCAATCCGACTTGTGCACTGGCAAGGGTCATGTGTGCCCCAGCCGCCAGGTAGTGGCTGCCGCTCTCTTCCGCCAGCTTTAATGCGACGCGCCCCTCCTTGAGGGCGGCTTGGTATTCACCCTGGTCGAAGTAAACATCACCAATATTCCCCGTCACCATGGACACCAATCCGCGATCCGCTAGTTCCTGCGCCAGGCCCAGGGCTTCGCGGTAGTTGCCCGCTGCCCGCTCAAATTCATCCTGCAGATGAAAAGTTATACCAAGACTGTTCAACCCCTGCGCTACGGAACGGGTATCCCGCAAGCCCCGCGCGATCGCGATGCTCTCCTCCAGAAACTCAGTAGCCTCTTGGTAGTCACCTCTCGCATTCGCCATGTTGCCCAATTGGCGCAGAATGAACAGCAGTGACGGCCTATCCTCAAGTTCGCGTGCGATCGAGAGCGCCTCGTCAAAATACAGCCGACCCGCCTCTTGATCATCCTGGAACACGCCTACTACACGGCCTAGTTCGCCCAGAGCGCTGGCTTCGGCCGATCGGTCGCCTAGGTCGCGGGCCAACTGCAGCGCGGGCTCGAGCTGAGTCTTCGCCTCTTCGTAACGGCCCATCAAGGAAAAATTGGTCCCCAGCTGCAACTGCAATTGGAGGCGCGGTTTGCCTTCAACCGGAAGCCTTAACGCCTTTTCAAGCAAGCCGACTGCCTCCAGGTGGCCGCCGAGGTTCCTCGCCCGAGAGGCTGCCGAGCTGAGGAATTCAGCCGCCTCGGCGAACGCCTCGCCCCGTTCGAGGTGCTCAGCGATCAGTGTGTAATACTCACTCAGGCGATCGCTTCCGGCTTCGATCAGCCACTCAGCGACTTGCTTGTGGTATGCCCGTCGCTGACGGGGGACAATGGTGTCATAGACCACGTCCCGCAGGATGGCATGCCGGAAGCCATACTCACCGGTCCCCTCGAACGCCGATTCTTCCCGCTTGAACACCATCTCGCGCCTGCGTAGGTCATTCAACATACTCGCGACCGCGCCAGAGGTGACACCCTCCGGATCGCTCAGATGGGCGACCGCGCTCTCCCAGAAGATCCGGCCCTGAACCGAGGCCCGCTGCAGCAATGCCCGCTGGCCAGGCGGAAAGCTGTCCAATCGGGACTGCAGCACGCCGACCAGGGTCGGCGGAACACGATCCGGATC
>CAZPZD010000046.1:0-1093 GCA_964590515.1 uncultured Anaerolineaceae bacterium | reverse complement strand
TGAATGAAAACCGGGTGGGACTTGGAGGCGGTGAGAAAGAACTCTCCCAAGTGGCCCAACGCCTGCAGGTGGAATGACTCGGGGTCCGCCAGCTTCGGTTTCACGGACGGATTGTCCGAAAAATCGAATCCAACCAGCTGCCCGATCAGCGGGGCGATCTCTTCGGCTCTGCCATCCAGGAAGCTGGCAATCCCCAACTCGAATTTCCTGTGGACGACTGGAAGCGGGTCATTGTCGAGAATCTGGAACCGAAACGAGAACATGTCGCGGGTCAACGAGAATGGCTGCAGCATAGAGGGCTGGGTGGCGCGAGCCTGGAAGTACCAGAGGGTTTCGTCCAACAGATCCACCCAGTTGCTGAACTCGTACAGCAATCGAGATTTCCCGACCCCTGCCTCTCCCACCACGGTCACGACCTGGGTTTCCCCGTCCTCGATCGTCAGAGTCAGTGCGTCCTGAAGCACTTTGAGTTCCGGCTCGCGGCCGACCATTTTGGTTTCCACACCCTCAATGCCGCGAGCCTCCAGCCGGAAAGCCCGCGGTCGGGCCCGCAGCACCACATACACTTCAATGGGCTCCGCCCGGCCGCGCATCCGAACCGGCGGCAGCTCGCGCACGTCGAACACCCCTCGGACGTGGGTGTAGGCATCATGTGAAATCAAGATCTCCCCGGGCGGCGCGGACTCCTTCAACCGGCCGGCCAGGGTGATGGCGGTGCCGCTGGCGGTCGAGTCGCCGGAGTCCTCTCGGGTGAGCAGCACCGGTCCGGTCGTGATCCCCACCTTGAAGGGAAGCTCCTGGTTGTTCTTGCCCTGACCCGACCCGATCGTCTGCTCGATGGCCGCCTTCATCTTGAGGGCCGCTCGGATGGCCTGCTCCGGGTCACTCTCATGAGTTTCTGCTTTCCCCCAGATCAGCAGACCCGCTTCGCCGGTGCGGCTTTCCAGTTTTCCGCCATGTTCCTCTGCGATCGCTTGGAAGGCGTGCCAGAGCCGGTCGACTGCTCGCTGCACCCGGTCAGTCTCCTCGGTCACATAGAGCAATTCGGCAAAATCGGTGACATCCATATAGAGGGCGGTCATTTGGCGCTGGA
>CAZPZD010000045.1:16530-19149 GCA_964590515.1 uncultured Anaerolineaceae bacterium | reverse complement strand
TGAGGTGCCGAGAGCCAGAATCGAACTGGCGACACCGCGATTTTCAGTCGCGTGCTCTACCAACTGAGCTATCTCGGCACCGGCCGGATTGTAACTAGCGCACAGAGGGGTGTCAAGAAAAAGCAGAACCGGCGCGGCTTCTGGGGGTCTGGAGGGGGTCATCACCAGACGATTTTGCCCTAGCTGTGGTCACCCAGCCAAGCCACACCGGTCTGCACAGTCATGGTATGCGCGCCGGCCGGGCGGCAACGTTACACTCTGCTTACAGTGGCATGCCCCGGTGAGGTACCGGGTGGGGTGCGCGCCCTCAGGGTACCGCAGGACTACGGATCTCCAGATCACTGATTTCCAACCAGGCCGGAGCAGTCGTCGGCACGACCCCGAATCGAATCCCACTTCGCTCTGAGAGCACCGCAAACTGATTGTCGATCCAGGCCACGAATCCCAATGGCCCGCGCGGGGCCGCCGGGGTATCGAGTACCGTTACCCCATCCACCTCGAACTTCACCACTGCCGTTTCCCAACGCAGCCGATAGGTGTGCCACTCGGTGAGCGGCGCGGTCAGCTCAGCCTCCGCCGCAGAGATGGCCGCCTGGACCCCCCGAACGACCCACTTCCTTATTACTGGGGCACTCCCGGCAATGAATGCCAACGCAGCGGCCGGAACCAGGAGCGCGGCCGGGAGTGCAGGCGAGCAGAGGCTCGCCGCCTTCCATCCATCGCCGCGTCCACCGCTCACAAAGTTAATATCGTTGGGCGGTGCGCCGTAGAAGAACCAGACCGCCTGCGGCGCAGCAGGCAACTTCTGCATCCCACCCGCGCCGCCCAGCGACAACCCAAATGGATCATTCCAGAACCCGAAACCCAGCGTTCCCGGAGGGGCGGGGTGAGAGGCCCGCGCCCGCAGGGTCAGGCTGGCCGGCGGGGCCCAGGAGAACTGAGAGCGTCGGCGGCCCTTGCAGTCGTCGACCTGGGCGTCGGCGTACCCTCGCGGCAATGGTGGAATCTCCAATCGAAAGCCCCGGGCATCGATCGGGACAACCTGCCCGCCACCCAGTATGTGCGGCTTCAGCTCATAGGGGAGCGTTCCCATGGACCGCATTATAGGGGTTGACTGCACTCCCAGCACCCGTCCCTCGCGGCCGGTTTAAGTTGCTTCAGGTATAATCGCCGGTCTTGCCGCAGGGCTGCCACTGATGGAAATCGTCTGGTACGGCCTCTCTTGTTTCCGAATGAAAGAACGCGGGTTGGCGATCGTCGTAACCGATCCCTACGATACGGCGCTCGGCCTGCCCGCCCTTAAGCTCACGGCGGACGTCGTGACCGTCAGCCACGACTCCCCCGGCCACAACAATTTTGGGGGCGTCAAAGGCGAGCGCCTGCGGGTAACCGGCCCCGGCGAATATGAGGTCGGGGGCGTGTTCATCACCGGGATCTCGATGGCCGCCAAGGGCCCGCGGAAAAACGGTCAGGTCCCCAACACGCTGTACGTCTTTGAATTCGAAGGACTCACGGTCGCCCACCTGGGCGACCTGGCCTATGTCCCAACCCAAGCCCAGATCGAGGACCTCGGACCGGTGGACGTGGCGTTGGTTCCGGTCGGTGGCGGTGAGGGGCTCTCGCCGGCCGAGGCGGCCGAGATGATCAGCCTGATCGAGCCCTCCCTGGTCGTGCCGATGCAGTTCAAGACCGGTGGTGAAAAAATCAAGCTGGGCCAGGTGGCCGGCTTCCTCTCGGAGATGGGGGTTGGCAAGCAGGAGCCGCAAGAGCGGCTAACCGTCACGAAAAGCGGGCTCTCGGATCAAACCCAGGTGGTCGTGCTGCAGCGATCGGCCTGATCCGCCCCCATTCCCCAATGCCCGTCAAACTCATCATGACCTGGGACATCATGCCTGGCAGAGAGCAGGAGTACTTTGAGTTCGTGGTTCGAGAGTTCGTGCCAGGAATGCAGAAGATCGGAATTCAGCCAACCGAGGCCTGGTTCACTCAGTATGGCGACCAGCCCCAGATTCTGACCGGCGGGATCGCCGATACCCTCTCCCTGATGCAGCAGGCGCTCACCAGCGACGACTGGCAGCAGCTTCACGGCCATCTGGGCGAGTATGTCACCAACTTCAGCATGAAAGTGGTGAAGGCCTCCGGCGGTTTCCAGATTTAAGAAACAAAACGACGCCCGGGCAGGGCGCCTTTTCATTTAAGATCGCACCCGGTGCGGTGCGGCTCAATCTTCGCCGGTCGACTTCTTATCAGGCTTCTTATCCGGCTTTGAGCTCGGCTCGGAGGGCTTCTCTGAGCTGGAGTCCTCTTTCTTCGGCTCCGACTTGGCGGAGCCATTCGATCGAGAGCCCGAGCCGTGGTCGGTCGAATAGAAACCCGGGCCCTTGAAGTGGATGCCGACCGGAGTGAACAGTTTGTGCAGGGTCATCTCACCGCACTCGGGACACTTGCGGAGCAGCGGATCTTCAAAGCCCTGCTTGCGCTCGAACTGCACTCCGCAGTTGCCGCAGCGGTAGGTGTAGATAGGCATGGTTCAGTGGACTTGGTCGGCCTTACCCCGGCTCGAATTCGTTCACTTATACCACGGCCCGCATAAGAGCGCAGTTAACGGCGCAACGCCCG
>CAZPZD010000045.1:0-16430 GCA_964590515.1 uncultured Anaerolineaceae bacterium | reverse complement strand
CACCCGTTGATCAATAGCTTCCGAATTCTGACAGGAGGAGAGAGAACATGCTCGTATCGCTCATTGACCGCCTGACCCGCGCCTCGCTGCGCTTCAAGTGGATCGTGATCACGCTGGCCGTCGTGGTGCTGCCGGCAGGCGTTGTTGCACTCACCCAGCTGGATCTTGAACTCATTCCGTCGCTCGAGTTTCCGCAGTCGGTGATCCTGGGCCTCAATCAGGGAATGCAGGCCCAAGAGATGCTTGATCAGGTCACCCGGCCGATCGAGGATGCCGTGCGGGAGGTCGAAGGCGTCGTCAATGTGGAGTCGACCAGCAGCGCAGGACTCTCGGTGGTCATCGTGCGAAATGAGTTTGGCATCGACCAGGCAGCGCTGCGGGATGATCTTCGAGCCGCACTTAGCCTCGTTTCCCTTCCGGATGAAATGCGGCCTCCCGAGTTGATCGAGTTCGGCCTTTCGGATCTTCCGATTGCATTCGTCAGTGTTTCTTCATCGCAGCTGTCTCTGATCGAGCTCAAGGAGTTGGTCGCCTCCGAAATCGTTCCTGAGCTGGAGGCGCTGGAGGGCGTCGCCGACGTGCAGGTGACCGGCGGCCAGGAGTTGCCGGAGTCGAAACCTATCCCGACCGCGGAGCCAGCACCCGAACCGACCCCCACCAGCGAACCGACTGAGGTGCCAACCGGCATGCCGCTTCCCCAGGCGTGGATCGACCTCGCCGCCAGCCAGGGAGTCACGCTGAGAACTACCGGTGACCTGACCCCGGAAATGGTCGGGGGCGCAGTCGCGGTGGCCCCTGAGTTGTTGAACGACTTCACCCCTGAGCTGATCCTGGCCACGGCGCCTGAAGTCCTGGCGGCAATCCCGGCGGAAGTGGTCTCTCAACTCACCCCGGAACAGCAGCAAGCCCTCGCACTGCAGCTTGAGGGATTTACGCCGGAGGAAGCGCCCGAGGAGCCCGGCGAATTGCCGGCCGTGTGGCAACAGGCCGGCGCGGCCCAGGGAATCGAGCTGGTTGTCCCGGAGGACGTTACCCCGCAGATCATGCAGGGGGTCTCCCTGCTCGCTCCTCAATTGCTGGACCTGCTGAACGCGGATCACCTTCGGCGCTTCGCGCCCGAAGTGCTGGGCTGGCTGCCGGCAAGTTACATAGAAACCCTGGATGCCGAGGTGCGGGCGGAACTCGAAGTCATCGCGGAGCCCGCGGGGGGATTAGGGGCGCTTGCGGCAGCTCCGCCGGTTGCCGATCAGTTCACGGACGCGCCGCCGCTCGCCGGAGAATGGCTTCAGCCGCCTGAGAACGACCCGAATGCGCCACCGTTCTTTCAGACGGCGGCCAATCTGCTGCAGAACGGATTCGCGCCCACAGCCGCAGAGTTCCTCAACCTGCTTGTCTCCAACAGCGGCCCGTCCACTCCCGAACTGATGCGGGACCTCTCTTCAGAGGCCATCCTCTGGCTCGCAGAGAACGAAGATGGATTCTTGGAGACCTTGACCCCATCGGTGCTCCGATTGCTGTCGCGGGAAGCATTGGCAGCTCTCCCCGGCGAGTTCCTGGACAGTCTCGATCCCGAGCTGGCGGCGGAACTCCAGGCCATTGCGGCTGGGGAGTTGGAGACCTTCATTCCAACGGCCACGATCAATCGGGTTAACGGCAACCCCAGTCTGGGGCTGCAGCTCTTCAAGACGAGTGAAGCCAACACGGTGGGCGCCTCCAACGAAGCTTTCGACAAGCTGGAGGAGTTGGAGGCCGCTCAGGCCGGGCTGCAGTTCAACGTCGTGTTTGAGCAGGCTTCCTTCATTGAAGAATCGATCAGCGGCGTGGCTCGTGAAGGTGGTCTGGGGGCGATTTTCGCGGTCATCGTGATCCTGATCTTCCTCAGCGGAACCGTCAATGGGAAGTATCGGCTCTCATGGCGGAGCACGCTGGTGACTGCAGTAAGCATCCCGCTTTCCATCTTCATGGCATTCGTGGCGTTCCGCTGGCTTCCACCGGTGGCCGACCTGGTGTTGGGGCCGCTGGAAACCGGAACGCGAAACGTCCCGGTCCTTGGCAGCGCGATGACAGCGCTACACCGCCTCTTCCCCCTTGGCATCACGCTGAACATCATGACCCTCTCGGGGCTGACGGTGGCGGTCGGACGGGTGGTCGACGACTCGATCGTGGTGTTGGAAAATATCTATCGGCACATCCAGCGGGGCGATGATCGCAAGCAGGCCGTCCTGATCGGAACCCGCGACGTCGCAATCGCCATCCTGGCCTCCACCGTAACTACCGTCGTTGTGTTCCTCCCCATCGGCCTGCTTGGCGGAGTGGTCGGACAGTTCTTCCTTCCTTTCGGGGTAGCGGTCAGTTACGCCCTGGCTTCCAGTTTCCTGGTAGCAGTCACGGTCGTTCCACTGCTGGCTTACCTCTTCATCCGCAAAGAACACCTCCCACCGGAAGCCGAGACCCCCTTGCAGCGCTCATACACTTCACTGCTCCAGTGGGCCCTGGTCCATCGGGGTCAGGTCTTGGCGATTGCCGGCTTGCTCTTTGCCGGCAGCCTCTTCTTGTTGAGCCAGCGGCCGCAGGCATTCCTGCCTGAGCTGGGCGAGGTGCAGATCACGGCTAACATCTCCCTGCCCGACGGCACTGCCATGGCGGAAACGGATCGGCGAGTGGCTGAATTCGAATCGGCGCTGGCTGGCATCACCGGAGTCGACACGATCTCCGCCGAGATTGGAACCGGAGGTGGCCTGCAGGCCCTGCTGGTGGGCGCCTCGATCGATCAAGGCGCCGCCACGGTTAGCGCCGGAGTGGAGGAGGGTGCAGATCTCGATCAGCTGACCGCGGAGGTACGCGAACTAGCCGTGGGGGTCTTTGGGGAGGAAAACGCGATCGTGTCCGGAGGCACCCTCTCTGGTTCCGCGTTTGGCGGCTTCGCCCTGGTGCTGTCGGGTGCCCAGGGGCTGCTCGAGGATTTCAATGATCAGGCGCTGGCGACGCTTGAAGCGGTGGAAGGGCTGGCAAACGTTTCCAGCAACCTGGGCGACGTGGAAAGCCTCCTGCGGGTCGATGGGCAATCGGCGGTGCGCTACACCGGCGAACTTGAGACCGCGGACACGCTGGGGGTGACCGCGGCCGCCAAATCCGAACTTGGGGCGATCGCCCCCGGCGGCATCACCGTGAGTGAGGGCTTTGAGACCCAACAACAGACCGAGGGATTCCAGCAGTCGGTGCGGGGGGTCTTGGTTTCGATCCTGGCTGTCTACCTGGTGATGGTGATCACGTTCCGCTCTCTCGTCCACCCCTTCACGATCCTGTTCAGCCTCCCATTGGCATTGATCGGCGCGGCGGCCGCCTTGTGGCTGACCAATCGGGTGATCGGGATCCCGGTGTTGATCGGCCTGATGATGTTGGTTGGCATCGTGGTGACCAACGCGATCGTGCTGATGGTCCGGGTCCAGACCAACCGAACGGTACGCGCCATGAGCGCCTCGGAATCGCTAATCGAGGGAGGTCGGACCCGGCTCCGCCCGATCCTCATGACTGCCATCGCCGCGATTCTGGCGCTGGTGCCGCTGGCTCTGGGACTGACCGAAGGCGCGATCATCGCCTCCGAGTTGGCCACGGTTGTCATTGGCGGTCTGCTGACCTCGACCCTGCTCACCCTGCTGGTCGTGCCGGTGATGTACAGCCTGCTGGACCGGCGCAAGCAAGTTGACGGTGGGCCTGGGCCCAAGTAAGATCATTACTGACGGTCGGTCAGCCGGGCGATCGCAGGCGCATCCTGAGCTTTTTGAAGGATGCGCTTGAGGAAAGTCCGCGCTCCACAGAGCAGGGTGCCGGGCAACGCCCGGGCGGGGTGACCCGCGGATCGGGCCACAGAAAACAACCGCCGCCGGTGAGCCGGAAACGGCGATCCAGCGGCAAGGGTGAAACGGTGGTGTAAGAGACCACCGGCGTCGGCAGCAATGCCGCGGCCAGGCAACCCCCACCCGGAGCAAGGCCAAGCAGACGCGCAGCCCTTCGGGGCGGGAGACGGCTCGTCTCCGTCAAGCGTCGGGTGGGCCGCATGAGCCGCGCGGCGACGCGCGGCCCAGATAGATGATCGCCCAGGCCGCAGTCGGCGGGATGAAGGATTAATCCGTAAACCGCCGGAGGCGGCTGGACAGAACGCGGCTTACAGGTTGACCGCCGTCAAACCTCGGCACCATCGAAACCCGAGCGTGCCGGGAGAAATACACCAGCGGGGCGAGTCGTCGACTCGCCCCGACCTTTTTAGCACCCCCCAACCTTAAAGTTTTCCGACTGCCGCTCGCCCCAACTCGGAATTGGGGCCCTCCCCGCGCCTGACCACCACATGCGGCGGTTGGCGCGCGGCTCGCGCGGGTTGCTAGGACCCAAGTACCCGGCCGTCGCGTGGAGCACTCATTGCAACCGGTGGAGAAGTAGGTATATACTGTGGAAGATTGTGGGGGGTAGTGGGGGAGTGTGGGACGCCGCCTTAGCCGGCGTCCCCTACTTTCTAAAACTACCAACGAACGAATGTTCTTAGGCCAATTCAAGTATACCACCGACACGAAAGGTCGGCTAACGATCCCTGTTCGCTTTCGGGCCGCCCTCGCCCCCGGAGCCTACCTCATTCAGGGATTCGAGCGCAATCTCATCGTCCACACTTCCGAGAACTTTCATGGGATGGCCAAGAAGGCCTCTGGGCTTAGCTCCACCCAACCCGGGGCACGCGCCGTCCGGCGAGTGATCTTTGGCGGAGCCACCGAGGTCGCCCTCGACTCGGCCGGGCGAATCAACATCCCGCCCTTCCTGCGCGATTACGCAGGCCTGGATGGCGAGGTCTACCTGGTGGGGGTCGGCGAGTCCTTTGAGATTTGGCGGGCCGAGGAGTGGGAGAAGCAATTGCAGTCGGTGACCGATCCCGAGGCGAATGCCCAGCGGTTCGCCGACTTCGATTTGTCGACGGGGTAGGCGGTGGATCGGCTGTCGTCCGAGCCGCACACCCCAGTTCTTTACCAACAAGTGCTCAGCGCCCTCGACCCGCAGCCCGGATGCCGGATCATCGACGGCACCATCGGAGCGGGGGGCCATGCCGAGGGGATTCTGGAGCGCTCCGCGCCGTCCGGGGAGTTGTTGGGCCTTGACCGGGATCCGGTCGCACTGCCGCTGGCCCTGCAACGCCTGGAACGGTTCGGATCGCGCCTCCACCTGCGGCAAGGCTCGTTCCGAGAATTGAGCGCCCACGCCGCGGCGGTCGGCTGGCAAGCCGTGGACGGCGTCCTGCTCGACCTGGGGCTGTCTTCCATGCAGCTGGCCGACCCCCGCCGAGGGTTCTCGTTCCAAACGGAGGCGCCGCTGGACATGCGGGTCGACCCGGGCCAGGAGCTGGACGCGGCTGAGCTGGTCAATCGCCTGCCGGAGCCGGAGCTGGCGAGCCTGATCGCCCGCTATGGGGAGGACCCGCGGGCCCGCCGGATCGCATGGGCGATCGTGGCGGCCCGGCCGCTGGAGACCACCACCCAATTGGCCGAGGTGGTGGCCCGGGCGGTCCGCAGCCGGGGAAGCCGGACCCATCCGGCCACCCGCACGTTCCAGGCGCTGCGGATCGCGGTGAATGAGGAGTTGACTGCCCTGGAAGAAGCGCTGCCGCAGGCGGTCGAGCTGCTGACCCCGGGCGGGCGTTTGGTGGTCATTGCGTTTCATTCGCTGGAAGACCGGCTGGTGAAGCGGTTCTGCCGGGAAGCCAGCCTAGATACCGAAGAGCGGCCGGCCCGGCTGCGGCGGATTACCCGCAAGCCGGTTCGACCGGAGCCGGAGGAGGTAAACCGGAACCCACGCGCCCGCAGCGCACGCCTGCGGGTGGCCGAGAAGATCGTACCGGCTTGAGGGTTCCAAGGTGGCATGAAGCTTGCAGAATGTAATCGGAAGACATATGCCCCAGGCATTCAAGCAAGCCCCATGGCGGCTCCAGATTCGCGCCACGAGCCGGACGGCGCTCTGGATCGTGGGGCTGCTCGTGTTGGGCGGCCTGTATCTGGCAGTCAACGCCAAAGTGGCCGGCGCCGGCCGAGAGCTAATGGTGCTTGAGCGAGAGCAAGAGCTGCTGGCGCGGGCCAACGCCGAGTTGAACGCGACCTACGCCGGACTGACCGCTCCGGAGCTGATGATGGCCCGGGCTGCCTATTTCGGCTTCCGCCCGGTCAAGCCCGAGGAAGTGGAGTACATCCGGGTCGAGGGCGCGCTCAGCGACCCGAGCTTTGTCGCTCCCCGCCCGCCCCGATCGGATACCAATCGCTTCGGGATGTTGTCCCCCAGCTACACCGAAACTCTGGGTGAGCGGCTGGTTGCCTTCCTTCAAGGATTGGGCGAGTGAAGCGCTTCCCCGGTTTCAAGCCTCGAGGCCCGCGTACTGCGGGCTCGAATCTGCCCGCCGGTCCGCTGGCCGCCAGCGGCAAGATCACCGCAGCCTCGTTCCGGGGAACCGGGGAGGCCGCCGGGGATCCGCCCGCCGCAGTTTCCGCCAGCCGGATTCGAGTAGTGATGTTCGGGATGGCCGCGCTCACCGTTGGGCTGCTGGTCCAGCTGGTTCGGGTGCAGTTCGGCCCCTACGCACCGGTGTTCGCAGCCCGCAAGGACGAAGGGGTCACTCGGCTCGAACGGGTGGTGCCGGCTCGCGGTTTGATCTTCGATCGCAACGGCCGGCTCCTGGCCGGCAATACGACTTCGTACGTCATCGAGATCGAAACCCGCCAGTTGACCCCTGCGAGTCGGCTCTCCATCGCCGACGTGCTCTCCAGGACCCTGGTGCTGCCGCTCGAGCAGCTCTACTCCCAGCTCAGCGTGGATTGGGTGGCCCGCGGCCAGTACCGAATCCGGCTGACCCGAACCGACAGCGCCGGTGAGCCGCTGCCCATCACCGTCGACAAGTTCGTCGCCAGCGCCCTGAATGGATTCCTCGCCGATCCACTCGCCCCCGATCTGAGCGGCCTGGCCCTGGTGCCGGCGCCGACCCGGGTCTATCCGGCCGGCAGCCTGGCCGGACACGTGCTGGGATTTGTCAACCAGGAGGGCCAGGGCTTCTTCGGGGTCGAGGGTTTCTACGACGAGTGGCTGTCGGGCAAGCCGATCACTATTGCCCGGCCTATGATCGCGCCGGAAGCCCGCCTGCAGCCCGACCCGCCCGCCGGGGTCAATCTGGTGCTCACGATCGATACCGACATTCAGCAAATGGTCGAGCTGGAATTGGCAAAGGCGATCGAGAGCTCGGGGGCCGAGACCGGCGAGATTCTGGTCATGGATCCCAGCAACGGCGAGATCCTGGCCATGGCCTCCTGGCCGATCCTGGATCCCAACGCCTACGAGCCCTGGCTGACCGTAGCCGGGGATGAAGAGCCGGTGATCGCGCCGGCGGTCGGCGCCATGTACGAGCCTGGGTCCACCTTCAAGGTGATCACCATGGCCGCCGCCCTCGATGCCGGAGTCGTCGAGCCGGACACCGAGTTCATCGACACCGGCCAGATCGAAGTCGGCGGCAACACTATTCGCAACTGGGACGGCGATGCCTGGGGACCTCAGAGCATGCTGGGCTGCATGCAGCATTCGCTGAACGTCTGTTTGGCCTGGGTTGCCTCCGATCGGCTCGGAGCCTCGACTCTCTACAACTACTTGCGGGCCTTCGGAGTCGGCCAGCTGACCGGCATCGACCTGGCCGGCGAAGTGCCCGGGCAGCTGCGCACCCCCCGCCATCCGGAGTGGACCGAGTCCGATCTCGGGACGAACTCATTTGGCCAGGGCGTGTCGCTTACCCCGATGCAGCTCCTGGTAGCGGTCAGCGCGGTGGCCAACCAGGGTCTGATGGTCCAACCCCACGTCGTCCGCCAGGTGATCGGTCCGAACGGTGCCTATTCGCCTCAAACCACCGTGATCGGCCGGCCGATCTCCGAAGAGACCGCTGCGGATATGACGACAATGCTATCCGCCAGCCTGACCGGGGAGACGGCCTACGCCAGCGTTCCCGGGTATCAGATTGCCGGCAAGACCGGCACCGCCCAGATTCCCACCGAGTTTGGATATGACTCGCACTGGACGATCGCTTCATTCATCGGGTGGGGACCGATCGACGACCCGAGCTTCGTCGTATTGGTGCGGCTCGACAAGCCGGAAGCTTCGCCCTGGGGTTCGGTCGTCGCCGCTCCGGTCTTCCAGGAAGTTGCCCGGCGGCTGGTGGTTTTCTTGGAGATTGCGCCGGACGCCCTGCGGATGGCGTCTGGATGAGGCTCGCTGATGCCTCCTTGGAGCTGCTGCCGTCCTTCCTCACCGCCGTCGAACCGGAGAGCGAGCTGGCTAAGATTCTGGACCGGATTGCCCGAGGACCGATGTTGACGCTGGGGACGATCATCGAAGGGATCACCGGCCGCCGGCTGGAGGGTCTCGATCAAGTCATTACCGACGCGGCCACCGACTCGCGCCTGGCGATCTCCGGCAGCCTGTTCGTAGCGCTGCCGGGCGAGCGCAGCGACGGGCACGATTATGTGGCGCAGGCCTTCCGCCGCGGTGCGATCGCGGCACTGGTCGAACGCCCGATGGGAGCGGACTTCAACCAGTTGGATCTGCGGGGCGAATTCGATCCGGCCGCCATGAGACTGCCGGTCTGTCTGCGAGTCGAGAACTCGCTGCTCGCCTTGCAGGCCGCCGCCAAACATTGGCGGGCCCAGCTTCCTATGCGGGTCATTGGAATCACCGGCAGCGTCGGCAAATCGACCACCAAAGAGTTGACCGCCGAGATCCTACAGCGCCGCTTCCGCACCCACAAGAATCGCGGCAATCTGAACAACGAGATCGGCTTGCCGATCAGCCTGTTGCAAGCCAGCTCCGCCCACGATCGGGCCGTGCTCGAGATGGGTTTCTACGTCCCTGGAGAGATCGCCCTGCTGTGCGAGATCGCCCGTCCGCAGGTGGGGGTCGTTACCAACGTCAGTGAAGTGCACCTGGAACGGGCCGGCAGCCTGGAAGCGATCATCCAGGGAAAGGCCGAGCTGGTCGAAAACCTGCCGCCGGCCCCGGAAGGGGTTGCCATTCTGAACATCGACGACGAGCACGTCCGGGGCATGGCCGCCCGCACGCGGGCCCGGGTGTTCTATTACGGGCTCTCGCCCGAAGCCGACCTGTGGGCCAGCGACGTGGAGGGCCTCGGTCTGGAGGGGGTGCGTTTCCGGCTGCACCACCTGGGCGAGACGTTTCACGTGCGAGTGCCGCTGCTCGGGCAGCATTCGGTCCACACCACGTTGCGGGCCGCGGCAGTCGGACTCACTGAAGGCATGAACTGGGACGAGATCATCACCGGGCTCACCCAGACCCACAGCCAATTGCGGCTGGTGGCAGTCAGCGGGCCTGGCGGTTCGCTGCTGCTCGACGATACCTATAACGCGGCGCCGCCCTCGGTCCTGGCCGCCCTCAAGCTGCTCGAAGAACTCGAGGGACGTCACATTGCGGTGCTGGGCGACATGCTGGAGCTCGGCGAGTTCGAAGAGCGCGGACACCGGATGGTCGGCGCCCGGGCCGCCGAAGTGGTGGATGAGTTGGTGACGGTGGGTGAACGAGCTCGCTGGATTGGTGAAGAGGCGCTGCGGGCCGGGCTGCCGAAATCCGGGCTGGCCTCGGTCGCCGACAGCAAGGCCGCGGTCGAGTATCTGCGGGGCCGGATCGGCCCCGGCGATGTGGTCTTGATCAAAGGCTCCCGCGGAATCCACATGGACCAAATCGTCATCGAGCTGGAGGTGTCCGATTGACGCAGGCGGCGGCCGCCCTCTCGCTCGGTGGGATCACGTTCTTGCTCACGGTAATCTGGGGCGGGCCGCTGATCCAGGTGCTGCGATTGCTGAAGGTGGGCAAATCGATCCGGATCGAAGGTCCCCAGCGGCACTTCACCAAGCTCGGCACGCCCACCATGGGCGGCTGGCTGTTCATCATCCCGGTGCTGCTGATCACCGGCGTCCTCAACCTGGTCTCGATCCTCAGCGAACTCACCGTTATTGGTCGCTCGATTCTGCTGCCAATGGCCATCATGCTGGGCTACGCTCTGATCGGGGCATTCGACGATTGGCTGGGGGTGCGCGGCGGTGGTCGCGGCGAGGGATTGCGCGGCCGCTGGAAATTCACGGCCCAGGTGGCATTGGCCCTGGTCGCCGCGATCGGACTCAAATATGTGCTCGGCTCGCCCGACCTCTTCCTGCCCAACGTGCCGGAGGAGATCGAGCTGGGGATTTTTTACGTGCCGATCGCCATGTTCGTGATTGTGGGAGCCAGCAACGCGGTGAACCTCACCGATGGATTGGACGGGCTGGCCGGGCTGATTTCGGCGACCGCCTTCGCCGCCTTCGGTGCAATCGCACTACTCCAGGGCCAGGTCTTTCTGGTTCGCTTCTGCTTCACGGTGGTGGGGGCAGTCTTCGCCTTTCTCTGGTTCAACGCCCACCCGGCCGAGCTGTTCATGGGGGACACCGGATCGCTGGCGCTTGGGGCAACCCTGGCGGTGGTCGCATTGATGACCGGCCAGTGGGCGCTGCTGCCGGTGATCGCCATCATCCCGGTGAGCGTCACGGTGAGTGTCATGCTGCAGGTGGGCTACTTCCGGCTCACCAAAGGCCGGCGCTTATTCAAGATGGCGCCGCTGCACAACCACTTCGAGCTCAGCGGCTGGAGCGAAACCCAAATCGTCCAGCGCTTCTGGCTGGTGGGGCTGCTATCGGCGATGGTTGGGGTCGCGCTGGCCCTGATTTGAGAGGAACCGGATGAATATCGGAATGCTCTGGTACGACGAAAGCCCACTGGCCTTGAAAGAGCGGATTGAGAAGGCGGCCGCGTTTTACGTCGAGAAACACGGCCAAAAACCGAACCTGTGCATCGTCCATCCGAGCATGCTGGAGGTCGAGGAGCTGCGGGTCAACGGCGTGCTGGTCCGCCGCGGCCCCGGCATCCGGCCCGGCCATTTCTGGATCGGGGTCGATGACGAGCAGGCGGAGACCCCCCGCCCGCCGCGCGCAGCCCGCAAGCACAGCCCGGCCAAGTCGGCCAAGCCGCGCTCGGCCGGCGGCGCCGCCCGCAAGCCGTCCTCGGCCGCCCAGTCGAAACCAGCCCGCAAGCCGCCCTCGCCCGCGCCGCCGAAGAAACCTGCCCGCAAGCGGGCTGGGCGGTCGTAGGCCGACGGATGTGGAAGCCTCCCGGGTGGTCGTGCTGGGATTGGCCCGCCAGGGAAAGGCGCTGGCCCGCTACTTTTCGGAGCGCGGCGCCCGGGTCGTGGTGAGCGATATGAAACCGGAGGCCGATCTGAGGTCAGAGATGTCGGAGCTCGAAGACACTTCAGTCGAATTCATCCTGGGCGGTCATCCGCCCGAACTGCTCGAAGGCGCGGACCTGCTGTGCCTTTCCGGCGGGGTTCCCGCCGATCTGCCGCTGGCACGGCAGGCCCGCCTTCAGGGCATCCGAGTGACCAACGACGCCCAGCTCTTTCTGGAGGCCAGCCCGGCCCCGGTGATTGGGATCACCGGTTCGGCCGGCAAGACTACGACCACCGAGCTGGTTGGGCGGATGGCCCGCGCCGCGGCCCACAACCGGGATCGCTCGGTCTGGGTGGGCGGCAACATTGGCCGGCCGTTGATCAGCGATTTGAATCAGATTCGGCCGCGGGATTTCGTGGTGATGGAGCTGTCCTCCTTCCAGCTCGAACTCATGACCCTCAGTCCGCAGGTCGCTACGATCCTGAACCTGACCCCCAACCACCTCGACCGGCATCGAGACATGCAGGCCTACACCGTGGCCAAGTCCAACATCCTGGCCCATCAATCGAGTTCGGACATTTCGGTCCTCGGGCGAGAGGATCCCGGAGCCTGGGCGCTGCGCGATCTGGTCCGTGGGCGATTGATCACCTTTGGGGTTCGCCCGTCGCCGGAGCCCGGCACGTTTGTCGAGGACGGCGAGCTGCGGCTGCAGCTCGATGGGCCTCCGAGCGGCCTCTTCCCCCTGGAAGCGATCGCCCTACGCGGATCGCATAATTTACTCAACGTCTTGGCGGCCTGTGCTATCGCCGCTGCGGCCGAGATCGAGCCCGAGGCCATGCAGGCCGGGGTGGATGGATTCAAAGGCGTCGAGCACCGGCTGGAGTTCGTGCGCCGGGTGCGGGGGGCCGCTTGGTACAACGACTCGATTGCCACCGCGCCGGAGCGCACCGCGGCCGCGATCCGTTCGTTTGGCGAGCCGATCGTCCTGCTGCTCGGTGGGCGGGACAAAGGTCTGCCCTGGGATGAGCTGATCCGGCTGATCCAGGACCGAGTCGACCATCTGGTGCTCTTCGGCGAGCTCGCTCCGATGGTCGAGCGGGCCCTGCAGTCGACCGGGGTACCCGGCCGACCGCTCTCGAGCGCCTTGGTCGCCGGGCTGGACGAGGCGGTGGCCGCTGCGGCCGAGGTCGCGAGCGCGGGAGACGTGGTGCTGCTGGCGCCGGGCGGAACCAGCTACGACCAGTTCGTCGATTTCGCCGTCCGGGGCGAGCGATTCAAGCAATTGGTGGAGGCGCTGTGAGAGCGGCTCTGCGCCGGCCGAACCTCAATTTCGACCGGTGGCTGCTGCTGCTGATCGGGGCCATGCTCGCGTTGGGTCTGGTGATGGTGTATTCGGCCAGCTGGGACGTCTCCTGGCGGCTGTATCAAGACGCCAACGAACTGTTCCGCCGCCAGCTGGTCAACGTGGCCTACGGGCTGCTGGCCATGGGGATCGCGGCGTTCTTGCCGGTCGGCTGGCTGCGCAAACTCGCCCTGCCGACGATGGCCTTCAGCATCCTGGCCCTGGTCGTGGTGCTGCTGGTCAACCCGGGCGACGGGCCGCGGCGGGCCATCCTCGGCAACTCGGTTCAACCCTCCGAGCTCGCCAAGCTCGCCCTGATCGTGTACCTGGCGGTCTGGATGGAATCGAAAGGGCCCCGGCTGTCCTCCTGGGGATACGGTTTCCTGCCGCTCATGATGATCATCGGGCTGGTAGGTGGGCTGATCTTGCTGCAGCCCGACCTGAGCGCAGTGCTCACTATCGCAGCGGTCGCCCTGACCTTGTTCTACCTGGCGGGGAGCAAACTTTCCCAGTCGCTGCTGATCGCCGGAGGCAGCGCGGCCGTTGGCTACCTGCTGGTGCGGGTCACCAACACCGGCCGGGCCCGCTGGGACGACTACCTGGCCGGATTGGTCGATATTGAGAAGGCCTCCTACCACGTTCAGCACTCGCTGCAGGCCTTCTTTGCCGGAGGGGTGCTCGGTCGCGGCCTGGGTGCGAGCCGCGAGAAATTCGGGCTGCTTCCGGCCCCCCACACCGACAGCATCTTCGCGGTGACTGGCGAAGAACTCGGCCTGGTGGGCGCGCTGTTTGTCTTGCTGCTTTTCCTGGCCCTGCTGCGGCGAGGATTCATGATCTCCACGACCGCCCCCGACCGGCTGGCCTCGCTGCTGGCCGGCGGAGTCACCTTCTGGATCGGAGTGGAAGCCTTCATCAACATGTCGGTGCTGCTTGGGATGTTGCCGTTCGCCGGCAACGCGCTTCCTTTCTTTAGCTTTGGCGGATCGAGCCTGGTAGCCAGCCTGGCCGGAGTCGGGCTGCTCCTGAACGTCTCGCGGGGAGCCGGGCCAACGCCGGAAAAGAGACCGCTTGCGACTATTGATATCGGCCGGGGGGACCGCCGGAGGCGTGTATCCCGCCTTGGCCGTCGTCCACGCGCTCAGCGGGCAGGCTGAGGTGCTCTGGATCGGGGGGCAGGGCGGACTGGAGGAACAGCTCGTGCCGCGGGCCGGGCTGCGCTTCGAGGCGATTCCGGCCGCCGGCCTGCACGGGGTTGGACTCGGCGCGCTCCCGGGCAACTTCTGGCAGCTCGCTCGGGGGCTGCGCGCCGCCAGCCGGATTGTGAAGGATTTCACACCACAGGCGATGCTGTTGACCGGAGGCTACGTGGGGGTACCGGTGGCATTGGCGGGTCGTCACATTCCGACCCTGGCCTACGTGCCGGATTTGCAGCCGGGGCTGGCGCTGCGTTTGATTACCCGCTTCGCCGATACGGTCGCGGTCACCGCCCCGGAGGCCCGGCAGGACTACGGCCGCAAAAGGGTCGTGGTGACCGGTTATCCCACCCGCCCCGAGCTGCGCCCGCTGCCGAAGCCGGAGGCCCGGCGCCAACTCGGCCTCGATCCCGAGCGAGCAGTCGTGCTGGCTTTTGGGGGCAGCCTTGGCGCTCATTCGATCAACCGGGCGGTCTGGCATGCTCTTCCGGGGCTGCTCGACCTGGCCCAGGTGGTGCACCTTACCGGCGAGCTGGATTGGCCGCTGGTCGCCCGGGTCCAGGCCGAGCTGCCGGAACGATTGCAGGGGCGCTACCACCCGTACAGCTATTTGCACGAGCAGATGGGGCTGGCGCTGGCAAGCGCCGATTTGGTGGTCTCCCGCTCGGGGGCCTCGGTTTTGGGAGAGTATCCGCTCTTCGGCCTGCCGGCCGTGCTGATCCCGTACCCGCACTCATGGCGCTACCAGCGGATCAATGCCGATTATCTGGTGGCCCGGGGGGCCGCGGTCCGGCTGGACGACTCGAGTTTGGCACGAGACCTGCTACCCGAAGTGCGCGGATTGCTCCAGGATCCAAGCCGGCTGGAGAGCAAGGCTGCCGCGATGCGCGGCCTGGCGCGGCCCGGGGCGGCTCAGGCGATTGCCGCCGAATTGACGAGGGCCGCCTGATTTGATCAGCCTGACAGTCCTGTTTGGGCTGTTGGTGGTCCTGTTTGGCGTCATCGGCGCCATGCGGGGCTGGGCCAAGGAGCTGCTGGTCACAAGTGCGGTGGTGCTGGGATTGTTCTTGAACAGCATTCTGGCGACCTACGTTCTGAGTTACCGGTCCGCCCTCGAGGCCGAGCCGAGCGGCACCGCATTCACGGTCCGCGGCTTGGTGCTGGTAGTGCTGGCAATCTTTGGCTATCAGACGCCCAAGATTCAGGCGCTGCAGGCGAAGCTGGTGCGCGAGCATCTGGAAGGGATTCTGCTGGGGCTGGTCATGGGGCTGCTGAACGGCTACTTGCTGATCGGTTCGCTGTGGTCCTACTTGCACCAGGCCGGCTACGCGATCACCAGCCTGGTCGTTCCGCCGAGCGGTGAGCTGGCCGAGCAGGTGAATGGCCTCATGGCCTTTATGCCGCCGGACCTGCTGCCGATCCCACACATCTTCTTCGCGGTGGGAGTGGTGTTCGTCTTCGTCATCGTCGTCTTTGTATGAGTCGGCGGGTGCATCTGGTGGGAATTGGAGGCGCAGGATTGTCTGCGATTGCAAGGATCTTGATGGAACGTGGTGAGCAGGTGACCGGTTCGGACCTGGCGGACTCGCCGTTCGCCGCGGCGTTGGCCGCCGCGGGGGTGCCGATCACGATCGGGCACCCGGCCCAGGCCGTCGCCGGCGCCGACCTGGTGATCGCTTCGTCTGCGATCCCGGCAGGCAGTCCGGAGCTGGTGGCCGCCGAGGCCGCCGGCATTCCGGTCCTGCGCCGCCCGGCCTTTCTGGGCGAGTTGGTGGCCGGCTATCAGACCCTGGCGGTCGCCGGCACCCATGGCAAGACCACCACCACCGCCATGATCGCCTGGATCCTGAGCGAGGCGGGATTGCAGCCGAGCTTCATTATCGGCGGGATCCCGGTCGATTTCGGGGTCAATGCCCGGAATGGTGCCGGCCGCCACTTCGTGATCGAGGCCGATGAATACGATCGGACGTTCTTGGCATTGCAGCCATTCCTGGCGGTGGTCACCAACGTCGAGCACGACCATCCCGACACCTACCCGAGCGCCGATGAGTTCCGGGCGGCCTTCGAGCAATTCGTGAGCCAGATTCAGGAGACCCTGATCGTGTGTGCCGACGATCCGGTAGCCGCCGGGCTGAGTGCGCCCGGTCTGCGCCGAATCAGCTACGGCCTGAGCCCGGCCGCCGAGTGGCGGGCCGAAGAGATCCGGGACAATGCGGCCGGCGGCTCGGATTTTCTGGCCCTGCGCGGCGCGGAACTGATGGGTCTGGTCCGGCTGCGGTTGCCGGGTCTGCACAACGTGCGCAATGCGCTGGCCGCTATAGCGGCGGTCGATCAGTTGGGAGTGGGATTTGGGGCGGCCCGTTCGGCGCTGGCCAAGTTCCGCGGAGTCGGGCGGCGATTCGAGATTCTGGGCGAAGCCCAGGGTGTGACGGTGATCGACGACTACGCCCATCATCCGAGCGAGATCGAAGCCACCCTGCAGGCCGCCCGCCAGCGATTTCCGCAGGGCGATCTGTGGGCGGTATTTCAACCCCACACCTACAGCCGGACCAAGGCCTTCGCCGATCGATTGGCGCGGTCCTTCGGCGCGGCCGATCATGTAATCGTCGTGGACATCTACGC
>CAZPZD010000044.1:0-19209 GCA_964590515.1 uncultured Anaerolineaceae bacterium | reverse complement strand
AGTTTTCGCAGGACTCGCCTCAGATATACTATATATTTGGGATTAGGAAGAGCCGAGCCTAAGCTTAGAGATAGGTTAGTGGAGTCATGGGGAAAATGAGCTGGGGGAAGGCGGGAGCAAGTACTCCACCCGTGCCGGGTACAGGCAGAAGTGCAAAAGTGGGCTGGCCGCAGGTGGCTGATCTTTCTTCTAGGTCCAGCAGAGCAGCCGCGCTCCTGAGCCGGAAACTTTAATCCAAGTCTTAGAGGTGCCCCTCGCCTATCCGCATATAATCTGAGCAAATCTTACATTTTTGGTACGATTTTGTAGATTCTCTTAATCTTCTCGTTGGGAGGTGGGCTCGGGATGCCTTTGCGCTCCAAAGCGAGCGAGATGGAACCCGGAGACGAATTGAGGCGAAACCGTGATCGCACCCATGACCGAATCATCCCGCCCAGCTCGCGGATCCCGGAAGGCTCACGCCTCTTTTCGAAGGTGCTCCCCGCCGTCATCCTTATCATGGGATTGCTCACCCTGTTCGTGATCTTGGTGGCTATCGCAGCAGTCATCGGGATTTTCCCCTAGACTGATTGGAGGTCTAAATGAACCTAAATCTCTTTCTGCCATTCGTCTCGACTGCTGTAATGATCTTTTTTACCTTCTCGGTTTTCCAGCGCTGGCAGGCGAGGCGAAAGTCGTATTTCCTATTCTGGGCGATTGGGCTTGGCCTTTTTGCAGCGGCCAGCTTTGCAGAGGCCTACTTCGCGGCGGTGGGCTGGAGCAGCTTGGTCTTCTTCGCATGGTACTTCTTCGGGGCCGTGCTCACGGCAGCCTGGATCGGGCACGGGACATTCCTGCTGCTGGCCCGCAAACGCTCGGGCCAGATCCTTAGCGGGCTGTTGATCGCCGCGAGCCTGGGCGCACTCGTGCTGATGCTTCAGGTCATGCCTAAACTCGACCCGACCGTCTTTGACCGCACCCGGCCAATCAGCGAGCAATATCGAACGAAGGTGATAGAGCCGGGTGACGAGGTCCGGCCGGGGTCGGTTATGGCGGATACGGAATACCGCGGTGAGACGGTCACCGTCGAGCAGGGGGTCCTGCCGCTTGGTGCGCCGATCCGGATCAGCACGATTTTCTTCAATATCTACGGAACGCTCATGTTAGTGGGAGGTGCCCTCTGGTCGGCTTGGCTTTTCCTCAGGAAGAAAGTTCTTCCGAACCGTGTGCTGGGGAATGTCTTGATCGCGGCCGGCGCGCTCTCGATTGCTTCGGCCAGCACGCTGACCCGGCTGGGAGTCGGCAGCTACCTGTACCTGGGGGAGTTGCTTGCAGCGGTGTTGATGTACTCCGGATTCGTGCTAGCCGCCCGCCCGATGCCGGGGGAAGAGGCGGCACCGGAAGTCGCTCCCGCGATGGCCTAAGTCTCGTGTCAGTTGCTGAATTCCATCCTCGGATGGGCCTGGCCAGGCGCCATTCGCCGCCGCCCAGCAGTCACATCACACTAGCACGAGTATGACGGCACCCGGGGTCGGCCAAGTGCGGCGCTTTCGGTTTCTGCGCACGCTTAAGCTCGGGACCTTCCATATCGGTTCCTCCGCGGCCGATTTGCTGGTGACAGGCATTTGGAACCGGATCCTAATCGTGGACCTGGGCGCCCCCGCTGGTCCGATCGCGCTGCTGAGTGCAATCCGTTACCTTCTGGCCCCGCTCTCCCTTTGGGCCGGCCATCGTTCCGATACTCGTCCGCTCTTTGGAAGCCGCCGCCTGGCCTACATCTGGCTAGGTCGGGGTCTCATGTTACTTTCCATCCCCATGCTTCCACTGTCCGCAACTGTCCTCTCTCGAGGAACGGGATCAATCTCTGGATGGGCGTTGGCGGTGGTCGCGGTTCTACTGATGGGAAGCGGGACCCTGATTTCCGGGCCGCCCTATCTGGCGCTCGTTCACGACAGCGTGCCCTACGAGCGCCGCGGGATGGCCATCAGTATCGTCCAGTTCATGCTCGTCGCTAGCTTCGCCCTCCTGCCGCTGACCTTTGCCACGCTTTTGCCGATCTATGACGCTGGCTCCTTCCTGCGTCTGGGCTGGACTGTGGCGGTTGGGGCCGCGGTGTTCTGGTTTATCTCGGTCTGGCGGGAGGAGCGCGCTCCCGTGGCGAACGGATCCGAGCCTGCCGCAGATCTGCGGCAAACATTTGCCCGGATCTGGACCGACTTGCGGGCGCGCCGCTATGCAACCTTCCTGGCAGCCTCGGCCTTCTTTGCGTTTATGCAGGACGCCGTGCTGGAGCCGTTTGGCGGGGATGTCTTCGGGCTGTCGGTCGGCGAAACCACTCGCTTTAACGCGTACTGGGGATCGGGGGTTCTCCTGGGGATGGTGCTGACGATCCTGCTAACTCGTCGTTGGCGGCCGGATCGGCAAGTCAGTACTACTGCGTGGGGGGTGCGCCTGCTGGCGCTGGCGTTGTTCGCCCTGGGGGGCGCCTCGTGGATCGAAAACTTCCCCTTGGTGCGACCAACGCTGATCATATTCGGCCTGGGCTTTGGAATCTTCACCGTTGGCGGGGTCAGCCTGTTGATGGCGATGAGCGTGGAGGGACGGGCCGGGGTCTATCTCGGACTGTGGTCGGTGTTCCAGTTGGTGGGTCGAGGAGCCGGGATCGCGGCGGGAGGCCTGCTGCGGGATGTGGCGGTGACGGTGACCGGAGGTTTCGCTGGTGCCTACGCCAGCGTATTTTGGATTGAAGCGCTCGGAGCGCTCGCCTGCATTTGGCTGCTCAGACGAGTCGACGTCTTGGGGTTTGCCAGGGAGCGAGGGCAGGTGGGCCGGGCCGAAACCCTCGCGGCGGTCGACTAAGTCGGCGGGGGAAGGTACAAACCAGCTCCTCGGCCAGGACTCGAACCTGGAACCCACCGGTTAACAGCCGGTTGCTCTACCTATTGAGCTACCGAGGAAGGCCCAGCGATTATACTCAAAGGGGAATCCAGCCAATCCCTGTTATAAATCCCACCTATGGCAGATGATCTGCGATCCAGTGTGGAACCGGCCAAACCCAGGCGGCGAGTCGTCCTGATAGTCGTGGCGGTAGCAGGGTTGTTGCTCTGCGGCTGCGCCTCGCTGGTTCTAGCCTGGTATTTCGGCGACTCGGTCCTGGAGACCCTGCAGCAGCTTTTCCAACTGCAGTAAGGGCTTGCCCGGGCTCAGACCGTCCGGAACGGCCCCGCCAATTGCTGGGCAAATTCCTTCAGTTCGGCCAGGGCGGCGAGGGCACTTTCCCGGTCGGCGGCCGAGAGATCCTGAGCCTCGAACTCCTCCTCGTCAAGTACGACCGTGGTTCCGTCCGGCTTCACGATCAGGTCGAGGGCCAGGTCTTCGGCCGAAACCCGATGCGTCTCGATCCGAGCAGGGCGGGTGATGTTGCAGTACCAGCCCTTGAGCCGGCCGTCGGTTCCATCGTACACGGCAAACACGTTGTACCAACGATCGGCGTAATGGCGCTCGATGAATCGATCGCCCTTGCGCAGTGCGAAACCTTGAAAGTCTTCGTCGGCCTGGTCGTAGACAGCCTCAATCGTGATGCTCGAAGGCTCCCGGGCGAGCACCAACCCCTCGTAGCGCCATCGCTCCTGGGCGCGGTAGTCGAGCTTGACCACCGTCGCCCGCTGGCCCGATCCCACTTCAGACAGCCAACCCCAGCGATTCCATGAGCTCCGCCAGCTGCTCGCGGAACTCCGGCTGGGTCAGCATGGCTCGGCTGCGCGGGCGGGCGAGCCGCACTGGCAGCGAGCGCAGTACCCGACCCGGGCGCTGGCTGAGCACCAGGACTCGGTCTCCCAGGTAGAGCGCCTCTTCCACGTCGTGAGTGATGAACACAACTGTCTGGCGGAATTTGCCCCAGACTTCCATCAACCAGTTCTGCAGCTCGGATCGGGTGAGAGCGTCCAAGGCACCGAACGGCTCATCGAGCAGGAGCACTTCCCGTCCGGTCAGCACGGTGCGCAGCAAGGCTGTGCGTTGGCGCATACCGCCGGAGAGGGAGGCCGGGTAGGCAGCCTCGAATCCCTGCAGCCCGAATAGCGGCAGCAGCTCGGCCGCCCGGCTGCGAGCCTGCCCGAGATTACCGCCCCCCAGTTCCTGGGACACAATCACATTTTCCAGGACTGAGCGCCAGGGCAGCAGCAGGTCGCGCTGAGGCATATAACCGAATTTGCCGGCCCGCTCATTGCACACGGCTCCGTCCAGCCGGATCTCGCCCGCGTCCGGTTCAAGCAAGCCAGCGATCAAATTCAAGATCGTGCTCTTTCCACTTCCGGAAGGTCCGACCAAAGTCAGCAGCTCGCCCGGCGCGACTTCGAGCGAGAGATTGTCAAGCGCCTGCACCGCGAGCCCGTCGGCGTGAAAGGCCTTGTTGATCCGTCGCAGCTCGAGTTTCGGTTCCGACATTTCAGGGTAGGAACTCGTTGGTGAAGGCGGCCGAGGCATCGATGGATGCGGTCACGATTCCGTGCTCAGCCATCCAGGTCGAATACGCCTGCCATACTTCGAGCCGCTGCTCGCCCCAGCGGGGCGCTTCGGCCTGATAGCGCGGAGAAAGCCAGGCCTGGCTGGCCTGGACCAGCGCGGGCTCCAGCTCCGGAGCGACCTTGAGCAGAATCGCCGCGGCCTCTTCCGGATCTTGTATGGCAAAGGTGTAGCCGCGCGAGACCGCGGTCAGGAAGGCTCGCACGACTGCTGGCCGTGAACTGAGCGTGGCTTCGTTGGCGATCAAGACCGGTGTGTAGTAGTCCGGAATACACTCGAACCAATCCTCCATCATCACGACATCGAGGTCGATTCTTTGCTGTTCAGCCTGAACTCCCTGCCAACCCCGAAAGATCCAGGCCAGGTCGATCTGTCCGGCGTCCAACAGCGCCAACGGGTCGGCGAAGCCGGTCTCCACGATTTCGAGTTGATCGAAATTCGCCTGGTCACACTCCATCAGGACCCGCAGGGTTGGCTGCTCGAAAGGGCTGCTGAACGATCCATAGCGCAGGCCTTCCCAGTCCGCTGGACTCGCGGTGCCCAGTTCGCTCCGGGCGGCGAAGCCCGAGCTGTTGTGCTGGAGAATGGCCGCGATCGAAACCAGCGGCTGGCCATCGGCCCGGGCCAGAGTGATCTGCTCCTGGAAGCTCACCCCGAAGTCGGCCGCGCCGCCAACGACTGCTTGCTCGGCGAAGACCTCGCCGGGTTGGATAATCTGCACCTGCAGTCCGACCTCATCGAAGTATCCCAGCTCACTTGCGACGAAGAGCCCGCTGTGGTTGGTGTTCGGCAGCCAATCCAACATGACGACGACCTCATCCAGCGGCTCAGGAGTGGCCTGACAGGCCGCCAAAAGCAGCCCTGCGATGAAGAACATTGGTGTGTGCTTCAAGAGTGTCTCCTCTCGGGTCTCAATAAATCCCGCTCTCCTGCCACTGTTCGGTACGCTGGGCCGAGTAATACCAGGGCAGTGTCCGATGCTCAATCAATACCACCAAGAGGAACAGCCCAATGCTGAGGGCGGAAGTAATCACGATGGCGACGAATACTTGGTCGGTGGCCAGGGCATTCTTGGATCGAAGCATGTACAAGCCGAGGCCATTCGATCCACCTACCCATTCGGCGATCGTCGCCCCGACCACGCTGTAAGTGACCGCTACCCGCAGCCCGGAAAAGAACGACGGCAGCGCCGCCGGCAGTCGGACGATTCGCCAGATCTGACCGCGCCGGGCTCCCATCGAGCGCAGCAGCGCTATCAGATCGGGATCTGCCGAGGCGAGACCGTCTGCAGTATTTACGGCCAGTGGGAAGAAGCAGATCAGCACGACGACGATGATCTTGGGCAGCAGCCCGAATCCGAACCAGATGATCAGCAGCGGGGCAATGGCCAATATCTGAACGGTCTGGGAGGCGACCAGGATCGGGTACACGGCCCGCCGAACCAGAGCGAATAGATCCATAGCTGCCGCGAGCGCCACGCCCAGCAGGATCGCCACGCTAAGACCGAGGCCGGTCTCGACCAGGGTGGTTGCAATGGCGGGGGCGAGCAGGCTCCGGGTCTCCCAGCCGGCCCGGGCCACCTCGATCGGCGATGGCAGAACAAACGAGGAGAGGCCGCCCGCCAGCAGGCTCCAGACCATCAGCACCAGCACGATCAGGATTGCCGGCGGCAATCCAAGTGCGGCGTTCCTGGCCATCCGGGTGGGGGCCGGCAACTTCAGCTCCGCTCTCCCTGACCAGGCGGCGAGTCAGAGTGAACCGCAAACAGCATGCCGGTCTCCAATTGCACCCGTGCCGTAGGTGCCGTCAGTACATTGCTCACGCCACGCGGCAGGCCAATGTGCAGGGTCTCGCCGGCTAACGGATACTCGAGCCCTTGGGTCACTACCCCGGTGACGTCACCGGCGAGTGGAATCAGACTCAACAGGTCTCCGACCTGGCCGCCCACTTCGCCTCCGGGCGGACGCAGCAGCCAGGCCGTCTGATCGCTGGACCAGAGCCGGATTTCCAATTCGGTGAGTCCGGGATGGGCGAGCAAGAGCAAGTTGGCGAGACTCATGTCCAGCCGCCCACCCAGCGCACCCAGGATGATCACCTGAGCGATCCCCAGTTCATGGGCGCGGAACAACGCCAGCTCCAGGTCCGACTCATCCTTCCGCCGCGGCCTGCGCAGCAGTTGAACCCCAGCCTTTTGCAATTGCGGGATCTCGGCAGGATCAATCGAGTCAAAGTCGCCAATGATCGTTTCTGGCATCAGCCCGAGCTGCCGACAGTTGCGCAATCCCCCGTCGGCAGCGATGACCCGGGCCTCCCCCCAGTCCGCCAAGCGCGCTTTCAGCCTGGCCGGGTTTTCCAGTTCCCCATTAGCAACGACAATGGCTCGTAAAATGAAAACCCCTCCTGGCAGAGGGGCCTTTGCGGGCAGCGTACGATTGCAATCCCTCCGCCGGCATAATCCGGATCAGGTTCGCGGGTCGAGGGCGTACCTGCCCTCCTCTCAGCCCGGCTGCCCCGGGCTCCCCGTTGCGACAATGCTAGAAGCTATTGTAGCGGGCCGACCCACCGGCGGTCAAGCCACCACCGGCGGCTAGTCAAGCGGAATGCGGGTGGCCTGAATCGAGCAGAGCGAATCGCCGTGGGCCTGACACTGGGTCTCCTCGACCATGAAATTGTGACCGCCGCTGACCCAGTAGAGCGACTCCTGGATCAACCCGACGACCAGGTGACAGCAGGGCGCTTCGGTCTGCCGGCCCCAGCAGATCGGGCAACGCTCGACATTCCACGAAATCCGATCCGGAGTTTCCGATATATGTACCCGTTGATCTGAATACCGATTAAACAGATCGGCGAGCGCCTTGGCCCCGGTGATCACTTTCATATTGAGCGGCAGCAGGCGAAAGGAAAGATTGCCGTCGCCGAGGTTGGGCGAGAATTCCTGCATCCCGTACTTGAAGCAGACCCGGCCGGTTCTCAGTGCAAGGCCGCGCCCGCTCTGGGTGCCATACATCCGATCCAGTGATTCGTGGATTGCGCCAAGCTGTTCGAATGGAAATGCCCGATCCAGCGTATTCGGTGGGTAATCGCCGATCAGCTGATCGAGGCTGGCCAACCGGAGCACGGCGTTGAGCCCGCTTCGGCCGAGCACCTCCTCCATGGCCAGGAGTAGGATGCGCCCCATCTTGTTGGGGTAGTAAGACCGCTCGGTCAATGGGTCAGGTTGAGCGAGTGAGGCTGGGAGCTACTTCTTCTTTTCTCCCATCTCCTCCAAGATACTGTACAGCAGCTCCAGCAATACGTTCTTTACCGTGTCCCGTTTCGTCGCAACGCAGGGCAGCATCTTGACTCGAGCATCGAGCTTGAGTGCGATACGCAGATCTTCGATTGCCCACGAGTCTTCCATGTCCTGCTTGTTGGCCGCCACGACATAGGGGGTCGGGGCATAGGCCCGGAAAGTCTGCAAGATCCCGCGGGCCTCCCGGAATGTTTCCGGGCGGGCCGAGTCGACCATCACGATGAAGCCCAGCATTCCTTCGGAGAGGATCTCCCACATGAAGTCGAAGCGTTTCTGGCCGGGGGTGCCGAACAGATAGAGCACCAGCTCGTCGTCGACCGTAATCCGGCCGAAGTCCATCGCCACGGTTGTGGTTTCTTTGACTCGCTCGGCCTCGGAGCTGATCTTGCGCTCGGTGGATACCACATCGATCTCGCTGACCGCTTTGATCAACTCGGTCTTGCCTGAGTTGAATGGCCCGGTAACCACCATTTTGACCGTCTGCATGCTTCCCTCGCGCCTACAGTGAGCGGATCCGATCGATGAGCCGGTTCACCAGGGTTGCCCGCTGCTTCTCATCGACGGGTCGGAAGGATTGGGCCCCGCTCGGCAGCGGCATACCCTCCGGCCGGATTACTTCCACCAGACCGGCCTCGAGCAGCGCATACACGATCTTCCGGATCTCAATATCGGACATCTTGTTTGCCCGCGCAATCTGCCGGATGCTGTTCTTGGGATTGATATAAGAGACTACCTTCCACTCTATGGTATTGAGGTGCACGTTGCGAATATTCGCGCCGGGGCGCTCGACAAAGGTCATTGCCATGTCCAGATTGGGGATTTCGTCGGCGAGGGCCTCGACTTCCTTGATCCGGCGGGAGCCCTCGATGATGACATTTTCCAAATCGAGCCGGATCGTGATGTGATCATCCGGAGGAAGGACATCGTTATCGAAGCGAAAAAATCCGTCGAACCACGAGAAGAGCCGGTAGACAACCTCCAGAACGTAGTGCTGAATGCTTGCCAGGATGTCCTGTTGCGACAGGTACCCGGCGTTGATCAGCAGCAATCCGAGTTCTTTGTCGGTCTTATCTGCCGCGTTTTTCTTGATGAGTTTGGATTGTTCGGGGCGAACCTTGCCGGATTTCGAGAGAACGCCCAGCAGGGTGCCATCTTCATTTCCCAGCTGGGCGTGGATCAGTTTGCCTTCTCGGAAGGATACCCAGGCGGCCACATTGGGACCCTCAAGTGTGAGGGTCCCAGTCTTGTGGGCAAGATTGACCAGATTGAAGACTTGCACGACGCTGAAATCGCGCAGGTTGCCTTTGAGCGCCATTCACGGTCTCTGGACCCAACCCCCCCAGGGATAGAGTCCGACGATTATACCCTAGGGGTCTTGAGCGACAAAGCAGGCCATTGGTATGAGCGGTCCAAAGGAGCTACGGACGCCAGCCCCCGAGCAGCGAGCGGACGTTCTGGAGGGTGACCACTGCCTCCGGATCGAGTGCGACGACCCGGTCCCGCAGCCGATTGGCGGCTCGCCGCGGGGCAAAACACAGGATCATTTCGACGCTCCCACCGAATCCTCGTCCGAAGATCTCGGTGGCGCCCCAGCCCTCCCTGCGCAGCGCGTCGGCGATGGCCGACCCGCGGGCCGCGCTGTAGATTCGGACCAGGGCGTGACTGGGGAGGACCCGACTCTCGAGGCTGAGGCCGATGACGTTACCGGTGGCGAATCCGGCGGCATAGGCCAAGAGGTTGAGCGGATTGGTCAAAGTGGTCAGCAGCCCCACCGCACCGAGCAAGAAGAGCCCCGATTCGGTGAAGCCTAGCAACCAGGACACGAACGGACGCCCGCGGGTGATGGCCAGAGTCCGCAAGGTGGCAAGCGTGAGGTCGGCCGCCCGCAGCGCGAACAGCAGGGCCGGCACCAGGGCCGGTGGCAGGCTGCTCCAATCGATCGCGGGAAAAGACAGGGTCATTTGCAGTCGCCCTCGGTCGGTGAGCTCAAGCTCGCCAAAACCCGCGGTGGAGCGGCCGAACCTCTTCGACAGTCAGGAAAGACTCCGGGTCCGTCTGTAGGACCTTCCGGCGAACTCGGTCGATATCCCGCCGTCGGACGCTGGTCGTGAGGATGGCGACCGTGCCGTCTTTGCCGCGTCCGGAGAGTTCGGTCACCCCGTAACCGGCTTGGCGGAGCGCGTCCGCCACCGCGCTGCCGCGCTGGGAGCTGATGATCCTTAGATGACCGTGGCCGATCGCCAGCCGCTCCTCGATGGCCAGCCCGACTACGGTACCGGTGGCAAAGCCTCCGGCATAGGCGACGAGGTTAAGGAGATTCTCAAGGTGGCTGAGCACGCTGGTGACTGCGATCACCCAGAGCGCCGACTGGATGAACCCGGTGAACCAGGCCGGTGCCCGCCGGCCACGCACCACGAACAGCACCCGCAGCGTGTCGAATGACATGTCAAACACCCGGAGCAGAAAGATCGCCAAGGGCAGCCACTCGGCAGGAATCGCGAGTCGGTCAAGCATCGCAACAGTCCGGACAGGACGGAAAAGGAGTTCTCATAGGTGACCTCTACGGGCGAATGAAGCCGCGGAAGTTCGAGGGGACGCGAGTCTAAGCCTCGCGAACGCCATGGAACAAATCCCGCTCGACAGGACCATTGCTCGCCGGCGGGTGGGACCGCATGAATGTGTCGGTCGTTCCGAGGCGTTCCAGGCGCCAGATCAGCCCGGCCAGGCCGCGCCCGGCAGGGCCCCAATCGAGCTGGCTGGCGTGACAGGCAGTGGCCGCCCGCTTCTGCTTGACCACCGGCCGGTAATTGATCCTGGCGTGGATTGGAAATTGGTTGATGGCAATCTCGGAGAGGTCAATATCCTTATTGCGGCCCATCCGGCGCGGATTGTGGCCGATCATCCTTAGCAATGCGATGCTGAGCCCGGCAAAACGGCGAGAGAATGTGGTGAAGTAGAGCTTCTGCGGCTGGAACGCTGGCCCGGCCGCCGGGAATCTGCCGGAGTCGCCGGCGGCCTGGAAAGCCTCGACCGTTGCCTGATGGGTGGCAATGTGATCGGGGTGGCCGTATCCGCCGGCAGGATCAAACGTGATAACCACTTGCGGCTTGATCCGCCGGATGTGCTCCGTGATTCGCCTGCTTACCTCCTGAAGGTCCGCCGCGGCCAGTGCCTCCGGGTGCTGGTTCTCGGGACTGCCAGCCATTCCTGAATCGCGATAGCCAAGGTAGTGAACCTCAGTAAGCCCTAAGTGGGAGGCGGCGCAATTCAGCTCGGCCTCTCGCAGCTGAGCGATGGTCGGGTAACCCTGCAGGTGCTCCGGCGAAACGGTTCCGGCCTCGCCCCGAGTCGCGCAGACCAGATGGACCTTGGCACCCCGCTGGGCGTAGAGTGCCAAAGTACCTCCCATCCCAAAGGTCTCGTCATCAGGATGGGCCAGCACGGCAAGCAGAACTTTCACTCGACCTCCGAAACGAAGGGCGAGGATACCACAGCGGGTTTGGGGAGGCCGCGGGCTAAGCCTGCTCGATCGGGGTCGGGGCGCGCAGGTCGTGCTGGGTGCGGGTCAGTGCCTTGCCGGAGGACTTGGCCAGGTATTGGGCCTTGTCGGCCCGCGAGAGGATATCCTCGATCGCGTCATCGTCGTCGCCGATCTGACCGACTCCGATCGACAAGGTGAGAGTAGTGGGCAACGAAGGGCTCAGCTGGCTTCCGTAGGCTGTCAGGGCCTTTCGCAGTTTGTTTGCCACGTGTTCGGCGCCGACCAGATCGGTCTCGGGCAGCAGCACTGCAAATTCATCGCCGCCGATGCGGGCCAGTAAATCTGTGGCCCGAAGCACGGCCTGCATAGCGCGGGCCGATCCGCGCAGGATCTCGTCGCCAAACAAGTGCCCGAACTGATCGTTGATGGCCTTGAAGCTGTCCATGTCGATATACAGCAGGCAGAAGGGCCGTCGGTAACGTTGGGCCCGAGAGAACTCGCTTTCCAGGCGCTCGAAGAGGTGTCGCCGATTCGCGAGCGCGGTCAGCGGGTCGGTATGGGCGATCTTTACCAGTTGATCGGCTTGTCGGTGTAGGCTTCCGATAGTTTTCTGAATCTGCTCGGATAGGGAGTTGGAGATCAGGGCCGCGGCCAAGGACACCAGCGAATGAGTCACCAGGTAGATCAGGGTCCAGGTCTGGTTTTGCGCAACGGCCGCCACGCCCCGGTCGGCGGCCGTGACGACCGCGGTCGTGTTGGTGAGGATGGCGGCGGACGCGAAGAGGAGTGGGGTCCAACCGCCGATGACCGCTCCCGAGATGAGAACCGGCAGCAGGAAGGCAACCGCGATGAGCGTGAAGTTTTGAGGAATCAGGAAGGTCCCGACCGCGACGACCGCGAATGCCGAGAATGAGATCAAGTACCCGGCCGTTCTCACCAAGCCGCGATTGGCCAACGAGAGAGCCGCGGCACCGCTCACGGCAAGCGCGGCGATTGCCGCAAGGTCGAGGGTGACCCGCGCCTCCGGCCTCAGGCTGGAGAACACCAAGAGGGCGATCCCCCAGAACGCGAGCACAACAAACTGCACCAGAACAATGGTCCGGGCGAGGCTGGCCCGGGGCGCCCGCAATTCCGGTTCGATCCTGGGGAGCAGACTTGCCCGAACGCGGTCGATCAGCGATTCAGGTCCGGTTTGTTGCATCGAGTGATGGGACTCCCAGGATATTGTACCCAGAGTCGACGAACAAGATTTCCCCGGTGACATTGCGGGCAAGATCAGAGGCCAGCCAGACGGCTGCTCCGCCGACGTCCTCGGCCGAAATTTGGCGGCGCATCGGTGCGATCTCGGCAAATTCGCGATACATGGATTTGAAGCCTCCCACACCGGCTGCCGAGAGAGTCCGGACCGGTCCGGCCGAGATGGCATTGACCCGGATGCCTTTGGGACCCAGGTCTGAGGCCAGGTAGCGGGTTGCCGCCTCCAGGGCCGCCTTGGCTACCCCCATGACGTTGTAGTTGGCTACGACCTTTTGCCCGCCGTAATAGGTGAGGGTCAGCATCGAACCTCCGTCCGGCATCATAGCCTGAGCTGCTCGGGCCAGAGCAACAAAGGAATAAACACTGACGTCCATCGCGATCCGGAAGCCTTCCCGGCCGGTTTTGTAGAAACTCCCTTCCAGATCTTCTCGATTGGCGAATGCGATCGCATGGACCAGAATGTCGAGCTGCTTGAATTGGTCGCCGGCCTTGGCAAACACGGCCTCGATCTGGCTGTCGTCCGTAACGTCACACAACTCGACGAACGATGAGCCGACCGATTCGGCCAGCGGACGGACCCGCCGTTCAAGCATCGGGCTGGCGTAGGAGAAGGCCAGCTCAGCCCCATGTTCGTGCAATGCCCGCGCAATTCCCCAGGCGATCGAGTGGTCATTCGCCACTCCGAAGATCAGGGCCCGCTTTCCGGTCAACAGCGTCATGAGATTCCCTCCTGGGCGAGCAGCCTGGGATGATCCAGCTCCGGCACCTGGAAGCGCCAGGGGATACTCTTCCACGGCTCAGATATCTGATTCAACCCGACCCGCGGGCTGGTGGTTACGGTCGCGACCGCTGGCCGCCGCTCAATGAACAACTTTGCGCCCCGGCCACATAGATCGTAGCCGTTCCACCGGCCGTTCAAGCCCAGCGCCTGGCAAAGCTTGGCCGGGCCGTCAGCAAGCCGCAGCCCACTACCGGGGGAAGAGCCACGGCCCCGACGCCAAGCGGACCGTCGCCGCTGCATTCGGGCCCGGCCCTCACAGGGCAGAATCGCCCGGAGCAGAACCGCAGCAGGAAAGGGTGCTGCCTCCGTTACCAGGTTGAGCATCCAGTGCATCCCGTAGGTGAAATACACGTAGGCATGCCCGGGAGGGCCCCACATGACTTGGTTGCGGGCAGTCCGGCCGACGGTGGCATGGCACCCGAGGTCATCCTGGCCAACATAGGCCTCGGCTTCCACCACCAGGCCGGAGACCCGGCTGCCGTCTGGCTCCAGCCGCACCAGCAGCTGACCCATGAGGCGGCGGCAGACTTCCAAGGTTGGAAGAGTGAAGTCGCGGCGAGAGTATCGAAGCCGGTCGATCTTGATTATTCAACCGGAACCGGCTGGAGGCGCGGGTCCTTGGCGATCGTGCGCGCCAGTCCTTCCCGCAACGTGACTTGCGGGCGATAGCCGAGCTTGGCGCGGGCCTGGCGGATATCGGCGCACATCCGGGAGCTCCCCGGATCTTGATCTTCTTTGTACAACCACTCTGCGCTGGTTCCCACTGCTTCCAGCACTAACTGGGCGAGGTCTCGAATGCTGGTCTCGACCCCGCTTCCGATGTTGATCACCGCACGATTGATGGTTGGGGCAGAGGCGGCCGACACCAGTGCTTCGATGACATCGGTGATGAAGACGAAATCCCGAGTCTGCTCGCCCTTCCCATGGATGACCAGCGTGCCACCCCGCACGGTCCGGCGCAGAAAGTGCGGGATCACCGGGGCGTGGGCGGCCGGGAGCGGTTGGTCGGGGCCGTAGGCATTGAACACCCTCAGCACCACGGTCTCGATCCCCCACAACGATCCGATCGTGCGGACGTAGTACTCCGCAGCCAGCTTGGAAACCGCATAAGGGGAGCGAGGATCCGGAGCAGTGTCCTCGCTCAGCGGTTGTTCCTGTCGGTCTCCGTAGATTGCGCCTGACGAGGCCAACACTACCCGCATGACCCCGACGTCTCGCATCGCTTCCATGACGCTGACCGTCCCGCCGACATTCACCGCGTTGTATTCTCGGGGATACAGAACTGATTCCGGTACCGAAACCCGGGCGGCCAGGTGGTATACGCAGTCAACGTCTTGCAACAGGGTCCAGAGCTTGGGTCGGTCGGTTACGTCGCCGCGGGTAAAGAGCACATCTGGAGCCAGCCGGCCGGGGTCCCCGGACGAGAGGTCGTCCAGGCCCCGAACCTGGTGCCCTTCCCGGACGAGTCGATTGGCAAGCGCGGACCCAAGGAAACCGGCGGCGCCTGTGACTAGGAAATTCATGGGGAAGAGTAGGGGGTATTGTAGGCACGGGACCCAGCGGGTCCCGAGCCCGCGGATTATAGCACAGCGACCCTTCCGACCGTTTCAGGGCACGGCCTCACCTGGTTTGGGCTAGCTTGCCGCTTACCCGATCGGTTCCTGATAAGATGCGGAAATGACCAGGCTCGGACGGATCGGGCAGTGGCTAGCGCTGGCGCTGATCTTGCTGGCCGCACCGCTGCTGCTCGGTGGGAGCGCCGCGATCGCGCTCAACCGCAGCGATCAGGTGCGTCGGTTCACCCGGGCGGTGGAGTTTGATTACGTCCGCTGGACGAGTGTGTCACTCCTTGAAAAGTTTGAGGTCTCCGCCCTCCGGCCCGCCAGCTATCTGACCGAGCTGGAACGCAAAAACCTGGTTCTGGAGTATGTGCAGTTGGTTGGGGAGACCGCCCGGCTGAGGGGCGAGCTGGAAGCGATCCTCGCCGATCCCAATCTGGCCGACCCGCAGCGAGCTGCCCGAGCCATAGAGGTTGAATGGGAGGAAACCCGCGGGCGACTGGAGAATCGGCGGCCGCTGGCCGAATCGGTCCTGCAGGAGAACGTCGCTGCAGTGCTGGATGACCTGGGAGTCGGATGGGGGCCCGCGCTGTTTCCCCCGGTGTCGTTTCGGTTCTCAGGCCTGCCCTGGGCCTTGGTGGTATCACCCCGGGAGGTTATCCGCCAGGATGCAAACATTCAATTGGTGCCCGAGCTCAGCCTCGAGCAACAGATCGATCTGGAATCCCAGGTAGAGCGAGGGCTGGAGGTCTCGGCTCTGGTGGTCGGGATCGGGGGGCTTTCGACCTATCCCACGATGGTGATGGAGACCACGGCTGTGAATTGGGTGGTTGAGACCGTCGTGCATGAGTGGGTGCATCACTACCTGGCGCTGCGTCCGCTAGGCTTCGGTTACAACCGCTCGGCCGAGCTGCGAACTTTCAATGAAACCGTTGCTAGCCTGGTCGGGCAGGAGATCGGGAGAGAAGTGCTGGCCCGCTACTACCCCGAGCATGTGCCTCCCCCGCCGCCGCAGTTCCCCCCCATTCCGCAGATCGGCGAGCCACCTGTGCCTGTGTTTGACTTCCAAATCGAAATGAGAGAAACCCGTGAGCAGGTCGACGCGTTGCTCACGCAGGGGCAGATTGAGGAGGCAGAAGCCTATATGGAGGCCCGGCGGAGGGTCTTCTGGGAGCACGGTTTCCGCCACCTCCGCCGCATCAACCAGGCCTACTTTGCTTTCTATGGTGCCTACGCCGATGTCCCCGGCGGGGCGGCAGGCGATGATCCGGTAGGCGAGGCCGTGCGCCGGCTCTGGGAGATTGTTGGGGATCCGATCATATTTCTCCGTCAGGTCGCCTGGATGAGCAGCACCGACGACTTATTCGCGGCGCTGCCTGATTGAGCTCCTAACCGGCCACCCGCCAGATCCGCCGGCCGCTCGAACTCTTCCTTCATCCGGATCGAGTCCCTTATACTCGATCCATGGAAATCCCGTACCTCCCAGGGAAACCGGCGTTGGGTCCCGGCCCATTGGCGCGCTTCCTGCCTCCATTGGAAGAAGGCACGGTAGCCCTGGCCATCGAACGGTTCGGGATGCAAGGTAGCCTGGTGCTCGACCCCTTTGGAGCCTCGCCGAGGCTCGCCCTGGAAGCCGCGCAGCAAGGCTGCTCGGTGCTGGTGGCGGTAAATAACCCAATCACCCGATACGTACTCCGCCACACCCTCAACCCGTTTGGGCTGGACGAGCTCCAATCGGCGCTCTCTCGGCTGGCCGCCTCGGCGAAAGACGGCGGTCGGCTGGAACCGTTCCTGCTGGATCTGTACCAAACTCGCTGTTCACGATGCGGGCGAGAGGTCTCGGCCGAGTATTTCGTCTGGGACCGGGAAGAGAATGAGGCGGTTCTGAAGTTTTATGCTTGTCCTCACTGCAATCACACCGTCGAAGAGCCGACGAATGCAGAAGACCGACGCCGATCGCTTGAGCATGGGGCGAAAAGCCTGCAGCATGCCACTGCCCTCGAGCAGCTTGCACCGCGGGGCAGTCCGGATCGGGAGCATGCCGAGGCTGCCGTAAGCGTGTATCCGGGGCGGGCGATCTACGCCATCATGACCTTGCTCAACAAGTTGCAGCAGCACGAACTGGGAGAACGGATGGAGGCGGCCCGGGCTCTGCTGCTGGTGATGCTCGATCAGACCAACGCCCTATGGGGGTATCCGGAGGGACGCATCCGCCCGCTGCAACTGACCGCCTCTCCGCGCTATCGGGAATCGAACGCCTGGAGAGCGTTGGAGCAGGCCGTCGGGCAGTGGTCGGGGAGCGAATCCCGGGTCGAGCTGGTCGAGTGGGAAGGTGAGGCGAGCCTGCGGCCGGGCAGGGTGACGCTCTTCGAGGGGCCGGTCCGTGAGCTGGCCAAGGCGCTGTCCGCCGGACGGGTGGAACGGATCCTCACCGTGATCCCGCGTCCCAATCAGGCCTACTGGACCCTCTCCGCCCTGTGGGCCGCCTGGCTGTGGGGACGGGAGGGGGCTGACCCGGTGAGGGCCGCACTCCGCCGGCGGCGCTACGACTGGGCCTGGCATGCGGACGCGCTTAAGACGACCTTGCGGGCGATGCGCCCGGCGCTCAGCGACAAGGTTCAAGTAGTGGGCCTGGTGCCGGACGCCGAACCGGGATTCCTGGCGGCTGCCTTGGCCGGGTTTGATGGAGCGGGCTTCCGGCTGACCGGGCGGGCGCTGCGCCCGGCTGAGGGCCAAGCGATCTTGACTTGGGAGTGGGATGGGGGACCCGGCGAGCTCGCGGCACCGGCCCAGCTCACCCAGATCATGAAGCGGGCGGCGGAGCACGCGCTGGCCGAACGCGGCGAGCCTTCGAGCTATGAGCTGCCCCACGAGGCGGCCTGGTCGGAACTTGCGAGCCGACGCCTGCTGGCCAGAGCGCAGGGGACCGAAAGCCGGACTCCATTGGGGGCGATCGGTGAGGACTTCGATCAGGTGCTCGCCGATCGGTCGGTCTTTGAACACCTCGGGAAGGGAGCTGAACCAGAGACTGGGCGCTATTGGCTGAGTGACCCCGCCGACGTCAGTCTCCCATTGGCGGACCGAGTGGAGGGATTGGCGCTCGGCATTCTGCGCGAGCAGGATCGCATTTCCGCACTGGAGCTCGACCGACGGCTGTGCGAAGCGCTGCCTGGGCTGCTCACTCCCGATCGCAGACTGGTGATGGCATGCCTGAGATCCTATGCCATTCCGGAGGCTGGCGGCGCGATCTGGAACCTACGGGAGGAGGATCGGGGCGAGGCCCGACAGGTGGATCGTGAGCAGATCCTGAGCCTGCTGGCCGAGCTGGGCCGTGGCTTGGGGTTCGAGGTTGAGGGAACAGACCCGATCCGCTGGTCCGACCGAACCAGCGCGGAGCAATTCAGCTTCTGGGTTGATGAATCTGCCAGGCTGGGCACCGCGATGCGCCGGCATGCTGGACCAGGCGGGCCCGCTCCTGGTCCGAGGATCGACGTGGTCGTTATCCCGGGAGGTCGGGCTGGACTGGTGGCCGAGAAATCGCGGCGCGACCCGCTGCTGCAGAGCTGGCTGGAGAGCGCGCCGCGAGTCATCAAATTCCGGCACGTTCGCCGCCTGGCGGAAGACACGACTCTCGAACGCGGCAATCTACTGGAGCGGCTCGTGCTGGATCCGCCTGGGCACGAGGATCCGCAGCTCCCCTTGTTGTAGGTCCGAACTGTTTGGCCCGTTTCTTCTCCACTGCTCCGCAGAACGGACACCTCCCAAGAGGGGAATTCTGATTGTCATAACCGCGTATGAGCTCGAGAGTAACCATCTTTGTTCATTGATTATTTCCCTCTAACTGTTCAGCCCGCCCTGGTGTTCGGGCCAGGGTGATTTTGTCACGTTTTGGCTCTCATTGGGGCTCAGCCGCGATTTTCCAAGGTCTTCGCCAGGGATGATCTGGGGGTAGTTTCCATGATTGTCTTGAGATCGGTTTGTATGGCTGTGGCCGCGGATTCTGCTGGTCCGGCTGGCGCCAGTGCACTGAGGAGCTAACACGCGACTCGTTAAAGCTGAGGTATCACAAAGAAACTACACCATTGACTGAGACGCCAACTGCGCCGGGCCCGGTCCTACCCTACATTGCATAAACACCCAGTGTCGCCGTATTAATGCAAATCCATCCCCTACACATCCCCCGCGGGGGTGCATTCCCGGAATTTCACCAGATAAGCGCCTTGAGTGACACGCTATACTGGGTGGATTAGGTCTAATTACTAGTTGGGCGCCGAAAGGCATAGAGATGTCGGCGGAAGCCGTGCCCAAAGGCACCACACGGAAAATGCGGATGAGC
>CAZPZD010000043.1:19051-20328 GCA_964590515.1 uncultured Anaerolineaceae bacterium | reverse complement strand
ACCTGGAGCCAAAGTGCTGACGGCACGAGCGTCACCTTCCTGCCCACCGGTCCACTATCAAGCACAGAAGTTGTCGAAGTCGGCATCGAGTTCAGCCACGGCGCCATCCCGGCCCAGGTGCCCGGCTGGCAGGCGGCTGACGACAATGTGAATTACTACAACGACAACGTCAAGGACCTCGTCGACCTGGGGCTTGGCGTCCTGGCCGTGTTGATCCTGCTGGGTGGGCCGGCCCTGATCTATTTTGTGTATTACGCCCGCGGCCGGGATCCGAAGGTCGGCCCGGTGCCGGAATACCTGGCGGAACCGCCCGGCGATCTGCCACCTGGAATCATGGGCACCTTGCTGGACGAGCAGGCCGAAATGCGGGACGTAGTGGCAACGATCGTGGATCTGGCTCGCAAAGGGAGCTTACGAATCGAAGAGACCGCCAACAAAGGTTTGCTGGGCCTTGGCTCCACCGATTTCATCTTTCACCGGGAGGCCGCGGCTGCGGATGGCCTCAACCCGGTTGAGGGCGAGATCGTGTCCGGGCTCTTTCGGGGTGGGAAGACCTCGGTTGAGATGAGCGACCTCCGGGAAAAGTTCTACACCCGGCTGCCTGCGATCCAAAGCAAGCTCTATCAGGAGATGGTTAACCTCGGATTCTTCCGCACCAATCCGGACACGACCCGTAAGCTCTGGCGCGGCCTGGGAGGTGCGGTGCTGGCCGGGGCCTTCTTCCTCGGAATCTTTGCCTCGGGCGCGCTTTCGAGCTACACGAGCCTGCTCCCCTGCGTGTTCGGTGCCCTTGGTCTCACCGGTCTGGTGGCGCTGGTCGCCGGAGGGGCGATGCCGGCCAAGACCCGCAAGGGTGCCGAGGCCGCCGCCCAGTGGACTGCTTTCAAGACCTATTTGGAGCGAATCGACAAGCTGGCGGACCTCCAGCAGGTCGGAGAACTTTTCGAACGCTACCTGCCGTACGCGATCGCACTCGGCATCAAGGATTCCTGGATTCACAAGTTTTCCCAGCAGCCTAGCACTCCGGTGCCGGGCTGGTATATGCCGTACTACGGCGGCGGATCAGCTCGACAAACTGTATCGGCAGGAGGAAAGGGCGGCGGCGCTGCGGTACCGCCGCTGGGTGGTCCGGGAGGCTTGCAAGGGATGTCAGAAGGTCTCGCTGGCGGGCTGCAGAGCATGAGCGACGGGTTGACCCGGATGCTGAACAGCGCCGGCCGGGTGCTGCAATCGGCTCCCTCCTCGAGCGGCCGCAGCGGAGGCGGATTCAGCGGCGG
>CAZPZD010000043.1:0-18951 GCA_964590515.1 uncultured Anaerolineaceae bacterium | reverse complement strand
GCGCGCTCCCGGCAGGTGGCTGCGGGCGACAAAGAGCAGGCTCAGCTGCGGAAAATCCTGGACATGGTGAAAAGCAAAGGTCAGGTGCCGATCAGTGAGCTGGTCATCGACCTGGGATCGACCCGCAAAACGGTCCAGGACCAGATTCACTCTCTGGTTGGGATGGGACTGTTCAGCGGCTACATCAACTGGGACGAGGGCACCCTTTTCTCCGCCGAGGCAGCCAACCTGCGCGAGCTAGAGCGCTGCAAACACTGCGGCGGCGAAGTGAGTTTTGTCGGTAAGGGCGTGCTGGCCTGCAAGCACTGCGGTACCGAGTATTTCCTGTCGTGACCGATTGCTGATCCTGCTCCGGACGCCCCGCGGGGCGTCCTTTTGATTCTCGTCCAGCCTATAATTCCGGCTCGGAGCGTAAGCGATTTGGACGACATTCTGATCCAGGGCGGCACCCTCCTGACGGTCCGAGGCGAGCAGCGGGCGGACCTGCGAATCGCGGGCGAGCGGATTACCGAGGTGGGCGCGGAGCTCCCGGCGGGGAATGCCCAGGTAATCGATGCCGCTGGCAAGCTGGTGATTCCTGGAGGCATCGATCCTCACACCCATTTCGATCTCCCTATGTTCGACACGGTTTCCTCAGACGACCACTACACCGGTCTCAGGGCGGCAGCCTTTGGTGGCACTACAACTGTGCTCGATTTCGTGCCGCTGATCCGGCCGACCCTGGCCGAATCGATCGAGGCCTGGCAGGCCAAGGCCGGGCCGAACGCAGCGATCGATTACGGATTCCACATGAATATCACCCGGCTGGATGATGGAGTGCGGAAAGAGATTCCGCTCCTCGCCGATCGCGGGATCACCACGTTGAAAGTATTCACCGCCTACAACGGTAGGCTGCGCCTGCAGGACGGCGAGATCTTTCAGGTCATGCGAATCGCAAAGGAGCACGGCTTGCTGACTATGCTCCACGCCGAGAACGGTGACGTGATCGAGATCCTCACTGCCGAGGCGCTGGCCGCCGGCCATACCGAGCCGGAATGGCACTCCCTCAGCCGGCCGGCCTGGGGAGCGGTGGAGGCGGTGCTGCGCGGGATCGCGCTGGCCGAGCAGGCCGGCGCCCCGCTTTATGTCGTCCACCTCAATACCGCGGGAGAGCTGGATCAGATCCGCTACGGACGGGCTCGGGGCGCCAGAGTGATGGCCGAGACCTGCCCTCAGTATTTGTTCTTCACTCGCGAGGACTTGAAGCGACCCGACGGCGCGAAGTGGGTTTGCTCGCCGCCGGTGCGGACCGCGCCGGACAATGCGGCCCTCTGGTCCGGTCTCAGCGACGGCAGCCTGCAGACCGTAGGCACCGACCACTGCCCCTTCTTCTACGACGGCAAACGTGCAATCGACTATGAAGGCGCGCCGGTCGCCATCCCGGGCAAGGAAATGGGCGCCCGCGATTTCAGCAAGATTCCCAACGGTCTGCCGGGAGTCGGCGATCGGATGCCGATCCTGTGGACCTTTGGAGTGGGGAAGGGGCGCCTGACTCCGGCCCAGTTTGTGGCGCAGACCAGCACCAACCCAGCCAAGATCTTCGGCCTCTATCCGCAGAAGGGCGAGCTGCTGCCCGGCTCCGACGCCGATCTGGTGATTTGGGATCCAGCCCGCCGGCTGACCTACGGTCTGGCGCACTCCCATCATCGGACCGACTACAGTCTGTACGAAGGATGGGAGCTGGTGGGTTTTCCCGAAAAAGTGTTCCTGCGGGGCCAGCTCATCGTGGATGGGGATCGATGGTTCGGCCGGCGGGGCCAGGGACGCTTCCTCAAGCGTTCGCCGGGGGCTGAAGAGCTGTGAACCGGACCATGCTACAATCGAGTGACCTCGGATCGGGCGGTCGCGCGCAGGGGGTACCTGCGCCGGCGTCAGGCATCCCCGCTTCTCGATAAGTGCCGGCCGATCCTCAGCGCCTCGCCTAACATGCGTCGTTGGGAGCAGTACCGGACCCCAGAACACCTTTCCGACGCGCTCGCAATCCTGCGCGAACCGGGTGGCAGCGCCGCGATCGTCGCCGGCGGCACCGACCTGCTGTTGGATCTCCAGCAGGACCGACATCCGGCGGTCACGACCCTGGTGGACGTTAGCCGGGTGCGGGAGCTTCTCGAGATCACTGAGCGCGCGGGTTGGGTCGAGGTTGGGGCCGCGGTACCGCTAAACCAGATCATCCACCACCCAGTTGTGCGGGCCAACGCCGACTGTCTGGTGGAGGCTTGTGAACTGATCGGGGGACCTCAGGTTCGCAATGTCGCTACCCTGGGGGGCAATGTTGCCCATGCCTTGCCGGCCGGCGATGGAACGATTGCCCTGCTGGCCCTGGGGGCCGAAGCCTTGCTCGCCGGGATGGATGGGACCGGATGGCAGCCGCTCGAGACCCTGTTCGACCTCCCTGGAAAGCCGAGTTTTGATCGATCGCACGACCTTTTGGTCAGTTTTCGCTTTCCGGCAAAACGACCGGATGAAGCCTCCGCTTTCTATCGGGTCATGCGGCCGCAGGGCGTCGCGATCGCGATTCTGAACATGGCGACCCGGATCCAATTCGCCGCTGATCACACCGTATTGGAGGCCGCCCTGGCCATTGGCCCCGCCGGCCCGCGGCCGCTGAAGGCCAGAGCCGCCGAGGCTGCCCTGCGCGGCCGGAAGCTCGACGAACATACCCTCGAGATGACATTGGCGGCGCTGCTCACAGAGGTCGAGCTCCGCACCAGCCCGCATCGGGCCACTGCCGACTACCGGCGCCACTTGCTTCGAACCCTGTTGCAACGCACAGTGCTCGGCGCCGAACGCCGGGTGAATTGGGCAGCAGGTGTCGCCACGAACGGATCTGCGCGGGACTCGGATCCCCGATGATGCCCGACCGAACCCCGACTACCGTGAGCGAACTGCAGCTGACCGTCAACGGCCAGCTCCATCGGCTTACCGTCGGCCAGAATGAGATGCTCTCGGATGTCCTGCGCTACCGGTTGAGCCTGACCGGAACCAAAATTGCCTGCGAGGAAGCCGAGTGCGGCACCTGCACGGTGTTGCTGGATGGGGCGCCGGTGCTGTCGTGTGTCCTTCCGGCGTTCAAAGCCGCCGGGCAATCGGTCCTCACTATTGAAGGCCTCTCGAACAACGGCGACCTTCACCCGCTGCAGGAAGCCTTCGTCGCTTACGGCGCGGTGCAGTGCGGCTTCTGCATTCCTGGCCAGATCATGACCGCGGCCGCGCTGCTGGAAAGCAATCCTGACCCCACCGAACACGAGATCCGGCACGCCCTCAAAGACACGCTTTGCCGCTGCGCCGGATATCCCACGATAATCCGCTCGGTTCAGGCGGCGGCGAGAAAACACAACCACGGCGAGCCGATCGGTGCCCCCGATCTGCCAACTTCCACACAGACCCGAGTCGTCGGCCAGCTCGTTGCACGCCCAGACGCCGTGGACAAAGTGACCGGGAAGGCGCTATTTGCCGACGATTACACCTTCCCCGAGATGCTGCACGGGGCCACTTTGCGGGCCGGCGTTCCCCATGCCATCGTGCGCCGGCTGGATGTCACCCGAGCTCAAGCCCTGGATGGGGTCGCGGCGGTGCTTACTGCCGCCGATATCCCGGGAGAACACAACCACGGGCTGGTGATCAAGGACTGGCCCGCCCTGGTGGGGGTGGGTGAGCGAGTGCGGTACGTCGGAGATGCGGTCGCAGTGGTGGCAGCAGAGACCCGCGATCTCGCCCAGCAGGCAGTGGGGCTCATCGAGGTCGAGTTCGACCTGCAGCCGGTGGTCTCCGACCCGGTCCAGGCCCGCTCTGCTGACGCTCCCCAGCTGCATGCCAACGGCAACCTGCTCAAGCACATCAAAGTCCGCAAAGGCGATCTGGAGCTCGGCTGGGCTGAGAGTGAGGTCGTGCTCGAGGATACCTATTACACCCCGATCACCGAGCATGCCTTCCTTGAGCCAGAGTGCAGCATCGCTCGCCTCACGCTCGAAGGCCGGATCGAAGTGTACGTCGGGTCACAAATCCCGTACGCCGACCGCAGTCAGATCGCCCGCTGTTTGGGGATAGCCGACGACCAGGTGCGGGTCATCGGTACGCTGATCGGCGGCGGGTTTGGCGGCAAGGAAGACATTGCCGGCCAAATCCACGCCGCGCTGCTCGCTAAGGCCACCGGACGCCCGGTCAAGATCCTCTACGACCGGCACGAGAGCATGCTGGTGCACCCGAAGCGGCACGCCACCCAAATCCGGGTAAAGCTCGGCGCCAAGCGAGATGGAACGCTGGTGGCCGCCGAGACCGAGCTGTATGGCGATACGGGCGCCTACGCCTCGCTGGGGGAAAAGGTGATGACCCGGGCCACTACCCACTCCGCCGGCCCATATGTTGTGCCTCACGTTAAGGCGGACTGCTATGCCATGTACACCAACAATCCGCCGGCGGGAGCTTTCCGCGGATTTGGCGTGACTCAATCGGCCTTCGCGGTCGAATCGGCGATGGATGAGCTGGCCGCCCGGCTTGACCTGGATCCGATCGAGCTGCGGCTCAAGAATGCATTGCGGGTAGGGACCATCACGAACACCGGCCAGATGCTGCGGGAGAGCGTTGGGCTGGTCGAGTGTATCGAGCGAGTCCGGGACAGGATGCTCGAGTTCAGCCCTGGAGAGGATCCGTTTGCCGCAGTCCCGGTCGAAGGCGAGCCAAGCCGGCGGCGGGCCTGGGGGATCGCAGCCGGATACAAGAACACCGGGCTGGGCGGCGGTGCGCCCGACAAGGCCGCCGCGGAAATCGAGCTGTACGAGGATGAGACTGCCGAAGTTCGAAGCTCCTCGGCGGAGATCGGCCAGGGATTGGTCGCAGTACTGCAGATGATCGCGGCCGAAGAGCTGACCTTGCCGCTCAGCCAGATCCGGGTGCTGCTTTCGGACACCGATCTCACGCCGGACGGAGGGCCTACCACCGCCTCCCGCCAGACCTATGTGACCGGCAACGCGGTGCGTTTGGCAGCCGACGCGCTGAAGCAGGCGATCGCCGCCACGCTGGCTGAGCGCTATGACACGCCGCCGGATCGGATCGAATTCCGCGAGGGGCTCGCCCAGGTGAACGGACATCAGGTTTCGCTGGGGGAGGCGGTCGGAATGATGAAGGAAGAGGGCCGTCAGGCCCGGGCCCTGTACGAATATTGGGCGCCTTCGACTCAACCGCTCGGCACCGGAGGCGACATGCATTTTGCCTACTCCTTCGCCGCCCAAGCCGCGCAGGTCGAGGTCGATCTGGAAACCGGCGAGACCTCCGTGCTGCGGGTGATCGCGGCGAATGACGTCGGCAAGGTGATCAATCCGCTTGGCTTCCTCGGCCAGGTTGAAGGGGGTGTGATGATGGGCTTAGGGAATGCGCTCACCGAGCACTTCATCGTCGAAGAGGGGCGGATCTTCACCGACCGCTTGGCCCGCTACCGCATGCCGGGCATCCTGCTCACTCCAGAGATCATCTCGATTCCGGTCGAACATCCCGCCGCCGACGGCCCCTACGGAGCGAAAGGCGTGGGGGAAATCTCCAGCATCCCGACTACACCGGCGATCACCAACGCGATCTACAACGCGTGTGGGATCCGCATTAAGCGGCTGCCGGTCGATCAGGATTGGTTGGCCCGCGAGCTGGCTGCATGCTGATCCTCAACGCCAAGGTCGTCACCTGGGGCGAGCCGAACCAGATCTTGGAGGATCACGGCCTTCGCGTTTCCGAAGGGCTGATCCAGGAGGTCGCCCCGAGCGCGCGGCTGGCGGCAGACCACCCGCAGGAAGAACGCTTGGACGCCAGTGGGCAGTACCTGCTCCCGGGCAACCTCTGCGCTCACACCCATTTTTACGGGGCCTTCGCCCGGGGCATGGCGATCCCGGGTCCGGCTCCCCGCGATTTTCCCGAGATCTTGCGCAAGCTGTGGTGGCCGCTGGATCGCTCGCTGGGCGAAGAGGACATCCGCTACTCGGCCCTGGTGTCGCTGGTCGATGCCATCAAGCACGGAACCACGACCCTCTTCGACCATCACGCCTCCCCGAATGCGATCGATGGATCGCTCGATGTTCTGGCGCAGGCGGTGGAGGACGCCGGCCTGCGGGCGGTGTTATGTTACGAGGTGTCGGATCGCGACGGCCCCGAGAAGGCCGCCGCCGGGATTGCCGAGAACTTGCGCTTCATGAAGCGGTGTGCCGGCGGAGCGGTCGCCGCTGGCCGGATCGCAGCCACTTTCGGCCTGCACGCCAGCCTCACTCTTTCGGACGCGACCCTGGCCAATTGCCTCGAACGGACGCCGCAGGGAACCGGATTCCATGTCCACGTCGCCGAACATGAGGCCGACCAGCAGGACAGCCTGGCCCGGTCCGGGATCCGGGTCGTCGAGCGGCTGGAAAAACATGGTATTCTGAGCGACCGCACCCTCGTGGCCCATGCGGTCCACGTGGAGCCGCGTGAAATCGAGATCCTCGCTGACCGCAGGGTCTGGGTCAGCCATCAGCCAAGATCGAACATGAATAACGCCGTCGGCGTAGCGGAGGTCGAATCGATGCTCCGCGCCGGCGTCAAGGTTTGTTTAGGCAACGATGGGTTTTCAAACGCGATGTGGGAAGAGTGGAAGACCGCCTATTTGCTGCACAAGGTCTCCCACCGCGATCCGCGCCGGATGGCAGGGGACACGATTGTCCAGATCGCAGTACGCAACAATGCCGAGCTGGCGACAAGTTTCTTCCCGGGCGCGCCAATCGGGGTGATTCAACCGGGCGCCCGAGCCGATCTGATCCTGGTCGACTATCATCCCACCACGCCCCTGCACCCGGGAAACCTTCCTTGGCATATTCTGTTTGGCTTTCATGAATCGATGGTCACCGGCACCTTTGTAGCCGGGAAGCCGCTGATGTTCGACCGGGAGCTGCGGACTCTCGACGAGTCCGCGATTGCAGCCCGAGCCCGAGAGCTCGCCCCGGAAGTGTGGAAACGGTATGTCCAGCATGTGCCGCTCCAAGGGGTTGAGGAGTAGACAAAACATGGCCGACAGACTGATCTTGACCCTGGCGATATTGGGTGGAACCGGCAAGCTGGGCCGCGGGCTGGCCTACCGCTGGGCGAAGGCTGGCTATCACGTGATCATCGGCTCGCGGGCGCCAGAGAAGGCTGGGCAGGTGGCCGAGGAGCTGAACCAGAAGCTGGAGCGCCAGCTGGTCGAGGGAATGGGCAACGAACTGGCGGCCGAGGCTTGTGACATCGCGGTCCTCAGCGTCCCGTATTCTTCCCAACAGGAGACGGTCGCCTCGGTCAGGCAGCAGCTGAACGGAAAAGTTCTTATCGCAGTGACGAATCCGCTCAACCGCCAGGACCTCTATGCTGTCCACATGCCGCCGGCCGGCAGCGCGGCTCAGGAGGTCCAGGAATTGCTGGGGGAAGGAACCAGGGTCGTGACCGCCTTTCAGAATGTGTCCCACGCCCATCTGCAACACGACGGCCCGGTCCCCTGTGATGTGCTGGTCTGCGGCGACGACCCGGCCGCCAAGGATCAGGTGCTGCAATTGGTGGCGGCCGCCGGGTTGGTCGGATGGGACGCCGGCCCGCTGCGCAACGCAGTCGTCGTGGAAGGTCTGTCGCCGATTCTGTTCTGGATCAACAAGCGCTACAAGATCAAGGGCTCGGGCATCCGAATCACCGGCGAGCAAGCCCCCGGCTGATCCGAATCGATGCGAATGACATTGACGGCCCTGCCGGGCATCCCCCTGGTCAAGCCGGGCGATGACTTGGCAGGGCTGATTCTGGAAGCCGCCAGACGCGTCGATCTCGCCTTCGAGCCGGGCGACCTGCTGGTCGTGGCCCAGAAAGTGGTGTCCAAGGCCGAAGGGCGCCAGGTGGATCTGACCCGGATCACGCCCTCGGTGGAGGCGGTGGAGCTGGCAGCTCGAGCCGAGAAAGACCCCCGCCTGGTCGAACTGATTCTCTCGGAGGCCAGGCAGGTGCTGCGGATCCGGCCCGGGGTCATCATTGTCGAGCATCGCCTGGGCTTCGTCTGCGCCAATGCCGGAATCGACCACTCCAACGTGGAGGGGGTAGACGTGGTGCTCATGCTGCCGGAGGATCCGGAGCAATCGGCTCACCGGTTGCGGCTCGCCCTTGAGCAAGCCACGGGCGTGAGGCTGGGATTGCTGATCATCGACTCGCATGGCCGAGCCTGGCGGATGGGCACCGAAGGTGTGGCAATCGGTCTCAGCGGGATCCAGGCGTTGATGGATTTGCGGGGGTGGCCGGATCTCTTCGGCGATCCGCTCCAGGTTACTCAGGTGGGAGTGGCGGACGAGGTCGCCGCGGCTGCCTCCTTGTTGATGGGCCAGGCGGCCGAAGGGCGCCCGGTGGTGCATGTCCGTGGCATGCCCTATCCACTCCGGGAGGGGTCGATCCAAGATCTGCTCCGGCCGAAGGAAGAGGATCTATTTCGCTGAGTCGACCCGCCCCGGGTGGCCGCGGCCATGGCTGCGACCGACCCGACAGCCAAGATGGATGGAGGAAGAATGCTCCCAGAATCTCACCGTGATCTGCTCAGCGACGATGTGCGGGCCTTTGCCTTCCTGGCGACCGTAATGCCGGACGGCACCCCGCAAGTAACTCCGGTTTGGTTTGACACGGAGGGCGAGTTGATCCGAGTGAACTCTGCCCGTGGCCGGGTGAAGGATCGGAACATGGCCGACCGTCCACAGATTTCATTGGCAATCATCGACCCCACCCAGATGTACCGGTACATTCAGATTCGCGGCACGGTGGAATCGATCAGCGAGGAGGGAGCTCGGGATCACATCGACAAGTTGGCCCGCAAGTACCGAGGCACCCCGACCTACGACTGGTATCGAGGCGAGCAGCGGGTGATCTATCGCATCCGGCCCCGTGCCGCCAGCAGCATGGGATGACCGGGAACCTGGCAGCCTTCGAGCAGCTGGTCCGCAGCCGGCATTCGGTTCGAACCTTCGCGGAACGCCCGGTGAAGCGGGAGCTCGTCGACCGGCTGCTGCAGGCAGCCTGTCAGGCGCCCTCCGCCCACAATCGACAGCCGTGGCGCTTTGCGGTGCTGACGAGTTCAGAGGCTAGAGTCCGCCTGGCGCAAGCAATGGGGGCCCGCCTGGAGGCCGACCGGCTGGCCGACGGAGACGATCCGCGCACAGTCAACGCCGATGTGACCCGCTCGCGCGGCCGCATCGCCGGGGCGCCGGTCGCGGTGCTGGTCTGCCTGACCATGGAGGAGATGGACAAGTATCCGGACGAGAAACGCTCGAAGGCGGAATATCTGATGGCCGTTCAGGGCGCCGCCATGGCTGGGGAGAACCTGTTGCTGGCAGCTCAGGCAGCTGGGCTCGGTGGGTCGTGGATGTGTGCGCCACTCTTCGCCCCGGCGGTGGCTCGAGAGGCGTTGGGTCTGGCGGCCTCCTGGGAACCGCAGGGTTTGGTGCTGCTAGGCTGGCCGGCGGCTCCGGGCAAAGAGCGCGGCCGGCGGCCGCAGACAGACGTGGCGGTTTATCTCTAGCATGAAGATCGTGGCATTGGCCGGCGGGGTCGGCGGAGCGAAGCTGGTGGATGGACTGGCCGGCGTGCTGCCACTCGAGGACCTGTCGGTGATCGTCAACACCGGAGACGATTTCGAGCATCTCGGCCTGACGATCTGTCCCGACCTGGACACCGTCACCTATACCTTGGCCGGGCTGGCCAATCCGGAGACCGGCTGGGGCAGGCGGGACGAGAGCTGGGCCTTCCTGGACGCGCTGCAGGCGCTTGGCGGGCCAACCTGGTTCCGACTGGGCGATCGAGATCTGGCCCTGCATACGGAACGCAGTCGCCGACTGCGAGCGGGAGAACCGCTCTCTGCGGTGACCCGTGCGCTCTGCGCTGCCCTCGGGGTCGAGTGCCAAGTGCTGCCGATGACCGACCAGCCGGTGCGGACCCGGGTGCTCTCGGACATCGGCGAGCTCGGCTTCCAGGAGTACTTCGTCGAACGGGCCTCCAAACCTGCCGTGCGTGGCTTCCGGTTCGAGGGCGCCGAACAGGCCGCGCCCGCGCCCGGCGTTCTCGAGAGCTTGCGAGCGGCAGATCTGGTCGTCTTCTGCCCCTCTAATCCCTGGGTGAGCCTCGATCCCATTCTGGCGATCCCGGGTATCCGAATCGCGATCGAAGGAAAACCATGTATCGGGGTATCGCCGATCGTGGGCGGAAAGGCCATCCGAGGGCCGGCGGCCAAGATGTTTAGCGAGCTCGGGATCGAGCCCACCGCTCTGGCAGTGGCCGAACACTTTCGGTATGTGCTTGGGGCGCTGGTCATCGATCACAGCGACGCGGTGCTGGCGGAGCCCATCGCCCGGCTCGGGATCCAGGCGTTCGTTGCTCAGACCGTGATGCTCGACCGCTCGGCCCGCCTCGACCTGGCTCGAAAGGTGTTGGAGTTCGCGGCGGAGCTGGAGCGCGTGACTTGACTCTCTGGGCGGTCATTCCGGTGAAGCCGTTCCAGCAGGCCAAGTCGCGATTGGCCGGTGTGCTCTCGGATGTGGAACGGGTTGAACTGAGCCGCACGATGTTGTCTCAGACGCTGGCGGTTCTCCGCGAGATCAAAGCGATCACAACGGTGGTGGTCGTCAGCGCGGACCATCAGGTGCTCGAATTGGCCACGGCAGCCGGCGCCGCGCCGCTGGTCGAACCCGATCCGCCCAATCTCAATCGGGCGCTGCGGCTCGCCGGCGATACCGCTCGCGCGGCAGGCGCTTCTGCGTTCCTTGTGGTGCCCGCTGACTTACCCGGCCTCTCCGCGGCCGATCTGCGAACAATGATCGAGCTGGCCGGGAGGGCACCCTGCCTGGTGATTGCCCCCGACAGGCATGGCCTAGGAACGAACGCGCTCCTGCTCCTCCCACCCGGTTTGATAGAATTCGAGTTCGGGGCCGAAAGTTACCCTCGACATGTGGCGCAGGGCCGCTCGGCCGGGGCGCGGGTCGAGATCTGTAATCAGCCCGGCCTTGCCCTGGATCTGGATTCCCCGGAGGACCTCGAACTCGTCCTCGGCGTGGAATCCCTGCTTGTTCATAAGGAGTCCTGAATGACTCTGGACCGGGTGGCCTTGTATCTGCAAGACGCCCATGAGCTGCGCGACGGGCTGGACTACGTCCGGTATGCCGAACAGCGCGGCTTCGAGGCGGTCTGGCAGGCCGAATCCCGGCTGGTGCGGGACGCCATCGTACCGATGGCGGCCTACGCCGCGGTCACCGAGCGGCTGAAGATTGGCTCGGGGGTCATCAACAACTGGACTCGCAACATTGGGCTGCTGGCCGCAACCTTCCTGACCCTCGACGACCTCGCACCCAACCGAATCATCTGCGGCATCGGGGCCTGGTGGGATCCGCTGGCCAAGAACGTCGGGATCGAGCGCCGCAAACCGCTGCTCGCGATGCGGGAAACCGTCGAACTGCTGCGCCGCCTGCTCAGGCTCGAGCGGGTCACCTTCCACGGTGAATTCCACCACGTGGACGGGATCGAGCTGGATGTCGTCCACGGCCGGCGCGAGCCGCGGCAGGTTCCGATCCTGATTGGCGCCACCGGCCCGCAGATGATGGAGTTGGCCGGCGAGATTGCCGACGGCGTGGTTCTGAACTATTGCGTGCCGCCCGAGTACAACGACGACGCGCTGGAGCACATCGAACGCGGCGCGAGGCAGGCCGGCCGACGTCTGGAGGATTTAGATCGGCCGCAGTTGGTAGTGTGCTCGGTGGATCCCGACCGGGAGCGGGCCTTCGACACCAGCCGCGAGCTGCTAACTCAGTATCTGGCTCAGCAGCCGCACATCGCCAAGGCCAGTGGTGTCGCTCCGCAGGTGGTTGCGGAGATCCAATCGATCCTCGGCTGGCCGGCTACCCATGAGCAAATCCTGCAAGCCAAGCACCTGGTCACGGATGAGCTGATCACCCGAATCACAGCCTCCGGCACCCCGGAAGAAGCCCGCGCCAAGGTTCAGCAATACATCGATCATGGCGCGACTGCTCCGATCCTTTATCCGGTCGGAGGGGATGTCAGATTGCTGGTGGACACCTTCAGCTTGCCGGGAGGAACGCCAGTTGCCACCGCTTGAGTATTACCGGCCCAGTACGATCGCCGAGGCGCTCGCTCTCCTTCAACATGGCATTCCGCTCGCCGGCGGTACGAGGTTGACCGCGAACCGGCGCACCCTGCACGCCGTGGTTGACCTGCAGGACCTCGGCCTGGATTCGCTCGACATTTCGGAAACCGGGTTTCGGTTTGGCGCCACGCTCCCTTTGCAGGCCCTGGTCGCCGCCGAAGAGCGCCTGCCGCCGGCCCTCGTGCGGGCGTGCCGCTTGGAAGCCGGCTGGAATATCCGCAATCAGGCCACCCTTGGAGGCACCCTGTTTTCCAGCGATGGTCGCTCGCCGCTGCTCACAACCCTCTTGGCCTTGGGCGCCACGCTGGAGTGGGCTCAAGAGCGTCCCCGGATGGATCTTGACGAGCTCCTTTCCTCTCGGGCCAGTCCCTCCCCGGTTGGACTGATCACCGCCATCCACGCTCTCCGTCCTGATCGCCTCGCCTATGAGCAGGTTGGCCGATCGCCGGCCGATTTGCCTCAGGTCTGCGCGGCAGCCGCCTTCTTTGGCGCGGCCAAGGAGTTCCGGGTTGCGATGGGTGGCTACGGCCGGCGCCCTCTGCTGGTTCGGGATTCCGGCGACGCTTCGCCGCAGGCGATCGAGCGCGCAGCCCGCGCGGCTGAGGAGGCGTACTCCACGGCAGGCGACTCGTGGGCCAGTGCTGAATTCCGGGCCGCCGTCGCCGGGACGCTGGTCCGGCGAGTTGTCCGCGAGGTCCTGAATTCATGAACCCCCGGAGGCCGTAGTTCGGTGAACGTGACCTTCAACCTCAACGGGCGAACGGTCAGCGCGGCGATCCCCGCCTCCACTACGCTGCTGGCCGCCTTGCGCGAGCAGCTGGGGGTCTTCGGCGTCAAGCATGGCTGCGAAACCGGTGAGTGCGGGGCCTGCACCGTGCTCATCGACGGCCGGCCGGTGAACGCCTGCGTCATGCTGGCGGTGCAAGCCGCCGGTCGTCGGCTGGAGACGATCGAGGGCTTTGGACAGGTTCCGGAGTTGGGTTGGCGTCGAACGGGCGGCTTGAATGCGCTGCAAGCCGCGTTTGTCGAGACCGGGGCGATTCAATGCGGTTATTGCACCCCCGCGATGCTGCTGGCCGGCCAGTCCCTGCTCAGGACGAACCCCGCCCCGAGCGAGGCCGAGGTGCGGGAGGCCTTCTCCGGAGTCCTTTGCCGCTGCACCGGTTATCTCAAGCCGGTGCAGGCGGTGCTGCGGGCAGCGGCGGTGCTGCGCGGCGAGACCCTCGAGCCGATCGGCGGGCCGATCCCTGCCCCGGCCGGACTGTTCGGCCCGCCTGGGCGAGAGGGACCTGAGACCGGCGGCCCGGGGGCGGGCCCCGACCTGCTCACTCGCACCCGGGTGATGCCGCGGATCACGGTGGTCCCCGAAACCCAGTTGCTGCGGTCAGTCGGCAAGCCGGCTCCGAAAGTGGATGCCGTGAAATTAGTACAGGGCAAACCGGCCTTCACGGCTGACATCGAACTGCGGGGCATGCTCACCGCCAAGCTGCTGAAGAGCCCATTCGCCCATGCCCACATCCGGCGGATCGATGCCACCCGGGCCCGCCAACTGCCTGGGGTAGCGGCGGTGCTGACCTGGCTGGACATTCCGCGAGTCGTGTATTCCACCGCCGGCCAATCGGATCCGATCCCCGGCCCACTCGACATGTTTTCATTGGATCACAAGGTGCGCTACGTGGGCGATCGGGTGGCTTTCGTGGCGGCCGAGACCGAAGAGATCGCCGAGCAGGCCCTTGGCCTCATCGAGGTCGAGTACGAGGAACTGACGCCGTTGTTCGATCCAGGTCTGGCGATGGCAGACGGTGCGCCGCGCATCCACGATGAACCGGAGTACCTGAACTTCGGCGAGTCGGATCCGGCCCGCAACCTGGCCGCCCAGATCCATGTGGACATCGGGGACGTCGAGCGGGGATTCGCCGAGGCCGATCACATTATCGAAGGCAGCTACGAGGTCCCCAAGGTCCAGCAAGCCTCGATCGAGCCCCACGTGGTTGTGACCTACTGGGACGAAGACGATCGGCTGGTCATTCGGACCAGCACCCAGGTCCCGTTTCACGTGCGCCGGCAGTTAGCGCCGGTCCTGGGACTGCCGCCGAAGCGGATCCGGGTGATCAAGCCTCGGATCGGGGGCGGCTTTGGCGGCAAACAGGAAGTCATGATCGAAGACGTCGCCGCCCACCTGACCATCGCCACCGGCCGACCGGTGCGTTTTGAGTACACCCGGGCCGAGGAGTTCGAGGCCGCCCGCTCGCGTCACCCGATGCGCTTCCGGATGAAGACTGGGGTCAAGCGGGATGGGACGCTCACCGCCAACGAAATGGTTTGCCTCAGCGACACCGGGGCCTACGGCTGCCACGCACTGACCGTGGCTGGCAACACTGGTGCCAAAGGAATGGCCCTCTATGTCGGGGACGGAGGCTACCGCGCAGCTCCGAACATCCGCTTCCACGCCGACGTGGTGTACACCAACACTCCGCCCTCGGGCGCCTACCGGGGCTACGGTGTGCCGCAGGGCTTCTGGGCCGTCGATCGGCACATGGAAAATATCGCCCGGCAGCTTGGGCTCGACCCCATTCAGTTTCGTCTGAAGAATGCCCTGCGGGCGGGCGAGCTGCAGCCTTTCAGCACCGCCTGGTCGGAGGGTCGCGAGCCGCGGCCGGAGATCATCCATACCTGCGCGCTGGACGAATGCGTGCAGCATGGTTCCGCGGCGATCGATTGGCCCCACAAATATGGCAGCCCGATGTGGCATCAAATCGAGGGCAAGCCCCATCTGCGGCGCGGGATCGGGATCGCATTGGTGATGCAAGGCACCGCGATTCCTTACCTCGATATGGGAGGGGCCAGCCTCAAGATCAACGAAGACGGATCCTTCAATCTGCTGGTCGGGGCGACCGACTTGGGAACCGGCTCAGACACGGTGCTGGCCCAGTTGGCCGCGGAGGTGTTGGGGGTGCCGCTGGACGACGTGGTGATCTATTCCTCGGACACCGACTTCACCCCGTTCGACAAGGGCGCTTACGCCTCGAGCACGACCTACATCTCCGGCACCGCAGTGGTCCGGGCCGCCGAGCAGGTGGCCGAACGGATCCGGATCCGCGCCGCCCGCATGCTGACCGAGCCGGCGGCCGAGTCGATACGGCCAGACCAGGTCCGGCTGGCAGGCGGCCGAGCCTGGGCTCCGTACGGCCGTTCGGTGACGATGGAACAGGTCGCGCTCAACGCCCTGCATCACGAAGACCAGGAACAGATCATGGCAGTGGCCTCCTATGTTTCGCCGGTCGCCCCTCCACCCTTTGCGGCTCAATTCGCAGAAGTGACCGTCGACGTGGAGACCGGCCAAGTTACGGTGGACAAGTTGGTCATGGCCGTCGACTCGGGGGTCATCGTCAATCCGCTCACCGCCTCCGGCCAGATCGAGGGCGGGATGACCCAGGCGCTCGGCTACGCGGTCTGTGAGGAAATGCTTTACGATGACCGCGGTCGACCGCGGGAAGTTGATTTCCGCGACTACCATATCTTCGCCGCCCATGAAATGCCTGAGCTGCAGACGCTCTTCATCGAGACCTTCGAGCCCTCCCATCCCTTCGGGGTGAAGGCCGTCGCCGAGATCCCAATGGACGGAGTGGCCCCGGCGGTCGGCAACGCCGTCCTGGACGCCTGCGGGGCGCGGGTCGATGTGGCGCCGGTAACTCCCGAGCGGGTGTGGCGGGCGCTGAGGGCGGACCGCTGAGCGCGGATCGGGTCTACCGCAGACTCGCGGAGCTAGAATCGTCGGGTGAGCCGTTTGCAGTCGCAACCGTAGTTCGGGCCCAGGGATCGGTCCCCCGGCATGAAGGGGCCAAGATGCTCGTGTTTCCGGGCGGCCGGAGCGAAGGAACCGTCGGCGGGGGCGATCTGGAGCATCGAGTCATCCAGGCTGGCTTGGAGGCCCTGCGGGATGGCCAGCCGCGTAAGCTGAGCTATTCCTTCCGCGACTTGGAACGGGGTGACGCCGGGGTATGTGGAGGTGAGATGGAGGTGTTCGTGGAGCCGGTTCGGGCTCGCTCTATGCTGGTCGTTGTAGGCGGCGGGCACGTCGGTCGGGCGGTCGTGCACCTGGCGAGTTGGTTGGGCTTTCGGGTGGTGCTCTCCGATGACCGTCCGGAATACGCGGCGGCTGAGGCCGCCCCAGGGGCCGATTCTTATGTTGTGGGGCCGCTCGCCGAGCTCCCGCGGCAGATCGAGATTACACCGGATACCTACGTCATGCTGACGACCCGCGGGGTCCCCGTGGACATCGATGGCCTGCCGGCGCTGCTCGAGTCGCCGGCCGGCTACATCGGAGTGATCGGCTCGCGGCGGCGCTGGGAGGTCTGCGCCCGGGAGCTCGCCGCCCGGGGTGTGTCGGCGGAGCAGATCGCCCGGGTCCACTCGCCCATGGGGCTTGAGCTGAACGCGGAAACCCCCGAAGAGATCGCGGTCAGCATGCTGGCCGAGATCATCCAGATCCGAAGAGGCGGGACCGGCGAACGTATGGCGCATGAGCCGTCCGTGCAGGAGCCTGGCTAGCCAGCGCTCCCCATGACGCAGCGGCCCGATGCCCCGCGAAAGCAGCCGAGGCTCTGATGTGGCAGCGCTACTTCACCGTCCGCTCCATTGAAGAAGCCCTGCCGCTCCTGGCCGAGCAGGCTGGATCGGTTCGGATCGTGGCCGGTGCGACCGACTTGATCCTGGAGCTAGAGCGCGGTCAACGGCCCGGAGTGCACGGCCTGATCGATATCACCCGGGTACCTGGACTCGATCAGATCGAGCTGGACTCAGAGGGCTGGATTCACCTGGGACCGCTGGTCACCCACAACCACTGCGCCACTTCGCCGCTGATCATCGAGCGGGCCTTCGCCCTGGCCCGGGCCTGCTGGGAAGTCGGTGCACCCCAGATCCGGAACCGCGGCACGGTCGCCGGGAACTTGATTACGGCCTCCCCGGCCAACGACTCGATTACGCCGCTGATGGCATTGGACGCCCGGCTGCGCCTCCGATCTGCCGCGGGAGAGCGAACGGTTCCCCTGCGCGAGTTTTACACCGGGGTCCGCCGGACAGTCATGCGCGAGGACGAGCTGCTGTCCGAGATCGCCTTCCGTGCCCCTCCGGCCGGCGCCCGTTCGACGTTCGTCAAGTTGGGACTGCGGCGGGCGCAGGCCATCGCGATTGTCAACGTGGCGGTGGTGCTCGAGATCGACGCGGATCGGGTGACGGGTGCTGCGGTCACCCTGGGCTCGGTAGCGCCGGTGATTGTGCACGCCGCGGAGGCGGAGCAGTTCCTGACCGGGAAGCGGCTTGATCTGCCGGTAATCCACCAAGCCGCCCGGCTGGCCCGCCAGGCAGCCGCGCCGATCGACGACGTCCGGGGGACGGCCCGGTATCGGGCCGAGATGGTTGAGCTCTGCACGCTGCGGGCGCTGCGCAGCCTGGCCGCCGGCTCGGAACGGCGCGGCTATCCCCTGCGACCGGTCACCCTATGGGGTCCGGACGAGTGGCACTGGCGGGCGGAGCTCGAAGCGTCCACGGTTCACTCCTCGGAAACTCCGATCGAGGCGACCGTGAACGGAGTGCGCAGTCACTTTGCCACGGGCCAGGAGAAATCGCTGCTGCGGCTGCTGCGGGAGGACGGTGGGTTGACCGGGACCAAAGAAGGCTGCGCAGAAGGAGAGTGCGGCGCGTGCACGGTCTCATTGGACGGTATGGCGGTCATGGCCTGCATGGTCCCGGCCCCCAGGGCGCACGGAGCGGCGATCGTGACGGTGGAAGGGCTGGCGGACGATGGTCGGCTGCATCCGATTCAGCAGGGGTTCATCGAGCTCGGAGCGGTGCAGTGCGGCTACTGCACGCCCGGATTTCTGATGTCCGGCGCAATGCTGTTGAAGGAGCGTCCCGCCCCGAGCCGAGGCGAGATCCAGGAGGCCATTACGGGGAACCTGTGCCGCTGTACGGGGTACTACTCGATTCTCGAGGCGGTCGAACGGGCGGCCCAGCTCCGAACACCGTGAGCCAGGCGCGGTATCGTCGAAGAACTAGCTCGATCAGGCTGGTAGACCGGACGTCCGCCCGAGCTTAGAATGGGCTCGGACCTCAAGCGGCGACGGAAGTCCAGTCGCTAAGGGGCGGGAGGATCGTATGGGCAGAAAAGGCTCTTGGAAGTTCCGACGACTTGAGCAAGAGCGGCTCGAAAAGCGGGAGATGAACCCCATCTGGCGCGGGGTGGGTGTGATCTTGATCGTGATCATGGGCGCGGCCGGCTACGCGTTTTCGGGCTGGTTCCTGGAGCAGAACCTCGCCAATCAATGGATCTACATTCCTCCCCAGCTGTACTTTCCGGCGGTTCCCGCCGTGCTCGACTTCCTTGGCAATGGCAACATGCTGCGCTTTGCGGTCGCCCTGGTCTTTGTCCTCACTGCGTTCGCCATCCTTAATTTCGTGTATGCCCTGGCCTTCCCGCTCGCGCCAGGCGAATTCGACTTGCCGACGCCCAAGCGCCGACCGAAGCGGCGCTGAAGCTACCCCGCTCCAAACTTTTCATGGCCTCTGACTCCGGATCCGTGCTCGGCAAGCCCACCGCTCGGGTGGACGCGCTGGCCAAGGTCACCGGTGAGGCGCTGTTCCCCGGCGACATCGACATGCCGAATCAAGCCTATATGAAGATTCTGTTCGCCGGACGACCCCACGCGGTCGTTCGGCGCATCGATACCGCTGCCGCCGAAGGCATGCCAGGTGTC
>CAZPZD010000042.1:0-20349 GCA_964590515.1 uncultured Anaerolineaceae bacterium | reverse complement strand
GAAACCTCCCGCCTGATGCTTGGGTTGAAAAGTGTTTTGGCCCAGGCCGACCGGAGGCCGACCCTGATCTTCGACGAGATCGACCAGGGAATCGGAGGCCGAACGGGCGGGGTCGTGGGGCGCAAGCTGTGGGCTTTGGCACGCGACCACCAAGTGTTGTGTGTCACTCACCTGCCGCAGCTGGCGGCCCATGGAGACCGGCACTTCAAGGTGGAAAAGAGCGCCCGATCCGGACGCACCCTGGCCGAAGTCAGAGAGCTCCAAGGGGCCGAACGCCTGAAGGAATTGGCCGAGATGTTGGGGGATGGGAGCCCGGCCAACCTGCACTCGGCCGAGGCGCTGCTGCAGAACGCGGCAACCTAGCTGAACCCAACCCTCCGCAGCAGGGTCGCGACGCCGTTGCATCAGGCGGTGACCTAGCCAAGAAAAAACCTCCGGCGCAGGATCCGCGCCGGAGGCCTAGTCTCCGCTGTACTCGGCCGCTTAGGCCGAGACCTCTTCCTCGATCTCCACCGGTGTGCTGCCCTCCGGCTTGCGGAAGATGACTCCCTCGTCTGCCAGATGGTCCACGACCACGGTGTCCCCCTGCTGAAACTCTCCCCGCAGGATCTTCACCGAGAGCGGGCTCTCAATGTATTTCTGTAGGGCGCGCTGGAGCGGGCGGGCCCCGAAGGCCGGGTCGTAGCCTTCCTCGGCCAGCCAGCTGCGGGCTGCGGAGGAGAGCTCTACGTTCAAGCCGTGCTCGGCCAACCGCTCGCTTACCTTGGCCATTTGCAGGTCGACGATCTGCTCCATTTGCTCCATGGTCAGTTGCGAGAAGATGATGATCTCGTCGATCCGATTTAGGAATTCCGGCCGGAAGGTGTCCTTCAGGGCCTGCTCGATCTTTATCTCCGACTCGGTCTTCTGGGTATCTTCGCTCCGGCTGCGGAATCCGAGAGTGCCGGCCCGGGTGACAAACTGATTACCGAGGTTGGAGGTCATGATCAGCACCGTGTTGCGAAAGTCCACCACCCGTCCCTGTCCATCGGTCAACCGACCGTCATCCAGGATCTGGAGCAAGGCATTCCAAACTTCCGGGTGGGCCTTCTCGATCTCATCAAATAGGATCACTCGGTACGGTCGCCGGCGGACCGCCTCGGTGAGCTGGCCACCTTCCTCGTAGCCAACGTAGCCGGGCGGTGCGCCAAACAAGCGCGAGACGGTGTGCTGCTCGCGGTATTCACTCATGTCGATCCGCAGCAGGGCATCCTCGTCGTCAAACATGAATTGGGCGAGCGCCTTGGCCATCTCGGTCTTCCCGACCCCGGAGGAACCCAGGAAAATGAAGGATCCGATCGGCTTGCGGGGATCCTTGAGACCGGCTCTCGCCCGGCGAATGGCGTCCGACAGGGCATGGATCGCCTCGTCCTGGCCTATGATCCGTTCATGCAGTCGATCTTCCATTCGCAGCAACTTCTCGGACTCGGTCTCCATCATCTGGCTGACGGGAATTCCGGTCCACATGGCCACCACTTCGGCGATATCGTTTACATCCACGATCTCGTCGAGCTGATGTTCGGCCTCCCAGAGGTCCCGCTTTTCATGGAACTCTTTCTCCAGCCGCAATCGTTCAGATTTCTTCTCGGCCGCCCGCTCGTAGTCGCGTTCCAGCCCGGCCTGTTCCTCCTCGGCCATCAAACGGTCAAGCGCGCTCTTTAGCTCCTTGAGGTCCGGGGGTAGAGAGTAGAGCGCCACTCGCAGCTTGGCGGCCGCCTCGTCCATCAAGTCAATGGCTTTGTCGGGAAGCGATCGTCCCGTGACGTACCGATGGGAAAGCCGGGCTGCTGCCACCAACGCGTCATCGGAGTAGCTCACCTTGTGGTGGGCCTCGTAGCGGTCGCGCAACCCCTGCAGCATGGCGATGGTCTCATCGATGGTGGGCTCGTCCACGTACACGGGGGCGAAGCGGCGTTCCAGTGCCGCATCCTTCTCGATGTACTTGTGGTACTCATCCAGGGTGGTCGCTCCAATACACTGCAGCTCGCCCCGCGACAGCGCGGGCTTGAGCATGTTGGAGGCATCCATCGCTCCCTGAGCGGCGCCGGCGCCCACCACTGTGTGGAGTTCGTCGATCATCAGGATGATCTCGCCCTCCGCCCGTTGAATCTCTTCAATGGCAGCCTTCAGGCGCTCCTCGAACTCCCCCCGAAATCGTGAGCCGGCGATCATCGCCCCCAGGTCGAGCGAGACGACCCGCTTGCCCATCAAGATCTCGGGGATATCGTTGCTGGCGATCTTTTGGGCCAGGCCTTCCACGATGGCAGTCTTTCCCACTCCGGCTTCCCCGATCAGGACCGGATTGCTCTTCGTCCGGCGGGAAAGGATTTGAATGACCCGCAGGATCTCTTGGTCCCGTCCAATCACCGGATCGAGCTTGCCTTCCTTGGCGAGGGTAGTGAGATCCCGTGAGTACTTCTCGAGAGTCCGGTAGCGGGACTCGGCCTTGCGGTCGGTTACCCGCTGGCCGCCTCGGATCTCCTTGACGGTCTCGTAGACCCGCTCCTTGGTGATCCCTTCATCGTTGAGCAAACGGGAGATGGCGGTGTTGCGCTCGGAGAGAATGGCCAGGAAGATGTGCTCGGTTGAGATGTACTCATCGTTCAGCCGGTTGGCTTCCTCGTTGGCCATGTCCACCACCCGCTTGACTCGCGGGGTGATGAAAATCTGGCCTGCTCCGCCGCCGTAGATGTTGGCCTTCGGGCTGGCGCGCAGCTGCTGATCGATCCGGTCGGTCAGGGCTTCGATATCGATATTGAGGCGTTCCAGGATCTGGGTGATAACGCCCTGAGACTGCTCAATCAACGCCAGCAAGATATGCTCGGTGTCGATCTGGTTGTGCCCGTAGCGTTGGATGATTTCCGCTGCCCGCTGGGCCGCGTCCTGCGCCCGCTCCGTGAAGCGGTCAAAGCGCATCATGCCTGGAACCCTCCTGGTGAAACCGCGCGGATTATAGCATTCAGACCCTTTTGGGGCCCGCTCCGGCGCGTAAGAAATTTGTTTGAATTGCCCGGGCCGCCGCTATGACCTTAGGCCTAGGGTCGGAGGACCGCGATGACGGTGCCATCTCCGGCCGGGAAGATCGTGGACAAGAATCCATCGGCCAGCCGCTGGTTGAAACGGCGTGTGATTTGAACACTCGGGTCCTGGTTAGACGGTTCGGTCACCGCGCCATTCCGGAAGGCGTTGTGGGCCGCCAGAATCCCGCCTGGCGCCAGGTTGGCCTCGGCCCAGTCTAGGTAGGCGGGGTAGCCGTCTTTCTCGGCGTCGATGAAGACAAAATCAAAGGGTCCTTCTGCCGCCAGCTTGGGCAGCAAGCTGTGGGCGTCGCCGACTCGGACCTCGACCTTGTCGGCCACCCCGGACAGGGCGAAGTGTTCCCGGGCTACCGCCGCGTAGGCGGGCTCTTTCTCCAGCGTGATCAGCCGCCCATCGGAAGGCAGGCCACGTGCGATCCAGGTCCCGCTATAACCGCCCAGAGTCCCGATCTCGACCGCCTGGCGGGCGGCGCAAGCCGCGACCAGAAACTGCAGGAAGCGGCCCTCTTCTGGCCGCACTGTGATCTCCGGAAGGCCCCGCCGGGGTATCTCGCGGCGAATCGTGGCGAGCGCCTCGTCTTCGAACGCAAAGATTGAGCGGACATAGTCTTCGAGCGCTTCATTAAAGATGGGCATGGGCGCCGCTCCGTAGAGTGCCAGCTCGGGGCTCCGAGACTGGAAGCCGGCGAATTATAGCTTGCGACCGGTATACTTCGCGCATGCCCTCCGCACTGGCTGCTGACCTGTTGAAATGGTATGCCCGATCAGGTCGAGACCTTCCTTGGCGGCGCCCTCGCGATCCATATGCGATTTGGGTACCCGTTGTGATGCTGCAACAAACCCAGGTCGAAACGGTGCTGCCCTACTACGAACGTTTCATGCGGCGCTTCCCCAATGTGGAGACTTTGGCGAAGGCCAGGCTTGAGGAGGTGCTGCAGGTCTGGGAAGGATTGGGCTACTACTCCCGCGCTCGCCACCTTCACCAGGCCGCAAATCTCGTCGTGGGCCGGTTTGGCGGAAAACTCCCTCGCAGTATGGAGCTGCTGGAGCAATTACCTGGAATTGGGCGTTATGCCGCTGCGGCCATCGCTGCAATTGCCTATGGTCAGGACACCCTGGCCCTGGAGGGAAACCTGCGGCGAGTGCTGGCGCGGCTCTTTGACCTGCATGTCGATCCGCGCAGCGCGGAGGGTGAGCGTAAGCTGCGCCAGCTGGGTGACTCGATCTTGCCCCGGGGTGAAGCTTCTGAGTTCAATCAGGGACTGATGGACCTCGGTGCACTTATCTGCAAGCCGCGGGCACCGGCTTGCTCGAGCTGTCCGCTGGCCCGCCACTGTCTGGCTCGCCGGCGGGGCACCCAGGAGCAATTGCCGGTACGCGGGCCGCGACGATCGATCCCCGATCGCTTGGCGGTGGCCGCGGTCTGGGAACAGAACGGAAAGGTGCTGATCCGACGCAATCCGCCCGGGGGTCTGCTGGCGGGACTCTGGGGTTTTCCAGGTGGACTCTTGGCGGAAGGTGAGGATGAACGCGCCGGACTGAGGCGGCTGATCGAGCAGCAGTTGGAGATCCAGATTCGGCTGGGCGATCCGCTGCCGCGATTGAAACATAGCTACAGCCATTTCCGGGTCACCCTGCAGCCATACAGGTGCCAGGCCGCCGGGCGTCGGTTGCGCGAACGGGCCGGCTCTCGCTGGGTTGGCGTGGAACAGCTTGGACGGCTCCCAATGGGAAGGCTAGACCGTCAGTTGGCCGAACGACTGACGGCAGTGTGAGGGCCTGCTGCCAAGAAGCTTGTCGGCTCGGACCACCGCCGAGGTTCTTCACGGACCTTAATCAGACGTTTTGAGACCGCATGTTACAATCGGCCAACTTCCTCGGAATTGGGTAACGTTATGTGGCGCTGGCTACTCCCGATCGCTGCGGTGGCCCTGGTGGGCTGCTCTGAGAGAGGCCTGCGTTTACCGCAAAGTCCCCTGCTCGCAGCGTTGGAGCGCAAGAGCGGGTTGATTGCGTACGTCGGTCTCGACGGGAACGTCTACACAATCGACCAGGGTGGCGGCAATCAATCCATGATCACGGAAGATGCCCATCCGGCCGAAGAGGGTGTGCGGCGTTTCTACGACTTCCCCACCTGGTCCGCGGCAGACAATAGGCTGGCCTTCGTCGGATTCGAGGTCGACCAGGACGGGCGGACCACCGCCGGCATCTTCACTGCGGAACCTGAGGACCAACCCCCGGTCGAGGTTTACAGCAGCGACCAGCATCTACCCTTCTATCTGTATTGGTCCCCGGATGGTGAGTGGGTGAGTTTCCTCAGTTCCAGTCTGGGAAGCAATTCGATGGCGATGCAGTTGGCCTCGGCACAGGGCGGCGAGACTTCGCTCATTGATACTGGCCGCCCATACTACTGGGCCTGGGCTCCGGAAGGGATGCAGGTGCTGGCGCATGTCGGGGGGTCGTCCGCGACCAATCCAGGCGCAGCTCGAATCTCATTCTTGGAAATGGACCCCTTCGTGCGAGCAGTCGGGCTGAGGATCGAGCCTACCAGCTTTCAGGCCCCGGCCTACTCCCCGGACGGCGAGTATGTGCTATTCGCGGGCGATAGCGGGGACGGCCAGCCCCAACTTGTGCTGGCAGATTCGGCAGGCGAAGTGCTGCGCCCCCTGGCGGATTACAACGGGAGCATCGCCTTCTCCTGGGCTCCCCGGGGGGATTATGCAGCCTACCTTAGCGGCGAGACCAGCAGTCAAGCGCTTATCGGCGATCTGACTTTCGTGGATCTGAGGCGACCGGACGAGCCGCAGCACATCGAGACCGATGCCGAACGGGTACTGGGTTTCTTTTGGGCGCCGGATGGCAAGACGGTGGCGTATTTCGTGCCGGTCATGTTTTCCAACGCGGCCGAGGGCGAGGAGCAAACCGCCGAAAACAGCCAGTTCCTGTTGGAGCTGCACATCGCGGAAGCCCGCAGCGGCAACACCCGGCGGATCGCAGCCTTCCAGCCGACCCAAACGTTCCTGAACATCTTCCCCTTCTTCGATCAGTACCAACGCTCGGTGACAATCTGGTCGCCGGACAGCAACTATCTGGTGGTCTCAGCGGTTGCAAGTGAAGAGCAGCAGGGGCTGTTCATTGTCCCGGCCTCGGGCGACTACGAACCTCGGTTCCTCGCCGAAGGAAATGTTGGCTTTTGGTCCTGGAAGTAGATTGAAGCCTGAGAATCAAACGGGAGGCCGATTTCGGCCTCCCGTTTTCTTTACGACGTAATGCAGCTAGCCTAACTCTGCGACTTTGCTTTCTTGCGCTTGGTCTTTTCGGGCCGCTCGGTCTCGTTAGAAGCCTTCGGACTGGCAGGTGCCTCGGCAGCGGACAGCTCCTCCCTGCGCTGAAAGGCCAGCCCACGGGGGTTGACGCCCATCTGCTCGAGCACGCTCTCCAGTTCCAGCCCCTGTTCAACGGCAACCTGAATGCTGTTCTTGCCCAAGATCTGCAAGACTTCAGCGTTTGAAAGCTCATGCTTCTCGAGCAACGCCTCAACCATGGCCTCGACCTCATCGGCGTGCTGGATGAGTAACGCTTCGACCTGCTCCTCGAGGCGCAGCCAGATATTCTCCACCCGGTCATCGGAGAAGCGCAGCTCCTTGACATCCAGGCCCAGTTCGGCAACTGGCGGGCCAAAGTAGCCGAGCACCGCCAGATGACGGAAATTGTTGCGCGCCGACTGATAGTCGGAGTACGCCCCAGTCCAGTATTCCCCAAGGAACAATTTCACGCAGACGTGGCCGGCGAGGGCGACCATGATATCGGCGACGATGCGCCGGAGCGGCTGACCGTAGATTTCGACGGTGTCTACCGGAAGCACATAACCCATGATGCCCCGGGCGCGCCGGATGATGCTCACCCGCGAGATGCGTTGGTCGGGCATTACATAATGTTGGATCACCGCGTGCCCTGACTCGTGATAGGCCACCTGGCGGAGCTGCAGTGGATCCATTTCGCGCACCGGATTGGCCATCCCCACCAGCTGTTCCTGAATGGCCTGGTCGACATCCTCCTGGATCACCAAGTCGCGTCCCGCAAAGAGCGCTCGCCGCACCGAGTCCTTGGTGATAGCTGACATGATCTGGGCCGGGGTGGCGCGGGGCGTGTCGGCCACGATGCCATCCACATCGACCTGCTCGGGGTCGTGCTTGATCTTGGAAAGATAGCCCTCGATGATCGCCCGGCGGCCGACCCGGTCGGGGCGGTCCACCTGGATGATCTGATCGAAGCGGCCAGGCCTCAGCAGTGCGGGATCCAATACATCGGGGCGGTTGGTGGAGCCCATGAAGAGCACGTGCCAGTTGCGAGGCGGGACCGGTCTGCCGAAAAGTTTGTAGAGCTTGCCCCTCATCCTTTCGGTACGGCCTGGCTCGGCGATGCCATCCATCTCGTACAGCAGCCGGGTCAAGCCACCGCTCCCCATCCCACCCATCATCCCGCCCATCATCCCCATCCCCCCGCCGCTACCCATCACTCCGCCCCGGCTCGCGCCGATCGCATCGATCTCGTCGATGTAGGCAATGCAGGCGCCGTACTCGCGGGCGAGCTTGCGGGCTTTGTTGACAAAGGTCATCACTTTCAGGGTGTCCATGCCAAAGAACATTCCCCGGAAGCCCGAACCCTCTACGGAGAGAAATGCTACGCCGGCCTCGCCGGCCATTGCCTTAGCGAGTAGGGTTTTCCCGGTTCCTGGCTCGCCGAAAAGCAGCAGCCCGTTGATGTACTGCCCACCCATCTTGACGAACTTGTCTCGATAGGAGAGCAGGCTGATCCATTGCTGCACGAGCTCGACCAGGTGAGGCTGGCCCCAGTAGTCCGCGAACGTGACCTGTTTAGGATCACCGGGTCGAATGATGACCGTGCGGGTGCGGCTGATGAACCAGAACAGCGCTCCGAATTGAACCACCATGAAAAGCATGGCGAAGAGCAAACGGCTCAGGGCGGTGAGCCCGAGCAGCGCCAGGTTCATGACGCCGGGGTTCAACCAGGCCCAGCCGGTCATCAGCAGCAGGAGGCCCAACCACCAAAAGCGGCGACCCAGGCCAGCCAGCGAGCCCAAGGTACGCTGAGTGCGTGACTTCACCCCGAGCTTCATTTGATTTTGTCGAGCAGTCAGGGGATCGGTCGGGGCGAGCTCGTCACCCGGGCTGTCAGCTATTGCTTTGTTCTTCCGCCACATGGTGTGCTCCTTTGCGAGCGGCTTATCGCCTCACGGATGGACCCGGCCGGATTTGAGATTGTAGCATTCGGCCTTGTTTGGCGCCCCGGGACTCTCGAAACTCTCATCTGAACCTAGCTTCCTTGCTGCAACAGTTCGATGGCTTTCAACAAGACCGGATCCGATCCGGGTTGGACCTGATCCCAATCGAGTTCAACGATGACATCCGGTGTCAGTCCGCTCAGGCTCAAATCGGTACCGTCCGGAGTAACGAAGGAGGATTCTGCGAAGGTCAGCAGTGAGCCATCTGGCAGGATATGCGACTGGAAACTCAATACACTCCCAGAAGTTGGCAGACCAACCACCGCTCCTCTGCCGATGGCCTGCAAGGCGGCCGCGAACACTTCCGGTGCCCCGCGGGTGTCGGGCCCGACCAGAATGGCCAAAGGAAGCGATTGGGAGTCGGCAAAGTCCGTTCCCTGAACATCAAGCGGCTGAATCCCGGTCCGACTGTTAAAGTGGCCGACCGACCCGTCGCCAAGCAGCCTGAGCATCTCGCTAAGCGGCCATTCCAAGCTGGAGCCCGCGATTCGCAGATCGATCACCAACCCTACCGCAGTCTGATCTTGCTCGAGCATGGTTTGAAGTAGATCGGCCAGGGTGTCGAAAAGGGATCCATCCACAGAGACCGGCACGAGCAGGTAGATGAGGCCGGGTGCGAGAATTCCTCCCTGAAGGCTATCACCGATGGCCACCTTCCCTCGCTCCACGGTGACCTGTCGGCGTGGTTGTTCCGGGGAAGCTACCTCTAGAACCACCTTCGTACCGGCTGGCCCCCGCACTCGGTCGATGACCGTTAGGCCTTCTTCTCGGCTGACCGCGGTTCCATCGACCGCGTAGATGGCATCGTGGGCCTGCAGCCCGGCTGTGGCGGCGGGTGACGGATCCATTACAGAGAGCAGCAGAATGCGCGGCTCCGGTTCCGCCCGGATGGACACGAAAGCTCCGATTCCCTCGTAGGTGTTGCTGACATCGAACTCGGCCTGCACCCGCTCTTCCCGGCTGGTATAGCTGGCAGTGCCCGGAGGGAGTAACAAAACCAATGCCTCGAGGGCGGCGCGGAATTCTTCATCGGTCAACCCAGCCGTGATTCGCTCTTCGACCCGGGAGGCTTGGGTCTCCCACTCGACGCCCCCGTAGTCAGGATAGAGATAGCCCTCATCGAGGAGGGCGACCAGCTCTGTCAGGATCGATTGTTGGCGGGCCGCCAACTCGGATTGCGGGATCGCAGTCGGGGCCCCGCGGTCGGGAAGAGTTCCACAGGCCGCCACTGCCAAGGCAACCAGCAACAGCCACGATCGATTCAGGTTTCCCAATTCGTAACCTTAAAGGGGGAGGAATTAATACAAACCCGGCCTGATTATTGTTCATTCTAGACCGAGTCCCAGGAGCACTCAATGGCCCAAACCGGTTGGGGGTCTGATGCGAGGTTATTCGCTGGGGAGCACGTGGGCACCTTGCCGCGCCGGGCGGAGCACAAAGCGTTCGGCAACGAGACCATGGAGGAGGAAAGCCTGGGCCATCGCCTCCGATATGCGCGCGAGCCCATGGGGAGCAAAGGCGATCATGCCTGGCCCCGCCCCCGACAGTGCCACCGCGGCCGCACCGGCCTGGAGCGCCGCCGCCCGGGCGGCCTCGTAGCCCGGAATGGAAGCGGTCCGGTAAGGCTGGTGCAGCCGGTCCTCCATTGCCCGAGAGAGGAGCTCGAAGTCGCCTCTGCGCAACGCCTCGACGACCATGGCAGCCCGACCCAGGTTGAAGGCTGCATCGGCCAGCGGCACGTTGCGGGGCAGTGCCTGCCGCATCTGATTCGTGGGCAGGTTGAGATTGGGAACCACCACCGCTACCTGTAGGTCGCCGATCGGGACCTGGCACACCAGAGGTCCCTTGCCGGCGATCACCAAGCCGCCGTGGATCGAGGCCGCAGCATTGTCGAAATGGCCTTCCATACTAGAGGCCACCATGAGCAGTTCGTCCCCTGAGAGGCCAGCTCCGGCCACCGAATCGGCGGCCAGCAAACCGGCAACAATCGCGGCTGCCGAGGAGCCGAGGCCGGCTCCAAGCGGGATTCGGTTTACGGATTTGAGCCGCAGCCCGGGGGGTTTCACGCCCAGCTCTCGGAACAGCCTCAGGGCCGCCCGGAATATCAGATTGCTGGCATCCCGAGGAAGCACGGCCTGGCCGGTCCCCTCGATCGTCATTTCCAGGCCGGAGTCGGCCTGCTCCACCTGGAGCTCATTCATTAGATCTAAGGCCAGCGCCAATGTGTCGAAGCCGGGACCCAGGTTCGCCGCACTTGCGGGGACTCGCACCCGAAACCGGGCGATGGGACGGGAGCCCTCGATGATCTCGGACTCAAGTGGCATGGGGCGATTCTAGCATGCTGGTTTCGAGCCCAGTCCCGGCCCAAGGCTCCGCAGCGCCTCTTGACAATCGACAGGAATTAGACTATTATCTAATAGATAAGCATCTAGTTGACAATTGGCTAGTAGACGTTTGTCGGGCCGATTGCGAGTTGGAACGACAGAGAGGAGTACCCGATGATGTTCAACGATTATTCGATGTTAGTGCGGGCTCGGCAGCAGGAGATTGCCCGGGAGCTCCAGATTCGCCTCCTGCTGCGTGAGGTCCATGCAACTCGGCGGCCAGGCCGGATCACCCGCTCGTTGGTGCAGGCGTTTGGCAGGCTCGGAACCGTGTTGGTGACCGTCGGCCGCCGGCTGGAGGGCTATGCCTATCCCACCCCGAGTCAATCGGATGGCCTTCGAACTGCCGGCCGACCCGGCCTGAGCCTGGTTTCTGAACGAGGCGTGCGGGGCGGATAACTCGACTGATGGCCGGCCAGACCACATCAATCCGAGCTGAGCTGGGCGGCCATCGGCCGACCGGGATGGTGGCCTTCAGCATCATCTGGGTCGGCCAATTCGTTTCTCTGATTGGTACGGGAATGACCCGCTTCGCGCTGACCATCTTCGCCTGGCAGCTCACCGGGGAGGTCACCGCCTTGGCCCTAATGGGATTCTTCGCGTTCGGGCCGACGGTCTTGCTCAGCCCGTTCGCGGGGGCGATCGTGGATCGGGCCAGCCGCAAGCTGGTGATGATGTTGAGCGACTTGGCGGCCGGCACAATGACCATTCTCATCCTGGGGTTGTTCCTCACCGACCGGCTGGAGATCTGGCATCTGTACGTGGCTGGGGCGGTCAGCGGCGCTTTCGAGTCATTTCAATTCCCGGCCTATTCGGCTGCGGTAAGCACGATGCTGCCGAAGGCGCAGTACACCCGGGCCAACGGCCTGATGTCGTTGGTCGAGAACGCCTCTTTTGTGATTTCGCCCATCTTGGCTGGCGCTCTAATCGGGCCGATCGGGATCGGCGGAATTCTGACCATCGACGTCATCAGCTTCGTCGTCGCGGTGCTGGCCCTCTTGCTGGTTACCATCCCCAAACCGCAGGAGACTGAAGCCGGCCGGGCGGGAAGCGGCAGCCTGTGGAAAGAGGCCGGCTACGGATTTCGCTACATCCTGGATCGGCCCAGCCTGCTTGGGCTGCTGAGTGTTTTCTTTGTTATTAACTTCACCGGGTCCTTTGGGTTTGTCCTCCTGGCTCCGATGATCCTGGCCCGCAGCGGGAACCAGGAACTCGTGCTCGGCAGTGTTCAGTCGATGTTCGGGATTGGCGGTGTGGTCGGTGGGCTGCTGCTCAGCCTCTGGGGAGGTCCCAAGCGGCGGATCCACGGAGTCCTGCTGGGCCTGGCACTGGCCAGCCTGCTGGGCGGGGGCACCCTGGGGATTGGCCGCGGGCCTGCGGTTTGGGCTGCCGGCGCATTCTTTATCTCGTTCTTTCTTCCCATCATTAATGGAAGCAGCCAGGCCATCTGGCAGGCCAAAGTCGCGCCAGATGTGCAGGGGCGGGTATTCTCCGTCCGCCGGCTGATCGCCCAGGTCACCGCCCCGGTTGCGATCCTGCTGGCTGGACCGCTGGCCGATCGGGTGTTTGAGCCGGCTCTTACTCCCGGCGGCGCGCTGGCCGAATCATTCGGTTGGTTGGTCGGGAACGAGCCGGGCTCCGGGATGGCATTGATCTTCTTGATTACCGCCGTGCTGGGTGGGGCGGCTGCACTGGCCGGTTATCTGGTTCCAATCGTGCGCAATATCGAAATCCTACTTCCGGATCACGAGCTGATTGCAGCCCCTATGGGAGGTGTGAGGTGAACGAACCGAGAGCGGTTACTTTGCAGCCGAAGCTGAGGTGGGACAGCGGCACCGCCTATGACTTCTTTGTAAGCCTCAAAGTCCTGCATGAACCGACCGCGTTTGGCCTGCGGGCGGCCTGGGCGGCCGGGATGCGATCTCGGCTGCCGGCTGAGGCCCGCGAGACGCTCGAGCAGCTTCACCAGCTTAAGTTCTGCACCCTGCCTTTTCACTGGGTCCACCGGCTGCCAGCACCGAAAGACGGCCAGGCGGTGCTGAGAGCGCTGGCCGATCTGGCGCCAGAGGATCGATTGCCTGAGTTCGGGAAGGATCCAGAAATCCCAATCGAGGTTGCGGCGGTCCTGAGCGAAGTAGAAGCCAATGAGGTTTGGGACGATGAGCAAGTTGGCGACATATTAGACGCGTGCAAGGATAAGCCGGAGAACGAGTGCCCGAGCCGGGAGTCGGTCGAGCTGATGCTGGAATGGTGGGCCAGACGCGGGGAATTTGGCGAGCGACTACTTAGCGCCCTGCGGGCTTACCACGAGGTCTTCTTCGCCGAGGAAGAAAACCGGATCCGGCCTGCCCTCCAGCGGGCGCTGGAACAAGCCCAGCTGCGAGCCTCCCAAGTCTCCGTGCTGGACCTGTTGGAAGAACTCTCTCAGGGGGTACGACTGGACGAGGGGTTTGAAACGCCTGAGCTGGTGCTGGCTCCCTCGTACTGGGGGACGCCCCTGATCATTTATGGCAAGCTCGCCCAAGACCAGACGATCATCCTGTTTGGTGCGAGACCGGCAGAGGCCTCCCTGGTACCCGGCGAGGTCGTGCCCGACGCGTTGCTGCGAACCATAAAGGCCCTCTCGGATCCAACTCGGCTGCGCATCCTCCGGTACATTTCGGAAGAGCCGCTCACTCCCTCCCAGCTTTCCAATCGCTTGCGCCTGCGCTCGTCCACCGTGGTTCATCACCTCGACCTGCTCCGGCTAGCCACCCTGGTTCAGTTCAGTATCGCGGGCCATGGGGTCGAGCGCCGGTACTCCGCCCGTCCGGAAGTGATCGCAACCATCTTCACGAATTTAGAAGAATTCCTCGGCCAGGGTGAATCCATCGAGCCCCAGCCGATCCCAGCCAAAGCCCGGCTGGTAAGTGACTGAGCTCTTTCCCTCCAAAGACAGGCTCGCCGAATAGGCGAGCCTGTGTCATTAACCGTTGCGTTGGCTACGCCGGGGCGGGGCTTGGAGCGCCGAGAGTCTCTACTTCGGCATCCAGCTGCCGTCTGAATTGTTGAGTGTAGAGCCGGTAGTAATGGCCTCTAGTCCGAAGCAATTCACCGTGGCTGCCCATTTCGGAAATCCGGCCGTTTTGAATCAAGACGATCCGATCGGCGCGCTTGATGGTAGATAGACGGTGGGCGATGACAAAACTGGTTCTCCCCTCCATTAGCGCTTCAATCCCGCGCTGGATGCGGACCTCGGTCAGGGTGTCCACCGAGCTGGTCGCTTCGTCCATGATGAAGACTTCCGGATCGGCCAAGACCGCTCGCGCCAGGCTGATCAGCTGCTTCTGACCCACCGAGAGCAGGCCGCCGCCCTCGCCGACCTCCGTCTGGTAGCCATCTTTCATTTCCACGATGAAATCGTGGGCGCTGGCAATCTTGGCCGCTCGCTCGACCTGCTCCTGACTGGCGTCCAGCTGCCCATAACGGATGTTCGCCAGGATACTGCCAGAAAACAGATGGGGAGTTTGCAGCACCATCCCCAGGCGGGAATGAATCGCCTTCAAGGAGAGGTCGGTGTAGTCATGCTCTCCGATCCGGATGGTGCCGGCCTTCGGTTCGTAGAAGCGGGCCAATAGGTTGACGATCGTGCTCTTGCCGGCGCCGGTCGGTCCCACCAGCGCGATGGTCTCGCCCCGGCTCACATGCAGATTGAAATCCTTGAGCACCGGGCTCTGCTCGTCGTACCAGAAATCAACATGCTCAAAGACGATATCGCCCAAGATCGTACCGGGGTCGAAAGCCCCCGGCCGGTCCACGATCTCGGGAAGCGAGTCCATCAATGAGAAGACCCGCTCCGCCGAGGCGACCGCATGCTGCATCTCCGCGAACACCCGGGCCATTTCTTGGATCGGGAACAGCATGAAGGTGATGTAGGACACGAAGGCCAGGATTCCGCCCAGAGTCATCCCGCCGAGCTGAAACTGGATGCCTCCATACCAGGCGACGCTGCCCACCGCGAAAGCGCTGATCAGTTGAACCACGGGGAGGAACAGCGCCGACAACCAGGCCGCCCGGAAGGAGGAGCGGTACATTCCACCGGTTAGCTCACCGAACTCGAGCAGATTCTGTTGCTCGCGGCCGAGGGCTTTGGTGACCCGCACCCCGGCGATGCTCTCGGCGACTGTGCCGGTGAGTTTGGAGTTGATCTTGCGCAGATTGCGGAACTCGGCCAGGATCCGCTTTTGGAACTGGATGGCTGCGATCACGATCAGCGGCACCGCGACCAGAACGATCAGCGCCATCCGAGAATTGATGATCAGCATGAAGATCACCGCGGTGGCGGTGTTCATAATGCCCCAACTGACATCCAGCAGCCCCCAGGTCAGCAACTCGGCTACCCGATCGGTGTCGGACGTGACCCGCGAGATGATCCAGCCCACCGGAGTGCGATCAAAGTAGCTTAGCGAGAGTTTCTGAAGGTGGCTGAACAGAGTGCGGCGCAGGTCGTACCGGATCCGCTCTCCCAGCACCCCGGCCAGGTAGATGAAAGTGAACACGCCGATGGCCTGGATGAAGATCAGCCCTGAATAGAGCCTGACCCAGTCTCGCAGGGCGGCTCGGTCATTTGCCAGGATGCCTTGGTCTACGATTTCCTTGCTGATAAAGGTGAAGGCCGAATCCAGCGCCGACACCAACGCGATCGTCAACAGGAAACCGACCAGCCGGCGCCAGTGCGGCCGAGTCTGGCCCAGCATCCGCCGGAAAGTTTTCCCACTGAAGCTGGTGCTGAACTCTTCTTCTTCGAATCCGAAATCAGACACTTGCCAGTTCGCTTTCCAATTCCACTTCAATTCGAGTCTGGGCGGCGTGGATCTGCCGGTACAGCCCTTCTTCGGCGACCAGGACGGCGTGACTGCCGCGCTGCACGATTCGGCCGCCCTGCAGCACCAGGATCAGGTCGGCGATCATCAGGCTCTGGACCCGGTGGGCAATGATGAAACTGGTGCGGCCTTGCATCAGCCGTTCCAGCGCGGTGCGGATCAGGGCCTCGGTCTCCGTGTCTACCGAGGAAGTCGAGTCGTCCAAGATCAGGATCCGCGGGTCCATCAGCAGCGTCCGGGCAATCGCTACCCGCTGCTTCTGCCCGCCGGAAAGGGTCACCCCGCGCTCGCCAACCAGAGTGTCGTAGCCTGCGGGAAAAGTCAGGATCACCTCATGGATAGCCGCCGCTCGAGCGGCAGCCTCCAACTCCGTTGGATTGACTTCCCGCCCGATTCCGTAGGCGATGTTCTCGCGAACTGTCCGCGAGAACAGGAACGGTTCTTGTTCTACGATTCCGACGTGGCGCCGCAGGTATCGCCGTGGGTAGTCCTTCAGCTCAACCCCGTCCAGCAGCAGGCTGCCACTGGTATAGTCGTAGAACCGGGGCAGCAGGTTGACCAGGCTGGTCTTGCCAGAACCGGTCGGGCCAAGCAGCGCGACCACCTGCCCTGGGAGGACGCGCAGGTTGATGTCCTCCAAGACTTCACCGCCGCCGTCCGGGTACGCAAAACCGACCCCCTCGAAGATCAACTCTCCCTTAGGCGGCTGGCTTGGACGGTGGCTGCCCTCGTCGAGCGGCTCGCGTTCCTCGCGGATGATCTCCGCCACCCGAGCGTAGGAACCCAATCCGCTGGACATGTCGACCACCAACCGGCCCAGGTTGCGGATCGGCCAGATGATCCAAATGATCAGGCCGGAGTAGGCCAGGTAGGTCCCGATGCTAATCCGGCCATCCATCACCATCAGGGCACCCAGGCTGAGCCCAAAGAGGGTCTGCAGGCCGGAGAGAATGTCGGAGAGCGGCCAGTGCAGCGAGTGCATGATGAGCAGGCGCCGGCCGCGTCGGAATTTCTCCCAGTTTTCAGTGTCGAACTTGCTGCGCTCGAACTCCTGGCGGGCGAAGGCCTTCACCACCCGCACCCCGGCCAGGTTTTCCTGGAGAGCGGCCGAGAGTACTGCCTCTTGTTCCTGGTAGTCCTCGTAGGCCTTGGAGATTCGGCGAAAGAACAGGTAAGACATCGTGACGGTGACCGGCACCACGACCACCGAAAGCAATGCCAGCTGGGTGTCCAGCTGAATCAGGACTGCCAGATTGACCAGGAACATCAGCAGGATCCGGCCGGCGTTAATCGCCTGATCGGCGAAGAATCGGCGAATCGCATCGACGTCCGAGGTAGAGCGCTGAATCAGGTCCCCGCTGCGAGCCTGGGCGTGGTAGGCGAACGAGAGCCGCTGTAAATGGTCGAACAGATACTCCCGCAAGCGCTTGGTGATCCCTTCCGCCGAGCGAGCCGCCAGCCGGCCGCTGAGGTAGGTCAGCGCCCCTTGGATCAGCGCCAGGCCGATGAAGCCGGCCGCGACCCAGGGCAGCCCGCGGCGCAAGTCCTCCCGCAGCAGCACAACGTCTACGAAGTGTCCCACCAGCAGGTAGCTGGCGGCGCGTGCCAGGGAGGCGAGGCCAATCCCGATCGTCGCGATAAGCAAAGGGCGGCGGAAGCCGTCCGCCAGTCGCCACAGCCCTACCAGGCGGCGAGTGGCCAGGGTGTCCCTAAGATCTCTTGGTGCTACTTCAGCAGTCATGCGATCCAAACTCGATTCGGCCCGCGGGCGGGCATCGTGAGCCGAGGTCCGACTGCGACCTTCGTCTCTGGCTTAGGGTCCACCGCGCAGGCTCTCGCGGCGGATTCGGTTGAATCCTTACAGTGGAGTGGAAAGCCGGTTCGAGCTAGGCTTCCCGGCGAGAGGGGTGACGCGAATGGTAAATGTCAATGAAACATGGCACCCGACAATCTTACCATTGGTTGTCAAGTGGGTTGCCGCCGAACTCAGTCCAGGCTCGACCGTTCCAGTACCCAGGCGACCGCACCCATCAACCCCACGTCGTTGCCAAGCGCGGCGGGCTGGATCTCGACTCCCCGAAAGACTGGGGACATCACCCGGTCGTGCACCGTCTGCCGAATGGGTTCAAAGAGCAGTTCCCCGGCCTGGCTGACCCCTCCGCCAAGTAAGATCCGCTGAGGTTCCAGGATGTGGATCAAGTTCACCAATCCCAGGCCGATATAGCTCGCAGCCTCCCTCAGCACCTCCAGCGCCAGACCGTCTCCGTGTCGGGCGGCGTCGGTCACTGACTTGCCGGTCAACTCGTTGCCGGCCTCGCGGTAGTGGTCGATGGTCGAAGATGCGCCGGCTTGCAGTCGTTCATTCGCCTGGCGGGCTATACTCGGCCCGGAGGCCAGCGCCTCCAAGTGGCCGGGCTGGCCGCAAGCGCAGAGCGGCCCGTCCGGCATGAGGGTCTGGTGGCCAATTTCGGCTGCGAATCCGTGCGCTCCAAGCAGCAGCTTTCCATCGCTAATGATCCCGCCGCCGACCCCGGTGCCGATGCTCATGTAGATCAAGTCCTCCAGGCCCCGGCCCGCCCCGAACCGCAGCTCGCCAAAGGCTGCCAGGTTGCCATCGTTGCCGGCGTAGCTCGGAATTTGGAATCGATCCTGGAGCCGTTCCCCGAGGGAAAACTCTTTCATTCCGGGCAAATTGGGCGGATCGTGCAGTCGTCCCAGCTCGTCGATCGGGCCGGGCGCGCCGATCCCGATTCCCAACACCTCGCCGGGATCCGTTCCTTCGCTGGCCTGCTGAATCATCTGAAAGATCCGACCGAGGATCGCCTCGGAATCTTCCTGTGCCAGAGTCTGGATCTCGGCCCGGGCTACCTTCCGGCCCTCAAGATCGGTCCGAATGGCGCGGATCAAAGTGCCACCCAGGTCGGCGCCGATTACCCATCGCTTCATGATTGCTCTCCCGAACAAGCCAGGCGAAGGCAATCCTAACAACCCGGCACCCGGGCGGCAATAGCCAGACCGAAGGGCAGGCATAGCGGCCGCGGTGTAAGATAGCTAGCCGGATGGCTGAGGCTGCCAGAATGGATTCCGAGAGTCCAACCCTTGGCTGAAGAGTGGCCGCTGCGGAACGACCTGGTCGAGATTGCCCTGCGCTGCGAGGCCTATGGCCTGGTCTTGCGCAGCCAGGGTAACTTCAGCGTCCGGATCCCGGACAGCAGCCGGATCCTAATCACACCGACCGGGAGACCGTACAGCACCATGCGGCCGGGAGACATCGTCGAGGTCGACCTCGACGGGCGAATATTGAAGGGCTCGCATGCTCCCTCCTACGAATTGCCGGTCCACCTCGCCGCCTACCAGGCAGATCCCCGGATTGCGGCCTGTGCCCACACCGAGCCACCGCATATCAACGCACTCTACGCGTTGAACAAATCCTTGCCGAATATCCTCGGGAATTTCATCTACGCATTCGCCGGGCGGGGCCTGGCGGTGGGACCGCGGATGAAGAGTGGGACCTCGGCCTTCGCAAAAGCAAACCTCGAAGCACTGGGCGATCGATTCGGGATCGTCTGGCCGAATCACGGCCTGTTCTGCGTCGGAAGAACACTCGAAGTCGCCTTCATTCGCAGCCTCCACGCCGAGCAGGCCGCTCAGGTGTACTACCTGGCGATCGCCCTGGACGGTCGGGAGCCGCTCTTGCTCCCCAACGCAGAGCAGGCGAACTACATCCGGGCCGCCCAAGCTGAAGGGTGGGATGCGCCCTGAAGCGGGCTTCCCTGTCGCTAATCGCCGGTCAACACTTCCCTAATCTCTACCGGATATTTCTAGAGCTGAATCCGTGAAGCGCCCAAGCTGCCCCACCGGCTGCCAGCCGGAGGTTGGATCGATCCAATGGAGGTGACTGTCGGCCTGGCGATGCTGGCCGGGCTGGCCTCGTTCCTCTCCCCCTGTGTGCTGGCCTTGGTGCCGGCCTATGTTGGATACCTGGGAGGCCGCTCCGTCACTGCGCAGGGGGTGGCAGTCGAGAACCGGTGGGGAACCTTTGCGCACGGTCTGGCTTTTGTGTTGGGATTCAGTTTGGTGTTTGTGGCCCTGGGGGCGGCGGCCTCCGCGATTGGGGTGATTTTGTTTGACGCTCGACAGTGGATCTCCCGCGTCGGCGGGCTGGTCGTGATCCTCTTTGGGCTGCACACGATGGGCGTCCTCAAGATTCCGCTTTTCGACTTCGACACCCGCCGCCAATACCGGCCGGAGGGCAATCTAGGCTACCTCTCCTCGGCCGTGATGGGCGTGTTCTTTTCCGCCGGTTGGGCGCCTTGTGTCGGACCGGTACTGGGTGCAGTCCTGACTCTGGCTATCAACAGCGGCAGCCTGAAGCAAGGAGTGGTGCTGCTCAGCGCCTATTCGGTCGGGCTGGCAGTCCCCTTTTTGCTGGCGGCTCTGGGAGTGGGGCGGATCGCGGAATTGATGCGCCGGCACACTCGGGCCATTCGGATAGTTTCGTTGGGTACCGGGGTTGTGCTGGTGGTGGTAGGAGTGCTGCTGCTGACGGGCACCCTCCAGCAGTTGGCCCGCTTTGGTTTCTTTGTTGACTTCGGGTTGTAGAGCTAGGCGGATTGAAACGATCTGCGCAAGGCTGCCCGGGCCGCATGATAACCACACATGCCATGCACCCCGCCGCCGGGTGGCGTCGAAGAGGAGCACAGGTAGAGGCCGGCCACTGG
>CAZPZD010000041.1:11210-21298 GCA_964590515.1 uncultured Anaerolineaceae bacterium | reverse complement strand
GCCCGGCTGGGCCTCTATCCACCCAAACCGCTGCCCACCGAGGCGACCGATCCAAACCTTGGCTTTCTGCCCTGGGATTATCTGCGGGCCAGCTCGGGAGAAACCACGATTTACGCCAGCGCGGAGGACGCGGCCGGGGGCGGGAGCGGCTCATCCTCTCTCGCCTCTGGGTTTGTCTACCTTTCGACCTTCGCCCAAACGGAGATCGATGGAAATACGATCTATGCCACCCCGCTCGGCTATGTGCGGGGCGGTTCGGTCAGTGCCCTCCAGCTGCCCAGCTCGCCGGGGCTGGCCTTTTCCCGTACGCCCGATCGGCCGTTCGGGTGGATCGTGCAAGGAGGCACCTGTACCTCTCTTGAGCCGGGTGGGCCGATTGATCCTCGAGGGGAATGCTTCACTCGCCACGCGGTGGTCCAGATCTATGCTCAACAGCAGGTGGGCGACTGGGTCTGGTACATGATCGGCCAGGACCGCTGGATCGAGCAGCGCAATCTGGGGGTCGTGCGCCCGGATCCGATTCCTCCCGCCGGGGTGGACTCCGACCGCTGGGTCTCGGTCAACCTCTACGAGCAGACCCTGGCGGCGTACGAAGGCGGAAACCTGAAGTTCGCCACCGTCGTGTCCAGTGGCCGCAACGGTTTCTGGACCCAGCCCGGCCTCTTTCAAGTGTGGGCCAAGCTGGATCGGGACGACATGACCGGCGGCCTCGTCACGGCGGAGGGCGGCAACTATTACTTTCTGGAGGATGTCCCCTGGGTCCTGTACTTCGACCAGGCCCGCGCCTTACACGGCACGTATTGGCACTCCCGCTTTGGCACACCGACCTCCCGCGGCTGCGTCAACCTGGCCCCGGAGGACGCCAACTGGATCTTTGACTTCGCTGAGGAAGGAACCTGGGTCTACGTATGGGACCCTTCCGGCAATACCCCGACCGACCCCGCAATCTACGGTCCCGGGGGCGCGTAAGGGGTCCCGCTAGTACCAAAGTACCGGAGTCCACATTTCTGCACTTTGATCTACAATCGCCCCCCTGCCGCTCGACCCGGAAGGGGGTAGTCTCATGTACGCCGAAAACGAACTTCTGTTCCCGTCCTCAGTGATTCCCAAGCTGGGGGCCTCCAGGGGGGAAGCCTGGAGGAAGCTGGCGGATCACGTCTCCGGCCTGCCGGAGGATCATCCGGAATCGCTCGCCTTCTCACTCATGATGATGCGGTTGGACATCTGCCTGGAATGCGAGACTGATTCCTATCGCGCCATGCGCGGCTGCGCCGCTTGCGCACTCCAGACCTTGAGACGCTACAAGGGTCCGGACTCTGAGCTGCTGCAGAAGTACAAGGGCGCTCTCAGAGACGTCCAGGCTCATCTGGCCGCGGTCCCCGTGGTTCAGTTGGACCTACCGCTCGTCCAGGCTCGCGCGGCCTAGCAACACCGAGCTCGATTCCATCGGCAGCCTTTGCCGAGGGCCGTTGAAGGCCCTGTGGTACACTTTTGCTCGCTCCGAGGAGGGGTGGTCTACGCCCGCCCTGTGCGAGTGCATTGATGCTCACCACTCCGGAACGACTCCTCTTCACTATTTTCACGTTGATCACAATTTATCTGACCGCAGGAGCCATCGCCCGGCTTATTCGCATCATCCGGCGTGGAAGCGGCCGCCCCGATTGGCGAGCCGCCGTCCGGCGCGCGGGCGAGGCCTTGTACAAGAGCGTCAGCTTTGCCCCGTCCTTTCGGGCCCGCCTGGGGACCAGCCTGCTGCATGGGCTGGTCGGCTGGGGCTTCATTTATTACTTCTTAGTTAATCTCGGGGACGTGCTGGAGGGCTTCGTCCCCGAGTTTGTTTTCTTGGGCGAGGGTTCGCTCGGAGACCTCTATCGGCTGGGGGCCGATGTCTTGAGCGTCGGGGTGCTGATCGGAATGGTCGGGCTGCTGATCCGGCGCTATTGGGTCCGGCCGCCAGCCCTGCAGATCCGGGAGACGACACTGCTTCACCCGAAGGCTCGCCTTGGGATCCGCCGTGACTCGGCGATCGTGGGCGCCTTTATCCTGGTTCACGTCGGCTCCCGCTTTCTCGGTCAATCCTTTCAACTGGCCGCGGCCGGGGCCGATCCGTGGAACCCGTTCGGTTCGGCCGTGGCCGGTCTGTGGGCCGGCTGGACCCCGGCTTCGCAGGAGCTCGCCATTCACGTATTCTGGTGGTTGGGATTGGGCACGGTGTTGGGCTTCATTCCGTACTTCCCCTACACCAAACACATTCACTTGTTCTTTGCCCCACTGAACTTCTTGCTACAGCCGGAGCGTCCCTCGATGGGCACCCTGGAACCCATCAATTTTGAAGACGAATCACTGGAACGGTTCGGCGCGGAGCGACTGGAGCATCTCTCCTGGAAGGGGCTAATGGATGGCTACGCTTGCATCATGTGCAACCGCTGCCAGGAGGCCTGCCCGGCATATGAAACCGGCAAAGTACTCTCGCCGGCGGCTTTGGAGATCAACAAACGCTACTTTCTGAACCAAGAGGGCAGTCAGCTGGCGGCCGGAAAGTCGAGCAGCCAAACCCTGCTCGAGTTTGCCATCACGCCGGAGGCTGTCTGGGCCTGTACGGCTTGTGGGGCGTGTGTGGAAGTGTGCCCGGTGGGCGTCGAGCCGATGCGAGACATCCTGGAGATCCGCCGGCACCTGGTTCTGACCAGCAACGAATTCCCGGAGCAGCTGCAGACGGCTTACCGCGGGATGGAGCGGGCGGCCAATCCGTGGAACGTCGCTGCCGACCAGCGGCTGAAGTGGGCCGAGGGCCTCGAAGTGCCGACCGTCCTCCAGCAGCCCGCCCCCGAGATCCTGTGGTGGGTGGGCTGTGCGCCCGCCACCGATCCACGAGCCCAACGGGCGGCTCGGGCCTTTGCCAAAGTCCTGAAGGCCGCCGCGGTGGATTACGCAGTCTTAGGCCCGGAGGAGCGCTGCACCGGAGACCCGGCCCGTCGATCCGGGAACGAGTACCTCTTCAATGAGCTGGCGACCGCCAATGTCGAGCGACTCAATCGGCTCGCACCCAAACGGATCGTGACCGGGTGCCCGCACTGCCTGCACACCCTACGGACGGAATACCCGGCCTTCGGCGGAGACTACGAAGTCATCCACCACTCCGAATTCCTCCAGGAGCTGTTTGCCGCAGGCAGGCTCGACCCCAGCGCGGCGGATGAAGCGGGAGGGGTAACCTTTCACGATCCCTGCTACTTGGGCCGCCAGAACGGGGTGATTGAGGCTCCCCGAGAAGCGCTCGGCTTCGTGGGAATCGAACTGCAGGAGATGCCCCGCCGGCGCTCGACCTCTTTTTGCTGTGGCGCCGGGGGCGCCCAAATGTGGAAGGAAGAGGAGGCGGGCCTGGAGCGGGTGAGTGCCGACCGCATACGGGAAGCGAAGCAGACCGGAGCCTCGACCCTGGCCGTGGGCTGCCCGTTCTGTATGATCATGCTGACCGATGCGGCCGGAGACGACCTGCAGGTGCGGGATCTGGTCGAGATCGTGGCTGAGCGGGTGGAAGCAAGGAGCGGGTAGATGGAATTGACGGAGCAACTGCAGGTCGCGCTCAATCGAGAGAACCTGCTGGAGATGTATTGGCTCATGCTGCTCTCCCGCCGAGTGGACGAGCGAGCCTGGGTGCTGCACCGCCAGGGGAAGATCGCCTTCCACATCTCGGCTATCGGCCATGAGGCGGCTCAAATCGGAGCGATCTTCGCCATCCGCCGTGGCCAGGATTGGCTGCTGCCGTATTATCGAGACCTAACCATGCTGCTGGCGATGGGCCTGACCCCGAAGGAATTCATGCTGGGCTTGATGGGTCGACAAGGCGAGCCGAGCTCCGGCGCCCGCCAGATGCCCAGCCACTGGAGCCTGAAGCGGGCTAGGGTGGTCAGCCATTCGTCGCCAGTGGCCACCCAGACCCTTCACGCCTCCGGGATTGGCTTCGCCATCAAGCTGCGGGGCGACGATGCAGTCGTGCTCACCACGATCGGCGAAGGTTCTACTTCACAGGGCGATTGGTATGAGGCCGTGAATTGGGCCGCGATCCACAAGCTTCCGGTGATTTTCATTGTTGAGAACAACGTCTACGCGATCTCGGTCCGCCAGGACCGCCAGATGGCAGTGGCGCGGGCGGCCGACAAAGCGTTGGGGCTGGGACTGCCGGGAGTGACCGTCGATGGGTTGGACGCCCTGGAAGTCCATCGGGTCGTCTCCGAGGCGGTGGCCCGGGCTCGGGGAGGCGATGGCCCGACTCTGGTCGAGGCGACCGTCCATCGGATGACTCCCCATTCTTCGGATGACGACGACCGGACCTACCGGCCGCGGGCGGAGATGGAGGCCATCAAGGCTCAAGATCCGCTGGATCTTTTCCGGTCGCGCTTGATGGGCGAGGGGATCTTGAGCGAGAACGCCGAAGCCGAGATCAACGAGCGGGCGAAGGCCGAGGTGGAGGAGGCGGTGGCGTTTGCGACTCAGGCTCCGTATCCGGATGTCTCCGAGGCCACCTATCCACTGTTCAGTGGGGACCGCAGGCATGACTGAAATCACCCTGATCGAGGGCCTGCGCCAGGCCATGGATGAAGAGCTGGCCCGCGACGACCGGGTATTCATTGTTGGGGAAGACGTTGGGCCGCGGGGCGGTGTGTTTCGGGCCACTCAAGGCTTGTATGAGAAATACGGTCCGGAGCGGGTCGTCGATGCCCCGCTGGCGGAATCGTCCATCGTCGGAATCGGAATCGGAGCCGCATTGTATGGTATGCACCCGATCTGCGAGATTCAGTTTGCGGACTTCATCCATCCGGCGTTCAACCAGATCGTGAGCGAGGCGGCCCGCCTTTGCTATCGGTCGGGCGGCGAGTGGACGGTCCCGCTGGTGATTCGGGCTCCCTACGGAGGCGGAATCGGGGGCGGCCTGTACCACTCGCAATCGGTAGAGGCCTTCTATGCCCATGTTCCGGGGTTGAAGGTCGTGATCCCCTCGAATCCTTATGACGCCAAAGGATTGCTGAAGTCGGCCGTCCGAGATCCCGACCCGGTGCTGTTTTTCGAACCCAAGAAGGGCTACCGATTGATCCGCGGCGAGGTGCCCGAGGGCGAAGAGATCCTGGTCCCGATCGGCCCGGCCCGAGTCTCCCGTCCAGGGACTGACCTCAGCGTGTTCGCCTATGGGATGATGCATCAGTACTGTTGGGAAGCCGCCGAGCGGGTGGCCCAGGAAGGGATTGATGCCGAGGTCGTGGATTTGCGGACCCTGAAGCCGGTGGACAAGCAGGCCGTGTTGAGCTCGGTGGCCAAGACCGGGAAGGCCCTGATCGTGCACGAAGATAACCTTACCGGCGGCTACGGAGCCGAGATCGCCGCTATTCTAGCGGAGGAGGCTTTCACTCAGCTCGACGCGCCGGTGCGGCGGCTGGCTGGGCCGGACATTCCGGCGGTCCCGTACAGCCACCCGCTGCAAGACTGGTTTATGCCGAACCCGGACAAGATCGCGGCGGCCATCCGCGATCTGGCCGCGTATTGATCGAGGATAATCACGATTGGTCGACCGACCGAGGCCCGCGGCCGCTGGCCGGTCGTGCCGACCCTGAGAGGAAAGAACTTATGGCGATCGAAGTCATCATGCCCAAGCTCGGCGAGTCGGTCGTCGAGGGCACGGTCACTAAATGGCTGAAGCGGCAGCATGAGCGGATCCAGGAGTTCGAGCCGCTGGTCGAGATCAACACCGATAAGGTGGACACCGAAGTCCCCTCTCCGGCGAGCGGGACCGTTCTGCAGCTCCTGGTGGCCGAGGGCGAGACGGTGCGGGCCGGAACCGTGCTGGCGTTGATCGGAGATCCGAGCGAGAAGGTGGCGGAAGCTCCCCCCTCCGGACGAATGGCCGGCGAATTAGCCAGCTCCAAGGCGCCCGCTCTTGCGAGTGCGCCCGTTCGCCAACCGGAGCCACCGAGCCCGAAGGCGGCCGTCGACCAGCAGGCCGAAGTCGGATTCATCTCACCGGTAGTTGCCCGAATCGCGGCCGAACACGGGCTGGACCTGAGCAAGGTGCGCGGAAGCGGCCAGGGCGGCCGAATCACCAAGAAGGACGTCCTGAGCCACTTGGAGGCGAAGAAGCCCGCAGCTCCTTGGGAGGAGCCAGCCTCCGGCGAACTCTTCCGGCCGACCGAGGAAGTTCTCGGGGAATTCAAGCCCGCCGTCTCGGCTCCTCCGTTGAAGGTGCAACCGCTGGATCCGGTCCGGGCTCGGATCGCCGAGCACATGGTGCGCTCGCGGCACACCAGCCCGCACGTCACGAGCGTTATGGAGGCCGATCTCGGCCGGGTGCTTGTCCATCGGGCTGCCAATCGGGCGGCGTTTGAACGGGATGGGGTCAAGCTCACCCTCAGCCCCTATTTCGTAGCCGCTACGGTCGAGGCGCTGAAGCAGGTACCGATCGTCAATTCGTCCTGGAGCGACCAGGGGATCGTGCTGCACCAGCAAGTCAACGTCGGAGTCGCCGTCTCGCTTGGAGAGAGGGGCCTGATCGTGCCGGTGGTGAAGAATGCAGGGCAGCTCTCGCTCCTGGCATTGGCCCGATCAGTCAACGACCTGTCCGAGCGGGCCCGCAACCGGAAGCTCGACCCCGACGAGGTGCAAGGTGGGACATTTACCATCACCAACCACGGTGTGGGTGGGTCGCTGCTTGCCATGCCGATCATCAACCAACCGCAGTGCGCCATCCTGGGGATCGGCAAGCTGCAGAAACGGGTGGTTGTGATCGAGAACCAGGGTCCCGGCGGGCAACCCGGCGACGGCATTGCTGTGCGTCCGATGGTGTATCTGACCATGACCTTCGACCACCGGATTATTGACGGCGCGATAGCCGATCAATTCCTGGCTGTGGTCGTCGACCGACTGCAGACTTGGGCCTGAGGCCCTGAGCTCCCCCCCGCCCGCTCGGATTCACAGAGGAGAATCGCCGAATGCCAGATTATGACGTCATCGTGATCGGGGCCGGACCCGGTGGGTATGTCTGTGCGATCCGGGCCGCCCAGCTCGGGCTGAAGACCGCCATTGTCGAAAAGGAGTGGCTCGGGGGGATTTGCTTGAATGTCGGCTGCATCCCATCTAAAGCCCTGCTGAAGAACGCTGAGCTGGTCCACCTGCTGCGCACCCGGGCCGCGGAGTTCGGGATCGGGTTCGAGGGCCTGACGCTAGACTACTCCCGGGCGGTCGCCCGCAGTCGGGAGGCGGCCGATCGGCTGGTGAAGGGCGTCGGGTTTTTGATGAAGAAGAACAAGATCGAGGTTCACATGGGAACCGCCGCCTTCTCCGGGCCACATTCGCTGACCGTGACAGACGCCGATGGAAACGTGGCCTCCCTCTCGGCACAGCATGTCGTGCTCGCCACCGGTTCTCGGCCGATCCTGATCCCCGGCGTCGAGATCGATGGGGAACGAGTGCTGACCTATCGGGAGGCGGTGCTGCAGACTACCGCTCCCAAGTCGGTTGTGATCGTGGGGTCCGGCGCGATTGGGCTCGAATTCGCCAGTCTGTGGAACGGCTACGGCGTTGAGGTGACGATCGTCGAGATGCTGCCACGGATAGCCCCGTTGGAGGACGAGGAGGTCAGCAAAGAACTGACCAAAGAGTTTCGCAAACGCGGCATCAACGTCCTGGTCGGCACGCGAGTGGAGGCCATTCAGACCTTAAAGACTAAGATCAAGGCCACTGTCACCGGTGAGGCGGGGCAGCAGGTGCTCGACGCCGAGCAGGCGCTGGTGGCGGTCGGATTTCGGCCCAACACCGAGGGACTCGGGCTGGAGCAGATTGGGGTCGCGCTCGACGATCGCAAGATGGTCGGGATCGATTCCCGCATGGCGACCAACGTGCCGGGAGTGTGGGCGATCGGCGACGTGACCGGCAAGCTGCAGCTGGCCCATGTGGCCATGGCCATGGGAGTTGTGTGCGCCGAGAACATTGCCGGGGTCGAAACCATCGAGTTGGATTATCAGATGATGCCGCGGGCGACCTACTGCCAGCCGCAAGTGGCATCCTTTGGAATGACCGAAGCCCAGGCCCGGGAAGCCGGCCACGAGTTGCGGGTGGGGCGGTTCCCGTTCCTGGCGAACGGGAAGGCGCTGGGGATGGGTGAAACCGCCGGCTGGATCAAACTGATTGCCGATGCCCACTACGGAGAGATTCTCGGCGCCCACCTGGTTGGACCGGAGGTGACCGAACTATTGCCGGAACTCACTCTGGCTCAGATGATGGAGCTCACACCGGCCGAGATCGCCCGCAACGTGCACGCCCATCCGTCGTTGAGTGAGGTGCTGGGGGAGGCCGCCCATGTCGCCGAGGGCCATGCGATCCATATCTAGCAATCGAAGCCCTCGCCCGAATCAGGCCGCGGTGCACTGGGCACCCGCCCTGAATTCGAACCGAGCGCTGGAGGGAAGATGAGTGTGACGAAAGGTTTGGATGGCGTGCTGGTCACCGAGTCCCGGCTCAGTCGAGTGGATGGGCTGGCGGGTGAGCTCACCATTGGCGGCTTCCCGCTGGAGGAGCTGGCTCCCAACGCCACCTTTGAGGAAACTTTATTCTTGCTTTGGGAGGATCGCCTGCCGACCACTTCGGAACTGAGCGGGCTGCAGGCCGAGCTGGCCGCCCAGCGCGAGCTCCCCGGCCCAACGATGGAGATCCTGCGCGCCGCGGCCGCCAAATCCCTGCCGCCGATGGACGCCCTGCGGATGGGGGCCGACACGCTGACCCTCGCCGATCCGAACCCGGCCGACTCATCGCCGGCCGCCAACCAGGCCCGAGCCAAGGCAATCGTCGCCCGGGTGGCCACCCTCGTCGCCGCCTATTGGCGGATCCGGCATGGGAAGCCGGTGGTCGGGCCGCGCTCCGACCTGCCGCATGCCGCGAACTATCTCTACATGCTGCGGGGAACCGAAGCCGAAGCCGACGAAGTGCGCGGACTGGAAACGTATATTAATTCCGTCATTGATCATGGGATGAATAACTCTACCTTCACGGCTCGAGTGATCATCAGCACGGGATCCGACATGATCTCGGCAGTGGTGGGCGCGATCGGATCGCTCAAAGGTCCCTTGCATGGGGGCGCGCCCGGGCCGGCGTTGGACATGGTGTTCGAGCTGCGGACGCGAGCGGCGGCCTCCGGGAAGAGTCTCGAAGCGGAGGCCGAGGCCTACGTGCGCCAGACCGTGGACGCCGGGGGCCGAATCATGGGCTTCGGACATCGGGTCTACAAGGTACGCGATCCCCGGGCCGACGTGTTGGGCGCGGCGGCCGAGAAGCTGTTCAAGCAGGCGGGCGATATCCAGCTCAACAAAGACGCCCGGGTGGTGGAGCAAGTTGTGCTGCGGGTGCTGGAGGAGCTGAAGCCGGGCCGAGGGTTGAAGACCAACGTGGAGTTCTACACGGCCCTGGTCCTGCACGGCCTGGGATTCGACACGGGGCTGTTTACCCCGACCTTCGCGGTGGGTCGGGTGGGAGGCTGGACCGCTCAGGTCTTGGAACAGATCGCCGAGGCCCGCCTCATCCGGCCGGGGTCGGGCTACCGTGGAGAGTTGAATCGCAAATGGGTCCCGATGGAGAAGCGCAGTGGAAGCTGAAACCGTTAGCCAGGTCAAGGAGCGCTTCAAAGAGACCATCCTGCGAAAACCCAATGTGGTCGGGGTGGGAACTGGATTCAAAGAGATTCGCGGGCGCCGCACCACCGACCTGTGCGTGGTCGCCCTCGTTCGAGTGAAGGTTCCGCGGGCCGGGCTCACCGCAGATGAATTGGTCCCCTCCCGAGTGGAGGGAATCCCCACCGATGTGATCGAGGTCGGAACCCTACGGGCGCTGCAAACCCGGACCGACCGCTGGCGGCCGGCTCCTGGAGGGATCAGCATCGGTCACCTCAAAGTGACCGCCGGGACGCTTGCAACCACGGTGCGCGACCGGGCGAGCGGCGAGCGCTTGATTCTGTCTAACAACCATGTGCTGGCCAACAGCAATCAAGCCGAGGTTGGCGATGCAGTATTGCAGCCCGGGGCCATCGACGGCGGCAGCCCGAATTCGGACAC
>CAZPZD010000041.1:3213-11110 GCA_964590515.1 uncultured Anaerolineaceae bacterium | reverse complement strand
CGGGTGATTCAGGAGAATCCACAGGCGGTCAATCGGGTGGACGCGGCCGTGGCCAAGCCGTTGAATACAGCGGACCTGTTGCCAGAGATCCTCGACATCGGCGAGGTTCGGGGGACGGTGGCTCCGACATTGGGGATGGCGGTGAGGAAATCCGGCCGTACGACCGGGTTTACGACCGGACAAGTGAACGTGATCGAAACTACAGTGACGGTCAACTACGGTGAGAACCGGACCGCTCGCTTCGAGGGCCAGTTTGTCACCACTCCCATGTCCCAGGGTGGCGATTCGGGATCGCTGCTGGTGGATGGCGAAACCCTCCGCGCTGTTGGCCTGCTCTTCGCCGGCTCGGCCCAGGCCACGATCTTCAATTCGATCCAGGACGTGCTGGAGGCTCTGCAGATTGATCTGTGACCCCTAAGCAGGCGCTGGAACACGCCCGAGCTGTTTCACGAGCGAACGCCGATCGGCTGCTCGCGATGGCGAACGTAGTGGGGGTCGGGGTCGGTTACCGGGGCGGCGCCCGGCAAGAATTGGCGCTGGTGGTGATGGTGAAGCAGAAACTGCCGCGAGCTCAGCTGCGGGAGGAAGACCTGCTGCCTCAGGAGATCGAGGGGATACCGGTGGAAGTCCGGGTCGTCGGAGAGCTGGGGGCGCAGGGCACGGGTGAGGGGTCCATCGGCTAGCCGGCGGCAGTCGCCGGTTGCGGTGTGGAAATCCAGCCCAGTTCGCCGCGGATCGTCGCCTCACTGCCGCTGTCGATGAAGATCACCTGCCCGACCATCAGCGAGTTCTCCGGGCTGACTAGGAAGGCAATCAGCTCAGCCACTTCCTCGGGTTGTCCGTATCGGCCGATGGGCATCGGCAGCAGACCCTTGAAGCTCTCCATGGTCTTCGGATCATCGATCATGGCCTGGGTCATCGGGGTCTGGATCAGCCCGGGTGCGACAATGTTCAGCAGAATACCGGCGCCCGCCCAATCGCTCTGGATGGCGTGCCGCCGCGCCCAGCGGGTCACCGCGACCTTGGTCGAGGCATAAATCAGGTCGCCCTTGCCTTCGCTGGCTTTCAGTGCCGCCGGCTCGTCTCCGGCGAGGTAGGCCTCGACCAGCGCTTCATCGTGAGGGAAGGTACTGGCGAGCGATGCAACCAACACGGCCCGCGGCTGCTGTTCCTTGACCAGCAACGGTTGCAGGCCTTCGAGCGCAGCGATGGCCCCAAAGTAATTCACCGAACCGGTGATGGGTTCCGGCAGCGCCAGGCCGGCGTTGGCAACCACCGCGTCGACGACGCCCCTGGTCATCCAACGTACTGCATAGATCATGGCCTCCCGGCCCTCCGGCTTAGCCAGGTCGGCGATGATCTCGGCATCGTGCAGGTCGACGCCGATCACCCGGTAACCCCGAGCCAACAAGAGCTCGCGGGTCGCTCTTCCGATCCCCGAAGCCGAACCGGTGATGACCGCTGTGCGTTTCATGAAGCGCCTCCTTCCGCGGTGATAGGCGTGATTTCCGACCCGCTCTATTCTGTCACGCCGCCGCCGCGAATTGCAGGGACGCACATCACTCGCCGCGCCCGTCGTTCGTCCTCACTTGGCGCCTTACTGCTTGCGCTTGGCGAGCCGCAGAACCTGCCCCAGGTCGAGGTCACCGGCCGCTCCCCAGCCTCGTTTGCCTTCCGGGATCTGGGGCCGGAACTTCTCGTACAGCGCAAACGCCTGGGCCTCCAGGGCCTCCGGCTCCAGCGATCGGGCCAGGGTCTCCATCGCCTTGCGGACCTCGGCCAGATCCGGCCCAAACTTCTTGACCAGGTATTCTTGGACCGGCTGAGGCTCGACTGGCTCGCCGCGGATGGCCGCCCGGATCCCCTGCTTCGTGCGCACGGTCGGAACCGGCCGGCCCAGCAAGCTGACGATGGTTGGCTCCGGCGGTTTGGGCTTGCCTTTATGTGCTTCTTGTTCGGTGGAGGGCTTGTAGATCCCAAGCCGCTGTCCTTTCGATTGGGCATTGAGGCCGGCAACCGCTTTGCCCAGGCTCAGGGCAGCCTCGGGGTGGTATCCGAGGCGCTCGGCAACCACGGTCGCCCACAGGGTCATGACCGGTGCCCGATTGATCTGAATCTTCTTGGCAGCCATCTCAAAACCGCTCCTCTCGCTAGGTGGGCGTACTGTCGATCTAGGGTCTTAAGTTCAGTTTGTAGAGGGTCACCTGTTTCCCGTCATAGTAATTGCCGAACACATCATAGGAGGCGAGCGGCTGCAGTTCGTACACTTCGCTCAGCTCACGGACGGTTGGTTTCTCTTCGCCCAACGCAATGTAGTAGCCTGGACGGTAATTCTCGAGCTTCCACGACAAGTCGCGAGTTCCCAACTCAGAATTGATGGAAGCGAGGCCGGTCGCCAGCGAGATGGAATTGGCCATGTTTCCGATCAGAAGCGGATCGCCTCCGTGGGCCTCGATCTGCGCTTCGACGTCCTGGGCCATGTCGACAAAGCTGAACTGTGGGGAAGCCAGGTGTCGACCGATGGTGATGAGGTTTACCGCGCCGATGCCGGCGACGAGCACGAGCGGAAAGAAGGCTGCCCGCGAATGGCCGAGGGCTTGAAAGGCGTGGACCGCCATCACCCCGAGCAGGCAGGCCAGCGGGACGCTCAGCGGCAAGTAATAGCGGGGGGGAAGGTAGCCGCGCACCGCGAGTGCGGCGAATGAGACCGCGATCCATAGCGTGCAGGCGATGACCAGCCGGTCCGTCCGGGCTCGCCGCGAGGTGACCAGAAACAATGGCAGGGCCAGCATCGCCAACGGATAGGCAAGCCGGTCGAGTACCAACCCATTCCAGACCGTCCGGCCGAGCGCCCAGCCGATGGAAGGCAAGGTCCCCTCCAGCCGGGGGGTGAACTCCGTGGCGGCAAACAGTGCGACCGATTCCGGATCCCCCGCGTCGGCGACGGAATAGTAAACGCCGAGGACCAGTGCGATCAGCGCCAGAGCCGCAGAGGCGGCGAGCAATCCCTTTCGCCCGGAGGGCTGCGCGGTCCAAATCAAGTAGAGCAAGCTGGGCAGCCCGAAGAGCGCAGTCGTCTTCGTCAGGGTAGCCAGGCAGAACGCGAGTGAGGCGAGCGCCAGGTTCAGCGCCATGGGTCCGCGGCTGGAGACCGCCACAAGCAGGCTCATTAATAGGAGAGCGGTCATCGGCAGCTCGAGAATGGCCAACCGGCTGAAGGCGAAGAGAGTGAAGTTGGTGGAGAGCAGGAATAGGCTGACCAGCCCGGGAAGACCGTCGGCCATCCGGGTCACCAGCCGGTAGGTCAGCAGGCACAGCAGAATCGAGAAGACGACCTCCGTAATTCTGGCCGTGGTCAGCCCGAATCCGAGCAGATTGAAGGCGCCCGCCTGGATGAGTGGGAAGACCGGCAGGCTGACGATCGGATTGAAGTCGCCCTCGATGATCCAGCGCCCGGTGAGCTCATGGGCGATGGCGTTGTTGGAATACCAACCTTCGTCGGTGTACAGGTCGCCCGACCAGTTGATCTGGGTTGGGAAATCGGCTTCCACATGGACGAAGCGCAGCCCGAGGGTCGTGAGGCTGATGACAAGGACCAAGATTGTCGGCAGGGTGCCGATGGTCACAGATCGGGAGGGAGGCAGTCGTTGCGCCGACAACTTGAGTCCGCGTTCAGGCACGCCGTCTGGCCCTGGCTAGAGCTCGGCCGGCTGGCGTGCCGACCACGCTACACTAGCCGGACGATTGTGAACATGAGAACCGCTTGGAACAGGGCGGAACCGACGAGCAACCCGGCGCCGGTGGAAAGCCGATCGCGAGTGTGGACCCGGCTGGCGACCGCGGTGGCTAGCTGGAGCAGAACCAGCGGGACATAGAAAAGGCCGACACTGAGCGCTCCGAGGAAGGAGAAGGCTGACAGGGCCCCGGCAGCGACGAAGCAGGCGCGGGTTCGGGAGGAGTTGGCTCGAAAGGTCAACATGGCGGCCAGCAGCTTCTCTAGCGAGTGGCTTTGGCTTGGGGACGGAGTCGGGGTCATCAGTTAGAGGGCACCCAAGACGCTGGTTGGGGCAGCCTCAATGCGGCTCGCTTGGGTGCCGCTCGCCGCTGGAGTTGGTTTCAGCCACAACTCCGGGCCGCAGCAGGGAAGGACCTGGACCAGGTGAACCCCGGGAGCCAGGAACTCTCCCAGCGGAAGCTCAAACGCGTATCCGGCTCCCGGCCCGATTTCCGCCCGGAACGAGGCTAGCGACACTTGAAGCGGATTAGCCGTGCTATTCACAATCTTCAGGCGCTGTTCCGGCCGGACGATGGCGCAGCGCGGATCGGGGATATCGGGGTAAATCGTAATCGTGACCTCGGCCGCCTCGGTAGCTCCGCAAATACCGGCCGCCGGCTCTTGGGAGACCGGGCTGGCGAGAGGTATCGGCGCAGCTGTTGGGGAGGCATTGCCGGCCGCGCAGGCGGCGAGTGCTGCGGACAGGGGCACGAGCAACGCGGTGCTCCATGCCTTGCGAAGCAAGGCTTGGAGCGCGGACAGGCTGGGGTACTGAGTCAAGGAACGGTCGATGACTTGTGAGGCCTACTCTTCTCTCACGGTCGAGGCCCCAGAGGTGTTCACACTGCCAAGGGTTGGGTTCCCCAGGTAGCTGAGCTCGGAGGCCCCGCTCGCCTCGACATCTAGCGTTCCACTTGCGTTCACGACCGCGTTGCTCGCGCCGCTGAGCTCAGCCTGAAGGTCCGCGACCGGGAAGGATTCGAGATTGACGGAGCTCGCCCCGCTGACGTCAAGAACCAGGTTTGCGGCTCCGCCGGTGAGGGAAAGCGAACTGGCGCCGGAAGCTTCTATGCTCATATCGCCGGCCCGGATGTCGCCTTCCACCGAGCTGGCGCCGGAGGCCACAACCCGAAGGGTTTGCGAAGAGTCGAAGCCGGCCAGAGTGACATGGCTTGCCCCGCTCGCCTCGACCCCGGCGAGGGTTGGCATCGTGATCTCGGCTTCAAGGGTCGCGCTGCCGATCCCGAACAGTCGATCGGGATCCAGGCTCAGCACGAGGGTCTGGCCCACTTGGTTCACTTGCAGGTCCTTTTCGAGATTGTCGTCGATCCGAATGACAACCGCGAAAGTGTCGCCCTGTTGGACCGTGGCGTCGAAGGCACTGCCGATCTCGACCTGGTCAAAGTCGGCGAAATCCTTGGTGACGGTGATAATGTTGCCCGAGCCGGAGGTAGAGCTGAACGACGGGACCGAGATGGTGCAGGCCAGAGTCACGGCAGCCAACAACAGAGCGGGGAGCTTTAGTGATCGACGCATGTCGCCTCCCATGTAGCAACATCATAATCCATAGGGTCACCGTGTCTGTGTACACGGTGGTTCGCTGGGCATCCGCCATCTCGAGGATCGATAGTCGGGGTTAGGATCTATGCGCGGCCCGCTGTTCGCCGGCCGCGTGGCTAGAATCCGCGCAGCCTGGCGGGACTCACCACGATCGCCACGGAGTAGTCCTCGCCAAAGTCCTTCGGTGTCATGCCCAGGTCAGCAATACCCTTCCGATACTTCCGGAGGTATTCCTTGTGATCGTTGGCTGCCGCCGCTGTCCGAACCACGGTGGCGCGGCCAACAACCACGGCCACCTCGCTCGCCTCTGCGTCCGAGTTGAAGTGCAGCGAAACGTTTGGGTACCGCCGGATGTGGCGGAGCTTCTGGCCGTTTGGCTTGCTATAGATCAAGACCGACGTTCCGTCCCACCAGAACCAGACCGGCCTCGGTTGCGGAGTGTTCCCCGGGCCGACGGTGGTCAGCCAGATGACCTGTTCGGTCTTCAGCTTCTCGGCCACCCGGCGGCCTAACTCGGTAGCGAAGTCAATCGCGGTCAAGCGCCGGTGACCTGCCGTAACGATTCACGAAACTCTGACGTGTGAGACCTCGAATTGCATAAAGCTTGTGGGCGCATCACCAGGAACAGGCCCGCCACTTGAGGAACGGGTGTTTCGATGAATGCTCTCGCACACGCTCATGCTCTCCTGCCGGGCCGCACCAAGAGCTTGACATCCGTGAATCCCGTCTTCGTCACTATTCTGGCCAGCCTATCCGCCGGCAATGGCGCCGATGATGAGAAAGGGCTCTGCCCCCGATGCGACCGCCTCGGGAAGTGGAGCGTCAGGCAGCTCGAACGAAAGATCCTCTTTGCAAGCGAAGAAACGCAACAGTGGCCGACGCACGTGCGTGGTGTGATCGCGGATCGTCCCGCGCAGCATTGGATAAGCGAGCTCGAGCGCGTCGAGCACCGAACGTTGCGTGACTTGACCTTCGACGCTCAGTCTGATTTCTTTCCCGACCTGTGCCAGGCTTCGCAGGTGGTACGGGAGGACGACCCGAATCACGGCAGGGTCTGGACTTCCACCGACATCACCCGCGGCAGATCACGGACGATCGGCTCCCAGCTATCCCCGGCGTTGGCCGATGCGTACACCTGCCCGCCGGTGGTGCCGAAGTACACGCCGCACGGATCGAGCTTGTCGATCGACATGGCGTCTCGCAGGACGTTGACGTAGCAATCCCGCTGCGGGAGGCCCTTGGTAAGCGCTTCCCATTCGTTTCCGCCCGTGCGGCTCCGGTAGACCCTCAGTTTGCCCTCCGGCGGGAAGTGCTGCGAGTCGCTCTTGATCGGTATGACGTAGGTGGTTTCCGGTTCGTGAGCATGGACATCAATCACGAAACCAAAGTCGGAGGGCAGGTTCCCGCTGATCTCATGCCAGCTCTCGCCGCCGTCGTCGCTGCGCATCACGTCCCAGTGCTTCTGCATGAACAGCACATTGGGGCGGGAGGGGTGCATCGCGATGTGGTGAACACAGTGGCCGATCTCGGCCTCCGGGTCAGGGATGTATTCGGACTTCAGTCCGCGGTTGATCGGTTGCCAGCTCTCGCCCCCGTCGTCGGTTCGGAAGGCGCCCGCGGCCGAGATAGCGATGGTCATGCGTCCGGGGCTGCTCGGGTCCATCAGGATCGTGTGCAGGCACAAACCACCGGCGCCCGGGGCCCACTTGGATCCCGTGCGATGGTTGCGCAGCCCAGGGAGCTCCTGCCAAGTCTTGCCTCCGTCGCTCGTGCGAAACATTGCGGCGTCCTCGACACCGGCGAGGACGATATCCGGATCGGTGAGCGACGGTTCGAGGTGCCAGACCCGCTTGAACTCCCAGGGGTGAGGGGTGCCGTCGTACCACTGGTGCGTGCCGGTTTCGCCGTCGTACTTGAACTCGTTGCCTACCGTCTCCCACGACTTGCCGCCATCGTCGGATCGGTGCATCACCTGCCCGAACCAATCGGTACCCTGGGAGGCGTAGATCCGATTCGGCTCGACCGGTGACGCTTTCAGGTGGTAGATCTCCTGCCCCCCGAAGTGCGGTCCGTTGATGTCCCACTTCTTGCGCATGCCGTCCGAGGTCAGCACGAATGCGCCCTTAGCAGTACCCACCAAGACCCGTACCTCGCTCATCTTGTCCTCCTTGCTGCGTTTCTCGAGATGCTCGCCGGCGAGCATCTGGCAAAGGTGGTCTAGTATCACACAAGAGACGAAGACGCAGCGGGCCCCGGGGGTTGTCACGTCGAACCGCCCGCCAGCGCAGCTCGTCGATAATCCTTAAGCGGTCATTTGCTCCGGTTAGGCCGCTGCTCGCTTAGCTCAACTGCCAGCCCCCAACCTGTCCGAGCGAGAAGATTGTAGGCCATCGCAATCAGCACCGCACTCAAGGTCGCCAGCACCGCACCGGTCAACACTAAGATCAGGGTGAGTGACCTGAGCGTCAGGAATGGAGCCTGGGCCAACTCGCCGATGCGGCTAACCACTGGCTGCAAGCGGAGAGCGTCCAACAGGTCGATCCGCACGAGTTCCTGCCCAAG
>CAZPZD010000041.1:0-3113 GCA_964590515.1 uncultured Anaerolineaceae bacterium | reverse complement strand
ACAATCGCCTGGAATTCCTCCGGGTGATCCAGATTTGGCAAGTGGGCTGCGTCGTCGATGGTGACCTTCCGGGCAGTGGGCAGCTTCTCGACCATGTAGTCTGCTGCGGCAAGAGTGTAGGGCGTGTCATGAGCGCCGACGATGACGAGGACTGGAATACGCAGCTCGCTCAGGCGCTCGGCTGCCGCAACCTGGGTGTCGGGGACGCGTTTGCCAAGCCGTTTCGCTTCATGGGAGAGGGCGATGCGGTTCATTTCGTAGACCAGTTTGCGCATCGCCTGATTCACCTGGGTAGGGGTCCGAGCCGCGCCATCGAACCAGATTTGGGTCTCGATCTCGGCCACCAGGTCGAGGTTGCCGGCATTGAAGGCTTTCTCTGCTTCGGCGAATCCGGCAGGAGTTGGTGTGTCCAACTCGAGGCCCGGAGGACCGGCATCTACCATGATCAATGCCCTCACTTTTGAAGGTCGGGTTAGTGCCAGATTCATGGCCAACCCGCCACCCATGGAGCACCCCATGGCTATGAGGGGTTGGTCAATTTGCAGGTGGTCGAGGAGTGCCGTCAGGTCCTGCAGATGGCTGTACTCGCCGTCGACCGGTTCGCTCTTTCCATAACCTCGCATATCGTAGCGGAGGACGCGGAAGCGATTCGCGAAAAAGGGGAACTCGTTGCTCCACTGACGGCTGTCGGCCACGCCGGCATGAATCATCACGAAAGGCGTCCCCTCGCCGGCAATCTCGTAGTAGATGAGAGCATTGTTGATGGCCACAAAGCCAGCGTCACTTCGGTTCTTGGACATTCCGACCCTACCTCGCGCGCACAATCTTCCCCTGGGCGGCTATTGCCGGCTTGAAATTTCGAGTGCTGTGCAATCCTATAGCAGCCCGACCATGCTCATACCGTGTCCCGTCACGGCTGCCTTCCCACCACTTGAGGACCCTGAGCGCCTGCAGGATGTCGTAGTGCCACCTGGGCGGAAAGGAGAGGCGAAGGAAAATGGGCTTGATGATGTCGCCGGTGCGATGGGACCGAAAGAGCCGGTGCTCTAGAAGGAACTCCCGCCCGCCTCGTTGCGCGGCACGCACAGCCCGGACTTTGCGTCTCCGGTGTATCTCATAAGGCCGCAGCCCCTCGAGAACGCTAATGGTGGTGTGGAATGAGGAGTGGGTCGCGCCGCGCGTCTTTGCTGCCCTGCGGGAGCTTGGTTCATCCGACAGTGCCAGGCGGTTGGCCACCGCCATCGTCACGTTTGTGCAAAGGCTGAACGGTGCCGCCCATCTGGTAGCTTGGAAGTCAATCGTTTCTCCAGGCCCGCCTCGATAAACAAGTTGGCTTGACGCGCCTCCTCTGAGCCCACGATGAAAACTATGCAATCAAAGACCCACTCGGTTTGCAGCCATTCACGCAAGCTGGCAAACAGGTGCCTGTCCAAATCGGTTAGCACCTCGGACGCCCTAACCCAGAAACTAATATTGGCGCCCAAGGCAGCCCCTTCACATAATTGAAGTTCCAATGGCGACAACGGCGTGAGATAGACACACCCGAGGCAGCGGGTTCCCTCCAGGTTCAGAACGGTAAATGTAAAAGCCTGCCGCTCGCCATGCTCACGTTCATGACGCTGTAGGTCGTCCAAGTTTTCGGATAGCGTGAAGTCGTCGGCAGGCCAACTACTCTGGCTCCAGCGGCGCAACATCTCGGCGCTGGACATGACGGCGTCATAGTCTAACTCAACGTCAGTCGTTCGAAGCGGGCGCATGAAGAGCCGGCTAGTTCGTTTTTCTGCAGGCACAGGTGCACTGCCAGGATAGAACTCCATGTGTTCTACACTCCGAGTGGTTCGGTCGGCGCCGCCCAATGGTCTGGAGCTGGGCAGCGGTCCGGTCTGTGGAGGGCCTAGACGCCTGAATGTGAAAGAGGCCGGTTGAGTTCAGTGCGAAAGGTGGCCGGGTCGGGGTTTGACTCCGGACCCGCGACGTAGCACTCCCAGAGGTCCGGGCCTGGCGTGTGACCCTGGGCGGTGATCCATGCATCGAACTCTGCCCAGGCGGACGCTAGGCCCTCGTAGGGTCCGAGGTAGACCGTTCTCGCCACCGTCGCGGCGGGCAAGTGGCCCGGCTGCACACGGCCAAATGGGGAGATGGGGGACGTGACAGGGACGCCGATCTCGAAGTCAAAGGTGTCGGGCTGCATTATCAAGTGGTGGTTGAACCACGGCCCGGCGGGGGAGATCCCCTGGGAGGCGACGGCGGCCATTAACTCACTGTAGCCCGGACCCATAACATTCCGAATCTCCTCCCGCGGAATAGTGACTCGGATGATTGCGGTCTGTTGGGCGACAGTCTGCACGATCTGTGGCATGTCGATCATGGGAGCCTCCTTGTGAACGCCAAACGACCTCGAGATGCCTGTCCCCTGGCCTGCTGCCAGGGCAGGCTGGCGTAGCCGCCAGGCTAGGCCAGGAAGCCGCCCGGCAAGCAAAGGCTAGTGTCGCGCGATGGAAGCCGACCCGGCTGGCCGGGTCGGCTTCATCGAGTCGTCAGGCGGGCTGGATCAACGGGCGGTGCGAGCTGTACCTATGGGGTTAGCCTACGCTCAGGGGAGTGAAGAAACTACACCCTTGAACTCGGCTTCGGTCAGCGCGTGAAGTGTTTCCGTGCTTACGTTTCCTTGGGCGCCTGTTGCGAGAAGCACGCCGGCAGCGGCCCTAACGTTAGGGGCTTCCGCAATAACGACGAAGTCGTACCGACCCATAGTGAGGTACCAGGCGACCATCTTGCCCCCGGCCGCCTCCATTGCCTTGCGGGCTGCCTCGATTCGGGCAGGACCTTCCTTAATCTTTGCCATACCTTGTTGGGTCCAGCTGCCGAGAATGATGTACGTTTCCATCGATGCCTCCTGTTGGCATTGTTCGGGTCAAGGAAACACGACCCGCTCTGGATCCTACGATAGCATGGATTGAGCAAAATCCCTCGGAGGATCGCGCAGGTCGCCTGGCCCAGCACGCCCAACCGCCTCGAGCTGCCTGTCCCCTGGCCTGCTGCCAGGGCAGGCTGGCGTAGCCGCCAGGCTAGGCCAGGGAGCGGCGCCGCTGAGCTACTCCGAACATGAATTC
>CAZPZD010000040.1:18931-21732 GCA_964590515.1 uncultured Anaerolineaceae bacterium | reverse complement strand
GGGCTTAACGATATCCTCAAGGCCACGCGGGTGTAGTTCAGTGGTAGAACGTCTCCTTGCCAAGGAGAAGGTCGTGGGTTCGAATCCCATCGCCCGCTCTGAGTAGGCGGCCTATCGTCGAGGCAGCAGCCGCGGCGGTAGGCGTTTTTGCGAGTGGGGCTGAGATGGGGCGGCCCCTCCTCCCGCTCGCGCACGGCGACGTAGCCAAGTGGTAAGGCAGGGGTCTGCAAAACCCCTATGCGCGGGTTCGAATCCCGCCGTCGCCTCCTGGACCAGGGGGACTAAACTCGGCGGCCAATCCACCTGGCCGCCGTTTCTGCGAGTTCCAAGATCACGTCTTCCTCAGTGCGCCCAGATCGCTTGAGTACCTTGAAGCCGTGGTCGGCCCCTTCAACGCTGTGCAGGGTGGCGCGTTTCCCCAGGCGCCTGATCACCGGGCCGAGCAATTCGGGAGTGGCTAATGTATCGCGGGGGCCTTGCAAGAAAAGCATGGGGGCCTCAACCAGAGATAAGTGGTCAGCCCGCTCCGTGGCCGGCTTGCCGGCCGGGTGCAGGGGAAAACCAAAGAAGACCAGGCCGATGACTTTGGGGAGCGGGCCCTCGCTGGAGGCCAGGGAAGTCATCCGCCCGCCCATGGATTTTCCGCCCGCAAAGAGAGGCAGATCAGGAGCCGCGCGGGCGGCCGCTTCTGCGGCGGCACGCACTGTAGCGGTCAGGACTCCCTGCTTGTTGGGGCCGCCTCCACCCCGCTTTTCCTTATAAGGAAAGTTGTAGCGGAAAGTAGCGATCCGGTGGGCTGCCAGCGCCCGGCTCAGCACCTCCATGAAATAGTGACGCATGTCGGTCCCGGCACCATGCGCCAGCGCGAGCAGGGCGAATGCCTGCTCAGGCCGCAAGAACAGCGCAGATACTCGGCCGTGCTCCGGGGTCGCGACGAATTTCAGGGTCTTAGGCGTGGGAATTTGTTAGCGACCTAAGGATTCGGAGAGCTTGAGCGGCGCGTCGAGGATGCGCGTGATCGTGATCTCGCGGCTGGGTGCGACTGCGGTTTTCGACGATTCGGTCACTTGCGCTTCGCTTTCTTGGCCTTGGGGCGGGATGGGGCGCCTCTACCGCCAACATTAAGGGCCACCGCGGCGCGAATCAGGTCCAAAAGGGGAGCCTCATCGATGGCGTCGCCTTCGCGCAGGTTGATGGATCGCGAAGTCTTCGCCTCGAGGCCGCCGTTGAACAAACCGCGCGGATCCTTGAGGGAAGCACCCTTAAAGAAGTTCATGCCGACGTGATCCTTGAAGGCCCCGAGGGCACAAACAAGGCCGTTGTGGGCAAAGACTGGAGTGTCCCACTTCCATTCTTCACTGATGTCGGGGTCGGCCTTGAGGACCAGTTTGCGCAGTTGGGCCAGAATTCTCCCCTGCCAGTCCGGAAGCTCTGCAAGTCGTTTGGTGATGAGTTCTGAAGCATCCATTGGCAATTCCCTCTAAACCCTTCCCCGCAGCCCAATAGGCTGGGGCCCTACGGCTCCAAACCTTTCCGCAGCTCTAGCGCGGGCGCGTTCGGCCAAAACCTCCCGATCGCGTGGCTCGGCAGAGGTTACCAGTGAATCCAACAGTTTCTGGGCAATCGCGGCCACCTCGCCCACCGCTCGATTAAACGCTACCTCATTTGCTTTCGAAGGATTGTGAAACCCTGAGATCTTCCTCACGAATTGAAGCGAGGAGGCCCGTATTTCTTCTCCAGTAGCCGGTGGGTCGAAGTTGAACAAGGGCTTAATGTTTCGGCACATCGCTCTCTCCCTATCCCTTCCTCACGACCAGGCACCCAATTGCGTTCCTTCAGCCAGCCGCCAAAAAGGCCGCGAGTCGGGTGAGCAAGATCTCGCGGTCGGTTGCCCGGGTAGCACTCGATGCTTCAGGCATAAGGCGGTCCTCTCTGAGTGGATTACCCTTTCACTTCTTCACTCTCTTCACTTTCTTCTGGTTCTCCGCGATTCGTGCCTTGACAAGCTTCTTCACGAGCGCGGCGGGGAGCGGTTCGTCGACCGCGAAGCGGATGGTCCCCTTGGCAGTGTCGTAGCCCTTGAGCTCGCGCGTGATGGCGCCGCTGATAGGGTAGAGGCTGCAGTGGTTCTTCCACGCCGCGTACCAGACGATGCCGTAGCCCTGGTACCAGAACGCCGGGATCCCGTAACTGATGACCTCCTCAGCCTTGGGCGCCGCGGCCCGGATGGTTTTGCGGAGCTTCTGTAGGGCAGCCCGTTGCCCCTGGGGCAGCGCCGCCAGGTAAGAGTCCACGTCCTTGGGAGCGCTCATCGCATCCTCCCGAGTAGCCCCTCGAGCCGGTCCATCGTCTCGCCCGCCCCCTCCTCCATCCCCGACTGGACCATCCCGTCCCGATCCTCGACAGATTGGAAGACGGATTGGGCAGTCAGTATTGTCTTGCCGACTCTTTGCTCGAAGGTCGCGGTTTCCAGCAACACATGACCCGGCACACCCTCGAACTCAAAGGTCTGGACGATCCGCGCCGGCGCCACGATCGCGTGAAATACTCCGTGGAATCCGAACTCCTGGCCGTCGGCCTCGCGTTGGACGAACCGCCAGCGGCCGCCCTCCCGCACCTCCAGCTTGTCCACTGTGGTGGTCGAGTTTCGTCGCCCCCACCACTGAGGGATGAGCTTTGGATCCGTGTAAGCCTTGAACACAAGCTCCCGGGGTGAGTCGAAGCTGCGGGTCATGATGATCTCCTGTTTTCCGGGTTCTGCGATGACCTGGAGCTTACTCATCAGATTCCTCCTCCTTCAG
>CAZPZD010000040.1:3418-18831 GCA_964590515.1 uncultured Anaerolineaceae bacterium | reverse complement strand
TTTTCCGGGTTCTGCGATGACCTGGAGCTTACTCATCAGATTCCTCCTCCTTCAGAAGGGCTGCGAAAAGGACTCCGGAGGCGATAGAACTCCGCGACGCATTTGTGGCAAAGGCAGATGCGGGTTTGGTAGTAATGAGTGGTTTGGCCATTATCTGTTCCACTTCCCTATTCCGTCCTCGTCATCGTTGACTGATGACCACCGCAATCGGAGTCGCCCGTAAGCTTCAAAGTGCCGACCAGTCTGTCCAGCGACTTGAGGTCAGGGTTTGGCCGGGGTGGTAGCTTTGTAGGTTGATTGTTCTTGCGGCTTCGCCTCCGATTGGGTCTTCAACAGGAGGGCGTCCAGGCGGGCGAAACTTTCCTCCCAAAAACGGCGATAACCCTCCGCCCAGTCGGCGACGTCCTTCAGCGGGCCCGCCTCGAGCCGAGCCGGTCGCCATTGCGCCTCGCGACGGCGCTCGATCAAGCCGGCCCGCTCCAGCACCTTGAGGTGTTTGGAGACTGCCGGGAGGGTCATGTCGAAGGGCTCGGCCAGCTGGGTTACCGACATTTCCCCAGCCGCGAGCCGCTCGAGAATCGCCCTTCGAGTGGGATCGGCGAGGGCGGCAAAGGTGGTGCTTAGGACATTGGTCTCCGGTGACATAGGCTTGTATTATACCAATTAGCTAATTAACCAATTAGTAAAATAACCCAGCTCCTGTAGAATGTCAAGAGGCAATCCAGGTCGCTGCCACCCGTCGCCTCCTGAATTGCTCACCAAGGCGAGCATCCACCGAAGGGGTGCTCCATCCAATGCCCCGACAAGAATCCAGGCTAGCCGTCGTACAGGAGGAAGTGGTGGGATGCCGGGCCTGTCCCAGGCTGGTGGCGCACCGGGAGGAGATCGCGACTCGCAGGACGAAACGGTTTGCCAATGAGCCTTATTGGGGCCGACCAGTTCCCTCTTTCGGTGACCCAAACGCCCGGCTCCTGATTGTGGGTCTTGCACCGGCCGCCCATGGTGGGAACCGGACGGGAAGGATGTTCACCGGTGATCGGAGCGGAGATTGGCTCTTCGAGGCCATGCATCGGCATGGCTTCGCGAATCAGTCGGAGTCCAGTGCACGCGGCGATGGCCTCGAGATCATCGGGGCCTACATTACTGCCATCGTACGCTGTGCACCTCCCGGCAACAAACCGACCCGGACCGAGATTGTTGCGTGCCGTTCCTACCTCGTTCGGGAACTCAGCGCGCTTCGAAACTTGCGAGCCGTGATCGCTCTGGGCCACGTCGCCTTCGATGGCTTTCTGGCGGCCTGGGCGGGAGCAGGAGGGCACATCGGACGGCCGAAACCCAAGTTCTCCCAAGGGGCTGCAGTTGAGCTTTCGGAAGACCTCCATCTGCTCGCCAGCTACCACCCCAGCCAGCAGAACACCTTGACCGGCAGACTCACCCGCCCGATGCTGCACGCCGTGTTCCGCGAGGCAAGGCAGCTGATCGAGACTTGAAAGCAGGGCCGCCGCGCCCCAGCTGTGATTCCCTTGCACCGTTAGCTCGGATTCAGGACGAAATACGGCCCATTCGACTTCCATAAACACCTCCCATCGATGCTGTAGTTGCATCATAATGATTGCGGACTGCTGCCGACCTTCCCTCCTGCGACGGTCCGGGGTTAGACCATGCTAGCCATTGGTCAAGGGCTCTTCGGGAGATGGAAAGTATCCGCCTCCCTGCTTTTCAAGGTCGTCGCTTTAGCAGCGATTTACCATTTGGCGGCCAGGCTTGGGCTCCGAATGGCCTCCGTCCAGATCAACACTTCTCCCGTATGGCCCCCGACGGGCATCGCGCTGGCTGCGCTACTCGCATTTGGGCTTAAGCTGTGGCCAGGCGTGAGCCTGGGCGTCTTCCTAGGATCTTTGCTAACCGGCGCGCCACTGTCCCTTGCCCTGGGCATGACGCTGGGCAATACGCTCGAAGCCCTGGCCGGCGCTTTCATCCTGCGGCGCTTCCTGCAGTTCCACAACGCCATCGACCGGATCCGGGATGTCGTCAGTCTCGCCGGAGTCGCGCTGGTTAGCACGGCCATCGGCGCGACGGTGGGTGCCTCGACGCTTGCACTCACCGGTTTGAGTGAAGCTGGCTCGCTCGGATCGATCTGGAGCACCTGGTGGATCGGCGACCTGTTGGGGGCGCTGGTCGTCGCCCCCGCGTTGCTGGCCTGGCTGACGCCCGCTTCCTTTCGATACTCAACCCGCTTGGCCGTCGAAGGTGGAGCCCTCACCGCGCTGCTCTCGCTTACTACGTTCTACGTCTTCGGCGACCGCCCTTCCTCGAGCATCTTCCATCAAGCACTGCTCTACCTGATCTTTCCATTCATCATCTGGGCTGCCCTGCGTTTCGGCCAACGTGGCGCCTCCGCGGCCGTTGTGCTGGTGTCCGGCATCGCAATCGTCGGAACTATCCAAGGTCTGGGGCCATTTGCGCTCCAGTCCAGGAATGACGGCCTGGTGCTGCTGCAGACGTTTACCGGTGTCGTTTCGCTTACGGCCCTGATCCTCGCGGCGGCCACTATCGAACGCCGGAAGGCCAGCGAGGCGCTCCGCCAACGAGCCGAAGAGCTCGTCACACTGAACGAATCTTCCAAAGCCTTCCTCGACAATGCCGAGCTCCCAAATATCTATAGCGCCATATGCCAGCTTGCCGTGACTCGCTTGGGGCTCGACGCAACCTGGATCGAGACCGATGGTCGGGCTGCCTCCACCGGCGAATTCGCCGCCGCCTACGGCGTCCCGATCGAGCGGATAGCCGAACTCAAATCGCAGTGGGAAGCAGCCCTGCCGGGCGGCTTGCCCACGACGGTGCAGGTGCAGACCAGCGGCGACCTTCCGACCTCGGCCTCAGGGGGAGATGAAGCTCACCAGGCGCTGGCTGTCGTTCCGCTCGTGTTCGGGGGCCGCCCGTTTGGGGTGCTCAAGCTGCTCAGCCATGAGAAACAGTTCTTCACTCCCGATCGCCTGCTGCTAATTCAGTCCTATGCCAACTTGGCGGCGGTGGCCATCCAGAACAGTTGGCTCTTCGAGGAGGTCCGGCGCAGCAACCGGCAGCTACATGCCCTTTCCCAGCGGCTGATCCAGGCTCAGGAGCAGGAACGTCTCCATCTCTCACGTGAACTGCACGATGAATCGGGTCAGCTTCTCGCCGCGCTCATGGTGCAGCTCGGGCTCCTGGAGCGCGATGCCACCCAGCCAGACAAGGTCGTGGAGAGGCTGGGGAACCTGAAGGAGACCACTCAGGGTATTCAGGAGAATCTGCACAAGCTGGCGGTCGACCTGCGCCCGGCCAGCCTCGACCACCTCGGCCTGGTGACCGCGCTGGAACAGTACGTCCGCGATTTCAATGAGCAATATGGAATCAGAGTCGAGTTCGAAGCAGTGGGCATGGCCAATGAGCGCCTGCCGACCGAGGTCGAGACAACGGTCTTCCGGTCCGTCCAGGAGTCATTGACCAACGTCATTCTGCATGCCGAGGCGACCCGGGTGGACATTATCCTTAGCCATCGCAGCGGAGCGGTGGCAGCCACAATCGAGGACAACGGTGTAGGGTTCAATCCCGGGGCATCTGACATTGAAGATCACCTCGGCCTCTTTGGAATGCGTGAGAGGGTCGAGATGCTGGGCGGTAGCCTAAACGTCGAGAGCTCTCCTGGCAAAGGAACGACGGTCCGCGTCGAAGTGCCCGGCGATGCCTAGGATACTGATCACCGACGATCATGCCATCGTGCGGACTGGGCTGCGCACGCTGCTTACAGCCGAACCTGCGATGGAGTTGGTCGGCGAGGCCAGCGGCGGATACGAAGCGATTGAGCTGACAGAAAAGATGCAACCGGATGTCCTGCTGCTCGATCTGAGCATGCCCGACCTGGACGGCATCCAGGTTACGAGAGCTCTCAAAGCCAACTTCCCAGATCTGCGCATCCTAATCCTCACCGTACACGAGGATCAGGCGCTGCTGCGCGAGGCGATACGCGCCGGGGCATCGGGTTACGTTGTGAAGCGGGCCGCGGAGAGCGAGCTGATTTCAGCCATCAACGTCGTCATGCGCGGTGATATGTATGTGGATCCGTCGCTCATGCGCGCCCTCCTGGTTGACACTGTGCAACCCGCCAGCCAGCCGAACGAGGCCGCCGAGCAGCTTACCCCGCGAGAGGTTCAGGTCTTGAAATTGATTGTCCAGGGCTACACCAACCGGCAAATCGGAGCTGAGCTCAACATTAGCGTGCGGACAGTTGAAGGCCATCGGGCCAATCTCTCCGGCAAGCTCGGCTTACAGAGCCGGGTCGATCTCGTTCGCTACGCCCGCGATCACGGGCTGCTCGATTGAACCGGATCGAAACCCGGACCGCGTACAAACTACCTGTGCGAGGTCCGTAGACAACCTCTAGCCTTCACTTTGTGAAAATCCCCACTTTCTACGCTTAACCTCGGTCGCCTAGTTCCTTAAGATAGATCTGGCCCTAGGTCTGCTCAACGTTTCGCCCGGATGAGGCGAAAGGCAGTCCGCGCCAACACCCGAACCGCGCGTGCCAGAGCCGTCCACCACCCCCTCCCAAAGGCCCCCGATGATCCAGATGCGAGGGATCAGCAAGACCTTCGCGGCCGTGCTCGCCAACGACAATGTCGATCTCGACATCTATCCCTCAGAAATCCACGCCCTGCTCGGTGAAAACGGGGCTGGAAAAAGCACACTGGTAAAGATCCTCTACGGGTTCTACCGGGCAGATTCCGGCCGCATCGAGCTGAACGGCCGGCCAGTGTCGATCAATACTCCCCGCGACGCACGCGCCGCCCAGATTGGGATGGTCTTCCAGGATTTCACCCTCATCCCGGCATTCAGTGTGGCCGAGAACATCGCCCTGTTCCTTCCGGACCTCGACCGGCTGATTGATCTGGACGAAGTCTGCCTTCGGATCGAAACCCTTTCAAACCGATATGGCCTGGAGGTCGGCCCACGCCAAATGGTCGCATCGTTGTCCATTGGGCAGATGCAGAAGGTCGAGGTTCTGAAGCTGCTGCTGTCAGATGCCCGGCTGCTGATCCTGGATGAGCCCACCCGGGTTCTCGCCCCGCATGAATTGGCCTCGCTGCTGAACGTGCTGCGCAATCTGCGGGACGACGGATACGCGATCGTGCTCATCACCCACAAACTCAAGGAAGTCCTTGAGTGCGCCGACCGCATTACGGTTCTGCGTCGCGGTCGGGTGGCCGGAACCCTGTTGCGACAAGAGGCGAATGAGCAGCGCCTGATCGACCTGATGTTCGAAATGAAGCTGTCCGCCCCTGAGGTCAAGGGACAGCCGCCTGCCGAAGCCCGATCGCCGGTATTGGAGCTGCGCGGTCTCAGCACCCGCGCCCAGGGCACCGAGACTACCTTGAAGAATCTCGACCTCAAGATCTACCCCGGCGAGATTGTGGGCATCGCCGGAGTGTCCGGCAACGGACAGAAGGAACTGGGAGACCTGATCCTCGGCGCCAAACGCAGCAACACCGGCACCAAGCTGCTTTTCGGCGAGGATGTGACCCGCAAGTCGGTTCGCGCCTTGCGCAGTCGCGGGGTGAGCTTCATTCCCGAGAACCCTTTGGCCATGGCCTCCGTCCCGTTCATGTCGGTCCTCGAAAACATGGCCCTCACTCGCACTCAGCGGTATGCCCGTTGGGGCGGCCTGAGAATCGGTTGGGGGGCTGTTCAGCAGGATCTCGCCCAAGCCTCGGCCGGACTGGGCTTTTCGCTTCCGACCTTTGCACCTGCCAAGTCGTTGTCGGGCGGCAATCTGCAGCGGATGGTCATCGTTCGAGAACTGGCCCAACATCCGAAACTGATCATCGCTTCCTATCTCACCCGTGGTTTGGATTTGCAAAGCACCTTCGCCGCCCGCAACGCATTGATCCAGGCCCGGGGCGAGGGTTGCGGGGTGTTGCTGATTTCGGAGGATCTCGAGGAGCTTTTCACGCTCAGCGATCGTCTGATAGTGCTCCACGGCGGAAGGATTGTCGGCAGCTTCAGACCCCAAGACACCACCCTCATCGAGGTGGGTCATCTGATGACGGGTTCTGAGGGTCAACCTGGGATCAATGGCTGATTCGATGAGGCTCTCCGCATCGTTTCGAGGGAAGGCGTGGAGCGTCTTGGTTCGCTATGGAATCATGATCGTGTTCGCCTTCCTGCTTTTCGGCATCATCTTGCTGATTGCCGGCAATGACCCGATCCAGTCGTATCGGGACCTGTTTGCTTCGACCCTGGGCAGCGCCTACGGTCTGTCTGAAGTTTTTGTCGCTATGACCCCCATGCTGCTCACCGCCCTGGCCGTGGCCCTGCCTTCTCGGATTGGATTGATCAATGTGGGGGTTGAAGGCCAGCTCTACCTGGGGGCGGGCCTCGCCACCTGGGGCGCGCTCGCCTTCGGCGATCTGCCCGCCTGGCTATTGCTTCCATGGATGATGCTTTTGGGGATGATCGGCGGCGGCCTCTGGGCGTTGATCCCCGGCATCCTGCGAGCGCTGGGGCTGGTTAATGAGACCATCACCACCCTGCTCTTGAACTCAGTCGCCCCGCTGATCGTGTCCTTCCTGGTCTTTGGTTACTGGCACTCGCCGATGGACACTAATAAGACGCCGAATTTCTCCCCGGCGGCCCGCCTTCCAAATCTATTTGATACCCGGATCGACCTGAGTTTGGTGATCGCCCTCCTGCTGCTGGCCTCCTTCTGGTTGGCGATGAAATACACCCGGTGGGGGCTGGAGATGCGGGCGATCGGCGGGAATCCCCAGGCGGCGCTGCGCAACGGCCTCCCGCTGAAGACCTACCTGATCACAGTCATGTGCCTCGGTGGCGCGATCGGGGGACTCGCCGGGATGGCGCAGGTTTCCGGGTTCTACGGCGTCCTGCTGGCCAATTTCTCGCGGGGCATCGGATACATGGGTTTCCTGATCAGCTGGCTGGCCGGCGGAAACCCGTTGGGGATTGTCCTCACCTCATTCGGGGTGGCCATCATCACCAGCGGCGGAAACCTGCTGCAGATTACTCGCGACGTTCCCTATGCCGTGATCAACATCCTGCTGGCGTTCACCCTGTTCGTGGTTCTTGCCCGACCACAGCTGCCGGGCCGGAGGAAAGCCGCGTGACTCTGCTCGCCGCATTGGGCGTCCTGTCGAGCGCCATCTATTCGGGGACTTCCCTGCTTTACACCACTCTCGGCGAGATCATCGATCAGCGCTCGGGAATCGTAAACCTCGGGCTCGAAGGCGTTTTGCTTGTCAGCGCTTCGGCTGGATTCGCATTGAGCTCGATCACCGGCAACCCATACCTCGGCGTTGTGGTCTCGATGCTGATCGGCGGCGTGATGAACATGAGCCTGGGCTATCTGACCGTAACCCGCCGCGCCAACCAATTGGCTAGCGGTCTCTCACTGATGTTCTTCGGCTTCGGGGTGAGCGCGTGGATCGGGAGACCCTACGTCGGCGCCAGGATCAATGGGCTCCCCAGACTTCCGCTACCGGGGCTTTCCAACCTTCCAGAGCTTTATGGATCACTCTTTCGGTTCGACCTTCTGATCTACCTGGCGATCCCGGCAGCGGTCTTGGTGTGGTGGCTGCTTTTCCGCACTCGTTGGGGGCTGGGATTGCGGGCGGTGGGGGAGAGCACCGATATCGCCTTCGCCTCGGGTCGTGATCCACGTCTGATCCGATACCAGGCGCTTTTCGTCGGGGGCCTCTTTGTCGGCCTCGGCGCTGCTCATCTTTCGATCGCCTATGCCATGAACTGGACCGAGTACATGACCGCCGGGCGGGGGTTCATCGCGGTTGCCCTGGTGATTTTCTCGAAATGGCATCCGCTTCGAGCGATTCTGGGCGCACTACTGTTTAGCGCGGCAGTCGCCTTCCAGCTCTTGCTCCAGTCAAGTGGCACCCAAATCTCACCGTTTCTGCTGAGCACGATCCCTTACCTTGTGACCATCCTCGTGCTCATGCTTTGGGGAGGCACCCGTCGGCACTCTGCTCCGGCCAGCCTGGGGCGGGTCTATCTCGGCACCGAGTAGGAAAGGAGAGTGGAGGATTGTCATGAACCCTGCGAGTAGCGTATTAGGGATGAGCACGTGAGGCGACTGATGTTCCGAGAACCGAGATAAGAGGAGACGAACCCATGAGAATGAAAACCTTCTATGCCATGTTGGCCGGGCTTTTGATGGCCGCGCTCGTGCTGTCGGCCTGCGCACAAGCTGAGCCGACTCCCGAGGCACCCGCTGCCCCTGCGGAGGAAGCGGCCGTTGAACCCACTGTAGAGCAGCCGGTTGCCCCTGCGGCGGAAGAGCCCTGCCTCATCATCGGCGCGTTGTACGGCGGGCCAATCACGGATGCCGGTTACAACCAGGCGATGTACGAAAGCGTACTGGCGATCAAAGAGAACATCTCCTGCGTGGAGATCATCGAGGCCGAAAACGTCCCCGAAGAGGCGGGCGCCACTACGACCATGGAAAACATGATCCAGCAGGGCGCCAAGCTGATCATCGCCACCGCGTTCAACCACCAGTACCCGGCCCTCGAGCTTTCGGCGAAATATCCGGATGTGATCTTCGAGCACGCCGGCGGGTGGGAGATGGGCCCCAACTTTGCTAACTTCTTCGGCGAGCCTCCGGATACCTGGTACATGATGGGGGTGGCAGCTGGGCTGATGACCGAATCGAACCAGCTGGGCTTCGTCGCCGCCTTCCCATTGGGCTGGACGCTCACCTTCATCAACGCGTTCGAGCTGGGTGCCCAATCGGTAAATCCGGACGCACAGACCACCGTGACCTACACCTTCAGTTGGGGTGACGCGGCCAAGGAAGCCGATGCGACCAACTCGCTCATCAACCAGGGGGTGGATGTCATCACGATGCACGTCGATTCGCCCGCGACGGTCTTGTCGACGGCTGAATCGCGTGCCGTCTACTCGATCGGATTTCAGTCGCTGGCCGCCCAGCAGTTTGCTCCCGAATACTGGATTTCGGGAATCGGCTACACCCTCGGCGACACTTTGACCTTTCTCGCCTCCGGTGTGGTGGATGGGAGCTGGGAGCCGATCTTCCTTCGCTGCGGAATCGCCGATGGCTGCATGGCCATGGCGCCGTTCGGGCCCAATGTTCCGGCGGAGGTTCAAGACGCAGTCAATCAGGCCAGAGCCGATATCGAAGCTGGAGGGATCGTGGTCTTCGCAGGCCCGGTCGTGGATCAGGAAGGAAATGTGAAGGTTCCTGAAGGCGAAGTCTTGACCCCCGATGTCATGGGCTCGGTAGACTGGTTCGTTCAGGGCGTGATCGGAAGTCCAAAGTAAGCCACCAGTGGCGAGCATCCCGGTGGGCCTCGACCTCGAGGCCCACCGGAGAACCTTGCCTACCCGTGCCGGAGGCATCATTTCATGGAGATTAAGCAAAAGATTGAGAAGGCGAATGCGGAAGCCGTTCAACGCATGACGGAAGGAGAGCCGGTTCTGGTTGACATCGCGCCGGCAGGCGAGGTCATTCCCGGGCTGAAGGACAGAATGATTACCCACGCCGGGCCGCCCATCGAGTGGGATCGAATGTGCGGAGCTCAGCAAGGAGCCATCATCGGTATGATCTTGTATGAAGGGTGGGCGGCTGGCCCGGAGGACGCACGCGCCCTGCTCGAGCGGGGCGAAATCCGCCTGGAACCGAACCATCATCATGGCGCGGTGGGGCCGATGGCCGGCACGATCTCCCCTTCCGCACCAGTCTGGGTGGTGGAGAACCGAACGTATGGAAATCGGGGGTTCTGCCGTCAGGTAGAGGGTCGGCAGCAATTCGGAGAATTTAGCGAGGGGGCCCTGGCAGGCTTGAGGCTCTGGCGCGACCTGTGGGCGCCCACCTTGCGCGAAGGGCTGCATGCGATCGGCGGCCTGGAATTGAAACCGATCATCACCCAGGCCCTGCAGATGGGCGACGAGCTGCACAACCGCCACACCGCTTCCTCCAGCTTGTTCGCGAACCGAATGGCGGTGGCGATGGCGGAAGCCGGCCTCCCGAAAGATCGGGTCCTTCCAACCCTGAAGTACCTCACCGGCCACAACCTGCTGTTCCTTGGGCTGGCCATGGCGAGTGGGAAAGTGATTGCCGACCCGGCAATGAATATCGAAGGCAGCACAATCGTCACCGCCATGGCGCGAAACGGCACAGAATTTGGAATTCGGGTCAGCGGCCTGGGCGAGGACTGGTTTACCGCCCCTGCCCCGGCAGTAGACGGCCTATTCCTGCCGGGCTACTCGGCCAAAGATGCCGGGCTCGACATGGGAGACTCGGCCATTACCGAAACCGTCGGCTGGGGAGCGTTCACCCTGGCCGGTGCGCCGGGGATCCTGCCCCTCGTGGGCGGGACGGCCGAGGAGGCTCAGGCATACACCCGCGAGATGCGAAGGATCACAACGGCTCTGCACCCCACCTACCGGATGCCCGCCCTGGGCTTTGCCGGGACCTCCGTCGGCATCGATGTTCGCAAGGTCGTGCAGTCGAACACCGCCCCAATCATTGACACCGCGATCGCCCACAAGGATCCCGGCTACCCGATCATCGGCGCCGGCTTGGTGCGGGCGCCCATGGAATGTTTCAAGCAGGCCTTGATCGCGTTTGGGAAGCGATACAGCGAAGCATGATCTTCAGTACACTGCCTCTGGAGCTCGACCATGGCTTCCGGATTCATCGTTCGTAGGAATCGATACTACGATTCGGTCTTCCTGATGGGCGTCGATAGGCGCCTGTCGGAGCAACCCGGCGTGCGCCAAACCGCCGTGCTGATGGCCAGCGAAAACAACAAACGATTGCTGGCGGATATCGGAATTCATGGAGCGGAGATCGATGCCGCTCAGGCCGACGACCTGGTGGTTGCGGTCATCGCCGACAGCCCCAAGCTTGTCGAGCAGGTGTTGGGACACTTGCTCGACGAGGCACTAGTGTCGCTCGAGACCAGCACTCGGGTCTCTGACCTGCACACCCTGGAGGAGGGCCTTCGCGCCGCGCCGGCCGCCAATCTGGCGGTGCTGACGATCCCGGGAGAATACGTCGAGCGCGAGGCCCGAGCGGCGCTTGAATCAGGGCTCAACCTATTCATCTTCAGCAGCAACGTCCCGCTTGAAGCCGAGCGCAAGCTCAAGCAATTCGCAAGCGAACGCAAACTGCTCGTCATGGGACCGGATTGCGGGACCAGCATTCTGAACGGAGTCGGGGTTGGGTTCGCCAACGTTGTGCGCAGAGGATCGATAGGAGTCATCGGACCCTCGGGGACGGGGCTCCAGGAATTCACTTGCCAGATCCACAATGCAGGACACGGCATTTCGCAGGCCATCGGCACGGGCAGCCATGATCTGTCCGACGAGATTGGCGGCATCACTAGCTTCCTGGCCCTGGAGGCGCTGGAATCCGATCTGCCCACCGAGGTCATCGCCGTCATCGGGAAGCCGCCGGGGAGCGAGACGCTCAAGCGTTTGGTTTCACGCCTTGAGGCGAGCAGCAAGCCGATGGTGGCATGCTTGTTGGGCTCGCCGATGGACGAGGGCGCAAACCGGGGGAACGTACACTGGGCTCGCACCATCGATGCCGCCGTGCAAACGGCGATCCGGCTCTCCAGCCGGGAAGATAGCCCGCAGGCAGGCGCGCTGTCCGCCGAGGAGCTCCTGCTGGCTAAGAGTCTTCGTGCTGCTCGGACCTCCGAACAGTGCTACCTGCGGGGCCTTTTCGCGGGCGGAACGTTCTGTTATCAGTCGCAGCTCATCCTGCGCGAAGCCGGGCTCGCAGTGTATTCAAACGCACCACTTGAAAAGGAATTCAAGCTCCCGGATCCCAATCGGAGCCGGGAACACACCCTGATCGACATGGGCGATGAGGTGTTCACCCTGGGAAGGCCCCACCCGATGATCGACGGGACCTTGCGCCGGCAGCGGGTCCTGGCAGAGTTCAGCGACCCCAGCGTGGCCGTCCTGCTGCTCGATTTCATCCTGGGCTTCAACGCCGCATTGGATCCGGTGGGAGAGATCCTGGACGCGATCAGCGAAGGCAAACGGGGAAGGCAAAAGCAGAGCGGCGCTCCTGCGATTGTGGCCTCTATCTGCGGCACGGATGGGGATACTCAGGACTTGTCGCTGCAATCGAGATTGCTTCGCGAGGCCGGGGTGCACTTGTTCAACAGCAATGCCAAGGCCGCTGCATTCTGCAGTGAGTTGCTCAAGGATGCTTAGGAGGTTTGGATGACTGGCAAGCTCGATGAAATCCTTCGGGGGTCGCTGGTGGTCATCAACCTTGGATTGAAGCGATTCGCTGACGACCTAGAACTACAGCAGGTGAAAGTCGTCCAGGTGGATTGGGTGCCGCCGGCCGGGGGAGATCAAGAAATGATCGACCTGCTTGAGAATCTGCTGTAGCCGCCAAGATCCCTGCGCAATCCTACCTTTGGTCGCTTTTCCCGGGCGCCGACCTCCCCCGCTCGCCAAGTCCAGCCTCCCGGGCTCGGACGATGGCGTGAGATCGGTCGACGACCTGCAGCTTGCTGAGTATGTTGGAGACGTGGTTGCGCACCGTCTTCAAGCTGAGAGTCAGATGGGAAGCAATCTCGGCGTTGTTCCATCCTTGGGCGATCAAGTCGAGGACCTGGCGCTCGCGCTCGGTTAGTTCTGGGAAAGCCGCCCCCTCGCTCGGCGACCGAAGCTTCGAGAAATAGTCGACGAGCCTCAGGGCAATGGCAGGACTGAAGAGCGCCTCACCGTTGCTGACTGCCCGCAGGGCGCGCACGACCTCCGCCTGATCGGCCCCTTTTAGCAGGTAGCCGCGGGCACCGGCGCGCATGGAAGCGAAGACCGAATCGTCATCATCAAACATGGTCAGCACGATCACCCCAATGTGGGGGCTGGTGCCCAGGACCTGCCGCGTCGCTTCGATGCCGTTCATCCCAGGCATCTGCAGATCCATCAGGATGATATCCGGCAGGAGCGATTCGGCCAGCGCCACCACTTCGGTGCCCGTCGCTGCCTGGCCAACCACCTCGACCTCGGGGACAGAGGCCAACAGCGCACCCAGACCCTCGCGAAAGAGGGTGTGATCGTCGGCAATGACGACCCGGATTGGCTCCACGCTTAGACCTCGGCCAAGACCAGCGGCAGTCGGGCGCGCACGCGGGTGCCGCCGCCGGGAACAGACTCCACCTCCACCACGCCTCCAAGCTCGGCAGCCCGCTCGCGCATCGAGCTGATCCCAACGCCGGCAACGGCCGTGGCCGGCATTCCCATGCCATCGTCTTCGATTGTTACCTCCAGGGCGTCGGTCAAGTCAAACCGCACAACTGCATTGTCTGCGTGCGCGTGACGGGCAACGTTCGTCACCGCCTCCATGGCGATCCGGTAGGCCGCCACTTCGACCGCCGCGGGTAGCGCCGGCAGCGGCTTGACAACTTCCACGACGACCCGCGGGCCGCCGACCGTCTGCGAACTGGCGCTCTGTTGCACCGCCGGCACCAACCCCAGCTCGTCGAGCGCCGGTGGACGCAGTTCGTAGGCCAGTCGGCGTATGCCGGCCAAGGTCTCCTGAAACTGCCCCGTCAATTCGGCCAGGAGCATATCGGCATCGCGCGGATCAGAGGTGATCAGGTTTCGGGCCGCGCTCAGCTTCAGCGCCAGGCCGGCCAACTCCGGGCCCAGGCCGTCATGCAGCTCCCGTCGCAGCCGGCGGCGCTCTTCCTCACGCGCGGTCACCAGCCGTTCTCGTGACCGCTGTAGATCGGCGGTCAGACGCACCGTGTGCACCACGACGCCCGCCTGCTGGGCGATGTCCTCCAGTAGCACCTTCTCACTGCGCTGGAAATCCTCATTGGGTCCACGGGATGAGACGACAAGCTGTCCGACGGTCTCGCCCTGGTACACCAGCGGGAGGGTCAACGGCTCACCGGTCGGCAGGCCGTGCGAACTCACCACACGGAAGCGACCGTCACCGGCCAGGCTGATGGCCGCATGCGGAAGTTTGAGTGCCTGTGCGACGATATCGACAATCGTCTGCAGCGCCCCTTCCGGTTCGAGGGTGGCCTGTAGCCGTCTGCCCAGTTGCGTCAGCACTGCGTACGGTTCGTCTCGCAGGCCGAAGAGCAGGCGACTCACACCGTTCTGCAGCCGCTCGCGCAGTGGCTGGAACAGCACCGCCACCACACCGGTCGCAACCAGCGAGCCGGCGAAACGAGCTTGCGTCTCGAAAAGCAGACCCATCAGCGAGACGAGTGCGACGTAGAGGACGATCACGCTGGCCGTGAGCAGCCCGTAGACCAACGTCCGATGGATGATCAGGTCGATGTCGTACAACCGGTAGCGCAAGATCGCCACGGCCGCCGCCAAGGCAATCCCAAAGAAGCCGAAACCGGTGAGCGCCGAGCCGATCTGGGTGGCGGGGTTGTCCTGTCCCAGGGCGAAATAGAGGAGAGCAGCGACCAGCGTCGAAACGACAAGAAACCCCGCCGCGTAAGCCAGCCATTTCAACTGCTGCCGCTGCATGGTCCCGGACCGCCGGAACCGTACCACCAGAGAGGCGATGGACGCGAGGGTCGCAATGACCAGGATCGCGCCCGCCACGTTGAGCAACGCATCCATCGCCAGGCCGGCTCCGGCTAGGCCAAATGGATTAGGTTCGAGCGAATTTCCCTTCGAATCCATGCGACGCAGGGGATTCAGCGCGCTTCCCAACATGGTGCCCAGCATTCCCAACGCGGCCGCCCAGGCCACCGGCCGCCAGCGCAGGGAAGGCAGATGTCCGTCCGGGAAGAGCAGCATCAGAAACGTGATCGGCACAACGCTCGGAGGAATCCATAGCCACAGGTCCAGCCAGTGCAATAGGGACAGCCACGGGGCGCGGTCCGGCCCCAAGACTCGTTCGCCGTAGGGCAGCAGTCCGGTGCCCAGCGCGACTACGCCCGAGAGAACAGCGGTGAGGGTCATGATCCAGCCGATCGGGTGCCGAGGATGCTTGGCGACGATCAGCGGTCCGAGAACAGAGAACATGATGGCGATCAAAGGCAGCGAGATCTCGTGAGTGAATAGGACAAGAGGATCCCGGGTGGTGCGGATGGCCAGGACGGTGACCACCAGCCCTGCCACGGACGTCCCAACCGCCAGGCCCCCGAACGACCAGCTTATCCACCGCGCAGCGTTCTTATTCATGTGGGCCTTCCGCCTAGGCCGGACGGTTTGGCTCGGCCGAGATAGCTTCTCCCGCAGCACTTATGCACAGCGATGGATCGACGGCGAATGGATTCCGGAAAGGCCACCTCGATCATGATATTCCTTATGGGTCACGCCCTCGCCGAGCCCGGGGCGCGCCCCGACATGGCGGCCTTCGGCGGCGCGACAAATGTCGAAGT
>CAZPZD010000040.1:0-3318 GCA_964590515.1 uncultured Anaerolineaceae bacterium | reverse complement strand
AGCCCGGGGCGCGCCCCGACATGGCGGCCTTCGGCGGCGCGACAAATGTCGAAGTGCGGGCCGAAGCGAATCCCGAGCGCCATCAGACCGCAGTAGGAGTGTCGCTCTGCCCCAGCAACCGCCAGGGGATACTCCACTTCTCGGCCTCCAAAATGATCCCAAAATGGTCTTTCAGGCCTCTCAGATAGTCCGACTCACTCGCCAGAGGCAGCTCCCGTCTCGCGCCGTCTGTGGTGATGATCAACCGGTCGTTCGTCAGGGAAACATGTCCGGTTTCTGTGCCGCGCGAGGTGATCCGTTTTCTCCTGAAACCTGAGGCGGGATTCAGTTCGTAGTAATCGCAGGCTGGCTGAAAGTCGGATAACCGCCTCGGGGAGAGATCACAATCGTAGTCCACCGACCACGTGCTGGTTTCTCCAGCCGCTTCAAACTTCCAGCGCTGGTCGTCTTCGGTGATGTGGTACCTTGACGCGCCGACGCCGGATTGCTCGACGCGTGCATCGAGGTTCAACGGCGCCCGGTAGGAGTCCCCGAAACCGACATCCACAATCCAGCGGTCATCCAGTTCAACGAGCAGAATGAGATGGTCGAAGCCGAATCCGCATCCACCCGACTCGGCGGGGATATCCGCCGCCAACATGGTGACTCGAAAGCCAAGCCCGCTCAGCAATCCGCTGAACAGACCGTTCAACTCATAGCAGTATCCACCCCGCCGCTGGCCGACCACTTTTTCGAAGAGCGTGGCCTCGTCGAGGGCAATGCGTCGCCCCAGGTGAATGTCCAGATTCTCGAACGGGACAGTCCGCAAATGGGCTCGGTGCAGGGCGTAGAGGCACTCGAAGCTGGGCGTGACCGAGCCTCGATGATCAATTCGTTGCAGATAGGCGTCGATGTCCACGGTTCGTCATTTCTCCGGCCGCTCACCCCGAGGCGCGCACTCGCGGCACAACATCCAACGGGCGAAGGGGGCGCCGAAACGGCGAAGTGGGTCCTGACGAAAGGTTGGAGTCATTCTACTCTCCCCGACTCCTGTCGCAGCGGCGCCCACGCGATCCCATGGCCAAGCCGCGCCGGGTCGGGAACGGCCCCCGCTGCCCATCGCCGGGTCGCCCTTCACTCCTTGCGTCTCATCAAGTAGACCGCGTATCCGCGCGGCCAACCGCGCTCGTTCCGGCCTTCTGCGACGCGCTCGATATCGAAGTGCTCTGCGAAGCGCCTTTCGGCCTCGCCCGGCTCGAGCGCCATCGCCCCGAAGAAACCCAGGCGGATCATCGCCCGCTCCCACCAAGCCAGGCGCCACTCGAAGCAGTACATTAGAAAGAGGCTCCCGGGGCGGGTGAGCGGAAGCACGTTTTGCACATAGAGGTCGCGATCCCGCGGGACCAGGTCATCCAGTGTTCCGTAGTCCACGAGCAGGTCATAGGTCCCGTTGACGTGCTGCAACCTCGTCAAGTCGTCCACCAGGAAATTCACCGACACGCCAGCTTCCTCCGCCCGCCGACGGCCCAACTCAATCGCCGCCGGGGAGTAGTCGAGCCCAGTGACCTCGAAGCCGCGTTGGGCGAGGAAGACGCAGTTGCTGGCCGTGCCACTGCCCAGGTCGATGACCCTGCCCGGCCGGAGCCGCCCGCTTTCGACAAGTTCGACGAGTTCCTGCCGCGGCCCGATGTCCCACGGCGCGCGGAAATAACGGTACGTGGTGTTGTAGAAGAGCTTCGTCAGCCCCATCCCACCCTCCTCATCCGAACCGAGACGCAGACGCGGCGTGGATTCAGCCGGTCTTCCCCAGGATTTGATTCAGCCGCAGGCGGTGCCGACGCCCATGGGGCCCTCCGAGGTCTGCCTGGCTTCTAGCACACCGGTCAGGGCTGTGCTTCTGCCGCGCGCCGGGCGAACTCGTCACGGGCGGCCAGGTACTGGTCACGAACAGCGGCGAATTCAGCACGAATCTGCTCGGCGTTGTAGTCATGATAGGTGAATGCGCCGGTATCAATCTGCCGCAGCAGGTCGTCAATGTAGCGGGCGAAGTAATCGGCGTTCGAGGCCGAGGGACGGATCGGCTTGCTATCCACGCGCGCGTAGACCGAACTGGTGTGGAAACCCGGGGCGCGAGCGGCAATCCAGGCGCTGGTGGTCAGAGGGAGTGCGAAGGTCGTCTGCGTTTCGCCTGCCCCGACCGGGACGGACTCTTGTACCGTACCGTTGACGACGATTTCCAACGTCCCTGCTTCCATCAGGTTAGCCTCCACGACGACCCCGACCTGTTCACCCGAAGCTACATCCAGCACCGAACCCATTCGCCGGCCGTTGACAGTGATGTCCAGCCAGCCAGGACGATTCCCGGCGACGACTGTTTGTCCGGTACGGATCGCGTTAAGCCAGCCCGCATAACCGCTGCCCGCTTCTGCCGGGAAAAGCGTGCGGGCTGAACCCGGGCCGTCAGGCAGGCAGGGGTAATCGCTGCCGCCCACAATCGGTATGACAACCCCGCTGTTTAGGAGTGGATACCACAAGCCGCAATGCCGTTCGACCATTGTCCGTCGTGCCCCATGGTCTGCTCGATTTCCAAGAAACCGAGCGTTCCCAGGCCGGCACGGATTGGTGCTTCATAGGGAACATCACCACGCCCCGCCACTGGGAAGGCGCCTCCCGAGGGCCAGGTTCCAGCGTGGGCAAAACCATCCACCGCGCCCTGTTCCTGCGCCCAGTCGGCAATCGGCAGGCTGGAAAGTTGATTGGGGAAATCAAGCGACGAGAGCCCCAGGATCACCTGATGGCCCATCAGGGCGGCAGCAAACCCAGATACCTCCAGATCGTAGTGAACGATGCGATCCGATGTAGACCCCTCCCAGTCCTGCCCGCTGAAGAACGGGCGGTCATCGTCATAGCCCTGCCCCCACACCAGGGCAGAAGCAATATCGAGGGATGCAGGCTGCAAGAGGTCATACAGATCCCGGGGGTTACGCTGCCCGCCACAGCCGTGGCCGTGCAGATGCGCGTCGGCGGCGATCCAGGCGGAAGTCTGCCCAGCTTGTGGAGGAGCCCCGGGCAACGGTGTTGTCTGGTTGACCTGTGTTGCATGGGCGAGTGTGACGTGCACGGGGGTATGTGTGGGCGGCTGCAAGGCGCTTGCGCCGGCTGCAGGCGTGGGGATCGAGCCGCAGGACGTCAGAATCACGCCCGCGACTAGGAAAAGCGACACTCTCATCAAAGGAAGAACCGGTCGGCGGGTGATCATCAGAATCTACCCTTCCTAGGTTACGGCATGATTTTCAAGGCCACATCGGTCGTGAAAGCAGGCACGGCCAGGGTTTGCCT
>CAZPZD010000039.1:0-21890 GCA_964590515.1 uncultured Anaerolineaceae bacterium | reverse complement strand
GTAGCGGGGCTGGAACTCGCGCACGATCCACAATGTGAAATTGGTGAATGCAACCCGGACATCTGGGTTGCTGAAGCTGGCCTGCCAGCCCGCTGGCAGACCGAAGAACTCCTTGCGGTTCAAGCCGTTGAGTGGATCGACGACGAAGATCCACCCCAGATTATTCTGCTGGGCAAGCACGATCTGATTCTTGAGGTCGGTCCGCTGGGTTGACTCCCCCTCGACACCGGCCCGGAACTCTTCCCAGGGGATGTTCGGCTGTACGAGAATGAAGTCTCCATGTTCGCCCAATGCCTTGAAGTGATTGAGCACCGCCTCCAGGCTGGCCTCCGGCGGACTCGGGAAGAATCCGTACGCCGTCCGATCGGTGTCGAAGACCGAGGCCGAGGGGGATGCCGGCGGCGGTTGGCTTGAATCGGAAGGCGACGCGGTCGAGGTGCCCGCTTGGCAGGCCAGGCCGGCAAGCACGAGCGAACTGACAGCGATCAGCAGAGCGCGTGAAGTGGGTGACGCGTGCATGCGGATTCCTCGTCTTGACATCGAGCGAAGGCGGTCGTGTTGCGCCGGAACTTCCCTGTCCCGGCCTTCTTGACAAAGCATACATAGAAGGTTGCTCCGAAGTCGCGACGAGGCGATAGCCCAGGAGTACCGTCGCTTGCCGAGCCGTAACCCGGCCGGGGCCGGTATAATCTGCCCGCTCCTGAGCCTAGAAGGTAGATCCAGATTCCTGGCTTGGGGCGTATGAATCGAGGTGGGTCGCCAACCCATCTCAACAACCGGTGAAACTGTGAGCGGCCAGGTCTCCAACGGGTGGCCCGCACCGAAATCGGCCTTTCACCGTCTCAATACATGAACGCAACCATTGATGACCAGGCCTTGCTTGCCGGCGCCCGACGCTTGGATGAAGGTGCGCTGAGTGAAATCTACACCCGCCACAGCACCGAGCTGTTCCGCTATGCGTTTCGACTGCTTGGCGATGGCCAGCTGGCAGAAGATTGCGTCGCCGAGACGTACGCCCGGTTCCTGCACGCGCTGCACCGAGGCGGAGGGCCCCAGCAGCAGCTCAGAGCGTACCTCTTTCGGGTGGCGCACAACTGGATTGTCGATCAATACCGCCGCCAAGCGTCTGACCCCTTGCCCCTTGATCCTGAGCTTCCAGCGGCCAGCGGCAGCCAGCCAAGTGAGATCATGAAGGAACGTATGGGACGGGAACAAGTACGGTTGGCCCTGGTTCGGCTAACGTCGGACCAGCGTCAGGTGCTCGTCCTGAGGTACTTGCAAGGATTCTCGAACGAAGAGGTGGCCGCGGCCCTGCAGAAATCCCTTGGGGCGATCAAGTCGCTCCAGCACCGGGCACTGGCTGCCCTAAAGCGGCTGATGGAAGAGCAGGAGCAGGTTTGATGTTGGAACAACACGAGAATGACAGCTCCCCCGAGATCGCTCGCCTTCGTACATTAGAAAACACGCCGCTGCGAGACCCCCATGCCGTGGAGCGTGGTCGGGCTCGTTTCCTTGCCGAGGCCAGGGAACTTGGTCAGGCCGTATCTCCTTCGCCGGTTCGCCGTCTCATAGGATGGATCGAACAACTCAAAGCAAAGGAGATTTCTATCATGAACAAGAGAATGGGACCGGCTTTCAGCCTGGCAACGGCGGCGATTGTGGTCGTCGTATTGCTTGGGGCAACCGTGGCGACCGCCTATGCTTCCCAAGGCGCCTTGCCAGGCAGTCTGCTGCACTCGGTCAAGACTGGTCTGGAGAGCGCGCAGCTTGCTCTGTCCTTGAGCGAGGCTAAAGACGCGAGGCTGGAGCTGCGGTTCGCCGAAGAACGCCTTGAGGAATTGGCGGGGCTCATCGAAGCCGGGCGATTCGACGAATTGGCCGACGTGGCGCAGGCCTTTGAGGCTCATATCCAGGCGGCCATCGCGGGACTGGGAGCGGTCGCGCAAAGCGATCCCGTCGATGCCCAGGTGCTGGCTGCCGCCGTGACGGAGGCGTTGTCGCGCTATGCCAGCCTGTTGAGCGACTTCGCTGCCGCGGTTCCAACCGAGGCGCAAGCGGCGCTGCTGAGCGCCCTGGAAGTCACGAACCAGGGGATAAGCCTCGATGACGACGGAATCGACGAGAATGAGAATGACAATGTTGACGATAATCTCAATACGAATGAGAACCCCAACGAGAATGAGAATGAGAACGATAACGACGACCTGAACGAGAACGACAACGGGAATGAGAATGACAATGAGAACGTGAACGCGAATGACAACGCGAACGAGAACGCCAACGAGAACCTGAATGAGAACGAAAACGAGAACGAAAATCAAAACGAGAACGAAAACGAAAATGACAACTAGGACTAGCGGAGGTCATTCTTAGCAATGGACCGACGGGCGGGGCGCTGGTGCGCCCCGCCTTAGCGTCCAGCAGCGGTCGGAAGGGGGATCTCCGGACTCCGGTGTCAAACGAAACAATGGCAGGCGGCGTGCAGTCGGTCGCCACGAAGGCGGGCAACCTCCGAAGTCGCTGGAGGGGTCTGCGATTGCGTGTGGGCTTGCCCACTCGGGTCGGCTTGCGAGACTGGGCGACCCTTGCAGGGCTCTGCGCAGCCTCCATCGGCTTCCACGCCATCGTGCAGTTCTCGACCCCCAGCATTATCGGCAACGACGGCTACTACCACATCAAGCTTGCCGCACTAATGCAGTCCGTAGGTCTCAAGCCGGACTTCGTCTGGCTTCCGCTGACCATCCTCAATCCCGATCAATTCGTCGACCATCACTTTCTATTCCACGCGCTTCTGATTCCATTCACCTTCGGCGATCTCATCGCCGGCGCCAAGTCGGCGAGCGTGCTCTTCGCCTCCTCGGCCGTGGTCGCAATCTGGTGGATGCTCCGCCGACGGGCGGTAGCGCATGCCGCGCTCTGGGCGCTCGGGACCCTCGCCGTCTCGGAGGCCTTCATCTTCCGGATGAGCATGCCGCGGGCCCAGTCGGTCTCACTGACCATCCTGGTCCTGGCGCTGGGTTGGCTGCTCAGCGGCCAGCATCGGCGCTTGGTTGTGTTGGGTTTTGTCTACGTCTGGCTCTATGACGCATTTCCCCTGCTGCTGCTGGTATCCGCCTGCTATGTCGCGGCGGAGTGGCTGGTGAGCGGGCGGGTGCGCCCGGCGCCGCTCGGGTACGCCGGGATGGGGATCCTGCTCGGCCTGGTGATCAATCCCTATTTCCCCGATAACTTGCTCTTCATCGCCCGGCACATCCTCCCCAAGCTCGCCGACGCAACCAGTGTCAACGTAGGCAGCGAGTGGTATCCCTACGACACGGGCCAGTTGCTAAGCAACTCGGGGTTTGGGTTGTTGGCATTCGTGTCCGGCGTGTTTGCCCTCGGCCTGGCCGGCCGCCGGATGCGGGTCGAAACAGCGACCGCGCTGCTCTTCAGCGTGGCGGTCGGGCTGATGCTGTTCCAGGCTCGGCGGTTCGTCGAGTATTTCCCGGCCTTCGCCCTGATCTTCGCCGCGTTCGCCTGGGCCCCGCTTCTCGAGGGGGCAAGGCGTAGAGTGCTGCTGCCGGGGTTGGCTGCGCTGGGGCTTGGGCTGGGTCTGTGGCTGAACCTCGGCGCATCGATCGAGAGCGCCCAAGGGTCGAAACCGGCGCAGCGCTACCAGGCGGCTTCAGCCTGGCTCGAATCACACACCCCCGCAGGCGCCCGGGTTTTCCAGACGGACTGGGACGACTTCCCCCGGCTCTTCTACTACAACACCCACAATACCTACACGCTCGGCCTGGACCCGACTTACCTGCAGCTGCAGGATCCCGATCTCTATGAGCTGTGGGTCGATCTCACGCAGGGCAGGTCCGAGGATCTGTCAGCGGCCATCGTGGATTCTTTCGGGGCGAACTATGTGCTCACCGATCTCGAGCACAAGCGATTTCTCCGAGCCGCGGAGGAGGACCCTGAGCTGACCGAGGTTTACCGGGACGAGTTCGCAGTGGTGTTCGCGGTCGAACGGAACCGCTAGCCCGATAGGTCGACCGCTTCGCCCGCGTAGTCGCCGACCGCCCGGAGGGAGCCATCGCCCTCCCGGGTGTAGACCAGCGACCCCTGCGCGGCGCCGGTCACTGACACGTCCAGAGTGAAGAGCTCCGCGTCGTAATCGTACACGCCACTTCCGTTCAGCAGGAACCCTCCGGTGAACGCGCAATCGACGAATGAGAGCTTCTCTCCGACCATTGAGGGTTCAAAGCTGAGGGTGCCGCCAAACGGGCAGCCGACCGCGGTCGGAGTCACCAGGTCCCAATAGTAGTACTCGGGAAGGTAGTAGATCTCATCGTCGACTGAGATCAGCGCATCGAGCACGTCTGCGAACCCGGATACATCGCTGGGTGGCAAGGGCAGGTAGGGGTCGATCACAACCCCCTCGCAGGTCGTCTCGCGGTCGCTGGGCATCGTATCTTCCACCAGGAAGGCCGTGACCAGGTCGTCCACGCAAGGGTTTCCCCAGCCGAAGATCACGTGCGGGCCGCCCTCCTCGACAACCAGGTAGCCGTCGGCAAGCGGCTCGAAGATTCTCCGGGCGTTGCCAATCGGAGTCGCCGGATCGGCGGTACCGACCATCACCAGGGTCGGGATGCCTTCGGCGATGAGTGGAGAGGGTCGGCCAGGATCGAACCCGTCGTCGGGCCAGAACGCGCAAGCCAAGTCGCCGTAGAAGATCGAGGCGAAGCGGGGAAGGGCGAAGTCGATGGTGTCGCCGGCGCGCAGGGTTTCATCGGCCGGGCCGTAGTCGTAATCGTTGCACTCGACTGCGTAATAGATCGCATCCGAGAAGGTGGGGTCGGGGATGGGTTCCAAAGTCTCTGGATCGAGGACCAGCGAGTCGTACAACACCCGCGCCAGCGGAGCCAGGTCCCTGTGGGACTCGACCGCTGCTAACGCCCGCAGGAACAACATGCGGGCGGTCTCGGAATAGAGGTAGCTCGCGGCGGCGGTTTCAAGATCGGCGAAGGAGATGGTGCGCTCGGCGAGGCCGCCCGACGGCAGTCGGAACTCGAAGCTGAGCGGGCCGCCGGCGAGGCGGGCCGCCAGATCGTCATAGGCTCCGACCGGGTCGCCCCCCAGATCGGCGGCACAGGCCCGGTCACTCGCGCAGGCGTCGAGGGTCATCAGCAAGACGATGTTGAACGCGGTAGCCTGCTCCTCGAGATACTCGAGTCCGGTGAGGGTCAGGTCCACCGGCCCATCCAGGATCAGCCCGGCCAGCCGTTGCGGGTGGGCGGTTGCATAGGTCTGGGCGAACTGGCTGCCATAGCTCTCGCCGTACAGCCAGAATCGTTCGTCCTGCATCGTCTGGCGGAAAAGCTCCAGGTCCTCGACGGCCTGTTCGGTGCCGAGGTACGGGAGCAGATCGCCGCCTCCAAGCTCGCCGACGCAATCCTGCGCGAAGCCGTGCGCGGTCTCGACCAAGGCGGCCTCGCCGGCGGGGGTCGCGGCGTCCCAGTCAGACCGATAGAAGGCCGCGGCTGCAGTCACGCATTGCAGCCCGCCCGAGGCCGCGACTCCGCGCTGGTCAAAGAACACGAGATCAAAATGCTCGGTGATGGCCGGGTCGAAGGTCGCGGTGTAGGAGTCGGCTACCGCCAGCCCCGAGCCCCCCGGACCGCCGACGACTGTGACGAACATGCCCTTGCGATCGCCGCTGGCCGGAAGGACGCCGAAGGTCACCCCGATCGTTTCGGTGTTGGCGGGGTCGAAGTGATCTTCTGGGGCGGCTAGGCTCACACAGGTGAAGTCGCTGTCTGGGCAGGGGTAGCCGCCGAGCCGGTCGAGCAGGCTCTGAGTGTCCTCGCGTGGTTCCACCGGAGCTTGGGTCGGAGCCGAGATCGTCGGCCGCGAGTAGGGGAGGGCGGGAGCGGCCGGGGTTGTGGCCGGATTCGATGCGCGGCCGGCCGGGCTGAGGGCAGTGCATCCGATCAGGCTCAGCGCGGTGACAAGCGCGAGAGCGAGCAGTTTAGTTTTCGGCACCCCAGCCTCTTGTCAGATCGGATTACGGCGACGCGCCGGAGGTCGCGGTAGTCGCTGCGTTCGGTCAGCTATCCATTGGCTGACCGGCACCGGCCCCTATCCGGATTGAGGCTTGCTGCCTCTTCCGGCCCCCATGGCCGCGCCTATCGCCACACCAAGGGCTGCTCCAATCCCGAGCCAGAGTCCAAGCTCGTCGGTTGCAACCCCGATCGCAGCGCCGATCGCGATCCCGATCGCGACCCACATACCCAGGGTCGCTCCCATGCTTGATCTCCTCATCTCTCCGCCTCTTGGTAGGTCGAGTCCAGGCCCGAATTGTAGCTGGTATGATCTCGCCATGGCCCAATCGCCTCGCCAGATCAAGCAGGTCATTGACCCGCAGTTCGTCATCGAAGGCGCCGGGGTGCTCCTGCGGCGGTCGTTCGGGCCGAGCCGGGAGAACCCGTTCGACCCGTTCTTGCTGTTCGACCATTTCGCGTTCAACGATCCAATCGAGGGGCCGATTGTCGGTTTCCCGATGCACCCGCACCGGGGCATCGAGACGGTCACCTACATGCTGGAAGGCAACACCCGGCACCGCGACAGTCTGGGCAATGTGGGCGTGATCGGGCCGGGGGACGTGCAGTGGATGACGAGCGGGCGGGGCATCATGCACGAGGAGATGCCGAAGCGCGGGCCGAGCGGACGGGTGGATGGCTTCCAACTCTGGGTCAACTTGCCCGCAGCGCAAAAGATGGGGGTGCCCCGCTATCAGGAGGTCAACGCCGACACGATACCGGCAACTCAGCAGGATGGATTGACGGCGCGGGTCGTAGCGGGGGAATTCGCGGGTATTCGAGGGCCAGTGACCGAAATCGCCGCCCGGCCGATCTACATGGATGTTACCCTCGCCCCCGGCGCCCAGTTTGAGCTGCCGGTGAGCCCGGGCCACACGGTGGTGGCCTACCTCTTCGAGGGCACGAGTGAGTTCGGGCCGGACGAAGCCGCGGAGCCGGTCAGCTCGGTAAGAATGGCCGTCTTTGGAGAGGGAGATCTGATCCGGGCCCGGGCGGTCGGCGACTCGCCAGCTCGCTTCATGCTAATCGCCGGCGCTCCGTTCGGAGAGCCGATCGTGCCCTACGGGCCGTTCGTGATGAACACCGAGGACGAGATTCGGACCGCGCTCGCTGAGCTGAGAGACGGCACCTTCGTCAAGCCTTAGTTTCCCCAAACGAGGCTAGTTATGCCCTCTCGTGCTGCGCGCTCCAGCGGCCAGCGGCCGCGAACCGGGGCGTTCCCCTTGACAGTCGACTGAGCTCCAGATATACTGATCATCAGCTATACTGATAGTCAGGAGGACTGATGGCGACAGAGGTCACGCTTACTCTGGGTCAGCGGGGTGTCTTGACGCTCCCGAAGTCGCTCCGGGAGCAATACGGGTTGGACACCGGGGATTCGTTCACGCTGCTCGATCTGGGAGGAGTCTTCGTGCTCAGCCCCCGTTCGACCCAGATTGATGAGCTATCCACCAGAATCACCAAATCGCTGCTTGAGAAAGGCGAGGATCTAGAGGGGATGCTGCGAATCCTCCGCGAACAGAGAGAGCGGTATGGTGGCCAGGATCCGGATCTTTCTTGACACCGGTGCGATTTTCGCGGGGATCTGGTCGGACCGGGGCGGGGGTCGAGTGCTGCTCGGGCTGGGAGAGGCCGGGGCAATCGCGCTGCTGACGAGCCGACTGGCCCTGCAGGAGCTGGAGGGCGCGCTGCGCGCCAAAGCTCCGGAAGCAGTAGGGACGCTGGCCCTCGTTCTCGATCGAGCCCAATTCAGTATTGCTGGTCCTCCCAGCGAAGATCAGCTTGCTCTGACCCGAAACCTTGCCGGCCACCCGGGGGACGCGGACATTCTGGCGGCCGCACTCGGCGCGCAAGTGGAGTTCTTTGTCACCCTGGACCAGAAGCACTTTCTGGCGAATGACCGGGTGGTGAGCGGAATGCCCTTCAAGCTAGGCACGCCCGGAGAGTGCCTTAGCTGGCTTCGGCGCAGGCTCCGGGCCGGATAGAGCCGGCTGCGGATCTGGCGGTCCGCCTTCTATCGATCGAGGCCTCGAGAGGACGGGACGGAACCATTCCCCCCCAACCTGGGTTGTAATGGCTGACCGTGAGCGGGCCAGCATGGTAATAGGGTTGGTCTCGCATTAACTAACAGAGTGAGGAGAGCATGAACACAAAAGCATTGACGGCTGAGTTTGTCGGGACCTTTGCGCTGGTTTTCATTGGCGCGGGGGCGGGGGCGATTGGAGCGGGGGGCCTGGTCGGTGTGGCGTTGGCGCACGGGCTGGTGCTGCTGGCGGTGGTGGCGGCCTACGGCCCGATTTCGGGGGCCCACATCAACCCGGCGGTGACGATCGCGCTGTGGTTCGGCCGGCAGATCAAGGCGGCCGAGGCGGCGGGCTACATAGTGGTCCAGCTCTTGGGCGGGATCGCGGGAGCATTTGTGCTCCGCTTCGTTCTCGGGGGAACCGGCAGTGGCCTGGGCGCGACGGTCTTGGCGGGCAATGTCTCACCGATCCAAGGGGTGGTTGTCGAAGCGGTGCTGACTTTCTTGCTCGTCAACACGATTTACAACACTGCGGTCAGTGGTAAGGCCGGCAACCAGGCTCCGGTGGCGATCGGGCTGACGTTGGCCTTCTGCATCCTGATGGGCGGCCCGCTCACCGGCGCGTCGCTCAATCCGGCCCGGACGATCGGGCCGGCCGTGGCAAGCGGCAACTTTGCGAATCTGTGGGTGTACTTGGTCGGGCCGGTGATCGGGGGCCTAGCGGCGACGCTGCTGCATGATCGGGTACTCAAGAGCCGTTAGAGACTAGCTCGCGGAGCGAACAAAAAAAAAGGCCCCCGCTTAGCGGGGGCCTTTTTCTTGGCGGTGTCTTAGTTAGACTACCGTGACGTCGGCCGCCTGCAATCCCTTGGGGCCCTGCTGGATGGTGAATTCCACCCGCTGGCCTTCCTGGAGAGAGCGGAAGCCGTTGCCCTGGATCGCCGAGAAGTGAACGAAGACGTCGTCTCCGCCTTCACGGGCGATGAATCCATAGCCCTTTCCGTCGTTGAACCACTTGACCGTACCGGTAACTCTTTCAGTCATGTTGCTTGCCTCCTTAAGGCAATACAGATTTGTGGTGCTTGCTTCGTTCCCGGTGGTCGGGCATGTGGTTAACCAATCCGGCCCAGGCATCGTTCGCCCGGGCCGTGATCTTTCGACTTCCAGACAGAACTTGCTCGCAACCTACAATCCATTAATATACCACATTAGTCTCCGAGTGCAAGAGGCAATTTCCGGGCTAGCGGACCGTTTCGAGCGCCCGGCGGGTCCGCTCTACGTCTGGGGTCGCGCCCATCGCCTCGAAATAGCTCAGCGCAAGCGTAAGGTGGGCCTCGGCTCGATCCGGGTCAGTCCTCGCCTGAGCCAGCGCGGCCAATTCGGCTAGAGTCCGGCCAACTTGCCAGCGGGCCTGCAGTCCTTCGAACAGCTCTAAAGCCTTGTTCAACCGCATTTCGGCTTCGGCATGTTCTCCCGCCAGCCGATGTGCGACGCCCCAGGCCCGATGGGCGACTGCCAGGTACGGGCGGTGTTGGTCGCGGAGGGCCAATTCCTCCAGCAGCGGAGCGTACTTGCGCAAGCCTGGCTCGTCGCCGGCTTGAGCCGCGGAGTCGGCCAGCATCATGTATACACTGTGCTCGTGGGCCATGCTTCCGTTCTTGATCGGTTGGCCCGGTGTTTCGAGCGATTGTTCCATGTGTTGTCTGAGTAGGGCGAACTCGCCCAAAGCCAGCAGCGGCAGCGACCGTCAGTAGAAGTGATTGCGCTGCCAATGCTCGAGCTGGCCGGACACCGAGACCATGAAATCGAACGACTCCTTGGCGTAGGAACTCGCCAGCTCCAGGTCGCCCCGCCGGGCGTGGACACTGGCGCTGAGGGCGACGAAGAAGCAGGTCGGACCCAACTGTTCGCGAGTGTGGCGCCGTTCGAGATCGCGCCACTTGTCCTCGACCGCCAATACTTCATCCCAGCGGTCAAGCCGGAACAGGCACTGGGCCTGAAGCCCCAGTGCATTGATGATTTGATCGGTCGCCCGCACCCGGTTGGCGAGCGCCTCGGCTTCGACCAGATGGGGCAGGGCCTCGGCGTATTCGCCAACGTTCATCAGGGAAGAGCCAAGTGCCCGCAGCGCCTCGATCTGCTCTCGAAGGTCGTTGAACTCCGGCCTGCGGCAGATTGCCAGGCGGCGCTCGGCCACTTGAAGATACTCGCGCAGCCGGCCGCGCCCATCCAACACGTTGCCCAGCGCGCCATAGGCCAGGGATAGGTCGCCAAGACTTTCAAGCCCACTCGCCAAGTCCACCGCGGCCTCACCGAATCGCTGGGCCGCCTCCCAATCGGGGGGGTCCTCAATCCGCCAGGCGTCGGTGGAAAGCGCAACGAGCGCCCGGACCGTTTCAAGATGCGGCGCAGCCCCTCCCAGGGGCCCAAGCTGCTCGATGAGCCGGGTGCGGGAGGCCAAGCGAGCCTGCTTGGCCACCTTCATAGAATCAAGACTCACGGTCCACTTCAAGCCGGTGACTACCTGGACGACCTTTCGGTGCAATCGCACCTCGGCCATCGGATCCGAATCGGGCAAAGTCCGCCAAATCTCGAGGGCGTGGAGGAACTCCCCAATCGCCGGGGTCCCGTCCCGCAACAAGCAATAGACGTCGCCGAGCTCCTCGCGTAGCACCCACTGAATCTCGCTCTGCTCGCCGGTCGGCAGCAGATCGAGTGCGGCCCGCAGGTTTTGCACCGCATCGCCGTAGGCATATACCGATAGCGCTTTCCGGGCGGCCTGGCGCGAGTATTCGATTGCCCGCTTTTGATCACCGGCGAGGGCGAAGTGGTGGGCCAACAGGCCGTACAGCCCCTCCCGCCGCTCCGGATACAGGGCTTCGATGGCCTCCCCAACCCGGCGATGGAACTCGCGCCGGCGCTTCAGCAGGATGGTCTTGTACACGGCCTCCTGAGTGAGCGGATTGCGGAAGGCATATTCGATCTCCGGGAGCCGGGCGGCCTCCCGGATCATGTCCAACCGCAGCAAGGCCCCGACGTTCTTGTCCAAATCGGAATTGCCTTCGTCAACCGCCTGCAGCACCCGCAAGTAGAAGTTCCTTCCGATCACCGAAGCCATCTGCAGGGTTGCCCGGGTGGCCTCCTCCAGCCGATCCATCCGGGCCGAAAGCAGCGAGCGCAGGTTATCCGGGATGGCAAAATCAGCCGCCTCGCTGGTCGATCGCCAGTACCGCCGCAGCTCGCCAGCTACGCTTCGCTCCTCGGACACAATCGCCCCGTTTTCGATCAGGGTCCGAACGACTTCCTCGATGAAGAACGGATTGCCGGCTGAGCGCTCGAGGATGCTGGCCCGCAGCGTGACCGAAATCTCGGCGATCGCAAGCAGACGGTTCACCAGCTCGCTGCTCTCATCGTCAGTGAGCGGCCGAAGGTTCAGCTCGGTATAGCGATGGGGAAAAGCTTCATCGGCTGCAGCCTTGAGCTGCCAGGCCGGGGAGCCACGTTCGGCGCGCATTCCGCACAGCAGAATCAGGGGGACCGTCTCGGTAAGGCGCAGCAGCCCAAGCAGCAGCTCAATCGAAGCCGCGTCACTCCAATGCATGTCGTCGAAGACGAGTACGGTGGGTCGAGAGGCGAAGCGGGTTTTCCACCACTCCTGGACCGCCTCGAAGAGTTCGCGTTTGAAGCTCTCGCCCTCCAGTGGCAGTCCGCGCTCGAACCCATCCAGCCCAAAAAGGGCCTCAAGGACTTGTGAAGCGCTTTCCCGGCGCTCCTGGCCAAGGCCTTCCACCAGAGACTCGAGCTCCTGGCGAATAGTGGCTGGAGGATCGTCGTAGGCGATGCCTTTCACCCGCCGCACCAAACGCTGGAACATCCCATAGGCCTGGTTCGACTCATAGGAAAGGGTGCCGGTCTCAAACCAGTCGCCGGAGGGGCCGACCAGCTGATCGAAGATCTCCCTGGCCTCGCTGATCAAGCGGCTCTTGCCCAGTCCGGCGTCGCCCACTAGGCAGACAATCCGCCCGACGCCCTGACTGAGATCGGTGATGAGCTCGCGCAGGGTCTGCATCTCCTCCTGGCGGCCAACGAGTTCCGCCCGCAATCCTTCGATCCCTCGGGCCCGGCCCACGATTTCCCTCCGACCCAGCACCTGGTAGGCCCGCACCGGATCGGCCTTGCCCTTGATCTCGATGGCCCCCAGCTCCTCGAAGTCGAAGAGGGTCTTGACCAGTTTGTACGTGTCGTGGGCTACTTGCACCGTGCCCGGGGTAGCGGTCTGTTCCATCCGAGAGGCCAGATTGATCGCGTCCCCGAGGGCGGTGTACTCCATCCGCAGATCGGAGCCGACAGCGCCGACGACGACCAGGCCGGTATTAATCCCGACTCTCACCTCGATCTCCACCCCGAATCGCTGCCGCACGATTTCGCGGTAGGGATGAATGCCGGCTACGATTTCCAGCCCGGCCAAGATGCCGCGCTGCGGGTCGTCCTCATGGGCGATTGGAGCGCCAAAGAAAGCCAGGATGGCATCCCCCATCAGCCGAGCGACGATCCCCTCGTACCGGTAGACCGGCTTGATCATGTACTCGAACGCCCCGTTGATGACCTCGCCCCAATCCTCCGGGTCCAGGTTCTCCGCAGCCTCGGTGGAGCCCTTGACATCGGCGAACAGCATGGTCACCACCCGTCGCTCGCCGACCATCTCGCCGCGGTTGCGGGCCTCGGCCAGCCGGGCCTGAAGTTCTTTTGGGATGAACTGAGCCAGGTCGGAGTCGGATTGGACGACCTGACTCACGGGTCGCGGTCGTGCCGGAGCGGGGTCGGGCGCGGACGCTGAGAATATCGATGGAGCGGTTTCAGCGGCTTGAGGCTGGGATTGTGCGGAGCTGGCCCGGGGGTCCCAGCTGTCGAGACGGGTGGCGTCGGCCAGTTTCAGGCCGCAGTTGTCACAGAACACCGCGGCGTCCGCCAGGACCGCCGCGCAGCGGGGGCATTCCGCCAGGAGCAGCGTGCCGCACTGCTTGCAGAAACTCGCTCCCGCTCGGTTGGACGTGCTGCAGGTCGGGCAGTTGATGGTGGGGCGCTCCGCTCCGAATGCTGATTATAGAGCCTCGGAGCGGCGGTCCGCGCCCTGAATTCGCCGGGGGTCAGCCGCCTTTGGGGTCCGTGTATTCAACGAAAACGGAGAGGCTCTTCACCTGCTGCGGGTCGGGGATTTCCCGGCCGATGGCTTCGGACAGGGCCTCGAGGACTTGATCCAGCTTGCCGGGATCATGGACCCGAGAGCGATCCAACTGGTAGAACTGCCCCCCGGTTAGGCCTTCGTCGGCCAGGTAGTAGGTCTTGGCCCGGCCGTCCGAGAGGCGGGAGCCGATCAACCCGACCTCCTGCAGTTTCTGCAAGTGGTGGTACAGGTTGTATCGACTCTCGCCGGTGCGCTGCTCCAACTCGATAGTAGAGTGGTCGCGCTCTTTGAGAAATCGAAGCAGGGTCTGCCGGGTAGGGTGAGCGGCAGCCTTGATGCTCTCCGGGGTATGCACCCGGTCACGTTTACTCATCGGGCTGGCTCCGCCGGTCGCCACGGGTCTGGTGCCGCAACAGCACCCCCAGGATGATGGTATTGGAGGCCAGCGCGCTCTCGAGCTGGCCGGTGGTGAGTTCTTCGGCGCCCAACTCCTGGATCTGGAACAATGCGGCCTGATCGAGCCCCTTGTCGGCCGCATAGGTCATGGAAGGCTTCGCGTGGCGGGCCGTCCGAGTTTCAGTCCGCTGCAGATAGAAGTGACTGATCATATGGTAGACCGTGCCCTGCCCGTAATCGAAAGTGACGAGCACCGGCGACTCGCCGTGCCGCTGCTCGATCTCCTTCGATCGGATAAGCACTTTCACCCGCTGCGGGTCGAGCACTCGGATCGGATAGCTGCTGCCTTCCAACCACCACTGGGGATCGTCGTTGGCGTCCAGCACCGTCTTCAGCATCGGATCTTCCCGATCCAGCAGTTCAATCCGTACCACCTCGTCGCCGGTCGGGCGGTCGTTGAACTCGACGAACCCGGGAAAAGCCGGCTCCAAGACGTTGCGCAAGGCCCAGTCGGTCGTAAATAGGAAGCCTCCCTCCCGCACGAATGCCTCCAAGCTGCGGAGCCCCTTCGGCGTCAGGTTGCCCGGACAGTTGACGAAGACGATCTGGTCGGGGCGCAGATTGGATTTCTCGAACCGCTCGGGGCTGACCAAAGTGCAGGGCATGCCGGCTATCTCCAGCACGTCCTGGATCCGATCGTAGCCACCTTCGACGACGACCACATCGGCCTGGCGGACCTGCTCGAGTATCTCAAGCGTCTCAGGGGATGACTTGCGGACTCGATCCCGCAGCAACTCCCGGGCAACCCGATAAGCCTGCTTCATTGTCGTGTCCATGACCTTCGCCTCCTTCAAGCGCTTGGGGAGCCCAAGGCACTCTAAGGGGCATGATACCGCAAAAGGGGAAGAAAGTAAATACTTACTTACTAGCCATTTCGCGATCGCCACGGGGGTCTCACTGGCAGCCGGTACAGCTCGTGGCTCCGCCAAGGCGAACTCACTGGCCGGCCCGTACCCTTACCTGGCTGCGCCCGAGCGACTCACGGTCTGCTTTCTATTTGGCGTGACGTTCGCGATAATGCCGCCGGTTGGGGAGAAACAGTCCAATGATTCGGAAGCTCACAATCATTGCGTTGATCACGGGGTGGGCGGCGATCGCCGCCTGCGCGAGCGCGGCTCCCTCGACCCCAACTCCATCGCCAACTCCGAGCGCCAGCCCGACAGGGACCCATACACCCCCGCCGACGGCGACTGGCACGCCGACCCCGACGCAAACACACACGCCGAAGCCAACCTCGTTCTTGAACGAGGACCCGACCCTGACCCCGGCCAGTTCAGCCGGCTCGTCGCAAAGCAGCGAACCGATTACGCTGCGGCTCCAGCTCCAGGCCGGCGAGACCTATCGCATCCAACTGCTCACCCGCCAGGAGGTCATCCAAAACCTGGAAGGCCAGCAGTTCGAAACCCTTCAGACCCTCGGCATCCAGTACAGCTATGCGGTGACCGAGGTTGATTCGGAGGGGAACACCTGGATGGATCTGCTGTACGAGCGGGTGATCCTGGAGCAGGACACCGTGCTGGGCCAGGTGGAGTACGACTCGGCCGATCCGCCCGCCGAGATTCCGCCGGAGGCACAAGGCATCCGCGCCCTGATCGGCTTGGGTTTCTCGTTGCGGATGTCGCCGCGGGGGGAGGTTCTCGAGACTCGCGGCGCGCAAGAGCTCGTCGAGCAGATGATCGCGGCCTTGCAAATCAGCGATCCAGCCGCCCGGGAACAGATGGAGGCCACCCTCCGCCAGCAATACGGCGGGGAGGGGCTGCAGAACCAGCTGCGGGACACGGTGGTCCAATTCCCTGAGGAGCCGTTGCGGGTCGGCGACAGCTGGTCGACTACGACCGAGACCTTCGCTCTAACGACCCTGACGGTTAAAGCCACCTATACGTTGCGCGGGTTCGACGAGCAGACCGCCCGGATCGACGTCCGCTCCAGCTTCACGACCGCGGATTCCATGGAGATGCTGGACTTCGGGTTGTTCCAGCTCGGCTATGTGCTCGCCGGCGATCAGGAAGGGACGATGCTGGTCAACCTCCAAACCGGTCTATCGAACATACAGCTGCACCAGGATCTGAGCGGCGAAATGACGATCGCGGCAGAGGGCGAGCAGTTGACCGTCCCGCTGACGGCGCAGGGAGTGTTTCAGGTCCGGGTTGTGGAGCAGGACTAGCCGGTCGGATCATAAGAAAAAGCCCCCGTGCGCGCGGGGGCTTTTGTTTGCAGGTTCAGGCCGGCTTAGATCTTGATGACCTCGGCTGCCTGCAGACCCTTGGGGCCCTGTTGGATGGAGAACTCCACCCGCTGGCCTTCCTCAAGGGTGCGGAAGCCGTCGCCTGAGATGGCCGAGAAGTGGACGAACACATCGTCGCCATCTTCGCGCTCGATGAATCCAAACCCCTTCTTCTCATTGAACCACTTCACTGAACCCTGTACTCGATCCGACATGTGTTTCCTTGCCTCCTTAAGGCAGATTCAAATATAGGTGCCGGTCTTGTTCTCGGAGGCCGGGGTGTGTGCTTAACCACATCGGCCTGAGCTGCGCACGCTCAGGCCAAGATCTCACGACTTCCTGACAGAACTTCCATGCAACCTACAGCCAAAAATGTTACCACGGCTTTCGTCGAGCGCAAGTGGCCCGCCGGGCGAGCGCGGAGGTCGACCGAGAGTGCCACCGGCGCGAGTCAGCGGCGCGGGTGGGCGGCGCAGGCCGGCGATCCGGCGTGGGTCCTTTCCCTTATAATGTCGAACTTGTGTCCGGGTTGAGGATGGACCGCCGCTTCGCCATTCTGTTCACGATCGTCTTCGTTGACCTGATCGGATTCGGGATCGTCATCCCGGTGCTGCTGCTGCACGCCCAAGAATCTTTCGGGGCCACCGATCTGCAAGCGACCATGCTGCTGACTTCCTACTCGGCCGGGCTGGTGGTAGCCGGGCCGGTGATGGGACGGCTCTCGGATGCTTTTGGCCGTCGGCCGGTGCTGATCCTGAGCCAGATCGGGACCTTCATCGGATTCCTGGTGCTGGGTTTCGCCAACTCGCTGTTCCTGCTGTACCTCGGGCGGATTATCGATGGGATTTCCGGCGGCAACATCACGACTGCCACCGCCTACATCAACGACATCACGACCGAGAAGAACCGGGCCCGCGGCTTTGGATTGATCAGTGCCGCGTTCGGGGCCGGGTTCATTGTCGGGCCGGCGTTGGGGGGCCTGGTCGTCAACCTGGCCGCCGGCATCGACTCGCTAGCCGCCTACAGCCAACACGCACCCTTCTTCGTGGCGGCCTTCTTTTCGCTGCTCTCGATCCTGGGCACGACTTTCCTGCTCCCGGAGACTTTGGCGCCAGAACAACGTCACCCGCTCGGGCAGCCGCGGCCGAGCCGACTCGGCACAGGGGGGCTAATGGACGTTCTGCGCATAGCCAACGTTCGGGTCATCATCTTGTTCTCGTTTATCGCCTTCCTGGGCTTCGCGCTGCTGCAGTCGAGCTTTCCACTCTTTGCCCGCCGCAGCCTGTTTCCTGCTCTCCCACTTCTGACGGTGGAGCGCAACATCGGGTTCCTGCTGACCTGGGTGGGAGTGGTCAGCGTGACCACCCAGAGCTTCTTCGTCGGTCCGCTAGTCAACCGCTATGGAGAGCGGCGGCTGGTCTCGGTCTCCGCCTTCGCCCGGATTCTGGCTTTCTTGGGCACCGCGCTGGCCCGCAATTCGATCACGGCTGCGGTATCGTTCATCCCATTGGCCGCATCAAACGCCATCAACCAGCCCTCCCTGACCTCGATCATCAGCCGCTTTTCTCCGCCGCACATGCGGGGTCGGGTGCTCGGGGCCTTTCAATCATCCAACAGCCTAACCCTGGTGATCGGCCCGATTGTGGCCGGCCTACTGCTCCAGATGCGGATCGACGGGGTGTCGCCGGAGACCGAGGCGGCGTTGCCGCTTTTCGTCGCGGCCGGGTTGATGGCCATTGCCTTCCTGCTCAGCTTTCGCATCTTGAGAATGGACCTACCCAGCCAGGAGACGGGGCCCGCCCGACCCTCGGCCGCGCCCGCACCTTAGCCGCCCAAGCAGAAAGCCCTCCGAAAACCGGCCCGCCGCGCGGGAAGCGGCACCGATCCTATGCCAACCAATCTGCCACCCCAATACTTCGAGGCCGAGAAGCGCTACAAAGAAGCCAAAGACCCGATCGAGAAGGTCGAGCGCCTCGAGGAACTGATCGGCACGATCCCCAAGCACAAGGGGACCGATCACCTGCGGGCCGATCTGCGCCGGAAGCTTTCCAAGCTCAAGACCGCCGCCCAACCACGCAAGAAGGGCGCCCGGCGAGACCCAGCCTGGAATATTCCTCGCGAAGGCGCCGGGCGAGTAGTCCTGATCGGCTGTTCAAACGCCGGCAAATCGGCGCTGCTTGCTTCCCTCACCAATGCGGAACCGGAGGTCTCGGAGGCACCCTTCACCAGCTGGACCCCGACCCCGGGCATGATGCTGGTGGAGAATGTACAGATCCAGCTCATCGACACACCCTCGATCGACCGCGACTACCTTGAACCCATGCTGATGGATCTGGTCCGTTCGGCCGACCTGATCCTGGTGGTCGTAGACCTGGACGCCGATCCGGACCAGCAGCTCGAGCGCACATTGAACCTGCTGGCCGACCAGCGAGTGCATCCGCTGCGCTGGAAGGGGCGGTTTGACGACGGAGTGCGGCGGAGCTTCCTTCCGGTCCTGGTAGTAGCGAATAAAAGCGACGATGCCTCAGACGACGAGAACTTCCAGATCTTCCGCCGCTTGCTCGATGAAGACTGGCATTCCATCGCGGTGTCGGCCCGCTCGGGGCGCGGGCTGGATCGGCTGCGGATGGCGGTCTTCGAGAGGTTGGAGATCATGCGCATCTATTCCCGGGCGCCGGGCAGGGAACCCGACCTCAATACTCCTTTCGTAATGCGCAAGGGAGGCACCCTTCAAGAGTTCGCCGCGCTGCTCCACCACGACTTCTACGACAAGCTCCGGTCGGCCAGGTTGTGGGGGAAGGGAGTGTACGACGGGCAACTGGTCGCCCGCGAGCACGTACTGCACGATGGCGACATCGTCGAACTGCGAATTTGACTCGGTGTCATTCGGCCGTCCACATCTTGACAGCTCCGACAGCCCCCGACTAAAATCATTCGTTCTACAAACGCCCATCCAGAGATCTCTTCTCCCAGTCCATTGACCAGTGAGCATCTGAAAGTGGCCCGGCCGACGGACGCGCAAGATTCAAGGACCATGCCGAGATCCCGGCCCGCCATGCAAGGCCGGCAGCCCTGGCTGCAGATCCGCCCGATTTCCAACGCGTCCCGCTTATGCGGGACGTTTGCTTTAGACCGCGTCCAGACTAATTGTGACGCATTTCACAATGAAAGGCAGGTGAGACCTTACCGGCAACAAAAATCTAAGCCAAACATAGCGACCCAACTAACTTGCTAGACCACAATCCCATAAGGAGGAGAACGTGAGGAAAGTTTCATACTTGTTTTGGTTGACGGTCGTGCTCGGGCTGGGCCTGGCGGCATGTGCAACTGCTTCGCCGGCGCCGACGGCTGTGCCAGCACCGACCTCGGCGCCCGCCCCAATCTCCGCACCTGCACCCACCGCGGTGCCAGCCCCCGAGGGCGGCCCGCTTCAGGAGATCGGCGAAGGTGAAGGAGCAGTTTCGATCATCGCCTGGGCCGGCTACATCGAACGAGGTGAGTACCTCCCCGAATTCGATTGGGTCACCGGCTTCGAGGCCGAGACCGGGTGCCTTGTGTCACAGCAGGTGGCTGCCACCTCGGACGAGATGGTGGCGCTGATGACCCAGGGCGGCTTCGATCTGGTTACCGCCTCCGGGGATGCCAGCAACCGGCTGATTTCGGCCGGCCTGGTGCAGGAAATCAACATTGACCTGGTCCCCAGCTACAGCACTATAGACGAACGACTGCAGAATGCGCCCTGGCACACGGTGGACACCGACGGTGACGGCGCGGCAGAGCACTATGGCGCCTCCTATCAGTCGGGATCCAATGTGCTGATGTACAACACCGAAGTTTTCACGGAGCCGCCGACGAGTTGGAGCGTAGTCTTTGAGGAGACGACTTTTGGCGACGGACAATCAAACGATGGGCGCATCGAGGCCTACGACGGCGCGATCTACATCGCAGATGCGGCGTTGTACCTGAAGTACCACAACCCGGAGCTCGGCATCGAAAACCCCTATGAGCTGACCCGGGATCAATTCAACGCCGCGCTCGACTTGTTGAGGGTCCAGCGCGATCTAGTCAACCGCTACTGGCACGACGCCTACATCCAGATGGACGACTTCGTCAACGAGGGTGTGGTGGCTTCTGCCTCCTGGCCATTCATGGTGATCCAGCTGGTTGCCGGCGGCGCGCCGATCGCCAGCGTGATCCCGGTCGAAGGAGCTACTGGCTGGGCGGATACGACGATGATGCACTCCAACGCCCCGCACCCGAACTGCGCGTACAAGTGGCTGGAGCACTCCTTGAACAAACAGCTCCAGGGCGATCTGGCCGCCTTCTTTGGGACAGTGCCGGCGGTTCTGGAGGCCTGTGAAGGCAATGCGCTTCTCGGACCGGCTGGCTGTGGACCCAACGGCCTGGCGGACTTCGACAAGATTCTTTTTTGGACGACCCCGTCCGCGGCCTGCGGTTTTGATCCGGCCGGAGACCCTGGACCTAACGACTGCGTCCCCTACTACGAGTGGGTGACGAGTATGATCGCGGTGATCGGCGGTCGCTAGTCCAGGATAGCCTACTGGTCGGCGGACTTCGCCACCAGCCTCTCCCCACCCACGGGTGGGGAGGGAGTGAGGGCGAGGTCAGAGAAGCTGGAGGACGGTATGAACTACGAACTGTGGATCAACGGGGAGTGGCAGCCTACTAACGGCGGCGGAACGATGGCGATCCTCAATCCTGCGAGTGAAGAAAAGATCGCGGAAGTGGTGGATAGCAGCCGGGAGGATGTAGATCGGGCGGTCCAAGCTGCGAAGACAGCGTTCTACGACGGGCGTTGGTCGAAGCGGACCCCCAGCGAGCGGTCCAAGGTCCTGTGGAAGCTAGCAGACCTGCTGGAAGCTCGGATGGCCGAGTTCGCCCGAGCAGAGTCGGAGAACACCGGGAAACCCTATAACATGGTCAGCCTGGGAGCTGACCTGCCCTTTACGATCGACAACCTGCGCTTCTTCGCTTCGGCCGCCCGGGATGTCCGCGGCTCGCACGCCGGCGAGTATCTCGCCGGCTACACCTCGATTTTCCGCCGCGAACCGGTCGGGGTAGTCGGGCAGATTACTCCCTGGAACTATCCGCTAATGATGGCGGTCTGGAAAATCGGCCCGGCCCTTGCGGCGGGCTGCACCGTCGTGCTGAAACCGGCGCCGACCACCCCGCTCACCACCTTGATGCTGGCCGAGCTCTCCAAAGAGGCGGGCTTGCCGGATGGGGTTTTCAACATCGTCACGGGGGGTAACGAAACCGGTCAGGCGCTGGTCGAGCATCCGGACGTGCGAATGGTGAGCGTTACCGGCTCGCCGCGGACCGGGATGCGAGTGATGGAGACCGCCTCCAAAACCCTGAAGCGAGTCCACCTCGAACTGGGAGGCAAGGCGCCGCTGCTGGTTTTCGACGACGCAGACGCCGACCTGGTGGTTTCCAAGGTGACCCTGGCGGCGACCTTCAACACCGGGCAAGACTGCACTGCGGCCACCCGGGTCTATGTGGACCAAGGCCGCTACAAGTCATTGCAGGAGGCCCTGGTCGAGAGCATGCGGGCCGTGAAGTTAGGCGAGCCGTTCGCCGATGGGGTGGCGATGGGCCCGCTGATCTCAGCGGTCCAGCGCGAACGGGTTCAGGGCTTTGTCGACCGGGCAAAGGCCGGCGGCGCCCGGGTGCTGACCGGAGGCGGAATCCCCAAGGGGAGTTCCAAGGGCTTTTACTTCGAGCCGACCATCGTGGTCGACGCCGCCCAGCATTCCGAGATCATCCAGAGCGAAGTGTTCGGGCCGGTGCTGACGATCAGCCCGTTCAATGACGACGATGAAGCGCTCACTCTGGCGAACGATGTGGCTTACGGACTGTCGGCCTCGATATTCACCAAGGACATCGGCCGGGCCATGAAGCTCTCGGCCA